>CAZZLC010000017.1:0-123862 GCA_964655065.1 uncultured Enterobacteriaceae bacterium | reverse complement strand
CGACCCACCTCCTGCCGCTGAGCTCGCCCTTCGGTCGAGAGGACGAGGCGTTCTTTCACGGCTGGACAGTGTTCTACTGGGCGTGGTGGATCTCCTGGTCTCCCTTCGTGGGCATGTTCATCGCGCGCATCAGTCGAGGACGAACGATCCGGGAGTTCCTGACCGCCATGCTCCTCGTCCCGGTGGCGTTGACCGTGGTCTGGATGAGCGCGTTCGGGGGCACGGCCCTCGAGCAGGTGGCCGGAGGGGTCGAGCCGCTGGCGTCGGGCATCGGCAAGGTCGAGCTCGCGATGTTCCAGATGCTCGAGAACCTGCCGCTCACCTGGGTGACTTCCTTCGTGGGCATCGTACTGGTGCTCGCCTTCTTCGTGACGTCTTCCGACTCTGGTTCGCTGGTGATCGACAGCATCACCGCGGGGGGCAAGCTCGACGCGCCAGTGCCCCAGCGGGTGTTCTGGGCCGTCGCGGAGGGGCTCATCGCCGCAGCGCTGCTCGTCGGGGGGGGCACCGATGCGCTCGGCGCCCTCCAGGCGGCCGTGATCGTCGCGGGGCTGCCGTTCGCCTTCGTGCTGGTGGCGATGTGCCTGAGCCTGGCCCTCGGTCTGCGGCGCGAGCTGCGACTGCGTGCGATCCAGAAAGCGCGCGAGGGACGCGGGCCGCTCAGTTCGACTTGATCTCGTGGTCGGGCACCAGCATCGGTGCCGCGTCCACGTCGTCGGCGTCCATCAGGTGCACCACCTGTTCGAGCACCTCGAGCACGACCTCGCGCCGCTCTCGAGGGAGGCCGCGCAGGCGCTCGAGGAAGTGCTCCTCGAGAGGCTGGGGGAGCTCGGCGACCTTGCGGCGGCCGTCCTCGGTCAGTGCGAGGTGGACCCTCCGCCGGTCTCGGTCGCTGCGGACCCGGGTCACGAGATTGGCCTGAACGAGCTTCTCGGCGAGCGTCGAGACCGTGGAGCGCGAGAGCTGCGTCGCCTCTGCTACGCGGGCGACCGTCACCTCGTCGGCATCGTCCTCGTCGATGGCCCGCAGGCACAGCAGCGTGGGCACGGACAGACCGGTTTCCCGGGTGAGAACCCGGGAGTAGGACGACACGCGGCGGATGATGCGTCGCAACGACTGCAGGACTCGGTAGCCGAGGTCCGGATCGTTCGTCATGGCGGCTCGGGGAATGGGCACCTGAAGACCCGTCTGCATAACGACACCGCTCGGGGTGCGCTGGACGATCGCGTCGAACACTGAGAGCAGACCAGGTTCGTCGGCCCGCGTCGCCTTCTGACGCCGATTGCAACGGCTCCGACGTATCGATAGGCGGGCCAGATGAGTCGACCCACCACCGGCGCGCTCGTCCGCGCCCTGCTCGACGAAGGTGCCGTGCGCCTGATCCTCGTCGAGGCGACCGCTCCCGCCCGCGATACGCGCCGCATCCACGGCCTCGGTCGTGATGCCGCTCGTATCGGGGCCGAGGCCGCCGTGGCCGCCGCGCTCAACGCGGCCCACATCAAGGGAGAGGAGCAGCTCTCTCTCCAACTCCAGGCGGAGGCCCCTCGAGCATCGTTCTACGCCGACGTGAGGGCCGACGGCGCCTTGCGCGTACGCGTCACCCCTCCGGACCTCCAGCTCGTCGAGGGGCGGCTCACCGGCCAGCTGATGGCGATCAAGGCGCTTGGCCAGCAAGAGCTGTATCGGGGCATCACGTCGGTGGAGGACACGACCATCGAGCTGGCGCTCGCCTCCCACCTCGAGACGTCGAGCCAGGTCCACGACGTCTTGCGCATCGGGGTGAGACAGGACGTCGACGGAGAGATTCTCCAGGCGGGCGGGCTCCTGCTCGAGCGGCTCCCCGAGGAGCCTGACCACCCCTCGCTCGAGCCCGAGGCCTTCGAAGAGCGCTACGGGTGGGTTCGCGACGCCGACGTGCTGCAGCTCCTCACCCAGCTCGCGTTCGGAAGCCTCGGCGACCAGCCCCTCCAGGTGCTGGAGAGCTCGCCCTTGACCTGGACGTGCCGCTGCTCCCGCGAGCGCGTGCAGGCCATTCTCGTCGCCCTCGGCGCCGACGAGCTGCTCGACATGGCCGAGCGTGACCACGGGGCGGAGGTCCGCTGCGACTTCTGCAACACCACCTACACGTTCGACGAGCCCGAGCTGCGGGCCCTTCGAGATCGCCTCGAGTGACCGGGCGACGGTCGTCCCTCCGGGCGGCAACCGTCGGCCGAGTCACAGACCCGCGAGATAGACCTCGGCCGGGAACGCCGTCGCGACGAGGGTCTGGCGAGAGTCGTCGACCCAGAAGGCCCAGTCTTGACCGCCGACCGTCGCCCGCACTGCCACGAGCTGGCCCCGCGGCACTCGACCGAGGGCGTCGAGGAGCACGGTCGCGGTCGTGACGAGCTGGGGGTCGCCCTCCTGGCGGGCCCGCGCGAGGTGGGACTGCCACAGCGCGCGGGCGACCTCCACCTGGGTCACGGGCGCCCGAAACACGACACTCGCTCCGGGAAGGGCGGCCTGGATCACGCCCACCACACTCCCTGCGCCCCCCGGCGACGTCGTCTCGTTCGACAAGGTCGCGTCGGTGGGAGCGGCGGCCGGACGGGGTGGGGGAGCGGGGGCTGACGGTGGCGCGGCCTCGCGCTCGCGGCGCCGCTGGCGTTCGAGCTCCAGAGCCTCCTTGGCCGAGAGCTTGCCGGGCGGAGGGACATCCGCCGCTGGCCCCGTGCCCCCCTGCGATGCCTTCCGCTTCGCCTCCTCCGCGAGGCGGCGGGCGAGCTCACGGGGATCCTCGTCCTGAGACTTCAGCTTCGCCTTGGCTTCTTCCGCCAAGCGGCGGGCGAGCTCCCGCGGGTCGTCGGCCATCGTACCCCTCCGGGCAACTGGAGTTGCGACACTGTAGGTCACCGGCATCGCGGGCACTCGTCAATCGGTTGTCAACCGAACGGTGCCGTGCCACGTTGCGAACCCCGGCCGAGCGAGGCAATCACCTCAGCTCCGGTGACGCGAGTATTCGTCAGGGTTCGCCTTCTCAGATGCGAATCCACGTGCGACGATGTCCGGACGTCCCGCAGCCGCAACGGAGGACGAGCTTGCACGAGGTGTCGAAGGACCGCCCATCAATCGCGCCGGTCATCGTGTTGGTCGTCGAGCCCGACGAGCTCATGCGCCACCGCCTCCGGTCGGCTCTCGGCCGCGACGACCAGCTCGTGCTGGTTGCCGACTCCGTGGCCGAGGGGCTCGTGCTCGCGAAGACGCACGGGCCCCGCATCGCGCTCGTGAGCCTCGACGTTCCCGAAGGGCCCCAGGTGATCGCCGACTTCCACGCCTGCTGTGAACGGGTGGTGGCCACGGCGCGAGCGCCGGGGGTCCCCGAGGTGGTCGATGCCGTGCGGCGGGGCGCGGCCGACGTGGTTCGCGTCGTCGACGAGGCGGGGGCCGTGCAGCGCGTCGTCGACCGGGTGATCGACGCGGGCGAGGCGGGTCCCGACCGCGAAGCCACGCCGCCCCCAGCACCGACGACCGCCCACGGCGTGCGCCAGCTGCTCTCCCAGAGCCCGGCGATGATCCGGGTCTTCGACCAGGTGCAGGCGATCGCCCTCACCCACGAAGCGGCATTCGTAAAGGGCGAGGTCGGGGCGGGACGTCAGCTCATCTGCCGCGCCATCCACGAGAAGAGCCCCCGGCGACACGCGCCGTTCGTGGTCGTGCACTGTGGAGCATACCCCGACTCCCTCGACGAGATGCTGTTCGGCAGCGCCCAAGGCCACCCCGGCGCCATCGACGGAGCCGATGGCGGCACGCTGTACCTCGACGAGGTCCACCTCGCGCCTCATCAGGTTCAGGCCCAGCTGCTGCGCTTCCTCGAGGACGGAACCTTCTGTCGGCCTCGTCGCCGCGAGCTCATCACCCGCGACGTCCGGCTGCTCGTGGCCTCCGACGCCGACCTGTCGGCCGAGGTCGAAGCCGGCCGGTTCCGCCAGGATCTCTACTACCGCCTCCAGGGCTTTCCGATCCGGATCCCGCCGCTGCGGGAGCGGACCGACGACATCCCGCTGCTCATCCGTCACTTCGTGACCGAGATCGCAGGGAGCTACGGTCTCGAGGCGCCCATCGTCGACGCCGAGGTGCTCCGGGCCGCGATGGCCTTCGACTGGCCGGGCAACGTGCGTCAGCTGCGCTCCACGTGCGCGCAGTGGGTCATCGCGTGCCCCGGGCAGCGGATCGACCCGTCGCTGCTCCCTCGGTCTCGAAGCCGCCGTGCCGAGCCCGTCCACACGGGCACGGCGTACACCGTCGACGCGAGCCGGACCCTCAAGGAGAACACCCAGGTCGTGCTCGAGAAGGTCGAGACCGCCTACCTGCGAGAGGTGCTCGAGCGTTGCCAGGGGCACCTCGGGCACACCGCGACGGCGGCTGGCATCACGAGACGGACGCTGTATACGAAGATGCGGCAGTATGGTCTGGAACAGCAGGACTTCCGGCGCCCCCGTCCCTAGGCGCCTCGCTGCCGCGGAGGGCTGAATGGACCGCTCGCACCTGGTCATCGCGCTCGTCGCCTCCTTCGTGGGAGGGTGCCAGTGCGGCAACGAGACGGGCCTCGACTTCGACTTTCCCGAGCCGGAGCAGCCGATCGAGGGCGGCCCCGCGCCAGAGGAGTTCGGCGAGTGGGCCTCGGTCGACGTGGCCCCCGACGGGGTTCAGCTCACCATGAGCTACTTCGATCCCGTCGCGACGGGGGTCGGCTTCGCCGTCGGCGCCCCCGAGGTCGGTGCCGACGGCAGCGCGACGGTGACCTGGCGCCACGAGCGGATCGACGGCTACCCCTCGAGCGACCTGCTCGACGACTCGGACGACGTCGGTCGCTACACCTCGCAGCGCACCGCACCCGACGGCACCGTGTGGGTCGCGTACCACGATGCCACCAACGACCGGCTCGAGATCGCGCACCGGCTCGGTCCCGAGGATTGGGAGGAGCCTGTCTCGGTCGAGGGCACCGGCGGCCGATGGGCGAGCATGGCGCTGTCTCCGGCGGGCCGGCCCATCATCGCCCACGTCGACGTGCCGGCTGCCGCGGTGAAGATCACGCGGCTGCTCGAGGGTGGCTGGCGCACCGACGTGGTCTACGAGGGGCGCCCCCAGGATGCCCTCGACGACCAGGGCGAACCCGTCACCCGACCCGCCGGGCTGTCGCACACCCGTCTCCTCGCGCGTGACGGCGTCGAGGTCGTCGCCCTGTACAACGAGGCTCGCCAGTCGCTCGTGGTGCTCGAGGGCAGCGGGAACGTGTTCGAGGCGGCGGAGGTCGACCGCACGGCGGACGTGGGTGAGTGGCCCTCCATCGCGCGGGCCGGTGACGACCTCGTCGTCGCCTACCACGACCAAGAGAACCAGGACCTCAAGGTCGCCGTCCGCACCGGGGGCACCTGGTCGCTCGAGGTGGTCGACGACGGCCCGCTGCGCGGCGCCGACACCGAGGTGTTCGTGAACGGCGACGGCGCGCTCGGCGTGGTGTACTTCGACGGGCACGAGAACGACGCTCTCGTCGCCCGCCGCGAGGGGACCCGGTGGACGCTCGAGCGTCTCGGGGCGGACGCACTCGCGGTCGGCTTCCACAACGAGGTCGTCCGGGCGGCTGGCCGTACCTGGGCGGTCTCCTACAACTACACCGACCGCACTCCCTGGGTCCGCGCCCTGTGAGCTCGATCCTGCTCGCCGGGACCGCGGTTGCCCAGTCGCTGCTCGACGTCAACGCAGCGACGGTCCAGCAGCTCGACGCGCTCCCCGGGATCGGGCCCTCGAAGGCCCACGCGCTGGTGCTCTGGCGGGAGGAGTCTGGCCCGTGCCGCTCGGTCGGTGATCTCGCAGAGGTGCCGGGGTGGGGGCCGGCCACGCTCGCGGCCCTGCGCTCGCGGATCACCTGCGGGCCGGGAGCGAGGCCCGAGCCGCGCGGCCCCGTTCGAGACGAGCTGCCCGATGGTCCCGCGCTCCACACCGAGCTGGTGAACATCAACGAGGCCGGAATCTACGAGCTCGTCGAGCTGCCCGGGATCACGCTGTCCCGCGCCCGGGACATCGTGGCCCATCGCGAGGCCCACGGCCCCTTCGCGAGCTGTGCGGAGCTCGACGTGCTGCCTGGCATCGGGGACGCGACGCTGTCGCTGCTCGCCGATCGCTGCACGGTGACGAGGGCCCGCCTACCGAGCCGGAAGGGCGGGAAGTAGCGACGGGTCGAGGAGCTGGACGGCGTAGTAGCCGAGGCCCAGGCTGACGCAGCCCAGCATCACGAGTGCGACGAGGAGCCCTCCCCACAGGCATCCGCGGCGTCGACAGCCTCCCCGCGGCGCCTCGGCGTGCCTCGAGGTGTTGGTGTGGTCGACGCCGACGTCGGCCCCGAACGACGGTCCCAGCCCCTGGAGGATGCCCGGGTCGACGGTGTTGGTGACCGACCAGCTCGTGCGGGTGCGGCTCGGGTGCGGCTCGGTGCGACCCTGCTCGCCGGAGAGGAGCTCGACCAAGGCGGCCTCCGCGTCGTCGAGGCCGACACCGAGCCAGGCTCCCCTACCGAACCCGAGGTCGTGGATCGCGCGGTCGAGGGCGAGCTCGCCAGCGAAGCGCCCCTGCGTCAGCTCGAACACCATCACGCTCTTGCCCGCCACCGCGGCGGCGACGGTTCCCTCGGCGCTGACGGCGAGCCGCCCGAGCAGGCCCCGCACGGGAAGCCGATTGCCCAGCGACCGGGCGTCGCCCTTGACGAGGTAGAGCGAGGTGCCCGCGGTGGCGACCCACTCGCCGAGCGCGTTCGACCAGCCCACCCCGCCGATGGAGCCCCCGAGCGAGATGCGGCCCCACGACAGCCGTGACTGCAGGTCGATGGCCGAGAACTCGCCCTGGTCCGTGCCCACACCGAGCGACTGGCCGTCGGGACCGAACGACACCGCGGTGGCGCCGGGGTGGTCGAGCCAGAAGGGCTGTCCCTGAACGGGGACGATCACGATGCCCGAGTGGGTGACGACGGCGAGCGCCCCGTCGCTCGAGACGACCAGGCGCCGGGCGTTGTCGCGGGTCTCGACCGTCTCGAGAGGGGCGCCGTCGTGTCGCGACCACCAGCTCAGACGGCCCGAGGCGTCCAGGGTCACGACCTCGTCGCCGACGAAGGCCATTCCCACGAGCACCCCGTTGATGAGCTCCCGCCAGGTGGGCGCGCCGTCTCCCCGATAGACGAGCAGCTCCGGACCATCACCACAAGCGACCCCGTCGCCGTCGGGGGCCATCGCCAGGGGGCACGGGGTGGTCATGGGTCACCTTCGCTCGGGCTCACGGCCCTTCGTACGAGTCGGGGGGCGCATAGCCCGGCGGAGACGGGATGTCGCCGTCGTCGACGGCCTCGGTGGGAGGCGTCGTCGTCGCCATGGCCTCCACGAGAAGCTGCGTGGCCCCGGGCGTCCCGAGCTGGTCGAATCCCACGCCCAGAGACCCGAGCAGCGGGCCCAGCACCGTCTCTACGTGCCGATCCGCTCGCTCCCAGCGCTCTTCGGGGGACAGCGAGCCCAGCTCGTCGACGAGCGCACGGGGGGCACGCTCCCGATAGTGGTCGGCGATCTCGAGCGCGCCGGGCTGCACGTCGCCGGCCCGGTCGGCGCGGACCCACGCGAGCGTGACCACCGCGGGCCACTGGCGAAGCTCGGCCAGGGCCTTGACCTCGAGTCGCAGGGCCAGCCCCACCCCGCGCACCGGTTCGAGAGGGAGCCACCACTGGCGCGCCGCCTCGCCGACCGCCAGCGCGTAGGCCGCGAGTCCGTGGGTCAGCGCCTGATCCGCAAGCTTGAGGAGTCCCGCCGCGGTGCCCTGACGGTGCGACGTGGACGCGAGACTCGTCACGGCGGACGCGAGCTCCGCTGCGGCCTCCGCCCGGCCTCGACGAGCCCAGAGGTCACCCCGGGCGAGGCGCGCGAGTCCCAGGGCGTCCGGCGGCGCGTCGGGGGTGTCGAGATGGGCGAGCGCCTCGTCGAACGCGCGGTCCGCTTCCTCGGTCCGTCCTTCGAGGGATCGCAGGGCGCCAACTGCGGTGAGGGCCCGCCCGAGCAGGTGCGGATCGCCGACCGCAGCCGCGATCCCCATCGCCTCGCTCGTGGCCTGGTGAGCTGCGTCGAGTCGGCGTTCGGCCCGACACACCTCGGCGAGGAACAGCCACGCCCGCACGAGCCCGGGCTGGTCCGCGAGCCGCTCGAGCCGAGCCAGGGCCTCGCGGATCGCGGACTCGGCGTCGGAGGGGGCCCCTCGGGCGAGCGCACACCGAGCGAGCGTGAGCTTCACGTCGACCTGACCCCGGAGATCCCCGAGCCGATCCAGGGTCCGCGCGACCTCCGCGAGGACGGTCTCCGCGTCGTTACGGCGGCCCGTCCGCAGGCGGATCTGGGCCACGACGATCCTCGCGTGGGCGCGTCCGCCGATCGCCTCCTCCTGAATCGTTCGGTCGTCGCCGGCCGAGGCCGCCTCGTCGTAGCGGTCGATGGAGGCGGCGATCCGCGCCTCGGCAGACGCGACGTCGCCATCCACGAGATCGACCTCGGCGAGCCCGCGCAGGGCGTGAGCTTCACCGAGCAGCAGCGCGGGATCCCGGTAGCGGGCCAGCGCCGCCTCGAAGTGCGGGCGACCCTCTCGCGGGCGAGGGCCGTCCAGCGCGCGTCGTCCGGCGTGCAGATGCCTGCGGCCAGCGTCCAGTCGTTCGTCCACCAGGTCTCCCGTGCGACTGTACCCTGCAGGATAGGGGCCCCCGGCGAGGGAGGAGGCGAGACGTGGAGGCACGACTCTCGGGGCTGACAGGTCAGGACGTCTGGCGTACCGTCGGATGGCCGGACGAGGGTGTTCCGCCGATGTGGCTCTCCGACGGGCCCCACGGGCTTCGCAAGAGCCGTCAGGCCGACGAGTTCGGCCTCGCCGATCCGGTTCCCGCGACGTGCTACCCCACGGCGGCAGCGCTGGCGGCGTCGTGGGACCCGGAGCTCGTCGAGGAGATCGGGCACGCGATCGGGCTCGAGGCCCGGGAGCAGGGGGTCCACGTCGTCCTCGGCCCGGGCCTCAACCTCAAGCGGCACCCGTTCGGGGGACGGAGCTTCGAGTACTTCTCCGAGGATCCGCTGCTCTCCGGCGAGCTCGCGGCCGCCTGGGTCCGTGGTTGCCAGGGGGCCGGTGTGGGCGCGTGCCTGAAGCACTTCGTCGCGAACAACCAGGAGCGCAACCGGATGGTCCTCGACGTGGTGGTCGACGACCGGACCCTCCGCGAGCTGTACCTCCGCGGATTCGAGATCGCGGTTCGCGAGAGCGAGCCGGCGGCCGTCATGGCGTCCTACAACCTGGTGAACGGTCACTACGCCACGGAGCACCCGCTCATCGACGGGGTGCTGCGCGGGGAGTGGGGATTCGAGGGCTTCGTGGTCAGCGACTGGGGGGCGGTCTCGAACCGGGCGGCCGCGCTCGCAGCGGGCCTCGATCTCGAGATGCCCGGGACCGGAGCGCGACAGCTGGCCGTCTTGCAGGAGGGGCTCGAATCCGGGGCGATCACCGAGGCCCAGGTGGTGGCGTCGCTCGGACGGCTCGCGGCAGCCGCGGCGCGCTTCGCGGAGGCCCCTCCCCTCGCTCCCGAGCCCGACGCGGCGGCATCGCGACACGCGCTGGCTCGGCGTGCGGCCGCTGCGTGCAGCGTGCTGCTCGTCAACGACGGCGTGCTGCCCCTCCCGGCGGACGCGCGCGTGGCGCTCCTGGGCACCATGGCCGAGCACCCCCGCTATCAGGGAGCAGGCAGCTCGGGGGTCGCCCCGTCCCAGGTGGTGGGGGTCCGGCAGGCCTTCGAGGCGGTGCGGAGCGACGTACCCTTTGCGCCTGGGTACCCGGAGGGGGACGTCGACGATCCCGCGTTGCGGGCCGAAGCCGTGGCCGTGGCCTCCCGCGCCGAGGTGGCCGTCGTGGTGGCCGGCCTGCCCGCTCACCTCGAGTCAGAAGGCTTCGATCGCACGACGCTCGATCTGCCCGCCAACCAGCGTGCGCTCATCGAGGCCGTGGCGGAGGTCTGTCCGAAGGTCGTGGTGGTGCTCTGCAATGGTTCCGCGGTGGCCGCGCCCTGGGCCGAACGCGTGGCGGCCGTCGTCGAGGCGTACCTCGGCGGTCAGGCCGTCGGTGAGGGCATCGTCGACGTGCTCACCGGGATGGCCGAGCCTGCCGGTCGCCTGCCCGAGACGTTCGTCGATCGCGTCGGCGCGCACCTCGCCGATCGGGCATGGCCTCGGCACGGGCGACAGGTGCGATATCTCGAGGGCCTCTACGTCGGGTACCGATGGTTCGACAGCGCGGGGCTCGACGTCCGCTTTCCCTTCGGTCACGGCCTCTCCTACACGACCTTCGCGTACGGCCCGATCGAGGTGCGCGACACCGACGAGGGGGTCGAGGTCCGCCTGACCTTGACCAACACGGGGTCGCGGGACGGGGTCGAGGTCGTCCAGGTCTACCTTCATCGTCCGGACAGCGCGGTGTACCGCCCGGAGCAGGAGCTCGGGGCATTCGCCCGCGTGGCGCTCGCGGCCGGGGAGTCCCGGGACCTCGTGCTCCTGGTGTCGCGACGCGAGCTCGCGGTGTGGAGCGGAGGCCGCTTCCGCGTCGAGCCTGGCGTCTACGAGGTCCGTGTCGGAGCGTCGTCGAGGGACATCCGGCAGCGGGCGCGCATCGATGTCGCGTCGACCGATGTCGTGGAGCCCGACCGGGTGCCGGGGGCCTACAGAGCTCCCGATCCGGCGGCCCCGCCCGACGATGTCGCGTTCGCGGAGCTCTACGGGCGCCCGTTTCCCGACGAGCCTCCCCCCTGGCCGTTCCACCGCAACTCGACGCTCGGGGAGATTCGGGGGACCTGGCTCGGTGGCCTGCTGTACCGTCTCGCGACCCGCCAGGCCGCGAGCACCCTCGAGGGCACGGACCACCGCATGCTCCGCCGCCTCGCCGAGGCGACGGTGTCCGAGCTTCCCCTGCGGGGTCTCGTGACCATGGCCCGGGCGCTGACGTGGAGTCAGCTCGACGCGCTCGTGGAGGTGCTGAACGGGCGGTTGCTCGGAGCGTTGGGTCGCGCGATCAGAGGAGAACGAGCTCGCCGATCAGGACGACTCCGTAGCCCACGAACTGCAGCAACAGCGACCAGGCGCCGTTGATGCGGGCCATGCGCACGGGGGTCGCCGAAGCGAGGGGTGACTTCGACGCGTAGATGCGATCGCGCTCGAAGCGGGCGAGCAGCATCGCGAGCAGCGCGGCACCCGTGCCCAGGCACGGCAGGCACCAGGTGCCGAGCGCCACCCCCGACAACACCCACGCCACCTTGGCGACGACGCTCGCGTTTCCGTCGATCGACTCCCTGAGGAACAGGATCCCCGCGATCACGTTGTAGATCCCGAGGAGCACCACGACGCCGAAGCCGAGGACGAGCGCGAGGGGGATCAGGAAGTTCTCGGCCAGGTTCACTCAGCCTCCCCAGGTCTCGGCCCGCTGCACGACAGCCTTCAGGGCCCGCACGATGGTGTCTCGGTCGGCCACCCACGCGGCTCGCGCGCGAGCCCGCTCCACGTGATCGCCGAATACCCACGGCTCCAGATGGCACGCGACGGACAGCCCGATCAACGTGCCATCGCGAGGGCTCACCCGCTCGTCGAGGGTGAGCGCGTGCTGGAGGTGCTCCACGAGGGCCGCCTCCACGCTCGGGTCTTCGAGGGGGAACGTGAGCTGCTCCGGCAGCATGGTGCGCAGCCGACCCTCGGCCCTCAGCACCCCGCGGTCGGCGAGGCCCCGGGCGAGGCGCATCCGCAGGTCGGGCAGGACCTCGAGCGCCCTGATCCAGGTCTCGGCCGGACTCGGCTCGGGATGGTCGAGCAGCGCGGTCCACGCCTCTGCGAGCAGGCGATCCTTCGGGGGCTCGTACGCCTCGGGGTGGCGGCGCGCCTGGCCGTCCCGCTTCGTCTGCACGAAGCCCCGGAGCCGAAGCTCGGCCAGCACGGCGGCTCGCAGCCCGTGGTCGATCGCGATGAAGGCAGAGGGGTGCACCGTGCCCCGTTCGTCGTGCAGTGCGAACAACAACAGGGCTTCGGGAATGCTCGGGCCGTCCATCAGGGGTTCTTTAACTGCCACGCCCCTCGGCCTCCCGATGACAACCTGTCACCGGTCGGTGGGGACCTCGCAGTGGCCTGACAGGTTGTCGGGACGAGCCCGACCTGGGGAGGGGTCTGGAGCCACTTTCGGACCTGGGCTGATGGCACGGCGCTTGCTAAGAGCACGGGTCGAGTCGACCGGCGGAGGATGCGTGAATCCGAACCTGATGGGGGGAATCCTGGCTGCGGCCACGCTGATCTCGGCGGGCAGCGCCTACGGGGTCAACCAGGTCGTCGCCAGCCAGCTCGCGCCCGAGGGCGTGCCGACTGACGACGAGGCGGCGCCGACGCCGGACGATGCGCCGGGCCAGCCTCGCGTGGCGGCGACCCGCACCGAGCCTCGCCGCTCCAGCCCCGTGCTCACCGCGGAACAGTACCTCGACGGGATCATGCAGCGGAACTTGTTCGACGTCGACGTCATCGCGAGCTGGAATCCCGACCCCCCGGGCGACTCCGTCGGGCCGCAGGAGACGCCACTTCGCGTTCGCCTGCTCGGCACGGTCGTCGCCAACGATCCGCAGTACTCGTCGGCGCTCATCGCGAGCGAGGACGAGCCGTACTCGAAGGGCTACTCGATCGGCGACATGCTCGCCGACCGCACCATCGTCGAGATCATCAAGGGGAAGGTCAAGCTCGAGCGTGCCGACGGCGCCTTCGAGTGGCTGTCGATCGACGACGAAGAGGGCAAGCGCGTCACCGCCTCGACGACGCCCAATGACAGCGACGACGACAGCGGCGTCCAGCAGACCGGGGACAACCGCTTTGCCGTGTCCCGAGATCTGTTCGACAAGTACATCAACGACATGGAGTCGATCACCAAGCTCGGGCGAGCCCTGCTGCACCGCGGCCCCGACGGCTCGTTCGATGGTTACCGGCTCGCGGCCATCCGGCGGAATACCCTGGCGGACCAGCTCGGCATCAAGAACGGCGACATCATCCACGCGGTCAACGGCGAGCCGCTCACCTCGCTTCAGGCGGCGATGAACGCCTACAACACGATGCAGAACGAGTCGAACTTCTGTTTCGAGATCACCCGGCGGCGAAAGCCCGTCGAGCTCTGCTACGACGTCCGCTGACGACACAACCCCTGCCCCTCGAGTAAGACGTGAAGTTCAACCAAGGAAATCGGTCAGTGTTCCGACTCGGTCAGTGCCTGGCCGTCGTGCTCCTCGTCGCCGGCTGGGCGCCGCTCGCGCACGGGCAGGAGCCCATCGTCGAGAAGCGCTCGGACGGAACCACCATCGTCTCGCCGCCCAACCCGGTGAAGATCGGCGACCAGGTTGCGCCCGACCCGAGCCGCGCCTCGAAGGTCTCGCTGACCTTCGGTCCCGACACGTCGATCTACGACCTCATCCTGTTCTTTGCTCCGATCAAGCGGATCAACTTCGTGATCAGCGACATCAAGGAGCTCCAGAACCAGAAGGTCACGATCATCTCGAACCAGGAGGTCGAGGGCAGCGCGGCGTGGGAGGCCTTCCTCTCCGCGCTCGAAGTCAGCGGCTACAGCCTGTCGATCGTGAACGACACCGCCAAGGTCGTGAAGTCTTCCGAGGCAGGCAAGAAGCCGATCCGGATCGGCAAGGTCGGCGACAAGCTCGGCCAGAGCGACGACTACGTCACGCAGCTCATCCAGCTGAACAACACCCGCGTCGACGACATGCTCAAGGTCATCCAGACCATGGCGCCGAGCGAAGCCAAGATCGTCGCGTACCCGCCGACCAACACGCTCATCATCACCGACACCGCGTCGAACATCCGCAAGCTCTACGAGGTGATGAACGAGCTCGACGTCGCTGCGCCGAAGTCGACCCTGAAGATCTACCAGCTCGTCCACGCCGATGCGGCCGAGGTCAAGACGATCATCGAGGAGCTCTACGGCGGGGAGGAGAGCTCGAACGAGCCCGAGTCGGCAGCGAGCCGCGTGCGCCGGAACCGTCGGTCGTCCCGGCGCTCGCGCCGCCGGCCCGAGCCCAAGACGAACGAGGGCGTGTCGGCGGGCAGCGAGGCCAAGTACATCTCCAAGGTGCTCGAGGACGAGCGGACCAACTCGCTCATCGTGCTCGCCAACCAGGACGGCCACCAGGCCGTCTCCGAGCTCATGAAGAAGCTCGACGTCGACACCGATCCCACCTCCGGCTCGCAGATCCACGTCATGTACCTCGAGAACGCCAAGGCCGAGGACGTGGCTTCGGTGCTCCAGGAGCTCTCCGAGGGGGGCTCGGGCGGGGAGAGCCAGGCGCAGACGGCGGCCCAGCGCCGTCTCGCCCAGCGCAACCGCAACCGGACGTCGAACGGGCCCGAGCCCGATGACGATGCGAAGAAGGGGGTCATCGCCGCCTTCGACTCGGGCATGCGGATCGCCGCCGACGAGAACACGAACTCGCTCGTCATCATCGCGAACAACGACGACTACAAGGTCGTTCGCGAGGTCATCCTCGCCCTCGACGTCGAGCGCAAGTCGGTGTTCGTCGACGCGGTCGTGCTCGAGCTGACCAGCGAGGACTCGGCGTCGCTCGGCCTCGCCTTCCACGCGCCGTTCGGCGACCCCGACGCCACGACCGGCCCGGCCGGCTTCGGGGGAGCCCAGCTCGGAACCAGCTCGCTCGGGTTGTCGCAGGACGCGCTGTCGGGACTGGCCTTCGGTGTGTTCGACCGCGAGGGCGTCGACGTGCCGATCATCAACCCGCTCGACGGCTCGGCGGACACGCTGACCGTCCCGGCGTTCGGCATCGCGCTGAACGCGATCAAGACGTTCGGGTCCACCAACATCATCTCGAACCCGAACCTCACCACCCTCGACAACGAGGAAGCCGAGATCACGGTCGGCCGGAAGATCCCGTTCCCCACGTCGAGCGGCCTCAACAGCCTCGGGTCGCCGGTCATCAGCTTCCAGCGCGAAGACGTCGCCATCACCATGAAGGTGACCCCGCGCATCAACAGCTCGAACTACGTCACGCTCGAGCTCGAGGTCGAGGTCCAGGAAGTCGAGGAGAGCGCCCAGAGTGCTGCGGTCTCCGCGCAGGGGGGCGGCTTCATCACCTCGCAGCGGCGCCTGCAGACGGTTGCTCTGGTGCGCGACAACCAGACGATGGTGGTCGGCGGCCTCGTCGGCTCGACCGAGAGCGTCTCCGAGAGCAAGGTGCCCGTGCTCGGCGACCTGCCGCTCATCGGCTCGCTCTTCCGGTCACGCACCCAGGGCGACCGCAAGACCAACCTGATGATCTTCCTCACTCCGCACATCATCGACGAACCCGAGGACATGCTCGAGATCCAGCGAGTCAAGGAAGCCCAGCGGCAGGAGTTCCTTCGGCGCTTCTACGGCCGGAGCAAGGACGAGTTCTACAAGGAGCTGCAGAACCTGCTTCGCTACTCCATGAACCTCGTGGATCAGCCCACCATGTACCGCGGGCCCCTCGACATGGCGCAGAGCGTCGAGCTGTCCGACGATACGCGGGCAGCGGTGCAGTCGGCGATCCTGGATGCGCGCAGCGAGGAGCCGGGCGCGACCGCGGGTCAGCTGCCCGAAGACGTCGAGCCGCTCATCATCGACGATCAGGCCTCGCCCGCCAAGGGCGAGTAGGGAGGGAAGCCATGGCCATCCGGCGGGTAGGCATCGACGAGTCGATGCGGGAGCTGGGCGTCGAGGAAGAGGCCCTGGCCAAGGCGAAGACCGTCGCGAGCCGGAAGGAGATCTCGTTCCGACGCGCTGCGATGGAGGTCAAGGAGTTCGACACCAAGGCGATGGCCCAGGCCTACGCGCGACTGTCGAACTATCCGCTCGTCGAGCAGATCGACGTCGAGCGGATGAATCCCGAGTACATCCGCATGATGCCGTCGACCATCGCGCGGGACAATGCCGTCCTGCCGCTGTTTCTCGACGAAGCGAGCGGCGAGCTCCACGTCGGCATCGCGGACCTCGATGCCATCGCGATCCTCGACGATCTCCGAGTGCTCTACGGTCACCCCATCCGTCCCGTCATCGTGCCGGCCGACGTGCTCGCCGAGGCGACCCAGGATGCCTACGACCGAGCCGCCCAGTCGGCCGAAGCCATCATCGAGAAGGCGGACCAGGAGGCCGAGGAAGACGCGTCGGCCGACGACCTCGAGCTCGACGCCGAGATCGGCGACGACCCCAACCAAGCGCCAATCATCCGGTTCGTGAACGCGGTGCTCTCGCAGGCCATCAAGGAGCGAGCGAGCGACATCCACATCGAGCCCTACGAGCGTGACCTCGTGGTTCGCTATCGGGTCGATGGTGTGCTCAAGGAGTCGATCCGGCCGCCGTCGAGGTTCAAGAGCACCATCGTGGCTCGCATCAAGATCATGGCCGGCCTCAACATCGCCGAGAAGCGATTGCCGCAGGATGGGCGCATCCGCCGGAAGTTCGGCGGGCGCGAGATCGACCTTCGGGTGAGCACCGTGCCCGTGCGCCACGGCGAGCGCGTGGTCATGCGAATCCTCGAGAAGGGCAAGGTCTTCTCGCTCGACAAGATCGGGATGGCCGGCGACACGCTGTCCAGGTTCCGCGAGCTCATCCGGAGGCCCCACGGCATCCTGCTCGTCACCGGCCCCACGGGGTCGGGCAAGTCGACGACGCTGTACTCGGCGCTCACCGAGATCAACAGCCCCGACAAGAACATCCTCACCATCGAGGACCCGGTCGAGTACGAGGCGCCGGGCATCGGTCAGGTGCAGGTGAACCACAAGATCAACCTGACGTTCGCGTCCGCGCTCCGAGCGTTCCTCCGGCAGGACCCCGACGTCATCCTCGTCGGCGAGGTCCGCGACTCGGAGACCGCGCTCAACGCGGTGCAGGCATCGCTCACCGGGCACCTCGTGTTCTCGACGCTGCACACCAACGACGCCGCGACGGCGTTCGCTCGCCTCTCCGACATGGACGTCGAGCCGTTTCTCGTCGCCGACACGGTGCTCGGCGTGCTCGCCCAGCGTCTGGTGCGGACGCTGTGCCCCTACTGCAAGCAGCAGTACGAGCCCGATCCGCTGGAGCTCTCCGAGGTCGGCTGCACCGAGGAGCAGATCGCCCAGGTCCCGAACGCGACCATCTTCCGCGCGGTGGGCTGCGGCGAGTGCAACGAGCGTGGATACTCCGGTCGTACGGGCATCTACGAGTTCCTCGAGAACAACGAGGAGATCGAACGCCTCGTCATCCAGAACGCGCCATCGGGGCAGATCGCCAGGGCCGGTCGGGAGGCCGGCATGTTTTCGCTGTTCGACGACGGGGTGCGCAAGGTCTTCCAGGGCGTCACGACGTTCGACGAGATCAAGCGCGTGACTTCGTCCGAGCTGGGGTGATTCGTGCCGGTCTTCGAGTACAAGGCGCTCGACGCCAGCGGGAAGGCCGTATCGAGCATCATCGATGCCGATTCGGCCAAGCTCGCCCGCACCAGGCTGCGCAAGCAGGGCCTGTTCCCGACCGAGATCCACGAGCAGTCGCAGAAGAGCACCCGCAAGTCGGGCGAGTCCATTCTCGACATGCAGATCGACGTCGAGAAGTACTTCGAGTTCATCACCTCGCGCGACATCGCGACCATGACCCAGCAGCTCTCCACGCTCGTGGGCGCCCACGTCCCCATGGCCGAGGCGCTGTCGGCCCTCGTCGATCAGACCGAGAAGTCCAAGCTCAAGGTCATCCTGTCGAAGATCAAGGAGCGGGTGAACGAGGGGTCCACCCTTGCCGACGCGATGGCGCACCACCCCAAGGTCTTCGACGACCTGTTCGTACAGATGGTTCGCGCGGGCGAGAAGTCCGGCGCCCTCGCCGAGGTGCTGGTTCGTCTCGCGGCCTACGCCGAGGGGCAGGTCAAGCTCCAGGGCAAGATCCTCTCGGCCGTCGCCTACCCGATCCTGCTCGGCCTGATGGGCGCCGGCATGCTCGCGGGCATCTTCCTGTTCGTGATTCCGCGCGTGCGCACCATGTTCGAGTCGATGCCCGGCGGTGAAGCCGGACTCCCCGTCGTCTCCCGTATGGTGTTCTTCTTTGGCGACATGCTCACGAGCTGGACCGGCCTCATCGTGCCGCTCGTCCTCGTGGGCATCTTCATCGGCTGGCGACAGTGGGTCCGCACCGACAACGGTCGGGCCACCTGGGACCGCTGGCGGCTGAAGTGGCCGCTGCTCGGCAAGATGGCTCGCCTCGTGTCGGTCTCGCGGTTCTGCCGCACCATGTCGACGCTCCTGATCTCCGGCGTGCCCATCGTGAGCGCCCTCAAGATCACGGAGGCGGTGGTCGGCAACGTGGTGATCGGCGAGGCGGTGAGCAAGGCGTCGGACAGCATCCAGGAGGGGCAGTCCATCGCGGTGCCGTTGCGGCAGTCGGGGGAGTTCCCGCCTCTCGTGACGCACATGATCGGAATCGGGGAGCGCACCGGCGAGCTCGAGCGCATGCTCACCATCGTCGCCGATTCCTACGACGATCAGGTCGACGCCACGATCACGGCCCTGACTTCACTTCTCGCCCCGCTGATGATCTTCGCCGTCGGTGGGGTGGTGTTCCTGGTCGCGCTCGGGCTCCTCCTGCCCCTGCAGAACATGATGTCGGCGATGCGCTGACGCAGTCGAGAGAGGAGAAATCATGCAGTACACACTCGATCGCTGGCGTGAGATCGCGCGGGCGATGTTCAAGTCGAGCCAGCGTCGGAGTCTCCGCCGTCAGCGCGGGATGTCGCTCATCGAGGTCATGGTGGTCATCGCGATCATCCTGACGCTCACGAGCGTCCTCGCCATCGGCATCTTCAACGTGTTCGGCCAAGCCCAGGCCGATGCCACCAAGCTGACGATGACCAAGATCGACGCGCAGGTCACCGTCTACAAGATGCGCCACAAGCAGAAGCTCCCGTCCTCGCTCAAGGAGGCGTTCGGCGACGACGACGTCCCGACCGACGCCTGGGGCAACGAGTTCCAGTACTCGGTGAGCGGCCGCGACTACGAGCTCGTGTCGCTCGGCTCCGACGGCGCGCCCGGCGGCAGTGGTGAGGCGTCCGATCTCAAGTGGAGCGAGCTGAAGTGAGCCGCTTCGTGGGCCAGACCCGGTGGCGCCGAGCGCGCTCTCGGCGGGGCATGACCCTGCTCGAGGTGATGATGGTGGTCGCCATCATGATCCTCTTGTTCGGGGTGCTCGCACCGTCGTTGAGCACGTTCCTGTCGCTCGACGTGCGCTCGTCGGCCACCAAGCTGGCCCACACCTATGGCCGCCTCCGCGACGAGGCGGTCATGCGGAACCTCACCTTCCGCATCGTGTACTACCCGAACGAGGGCCGCTACGAGGTCGAGCCGGGCGAGCCCGGGGCCCTCATCTCCGCCTCCCCCGAGCGCCGCGAGGAGTGGGAGGAGGAGGTGCGCCGCAAGCTCTCCGGGATGTCCGAGGAGGAGAAGGCGGAGTGGTACCGCAGCCGCCGGCAGCCCTTCGAGTCCCGCAAGGGGGCCGGCGGGGCGCTGAAGGTGGAGCTGCCTCCCAACGTCGCCATCGCCGGCGTGTACACGCCACAGTACGGCGAGTTCGTGCGGCCGGGCGACGTCCTCGAGGGGCAGGGCAAGGACGACACCCTCCAGGTGTTCTCGTACGTGATGAACTCCGGGTTCACCGAACACACCCTCGTACACGTCGTGGGCGTCGATGACCCCACCACGGGCTACACCGTCGAGGTCGAGCCGCTGTCGGGGGTCGTCAACCTGCACAACGAGCTCCTCGAGGTCCGCGACATCCGCGAGGACCTCCCTTTCGAAGGACCGGATCTCCCACTATGACCCCTGATCACGTTCGATCGGTACGGGCTCGTCGGGGCTTCTCTCTGCTCGAGGTGATGATCGCGCTGTCGATCCTCACGGTGAGCCTCGTGATCCTCGTACAGACCCAGTCGCTCGCCGTCGTCCTCACCGAGGAGGCCGAGCTGCGCATCACGGCGACCGATCTCGCCCAGCAGAAGATGACCGAGGCGCTCCTGTCGATCGAGACCGAGGGCTTCCAGGTCAGCGACGTCTACGAGCGCGGCGACTTCGACGACTACGGCAGCGATGGCCTGAACCTCGACGTCGGCGAGGAGCTCGAGGATTTCGAGTGGGAGTACTCGGTCCGCGAGGTCGACATCACGATCATCGGCCAGGCCTCCGAGGAGGCTGGCGATCTCGCTGACGACGGCGGCAGCGATGACGGCGGCGGCGGACTGCTCGGGGGCCTTTTCGGAGGCGGTGACGATGGCGGCGCCAACCCCATGGCGGGGATTGGAGGCATGGTGAGCGAGGCGCTCGGCGGACTCGGGTTCGGCTCCGGGGACCTCACCGAGATCCTGGGGCCCTTCGTACGCGAAGTGCGGGTGCGGGTGTGGTGGGGCGGCTCCCTCGAGGAAGCCGAGGAGGCAGGCAACGAGGTCATCCTGACCACCCACGTCTTCGATCCCTCTGGCGTGGCCTCGGCCGAAGGGGCGGGGGGTGCTCCGGGCCAAACCCCCGCCGGCATTCCTGGGCTGGGCAATTGACCATGACTTCCCGACGCCTGCGCTCCCGCCGGGGCATGACCCTCGCCGAGGTGATGGTCGCGACCGTCATCCTGCTCGTGATGTCGCTCATCATCACCGAGTCGCTGCGCAACTCCATGATCTTCGACCAGCTCCTGTCGTCGCGCGACGAGACCGTGCGCACGGCCCGGGTGGTGATGGCGAAGCTCCGCCGAGATCTGCAGCTCGCCTATCTCACGCCGAACGACCCGCCGAAGAACCTCGAGCGCTACCAGACGGTGTTCGTGGGCTTCAACGAGGAGCCCGACAAGCTGTTCTTCGCCTCTCTCAACCACCAGCGCATGTACCTCGACACCCGCGAGGCCGAGCAGACCGAGATCACGGTGTGGTGTGAGCGGTCCGAGGAGGGCGAGGGCTACACGCTCTACCACCGCGAGGCACCGCGGATCGACCACCTGCCCGACGAGCAGGGCACGATCTGGCCGCTCGCCTACAACGTGCGCTCGTTCTCGCTCCGCTACCTCGACCAGCAGGACAACGAGTGGAAGGACGAGTGGGACACCCGCTCGTCGGACACGCCGTATCGGCTGCCCCGCGCGGTCGAGATCGCGCTGGTGCTCATCGCACCCGACCCGAACGACCCCGAGGACACGGTCGACGTGCCCTTCGTGACCCAGGTGATGCTCGAGTGGGCGCCCCGCATGCCCACCGAGAACCCCGGAGGGCTCGGGCCGGGACTTGCAGCGCGGGCGGGCGTGGCGGCGTCCAACCAGGGCGGCGGCGGCGGAGCGGGCGGTGCCGGGGCGGCCGGCGGCATCTTCAACTCGGTGCTCTACGGTAAGGGGGGCTACGCGGGCGCCGGCTCACAGGGCCTCGCGACCCAGGGCTCCGGAATGTTCGCCGGGGGGCAGGCCCCGGGGCGTCGCGGGCGTGGGGCTCGCCGACCCAATAATCGCGCGAATCCCGGGGGCCCGTCGTCCGACGCCGGCGCGCGGCCCGGCCAGGTGGGGGGTGGTCGGGCTGGCGGAGGTGGCGCCGTCGTCAACCCCATGATCGGAGGTCGTCGATGAGTCGTCCGTCCCGCTCGTTTGCGGCATGGCTCTGGTACGAGCTCACCCGCCCTCGAGGACCCGTTCGGCACCGGTTCTACCGGGGTGGACGGCGCTCGAAGGCGGGCGTGGCCCTGCTCATGACCATCACCTCGGTGATGCTCATGTCGATCCTGGTGACCGAGATCACCTACGTGGCCGTCCAGCGGGCCACCGTGGCTGCCCAGTACCGCGACGAGGTCGCGGCCGAGTACCTCGCCAAGAGCGGGCTTCAGTTCCACCACATGGTGCTCATCGCCTCGCAGACCATCGGGCAGAACCCCATGGTGGGGCAGCTCGCCCAGATGATGGGCTCGAACAGCCCCGAGCTTTGGCAGGCCATTCCCTTTATCGACACCCGCTTCCTGCGAATGGTCATCGTGGACCAGCCCGACGCGGAGTCGCTCGAGGAGATCGAGGCCGCCGGGGGCTTGACGGAAGAGCAGATCGAGGAGTCCCGCAACGAGGGCAGCTCGCTGACCAAGCGCTCGTTCCTCGACTTCGACGGGGACTTCAATTCGACCGTCACCGACGTCGAGCGCCTCATCAACGTGCGCAACATCGGCGGGGGGCTCCAGACGCCCACCCTCGGGGCCCTCCTCTTCGAGGACGCAGCCGGCGCACAGCTCAACGCCCTGTTCATGCAGGAGCAGCACCAGGACTGGCTGAACCGCCAGAATCTCGTGCGCGAGGAGCTCATCGCCAACCTCGCGGACTGGGTCGACCTGGACTCGACGCGGCTGTACCAGGGCGGCGACGAGGACGCGCTGTACGACCGTGGCGACGACGAGACCCGCTACCGCACCAAGAACGCGCCATTCGACACCCGTGAGGAGATCCGGCTCGTCGAGGGCTGGCACCTTGACGGCGTGTGGGAGCGGGTCGGGAGGCAGCTCACCGTCTACGGCAGCGGCAAGGTCAACGTGAACACCGCGAACCGGACGGTCCTCTTCGGGCTCGTTCGTGCGCTCGCCGAGGGGGCACCATCCGACCAGGCGATCTGGGATGCGGTCGACGCCTTCGTCATGATGCGCGGGGCGCCGCCTCCGCCGCTCGGAAACGGCATCTACGTCCGCCAGCCAGAGCAGTTCGCCCAGGCGTTGGCCAACCCGCTCGAGGGGGGCTCCCCGATCGCGCTGCGCGCCGAGAACCTCGCGAACTACATCACGAGCCAATCCAAGGTCTTCCGCATCCGCTCGGTCGGCGAGGTCGGCGACGCGCGCGCCGAGGCCGAAATGGTCGTCGACTTCACGAATGGCGGTACCGGCCGAATCGTCTACTGGAACGTCCGATGACGGGCCGAGGAGTTCACCCTTGCCACGACTGATTGCCGTCGACATCGGCTCACACGCCGTCAAGGTCGCGACGTACCGGATCAACGGCCGGGAGGTGGCGCTCGAGGAGCGGTACCACCAGCCGGTTCCCCAGGGGGGGACCACGCCGATGTTCGAGCAGCGGCTGGCCGCGCTCGACGCCTTGCTCGACGACGTGCCCGAGATCAAGCCGACGGGCACCGACCTCGTGCTCCTCGCCTTCCCCTCGTCGCTCGCGACGTTCCGTCCGCTCACCTTGCCGTTCACCGATCCCACCCAGATCGAGAACACCTTGCCTTTCACCGTCGAGAGCGAGGTTCCCTTCGACCTCGACGACATGGTGCTGGGCTGGCGCATCGCCGAGCAGGAGCTCCAGAGCGAGATCGTGACCGTGCTCGCCAAGAAGGAGGACATCAGCGACTGGCTCGAAGCGCTGCAGGAGCGCGGGCTCGACCCGGCATCGGTCCACGTCGACGCCGACCTCTACGGGCCCTGGGGCCGTCTGCGCGCCTCCACCCAGCCGTCGATCGACGAGGCCGACGGCGACGGCAAGGTGCCCCTCGTCGCCGTGATCGACCTCGGCCACCTGCACACCACGGTCTCGGTCGTCAAGGGCGGCAAGGTGCGCGCGTGTCGCTCCATCGGGCTCGGCGGATGGGCGTTCACCCAGGCCATCGCCAAGACCACGGGCTGCAGCTGGGACGAGGCCGAGGCGCTGAAGCACGGCGAGGCCATGGCGCCGCCGGCGATCTCTGCTCCGAACCTACCTCCTCGGGACCCGGCGGTGGTCGCCCCGGTGACCGACGGCGACTGGGACGAGTCGC
This sequence comes from uncultured Enterobacteriaceae bacterium, assembly GCA_964655065.1. Lineage (GTDB taxonomy): Bacteria > Myxococcota_A > UBA796 > UBA796 > DRPG01. The sequence continues at coordinate 99,999 of CAZZLC010000017.1, read as the reverse complement.
CCACCGAGACCCACCCGCCCGTCGCCGACGAGCCCATCCCCGCGCTTCCCGATCCGGTCGAAGAGGAGCCCGACGAGCTCGGCCCGCCGCTCGAGACCGACTCGGGCATGTCGTTCGGCCTCGGGGCGTCTTCGTTGCCCCCGCCGACCCGCTCCGGCTTCCCGAGCCTCCCCGCCCCCGCCCGCGCCAAGCTCCAGGAGCGCTTCGAGCAGCTCATCGGCGAGGTCCGCTCCACGCTCATCCAGATGGAGGACCGGATCGGGGGCAGCATCGAGGAGATCCGTCTGACGGGGGGGTCGGCACGCATCGCCGAGCTCCGCGAGCGCATGTCGGAAGATCTCGGGGTTCCCGTCAAGCTCGCCGAGGACCCCACTGGCGAGAACGCCTTCGGGCCGTTCAGCCTCTCCGCCGCGCTCGCCTCCACCACGATCCCCGGCGTGAACAAGGCGATCGACCTTCGCATCGGCGAGTTCAAGTACCGCGGCGGCACCAACGTCGTCCGCGCGGCCCTCACCTACGGCCTCGCCGGGGCCTTCTTCTTCTCCGTGGCGGCCACCGTGATGTTCGCCTGGGAGTACGTCAGCCTCGCCTCCGACCTCGCCACCGCCGAGGAGGCCGTGCAGGCGATCGTCGCCGATGCAGCGGGACCTGACGCGGGCACGGTGCCCGAGCTCGAGATGGAGCAGGCCCGGCTCTTCATGGTCGGGGCCACCGAGGACGCGGCCACCCTCGCGAACTCGGTCGGCGATGGCAAGTCGGTGCCGCCGACCATCGACATGCTCTACCAGCTCACCCAGAGCTTCCCTCCGCACCCGGAGGTCACCGTGGAGCTCCAGGACCTCACGATCAACCGGACCACGGTGCAGTTCCGGGCCGAGACGAACAGCTTCGAGTCGAGCGCCCAGATCGAGGAGTCGCTCCGGGCGACGACCAAGTTCGCCAACGCGACCAAGGGCAAGGAAGACCGCCAGGGCGGCTCCAAGGTCCGGTTCCCGATCACCATCCCCCTCGGCGAGGCCGAGGAGACCGAAGACGAGGAAGGCTGACGCCATGGCGACCATCGAAGTCCAGACCGGTCCCCTCGCCGCTGTCGAGCGCCAGCTCGAGCTGCTGTCGGCTCGAGACCGCATGCTGCTCGTCGGCCTCGTGTTGTTCTTCGCCGTCCTGCTGGTCGGTGGGTACTGGTACATGCTCTATGGCATGCTCGAGAGGAAGGCCGAGGAGGTGCGCGAGGCCAACGAGACCCTCGTGCTGGTGCAGGAGCTCAAGGTCGAGCTCGACCAGCATCGGGCCCGCTTCGAGGCACAGGAGGACCGGATTCGCAGCAACAGCAACCGGCCCGTGACGGCGTGGGTCGAGGAGCTCGCGAATCGGCACTCGCTGTCCGAGCAGCTCCGGAAGGTCGACGAGATGTCGAGCGAGCCGCTGTCCGACACCATGCAGCGCACCCACTACAAGGTCGAGATCAACCGGGCGCCCCAGGAGGAGCTCTACCGCTTCCTCTACGACCTCGAGACGAGCCCGTTCCCCGCTTCGGTCTCCGAGGCGAACTTTCGCGTGGTGCGGAGCCGCAACGACAAGCTGATGGACCTGACGCTCGACCTCGAAGTCCTCAAGCTCGGGGAGGCCGGTTGATGTCCCGCAACGTGCTGTTCGGGATCGGGGTGGCCCTCTGGGCGGTCATCGTTTTTTTCGCTACGTTCTACCTGACGTTTCCGTCTGATGCACTGGTCGCCCGCATCGAGAAGGAGGCGCCGTCGGTGCTCGGCCGTGACTACGAGGTCGACCTCGCCTCGGCGGCGCCCTGGTGGGTCGGCGTCTCGATGAGCGACGTGATGATCAGCCAGAAGCCGTCGCGTCGAGCGCGGCTCGGCGAGGATCAGGAGAACACCCCGGTGGCCTTCGTCTCGAAGGCGTGGGTGCGCACGAACCTGTTCTCCCTGATCGCCCGGACGCCGTCCGTGATTGGTGCGGTGCGGCTCGGGGATGGCGAGGTGGACTTCGATGTCCGTACGCGCGTGGGCAACCAACAGCCCATCGAGGTCGCGACCGTCGAGGTGGAGGCCAACGCGCTGCCACTCGCCGATCTGGTCGGCAGTCCGCTGGTGAGTGCGTCGCTCGGTGGATTCTCGATGGTCGGCTCCGGAGCCGTCGACCTCGACGTCGACCTGACGGCCGGGGAGCGCGGCATGGCGGATGGTCACGGCCGCATCGCGCTCTCGGGTCGCGACCTGATGCTCGCCGAGATCGCGAGCGACACCACCGGGCCGCTCGGCATCGACGTTCCGATCAAGGAGCTCGACATCGTGGCCGAGGTCGACGAGGGCAAGGGCGAGGTCGAGCGGGGCGTCATCGACTCCGATCTGTTCCGGCTCGAGATCTCGGGCGAGTTCGGGCTGCGCGACCCGTTGTCCAACTCGACGATCAACCTCGAGCTGAAGCTGTCCGACATCAGCAAGGACCTCTCGCTCGTCGAGACGATGCTGCGCACGGGCCTCGGCGCGACGCCGGACGACGGTGCCTACACCTTCACCTGTCGCGGGATGGTCGCCCGGCTGAACAGCCGGTCGTGCCGAGCCGACGGTGGTCGCCGCGCGGGTGGCCGGCCGAGCGTGCGGCGGCCCGGTCGACCCCCCCGTCAGACCGGCCGACGGAACCCTGCCACCTTCCGTCGCCCGGACGCCGACGACGAGCGGGCGCGGCGACGCGAGGAGATCCGGGAGCGGCTGCGGGCGCGGGCGGCCGGCGGGCCCGACGACGTCGACGAAGAGGAGGAGGAGCCGCTCGACGACCTCGACGAGGTGGTCGACGAGTACGAGGACGAGGAGGTCCTCGATGACGAGGAGTACGACGACTACGAGGAGGAGTGAGGCGCGGACAGGCCGAGCGCTCTGGCCCACGCGGCGCCCTTCGCCTCGGTCTCCGCCCACTCCGCCGCCGGCTCGCTCGAGGCCACCACCCCGCCGCCGACGTGGTAGCGGGCGACGCTGCGCTGCACCACGCCAGTACGGATGGCGACGTTGAACACCGCTCGCCCGTGGTCGGAGACGTAGCCGATCGAGCCGCAGTAAACGCCCCGGGCCTCGGGTTCCAGCTCGGCGATGCGCGTACATGCCCGGACCTTGGGGGCTCCGGTGACCGATCCCGGCGGGAACAAGGCGGCGAGGGCCTCGAACGCGTCCACCTTGCGCCGGAGCGTGGCCTCGATGCGCTGGTAGGTGTGGAACACGGTCGGCAGGCTCATCAGCCGCCGACCGGCCGTGCGGACCGAGCCGATCTCGGCCACCCGTCCGAGGTCGTTTCGGACGAGGTCCACGATCATGGTCAGCTCGGCCGCGTCCTTGGTCGACGCGAGCAGCGCCTCTCGCTGGGCGCGATCGGACTCCGGGTCGGCTCCGCGCGGTCGTGTGCCCTTGATGGGCTCCGACGCCACGAGCCGGCTCGTCTTGGCCAGCAAGAGCTCGGGTGAGTTGCAGATGACGTCGAGATCGTCGCCAATGCGCAGGAAGGCCCCGTAGGCGGCGTCGAACGAGCGCAGTCGACGGTAGGCCGACCAGCCGACGTCGCCTCCGTGATCGATGCCTACGCGAACCGGCCGGGAGAGGTTGACCTGGTAGCAGTCCCCCGCTCGGATCCACTCGAGGATGCGCCCGACCGCAGCTTCGTAGTCACTGGCGGGAACGCTCTCGGGAGGGGCCGTCGGAGCGGGGGCTGCGGCAACCGGAGCGAGCTGGGGCGGCGCTTCGGCGAGGATCTCGGCGTAGCGTTCGACGAGGGCTGGGGGGCCGGTCAGGTGCCAGCTCGCGTCGTGATGCCGAAAGCACAGCGCACCGTCGAAGCGCCCGAGCCACACGTCGGGCTCGGCCGATGACGGCCCCTTCGGCACGGGAGCGGTCTCGTGGCCTGCCCCGTAGCCGACATACCCCATCACGCCGCCCGCGAACGGCACGCCGACGGGACCGCGGCACGGGGACACCCGCGCACGACCCTCGGCGACCCAGCCGCGGCTGTCGGTCACCACATCGACGGGATCGAAGGCCACGATGGACCACCCCTCGGCCCCCGAGCCCCCGTCGAGCCACACGCAGCCCGGCTTCGGGCCGAGGTACGCCATCACGGCCTCGGGGGTCGGGCCCTCCCGGATCACCGAGTGGATCACGACGCGTCGACCCAGGCGCGGGTCTCGGCGACGGGATCGTCGGCGAGCGCGATGGCTCCGATCACGGCCCACGCGTCGGCGCCGGCGGACCGAATCGCGGGGAGCCGCTCGCGGGTCAGGCCGCCGATCGCGACCAGTGGCACCTCCGGAGGAACCTGGGCGCGGACCTCGGCGAGCAGCGCCGGTCCCTGCACGGACTTGGGACGCGACAGGTGGGGCGTGTCGTACATCGGACCGAACGCCAGGTAGTCGGCGTGCTCCAGCGCCCGGGCCACCTCGCCCGGGTGGTTGGTGCTGCGGCCGAGGAGTCGGTCCGGTCCGATCGCGGCCCTGGCGTCCATGGCCTCGGCATCGGTCTGGCCGACGTGCACGCCGTCCGCGTCCACCCGGGCCGCGATCTCGGGATGGTCGTTGACGATGAAGGTGGCGCCAGCACGGCGGCAGGCGGGGCCGAGCTCCCGCGCGGCAGCCTCGATGTCGTCGACCGCCCACCCCTTGCAGCGGAGCTGGACCAGTCGGCAGCCGCCCTCCAGCAGGGCGAGCCCCTGCGCGACGGGGTCGAGCCTTCCCGACCCCGCGTTCGCGATGCCGTACAGCCCCCGAATCCGCAGCCTTGCGTTCATGTTCGGCCGCGTATCACCCCGAGTAGTACAACGGGTCCTGGCGCACCTCTTCGTCGGGCACTGCGGGGAGCCCTGGGTCCGCTCTCACGACCACGGTGTCGGAGACCTCGAGTACCTCGTCCGAGGGGATGGCGGCGCGCGCTGCGTGGTGGCGCAGCGCCGCCTCGTCGGTGGCCTGGTAGATGCACACCGTGCCGAGGTTCTCTCCGTCCTGGACCACATAGGACCGGATCCATCGCACGTCCTCGGGCATGGCGTCCCCGGTCTCGCGGGACCGCTCGGCTGCTGCCTCGAGATCCGCGGCCGTCTGCCAACCTTGGCGTCGCAACACGACGAACAGCTTCATGACTCGTCCTCCGTTTCGGTAGTGCCAAGCTCGCCCGACCCCGTGTGAGCCACCGTGGGTCGACCGTGGGAGCCGGCGATGTTCCAGACAGCCGGGGGAGGGTCGCGTGGTCGACGTGGAGGTGCTCGGTGAGCTGAGAGCGATGCGGGACGACGCTCCCGTGGAGCTCCCCACGTCGCGGAAGACTCGCGCCCTGCTCGGGTACCTCGTGGTCACCCGTCGGGCGCACGCGCGGTCGCGCCTGTGCGAGCTGCTCTGGGACGAGGCCGAAGACCCTCGGGGAGCCCTGCGGTGGAGCCTGTCGAGGCTTCGACGGGCCGTCGGATCGGACGCTCTGCAGACCGACCGCACCCACGTGGCGTGGAAGGGCGCACCGTCGGACCTCGACGCGCTGCGCGCCCTGGCCCGGGACCCCGGTGCGGCGACGCCCGACGCGGTGAGGCGGGCGGTGGATCGCGTTCGGGGGGAACTGCTCGAGGGCACGGACCTTCCCGCGCACCTCACCTGGCAGAGCTGGCTGTCGGCGGAGCGAGATGCTGCCCACGGTCTCCACCAGCGTCTCCTCGAGCACCTGTGGGGCGCGCTCGACGATCCGGATGCCGCGGTGGAGGTCGCCCGACGATGGGTCCGCCTCGAGCCGCTGTCCGAGGCTCCCCACGCCGCGCTGGCCCGCAGCCTCGCTGCCCTCGGTCGGACCGGAGAGGCCTTCGAACAGCTGGAGCGTTGTCGTGCGCTGTTCAGGGAGGAACTCGGTATTCAGCCGACAGGGGCCACGGTGCAGGCCCGGCGGGAGCTCGCGGCGGCGCGTCCCGAGCCGTCGGAGCGGTCCCGCCCTTCGCCGGCGGCCCCATCCGATGGGGTGCGGGCAGGTCGGGCCCCCTTCGTCGGGCGCGAGGAGGCGATCGAGAGCGCGCGATCGGCTGCCGAAGCACTGTCGTTGGTGGTCGGGGAGCCGGGAATCGGCAAGTCACGCCTCCTCGACCGGGTCGCCGACGAACTGCAGGCCGCGGGCTGGCGCGTCCTGCGGGGGGCTGGCTTCGAGGCGGAGCAGGTGCGGGCTTGGGGGCCCTGGGTCGACGCGCTGGCCTCCGTTTCGGAGCGGCCGGCGTCGCTGGAGGGCGACCTCGGACCCCTCACGGGTGTCGGGGCGTCAGAGACCGACCAGAATCGGCTGTTCCGCGCCACGCTCGCGCTGCTCCGGCACCTGGCTCCGGTCGCCGTCGTGCTCGACGACCTGCACTGGGCCGACGGGAGCTCGCTCGCCCTGCTCCACTACGTGGCTCGGTCCGAGCGAGACGGGGTGCGGCTGTTCGCGGGGGCCCGGCCCACGGAGCTGGCCGAGCGTCCCGAGGTGGCGCCGATCCTCGAGTCGCTTCGTCGCACCGGTCGTCTGCGGCGCATCGCACTCGGCCCGCTCGACGCGGCATCGGCCACCGAGCTCGCCCGGGCGCTCGTGCCCGCCGGCCAGGTGGCGGCGCTCGTGGAGCGTGCCGCAGGGAGCCCGCTCGTGCTCGTGGAGCTCGCGAGGGGCGGCGACGAGCTGCTCGCCTCGCTCGAGCAGCGCATCGCGCGTCTGCCCGACGGTGCCCAGCAGCTCGCGAGCTGGTCGGCGGCCCTCGGCGCGAGCATCACCGTCGACCGGCTCGAGTCGGCGCTCGACGTCGAGCTCGAGGTCCTCCTCGAGCGACTCGAGACCCTGGAGCGCCACCGGGTGCTGAGGCCTCGCGAAGACGGCTACGTGTTTGCCCACGACCTGCTCCGACAGGCGGCCTATCGCCGCCTCTCGGGACCGCGTCGCCAGCTCGTTCATCGTCAGCTGGCCCGCGCGCTGTCCCGCACCGGGGCGCCCGCCCACGAGGTCGCCCAGCAGGCGTCGCTCGGCGGGGAGCATCGGCTGGCCGCGACCTCGTTCGCCGCCGCGGCTTCGCGGAGCCTCGCCCAGATCGCCCCGGCGGAGGCCATCGATCTGGCCCGGCGCGGGCTCGGGCACCTCGAGCGCCTCGCCGATCCGAGCCCCCACGAGCAGCGTGATCTGCTGCGTCCGCTGATCTTTGCCGTGTCGTCCCTGCAGCGAGCCCCGCTGCCCGACACGGACACTCGACTCGAGGCGCTCCTCGAGGGTGCGGAGCGGATGGGCGACGCGAAGCTGGTCACCGAGGCGCACTACCTGCAGTCGTTGATCCACGAGGACCGGGGGGCCATCGCGCGCGCGGCGCAGACCACGCTCGCGGCAGCTGACTCGGCCCGGCGGGCGGACCCCGTCGCGGCGGCGCGCCAGCTCTCGAACACCGCTCGCTGCCTGCTCACCCTCGAGACGGAGGTCCCCACCGCGCGCGTGCTCCTCGACGAGGCCGCGGGGCTCGTGCGGGACCTCGAGATCGAGGAGCCCGAGCTCGAGTGGGGGCGGGGCCTCCTCGCCCGGTGGGACGGGGACGCGGCCCGCGCGGCGGACCGTCTCCAGCAGGCGGCCCGACTGGTCGGCCGGGCGGGCGACGTTCGGAACGAGGGCGTCCTCTTCGCCGATCTCGCGACGGTGGCGCTGGAGTCCGGCGACGCGGCGGCGTGCGTGCGCTGGTGCCGGGATCTCGCGAAGCTCGCGGCCCGGCTCGGTGAAGGAACTGCCGGACCGCTCGCCCAGGGGCTCTCGGCCATCGCCGACGGTGACGGGACTGGCCTGGACGCCGCGCTCGCCGAGCTCGTACGTCTCGACGCGCAGTCCGACCTCGCGCTGGTCCACAACCTCGCCGCGGGCCGGCGCCTGGTCCAGGGCGAGCTGGACCTCGCCGAGCGCCACGCCCGGTCCGCCATCGAGGCCGCGGCGGTGAGCGGGCGGACTCGCAGCGACGTGCTGGCTCGAATCCACCTGGCTCGGGTGGCGCTCGCCCGCGACGACGCGCCCGCGGCGGTGCGGTGGCTCGGGCCGGCACGCGTCCACCTCGACGTCGAGGACGCGCTCGACCAGGTCACCGCCCGGGAGCTGCGGGACCTCGTGGAGGCCGCGGATCGCGAGTCGGGGTCATGATACGCCGGCGCTCTGGAGGATCCGTGCCCCGCTTTGTCGTGGAACGCAGCTTCGAGCCCCCGCTCACCCAGGCCGAGCTCGACGAGATCGAGGCGCGCATGGCGCCGTGCCTCGACATCTACGGGGTGCGGTGGATTCGCAGCACCTGGTCGGCGGACCGGCGACGCATGATCTGCGAGTACGACGCCAGGGATGCCGCGGCGGTCCGTCGGGTCCAGGAGGAGGCGGGCGCCCGCTTCGACACGGTGTGGACGGCCTCACTGCTGGAGCCGGAGGCGTAATCAGGGGTTCTGCGGGGCGCGCCGGGCGCGGACCACCCAGGCGCTCGATGGCGCCCAGACGCCCGCGTCTCCGAGGTCGTAGCGGCTCAGCATCTCCCGGAGGGCGTCGAGCACCTGCGGGCGAAGGCGCTGTCCTTCGTCGCCAGCGAGGCGCAGGATCTCACCGGCCGGCCCCAGCGCCTCGGCGAACGCCACCGCCTCCTCGACGTCGCGACCGATGCAGATGTCGCCGTCGAGCCGCTCGAAGCGGACCTGCTCGAATCCGCAGCTCTGCAGCAGGTCACTGACCATGTCGGGCCCCGCCATCGAGAACGGTCCCGGGCCGCAGTGCACCTGATCGGTGTCGTCGTGCGAGACCACGGGCACGATCTCCTTCACGCAGACCTCGGCGTCGTAGAGCCAGAGGTTGTCCTGCCGCTTGCGCCACACGATCATCGTGAGCTCTCCGCCGGGACGCAGGTGTCGGGCCACGTTCCGCATCGCGGCTCCCGGCAGGGCGAAGAACATGGTGCCGAACCGCGAGAACGCGTGGTCGTAGGGCCCGCCGAGATCGTCGGTCTGGGTGTCGGCGGCCAGGAAGCCGACGTTGTCCAGTCCCGCCTCGGCGGCTTCGCGCTCGCCGATGGCCAGGTATCGCTCGGCGCAGTCGGTGCCGAGCACCCGACCGGTGGGGCCGACCTGCCGCGCGATGTCGAGCGTGGTCTCGCCGAACCCGCAGCCCACGTCGAGCACGTGCTCGCCCTCGGCGTAGGGCGTGCGGGCGAGGACGACGTCGCTGTGCACACCGAGCCCGGTACAGACGAGGTGACGGAACCGGGTGAACTTGTCGAAGAGGACGGTGTTCCAGGCGGTGGTGATGGTCTCGGTCTCGGTCACGGTGAACCTCCAGGTGACGTGTGGAGGGTGCTCCTCGACCGTGTGGACCACCGTGTGAGGGGCCGTGTCGGTCAGCTCACCGGCTCGAGCGTGGGCGCGTAGCCGAGCCTCCGGACCACCGCGTCGAGCCGCGGGAGCACCGGCTCGAGGTGGGACCGGACCTTCCGCCACCGGCCCTGGGCTCCCGCGTGGATCGGCTTGCCGACGTCGTGGTAGCTCGGCGTGCGAATGGGACGGCGCCGCGAGTGCAGGTGGGGGGTGGTCACGCTCGCCTCCCACTCGAGCCCCATGGCCTCGATCACCGGGCGCATCGTGGCCTCCGGGTCGGTGGTCACGTCCTCGTAGCGGACCTCGATCGTGCGCAGCGGCGGGTCCTCACGCCAGGCGAGCCACAGCTCGAGGACCGTGGCCACGAGCTCCGCCGTGGAGGCGAGGTCGGTGGTCTCGGCCGCGAAGGGGTTCGCCGCCGAGTCCTGCAGGTAGTTCGACCACACCAGGTCGCGCGGGTCTCGCACGCAGGTGAGCAACAGCGCGTCGGGGAACAGCAGCCGGAACCAGTGCAGCCGCACGATGGAGAGCGGAAGCTTGTCCACGAGCCGGATCCCGTTCGCATCGGCGTTGCTGGCCAGGGTCTCGGCACTCACGCCGTCTTCGGCGACCGCGGCCCAGTAGGCGTCGCGGAGGCCCGGCCAGTCGCCGGGCTCGATCTGGGCGAGCTGCTCGGGGTAGGGGGCCGGCGCGAGCTCGGGGTGACTGGCCCAGTGTCGACGGAGGATCCGAGACCCCGGATCGGTCTCGTCGAGCGTCTCGATGCGCGAGTGCCCCTGGAGCATCTGCTGCACCAGCGTGGTGCCCGCGCGGGGGACCCCCACGAGGAACACCGGAGCCCGGCGACCGTCGGTCGGCCGAGCGGGGGTACCGAACGCGATGTGCGCCCGCGACGCGATCTGTCGGACCGACTCCGTGAACAGGCCCGGGAGCAGGCCCTGCTGGCCGAACTCGATGGTGGCGAGCTCGTTGCCGGAGCGGGCGTGGGCGAAGGCGCCGACGAGGTCGCCTTGGCGTTGGGCGACGGTCGCGAGCTCGAGGTGCAACGATCGCCGCACGGACGGGGCCAGGCTGCGCTCCAGCAGCGCTTCACCGCGCTGGCGCGCCGCAGTGAGCTGATCCTCCTGGTGCTCGATGCGAACGAGCAGACGCTCCATGCCGGTCGTCGAGCCAAAGCGCGCCGCGGTCGCGTGCGCGATCTGGCGCGCCCGCTCGGGGTCGCGGTTCTGCTCGTGGCAGGACGCCAGCGCCTCCCACGTCTCGACGTGGCTCGGGTCCAGCGCTCCCGCCCGGTTGAACCAGGCGATCGCCTGGGGGAAGTCGCGCATGGTGCGCCAGGTCTGCGCGATCTCCCGGCAGGCCACCACGGACGCAGGCGGCTCGCGGTCCAGGGTGGCCAGGAGCGCGCGCGCGGTGGTCAGCTGGTCGAGGTGGAAGCGCGCCCGAGCCTCGAGCGCCACGAGCGCGGCCGCCTCGTCGGGGCCGGCGAGGCTCCGGACCTCCTCGACCACCTCGATGGCTTCACCGTACTGGCGCCGCCTGAGGAACACCTGGACGAGCAGACCGGCGACCTCGACATCGGCGTGCTGACCGAACAGGAAGCGCTGCAGCTCCGCGCAGGCCTCGTCCAGCCGGTCGTGGTCGAGCAGCGCCGTCGCGAGCGAGCGGCACACACGGGCATCGTAGGGGCGGAGCCGGCCGAGCTCCCGCCACTGGCTGACCTCTCCGTCGGGATCGCCGAGCTGGGCGTAGACGTTGGCGGCGATCTCGAGGATGATCGGATGGGTCCGCTGGGCCTCGGGGAGACTCTCGAAAAGGGTGCGGGCCTCCTCGTAGTGGCCTGACCGAAATTCCTCGACGAACGCACGTGCTTGCTGCACCGGCAACCTCCCGCTCCCCGTATCGGTCAGCGGCGGACGGGCTTCACTCGCCGCGCGCGGACGAGGTTACCGAGGGTGCCATGGACGAGAACCGTCGCACCGCGATCGTCGTCGGCCTGTCGCTGGTAGGCATCAGCGTGTTCACCGGCCTGTTCTTCGCGCTCTTCGTGCTCACGAGGGACGGGCCCGAGGCGCCCGCTCCCATCGAGGCGCCCGGACCCTGAGCTACACGCCGAGGGCCTTGCTCACGCGCTTGGCCAGCACGCGCAGCCCGGTGGCGTCGACGTCACCTTTGCCGTTGCCGTCGAGGGCCCGCACGATCATCGAGCCGGCCGCGTCGAGCGTGATGTCGGCCCTCCACAGCGCCAGGAAGTCGGCCGCACCCGCGCCGGTGGCCGTCGGGCTCCCGTCTTCGTCGAGGCTGAAGCTCAGGGCGCCGAAGCGGTCGGGACGGTGGCTCGCCATCACCTGGGCGGTCGCGTCCATGATGGGGAGGAGGGCCGTGCGCTCGGGGGCGTCGTAGGCGAGGAGCGTGCGCCCGAGGGCCGCGCGGAGCTCGGGGACGAGGGAGTCGGGGTCCGGAGCCGGCTCGGACACCTCCTCGACTTCCTCGGGAGGGACCAGGGTGGGATCGGGCGCGTCGGGCAGGTCGTCGAGCGCCACGGGCAGCGCGCGGTCCACGCTCGCCGGGGTGGCGTCGGTGAAGGCGGGCAGCGGGGTCTCGCCGAGCGCGGGGGGCTCGCCGATCGAGGCAGGCTCGGGCACAGCCGCCTCCGGCCTCACCTCGAGCACCGCCGAGCCGTCGAGGAGCTCGGCTCGCAGGGCGTCCAGCTGCTCGACGATCAGCACCACGAGGTTGTTCGACGCCCGCAGGCCCGGGTTGCGCGGCCACTCGAGGAACCCGGGCGCGCCTGGGATCGGGTCCACCCGCCTGCGGTGGCCGGGAGCGATGCGGTGGGCATCGACGATCAGGTAGGCCTGGTCGGTACCCGTGGTGTCGAGGGCGCGCCAGATCCGCGCGAGCGCCTCGGAGGGGTCGGTCTCCTGGAGCGGCTCGACGTGGCCCTCCACGAAGTCGTGGGCCTTGACCAGGTTCTCGAACCGCGTGCGGTCCATGACCCCGCGGAACTCGAGGCGAGAGGGGTGGGGCCAGGGGCGCAGCACGCCGACGATCGGCCGGGTGGGAGCGAGGAACTGCTGAAGCACGCCGACGCAGTCGAGCTGCTCCTCGCCGATCGCGAACGTGGTGCCCGCGACCGCGCCGTGGAGTACGAAGACGTTCGCCTCGTCGGCCAGGTACCGCTCTCGGAGCTCGTCGATCCAGGTCGGCCAGCGCATGAAGCGGCGTATCAAGCCGCCCAGGAGACCACCATGGCCCCATCCAAGCCCCGCGACGAGCGGGTCGCCGAGGCGGTCGGCTACGCGCTCGACGAGCTGTCGCCCGAAGGCTCCTGGCTCGTCGTCGACGACCACACGGGCGGCATCCGGCGTGCGCTGCCCGCGGGTGCGGTGACCTGGTTCCGCCAGGCCCTCGCCGGCGCGGCGGCGACCACGACGCCCCCCGAGGGACCCTTCGACGGCGCCGTGATCCGCCTCCCCAAGGGAAAGGATGCCTTCCGACTCGTGCTGCACCAGGTCGTCGCCGTCCTGAAGCCCGAGGCGCCCCTGGTGGTCGGAGGGGGGAACGACGAGGGGATTCGACCGGTAGAGAAGCGCGTCCTCGAGCTCGTCGAGGAGGCCCGGGTGCTCGCGACGCGGCGGCACTCCCGGGTGATCCTCGGTACGGGGCGGACGGGGACGCCGGAGCCCGGACTCGAGGCGTGGGCGCAGTCGGTGAGCGCCACGGTGGCGGGCATCGGGCTGTCGCTCACGACGTACCCCGGCCTGTTCGCCCACGGCCGGCTCGACGCGGGGACCGCGGCTCTGCTCGCCGCCCTACCCGAGCTCGCCGGGCCGGTGCTCGACTTTGCGTGTGGCGCGGGCCCGGTCGGACAGTTCCTCCAGCGCCGGGGCGACGACGTCGCGCTCACCCTCTGCGATGTCGACCCCCTCGCGCTGCACGCCGCGGCGTCGGCCGTGACCGACGCGACCTTCGTCCTCGCGGACGGCCTCCCCTCGGAGGGAGGTCCCTGGAAGACCATCGTGAGCAACCCGCCCCTCCATCTCGGAAAGGACGAGCAGCGCTCGGTGCTCTCGAGCCTCGCCGAGGTGGCTCCGAAGCGACTGAAGCGCAAGGGCTCGCTGATCGTCGTGGTGCCGGGGACCGTGCCCGCGGCCCGGTGGCTCCAGCCCGCGTTCCCCAGGGTCGAGCGCGTCGCCCACGATGCGTCCTACGGGGTGTGGGTCGCGTCGCGGTGAGGCTCAGAACCGCTCGACGGGCAGCGACCCGAGCCGGCGCAGGGCGGCCTGGGCCGCGAAGAATCCGCCCATCCCGTGGACTCCGCCGCCGGGGGGCGTCGCGGCCGACCCGATGTAGAGCCGCGGATTGGGCGACGTGTAGGGGTTCAGTCGCGCGACCGGACGAGTGAACAGCTGGGTGAGGTCCGCGGCTCCGCCGGTGACCGCGCCCCCCACGAACGAGGGGTTGTAGCGCTCGAAGTCGCGGGGAGAGGTGACGTGCCGGGCGAGGATCGTGTCCTCGAATCCCGGCGCGAACCGCTCGATCTGGGCCTCGATGATCCCCGTGTAGTCCCGGGCCGTTCCGCTGGGGACGTGACAGTAGGCGTAGCCGGTGTGCATGCCCTCGGGGGCCCGGGTGGGGTCGAGGGCGCTCTGCTGAACGAGCAGCACGTAAGGGCGATCGTGGTCCCGGCCTTCCCACGCTGCCCGCTCGCCGAACGCGATCTCGTCGAACGTGCCGCCGAGGTGAACGGTGGCCGCACGGCCGACCTCGGGGTCCCGCCAGGGGATCGGCGCCGACAGCGCCCAGTCGACCTTGAACGAGCCCGGGCCGTAGCGATACCTGCGCAGCCGCCGCACGTAGCCGGCGGGGAGGTGCGGCTCGCCGATCGTCGCGAGCTGCCCCGGGTCGGTGTCGAACACCACCACGCGGCAGGGCGGGAGCTGATCGAGCGACGTCACCCGGATTCCCGTCTGCACCCGGCCGCCCAGCTCCTCGAGCACGCCGAGGAGCGCCCGGGTGATCGCGAAGGAGCCGCCCTCGGCCACGGGCCAGGGCTCGACGTGTCCAGTGACGAGGAAGATCAGGGCGATGGCCGCGGAGACCGGGGCCTCCAGCGGGATCACCGCGTGCCCGGCGCAGCCGGCGACGAGGGCGCGGGCCCGGGAGCTCTCGAACCACGCCGACGCGAGACCGCGGGCCGAGCGGATCGCCTGGAGTCCGAATCGGGCCATCAGGAAGGGGTGGCGGGGAACCCGCAGGGGACCGAGCGCGTCCGCGAGCAGTCCGTGCGGATTGTCCAGGAAGGGCTCCACCAGGCGTCGGTAGGCGTCCCGGTCCACGCCGAGGGCCTCCGCCGTGGCGACCGGGTCGGTACGGAGCAGGACCGCGGGTTCGTCTTCGAGCGGATGCGCCACCGAGACGTCCGAGTCGCGCCAACGAAGCCCGTGGCGGTCGAGAGGCAAGGAGCGGAAGAACGGCGAGAGCCGACCCATCGGGTGGCACGCCGAGCACACGTCGTGCCGGAACCCGGGCAGGGTCAGCTCCGCGGTGCGCGTTCCCCCGCCGGGCTCGTCGTGGGCTTCGAGCACCACGACCTTCGCGCCCTCCCGGGCGAGCGCCACCGCGGCGGCGAGCCCGTTGGGGCCGCTGCCGATCACCACCGCGTCGACGGCTTCGTCCAGAAGTTGGTCAGGCATCGGTGCGGAGAAGTATCGACATTAAAGAGGGGCCGGCTGTGCCGCCCTTGGAGTTCGCTTGACCAGGCCCGAAGACCGACCTCTGCACGATGACGTTCGCTGGGTCGCCAGCGCGCTCGGCGAGGCGATCGCACGCTTCGCGGGTCCCGATGCCTTCCTCGCCGTCGAGGAGCTGCGCACCCAGGCCCGGGCCCGGCGTCACGGTGAGGTCGGAGCGCCCACCCTCGAGCAGCTGCTCGCGCAGGTCGACGGCTGGCCGCTGCCGCGCGTCGTGGTGGTGGGGCGCGCGTTCACCCTGTTCTTCCTCCTCATCAACACCGCCGAGCAGGTCCACCGCGTGCGGCGCAACCGGGACCGGGAGGCCCGAGGAGAGTCCGTGCCTGCCTCGATTGACGACGCCATCGGGTGGCTCGTCGACGCGGGACTCGACGCGGCCCAGGTCGCCCAGCGCGTGGCGACCCTGCACGTCAGGCCGGTGCTCACGGCGCACCCCACGGAGTCCACGCGACGCACGGTGCTCGAGCTGCTGGCTCGGGTCTCCGACGCCCTGCTCGAGCGGGACGGGGCGCGAACCGAGGTGGTGCGCTCGCGGATCGAGGAGCGGCTGCGCACGGAGATCGAGGTGCTGTGGCTCACCTCGCAGGTACGGCGCGATCGACCGTCGGTGCTCGACGAGGTGAGCACCGTGCTGTGGTACCTCCAGGATCGGCTCGTGGACGCGGCCGTCGACGTGGCCCAGTCGCTCGCCAGCGCGCTGTCCCGACGGCTCGGGGTGGAGCTCGCCGACCTCCCCACCCCGGTGGTTCCTGGCACGTGGGTCGGCGGGGACCGAGACGGCAACCCGTTCGTGACCCCCAGCGTGACGCTCGCTGCGGCGCGCCGGGGGGCCCACCGCATGCTTCAGAGCTACGAGGCCGCGCTCGACGATGCGATCCGGGCCCTGTCGCTGTCGGTCGACCTCACCGGTCCCGACGAGGCGCTGGAGCAGAGCATCGCCGTCGACCGGAACCTCGTCCCCGAGGTGTGGGAGGCCAACGCGCGTCGCGACTCCCACGAGCCCATCCGGCTCAAGCTGACGCTCGTGCGCGAGCGGATCGTGGCGACGCGGCGTGTGGTCGAGGGTCGTGACGCGGGCGCGCCGGTTCACCAGGCGGCCGCGTACCCCGAGGTACGGGGCTTCCTCACCGACCTCGACGTGGTCGACCGGGCGGTGCGTCGGGCGGGGGCCGAGCGCGTGGCGAATCAGCGCATCCAGCCCATCGTGGCCATGGCGCGTGCGCACGGCTTCTTTGGCCTGCGCATGGACCTGCGTCAGGACTCCGCGGTCCACAGCCAGGCGCTCGCGGACATCGCCGATGCCCTCGGCCTTCCGCCGCTCGACAGCGCCGCGCTCTCGGCCGAGCTTCGAGGCCGGCGCCCGCTCGTCGGCCCTCATCTGGAGCTTCCCGCCGACGCGAAGCGTACCCTCGACGTGTTTGCCGCCATGGACCAGGTGCAGCGCGAGCTCGGCGAGGAGGCTGCCAGCACCTTCGTCCTGTCCATGGCCGCGAGCGCCGACGACGTCAGGCGCACGCTGCTGCTCGCCCGCGAGGCCGGTCTCGTCGACCTCGCAGCGCCCAACGCGGTGTCCCGCATCGACGTCGTGCCGTTGTTCGAGACCCGCGCCGACCTCGTCGCGGCCCCGGACATCATGAAGGAGCTCTTCGCGGACCCCGTCTATCGCAGGCAGCTCGCCGCTCGGGGTCAACGGCAGGAGGTGATGCTCGGCTACTCCGACTCGGCCAAGGACGCCGGTGTGCTCCCTGCGGCCTGGGCTCTCTACCAGGCCCAGGAGGCGCTCGCTCGGGTGGCTGACGACGCTGGCGTCGCGCTCACCATGTTCCACGGACGCGGAGGCACGGTGGGCCGTGGCGGAGGCTCACCGGTGTTCCGCGCGCTGCGAGCGCTTCCGCCGAGCACCGTCGGGACGGCCATCAAGACCACCGAGCAGGGCGAGGTCATCTCGCAGAAGTTCGGGCTCGACTCGCTCGCGACGAGGTCGCTCGAGGTGCTCGTGGCAGGCACCCTCGTGGCCGGGGTCCAGGACTGGCGGAATGGGGTCTCCGAGGCCGACGTGGCGGCCTACCGCGCCACCATGGACGAGCTCGCCGAGCTCGCGCTGCCGGTGTTCCGAGGTCGGGTGCACGACGACGACGCTCTGTTTCGGCTGTTCGTCGGGGCCACGCCCGTTCGGGAGCTCGCCCACGTGCACTACGGCTCCCGGCCCGCCTACCGCGAGCGCGGGAGCGGCACCATGAGCGGAATCCGCGCGATTCCCTGGATCTTCGGGTGGACCCAGATCCGCCTCATGCTCCCGAGCTGGCTCGGGGTGGGCACGGCGCTCGAGACGGTGACGAGTCGCGAGGGGGGGCTCGATCATCTCCGGGCGATGGCTCGCGACTGGCCGTTCTTCGACGATCTGATCGGCAAGATCGAGATGGTCTGCGCCAAGGCGGACCTTCCCATCGCGCGGCTCTACGTCGAGCAGCTCGGCGGCGACACCGCGCTCCTCGCGGAGCTCGAGGCCGAGTACCACCGGGTGGTCCGCGCGGTGCTCGCGATCCGCGGGACCGACGCGCTGCTCGCCGACAACCCGACCCTTCAGGAGGCCATCCGCCTCCGCAATCCCTACGTGGATCCGCTGTCGCTCATGCAGATCAGCCTGCTGCACCGAAAGCGGGCGCTCGCCGAGAACGATGCGGGGCTCGAGGCGATCCATCTCGCGCTCGGAACCATCACCAACGGGATCGCCCAGGGCATGCGCAACACCGGGTGACCGAGCGGAGACGTCGGCCGAGGCTCCCTGCGGTACGCTCGCCGCAAGGTGGGAGCGTCGGGACGAGGTGACGCGTGCCCGGGCGAGGAGGCATCTCACGGGGGGGGGCGATGATGCGGTGGTGGGTCTGGCTCGGGTTCGTGGCGTGTGGACCACAGGACAGCGACGGGGACGGTCTGCTCGACGACTACGAGCGCGTGCTGGGGACCGATCCCAACCATCCCGACACCGACGGTGACGGGCTCGGTGACGGTGAAGAGGTCAACGTGCTCGGCACGAGCCCCGTGCTCGCCGACACCGACGGTGACGGGCTCTCGGACGAGGTCGAGGTCCGGGTCCACGGCACCAACCCGACGTACGAGGACTCCGATCTCGACGGGCTGACCGACCGCGAGGAGCTGTTCGTCTACGGGACCAGCCCGCTGCAGGTCGACACCGACCGCGATCGGCTCGCCGACCTCGACGAGCTCGCCGAGCTGGGCACGGATCCGCTGCTCGCCGACACCGACGCCGACGGGCTGGACGACTTCGACGAGCTCTACGAGCACGGCACCGACCCGCGACACCGCGACACGGATCGCGACCGCGTGGAGGACGGTGCGGAGATCGAAAATGGCACCGACCCGCTCGACCCCGGCTCCTTCTGAACGGCTGGGGGTGGATTGCGACTCGCCCAGGACCGCGCGGTCGGAGCACGGGTACTCGACGCGCCGCTGATCGCCGCCGTCGAACGACGTCGCGTCGATGGTGCCCGGAGGGCGCCGGTCGCCCGGAGGCGACCGGGTTCGAGGACCCCGTAAGCCGAGTTCTGTTCCCAGGTCGGATCGCTCCGAGCCCAGGCGGAAATCATTCATCTAGGGCGACCGTCACCGGTCGCCTCGAGCAACCAACCCGGGAGCTCGGGCGGGCCGCCCTCGAACGCTCCTCTATTCGGTCTTGCTCCAGGTGGGGTTTGCCTGGCCGCCGCCGTTGCCGACGACGCCGGTGCGCTCTTACCGCACCCTTTCACGCTTACCGCGGAATGGCGCGACACCATCCGACGCGGCGCCCTGCTCTCTGTTGCGCTTTCCTCCGGGTTGCCCCGACCGGGTGTTACCCGGCACCCTGCCCTGCGGAGCTCGGACTTTCCTCCCGTGGCGCGAGGCCACCGGCGATTTCCTGGTTTCCTCGAACGAGAGCTGAATAACACCTGGAGGACCGGTGTCCGACGAGACTGACGCGCTGCGCTACCACCACGGGGAGCGCCCAGGGAAGCTCGAGGTCGTGCCCACCAAGCCGCTCGCGACCCAGCGCGACCTCTCGCTCGCCTACACCCCGGGTGTGGCCGAGGCCTGTCTCGCCATCCACGAGAATCCGGGCGACGCCTTCCGGTACACGGCCAAGGGCAACCTCGTGGCCGTGGTCACCAACGGCACTGCGGTGCTCGGGCTCGGCGACATCGGACCCGAGGCCGGCAAGCCGGTGATGGAGGGCAAGGCCAACCTCTTCAAGAAGTTCGCCGACATCGACGTCTTCGACATCGAGCTCGACGCGCGCACCGTCGACGAGATGGTGGCGGCGGTCAAGGCGATCGCCCCGACGTTCGGCGGCATCAACCTCGAGGACATCAAGGCGCCCGAGTGCTTCGAGGTCGAGCGGCGGCTCCAGGAGGAGCTCGACATCCCCGTGTTCCACGACGATCAGCACGGCACGGCGATCATCAGCGCGGCAGCTCTCCTCAACGCGGTCGAGCTGATGGGCCGGCCCATCGAGACCATCCGGCTCGTGGTGTCGGGGGCGGGCGCGGCGGCCATGGCGTGCACCCGCCTCTACGAGGCGCTCGGGCTGAAGCGTGGCAACGTCATGATGTTCGACAGCCGCGGCCTCGTCACCAAGGACCGGCCTGGCTTGTCGCCGAGCAAGGCGGCGTTCGCGGTCGACGGTCCGGCCCGCACCATGGGCGAGGCGCTGCAGGGGGCGGACGGGTTCGTGGGGCTGTCGGTCGGCGGCGTGCTCACGGCAGAGATGGTGCAGGGTATGGCGCCCCGTCCCTTCATCTTCGCGATGGCGAACCCGGACCCCGAGATCCCCTACGCGGTGGCCAAGCAGGCTCGCCCGGACGCCATCGTGGCCACGGGCAGGTCGGACCACCCGAACCAGGTCAACAACGTGCTGGGCTTTCCCTTCGTGTTCCGCGGGGCGCTCGACTGCCGGGCGCGCAAGATCACCGAGGAGATGAAGGTCGCGGCGACACGTGCGCTCGCGGCGCTCGCCAAGGCGGACGTGCCCGATCAGGTGCTTCGCGCCTACGGCGTCGAGCGGCTCGCCTTCGGGCCGGACTACATCATCCCCAAGCCGTTCGATCCGCGGGTGCTGCTCTACGTGGCTCCCGCGGTGGCCGAGGCCGCGGCGGCGTCGGGGGTCGCGCGGGCGCCCATCGCCGACCTCGAGGGGTACCGGGAGGGGCTGCACGAGCTCGTCGAGCGGGCGCGGGGGCTCATCACGCCGCTGATCCGGCGGGCACGCGACAACGATCCACAGCGCATCGCGTTTCCCATGGGGAGCCACCCCACGGTGCTGCGGGCCGCCCAGATCCTGATCGACGAGCAGATCTGCCACCCCGTGCTCGTCGGTGACGGCGCGCGCATCCAGGCCGCGGCGCAGGAGGCGAACGTCGACCTGTCGAAGGTGGAGATCGTCGAGCCTGCGAAGTCACCACACTTCGAAGACTTCGCGTCCCGGTTGTGGGCGGCGCGTCAGCGCAAGGGGCTGTCGCTCGGGGGCTCGCGCGACAGCCTGATGGACCCCATCGTGTTCGCGTCCACCATGGTCAAGGAGGGGCTCGCGGACGGGATGGTGGGCGGTCCGGGGCGTCCCTACTCCTCCACCCTGCGCCCCGCCTTGAGGGTCCTCGGCGTGGCTCCGGGGTCTCGGGTCGCCTCCGGGGTCTACGCGGTGTTGTTTCGCTCCCACCGGGTGTTCCTGGGCGACTGCACCGTCAACATCGATCCCGACGCGGAGACGTTGGCCGAGATCGCGCTGAACACGGCGGCGGTCGCGGAGCGCTTCGGGGTGAGGCCCCGGGTCGCGATGCTGTCGTACAGCAACTTCGGCGCCCACCGGGACGACGCTCGAGTCCGCAAGGTCATCGAGGCGACAGCGCTCGTTCGGGAGCGGCGTCCCGACCTCGAGGTCGACGGAGAGATGCAGGCCGACACCGCGGTCGACTTCGCGACCCTGACCTCGACGTTCGGGTTCTCCCGTCTGAAGGGGCCGGCGAACGTGCTGGTGTTCCCGGACCTGACGTCGGGGAACATCGCGTACAAGCTGATCGGCCACTTCGCGACGGCAGAGGTGCTGGGGCCGATGCTCGCGGGCGTGGGGGGACCGGTGAACGTGGCCACGATCAACGGCGGCGTCAACGAGGTGGTGAACGCCGCGACCTACACCGCCAACCAGGCGCTCGACGGCAGGCTCGGGCCGGGTCAGTCGGGCTCGACGATCCAGAAGTCGCGCGGGTAGAGGCGCTGCAGGGGGCCGGCGTCGTGGGTCTCGAGCCACGCCGCCCACTCGTCGAGCTGCCGGTCGTCGCCGATGACCAGCGACAGGACGGGCCGGTCGCCGAGCCCCGGCAGGGTCCCCGCGTAGACCGTCAACAGGCGCTCCTGCAGCCGGTCGACGAGGTCGGGGCGGTCGCGTTGGGCGAGCACCGCCTCTCGGAAGGCCCGAATGCGCTCCGGTCCTCGGTCGTCGAGCAGATCCCGGGCCATCGACGCGGTGCGGCTGCCGTAGTCGCTCGCGGCACGGCTCGAGAAGCCCTGGGCGATCGCGTACTCCGCGATGGCAGGGGTGACCCGGGCGTTCTTCAGCTCGTCGATCACGAAGTCCATGGTCTGGCCGAGCGAGGGGCACCGCTCGGCGTAGTAGTGCGTGCGGGCGGTGTCGAGGTTGGTGCTCACGCCGTTGCTGTAGGCGAGGCCCGCTCCCCACGTCGCCATGAACAGGCCGTGAGCGCCGCCGCCGCCCCAGGTGTTGGCCGCGATGTGGTCGAGCACCGCGTCTTCGGTGGGGGACTCGATGGACGGGCCCGGGCCGGCGTGCAGGTGAACGCCGCTGCGGCGGTTGGGGTCGAACAGGCCGAAGTTGGGGGCGTGCGGGTCGCCGCCCCGGTCCGCGAGGCGACGACGCACGACGTGGTCGGTGACGGGCAGCGCGCCAGGAGGCGGGCCGTCGTCGAGCAGGGCGAGGAGCGGACGGAGCCGATCGTCGATGTCGTCGGCCATCGCTCCCGCGCTCACCACGAGGTGCGCCCCCGCCCGGTGACGGACCGCGCCGCGGATGCTGTCGAGCTCGGTGAGCGCGTCGGCTGGCGGTTCGGCCCAGTCCGCGGCGAGTCGGCGGACCAGGTAGTGCAGGTCGGCGCCGAGGGCCGAGTCCGGGATGTCGGCGAGGGCCCGCTCGAGGTGGCCTGCGAGGGTTCGGGTGCCCTCGTCCTCGCTCGCGAGCAGCGGCGCGACGAGGTCCTCGACCGCCTCCGGCACGTCGCCCTCTCGCGTGGACAGCGTGCGGAACAGGCTCCGCAGCGCCTCGCGGTCGAGCCGCTCGCCGACCGGCGCCAGGGCTCGGACCGCGTGCAGCGTGGCGTCCGACGGGGGGGTGGCGAGCCGCCAGAACAGGCGCTGCACGTCGTGGGCCTGGGTGAGGAAGCTCCACGCGCGGAGCTGCGCGGGCTGGTCGCCGTAGAGCATCGCCGAGCGGGGGTTGCGCACCCAGCTCTCCTCGCGGCCGAGCATGCGCGACTGGAGGCGCGACAGCGAGGACTCGACCAGATCGCGGAGCCGGGGCAGGTTCTCGGGCCGCCAGTCCGGGGCATCCAGGAAGGTCGCGGCCCAGCCGACCGCCGCATCGACCTCCTCGGGGGTGGTTCCCGACGCGAGCAGGGCCAGCTCGAGCCGGCCCGTGCGGGCCGAGGTGTTCAGCCACGCGCCAGCCGAGAGCACCTCGCGCTGGAGCCGGCTGCGCACCTCCCGGTAGGAGACCGGGGAGCCGTCGATCACCACCCCCGATCGGGTGAGCAGGGTGGCGAGGACGGGGATCCAGCGCTGCTGGTCTGCGGTGAGGTCCCCGAGCGAGAGCGACAGCCGTACGTCCGCGCCGGTCATCGCGTCGAAGCGTCCCCGCACCGTGGGTACGCCCTCGAGCGCTCCGGTGGCGAAGTCGAGGGCGCTGTCGTAGTCCATGGGCGGGTCGTCGACGAACCGGGCCGTGACGACCTGCTCCGCTGCCTCGAGCCGGGCCGTGTCGCGGTCGTAGGCCTCCTTGAAGCGACGCAGGCCCTCCTGCGGATCGTCGACCCCGAACCGCTCGGCGATGGCACCGGTCGCGTCGTCGAGGCGGGCGGCTCGCGCCTCGCCCAGCGCCTCCAGCAGCACCGGGTCGGGTCGGTTGACGTAGACGAGAGGGGTCTGCTCGACGAGACCCGCGAGGTGCTCGGCGTAGGGGTTGCCCGGCTTCGCGAGCTCCGCGTCGATGAAGTCGAAGTGGGGCGTCAGGGTGAGCGAGCGACGGAAGCCGGATTCGGCGTCGATCTCGCGCAGGCGGGAGAACCAGCCGCTGCTCGTGCCACGGAACCCGAAGCCCGGCGGAGCGCTGATCGAGCGGCGGATCGAGCGCCGGAAGGCCACAATCTCGTCGCGGAGCCGCTGCTTCAGGTCGACGAGCCCGGGGTCGTCGGGGGCGAGCGCGGCCACGTCGCGCAGCTCCTGCTGGATGCGGTCGGCGAGCCATCGGGCGGTGTCGTCGTCGAGCTCCGAGCCGGGGATGCCCGCCACGCCGAAGTAGACCGGGAAGCCCAGGTCGTCGCTTGCCGAGGCCCACACGCTGCGCGCACCGGTGTCCCGCTCCCGGGTGCTCGAGTCGACGATCGCCCGGTACAGGGTGGAGCTGTCGTTGCCGGCGAGCCCCGACAGCAGCACGCCGAGCAAGGTGTGCTCGTGGGGAGCGAGGTCGCGCGTCGGGGGCCAGGCGAGCAGCACGGAGCCCGCCGCGCGGGGGTCGCCGCTCGGGAAGGCCACAGTGTGCAGCTCCCGTTCGTCGACGGTGTGCGGCGCGGGGAGCGTATCCTCGGTGGAGAACGCCGTGCCCTCGGGGGTGGGGTCGGGTTGATGTCCGCGCAGGATGCCGTCGAGTCGCTCGAGGGTCTCGACGAGCGGCTGATCGGGCGGAAGGACCGCGATGGCGCCCATGTTCGCCAGGTGGTGGGTGGCCTCGTGGAAGCGCCGGATGTGCTCGGGCGTGAGCGAGCGGATCGCGTCGGGGAGGCCTCCCGACGAGAACGCGACCGGATGGTCGACGCCGAAGAGGTCCTGCCCGACCCGTCGCCAGAGGTTGGCGCCCGGCCCCTGGAAGCTCGAGTCCATCTCGTTGTAGATGGTGCCCTTCTCCTCCAGGGCGAGCCCGCCGGCCGGGGCCTCGCGGACCCCATAGTGGTGGACCTCGCGGCGGATCTCCTCGTCGGTGTAGTCGGGGAAGAGCAGGGCTCCGAGCCTCGCGTCGAGCACGTCGAAGAAGACGCCGGGGCTCGCGGTGGTGTGGAGGTGGTAGACGGTGCGGAGCTGCGACGTGAAGGCCGACGACGTGACGAGCGACATGTCCTCCAGGGTCGCGACCGCCCGGCCGCGGTTTCCCTTGCCGAGCAGCAGGTGCTCCTGGGTGTGCGGCTCGCCCCGGTCGCCGACCGGGACCGTGTTGACCCACAGGTAGGCCTGCGGCACGGTCTGGATGCGCAGCAGCTGCAGCACGAAGCCCGTGTGGTCGTGCGTGAAGCGCCCGCCGAGGGGGTGGTCGGCATCGTCGACGTAGAGGTGGTGGACGGTGAAGCCGGCGATCGACTGCTCGGCCGTGAGGTCGCCGAGCTCGGGCTGCGCTTGGTTCTCGACGTCGTCGAAGTCCATCGGCCACATCCAGGACACGGTGCGCTCTCCACGTATCGGGCTCGCGAGGCATCGCCGGGCCCGCTCGCCGTCGGGGCAATCGTTGACCGGGGCTTGACGAACGCGCCGCCCTCGGGGGTCCAGCGAGTTCGGCGGAGGAGGCTCGTGGCCTGCACGACCGACGTCGTCGAGGCGCCCGGCGACCTTGAGAGCGTCACATTCGTCCAGGGGGGTGCGGCCGATCGACGAGCCTATCCGCCGGTGATCCGGTCCACCGCATCGTTGTAGCCAGCCCCGAACATCGCCACGTGCACGAGCACGAACACCAGCTCGTGGGCGGGAATCGCGGCGCGGACCTCGGCCGGGATCGGGAGCTCGGCCTCGTAGGCCTGCCAGAACGCGTCGGGGAAGCCGCCGAAGAGGTTCATCATGCCGAGATCGTAGGCTCGCTCGGCGCCCTGGGCCGAGGGGTCGATGAGGGTCGGTCCGAGGCGGCTGTGGTGGACGTTGCCCGACCACAGGTCGCCGTGGACGACGCGAGGGCCTTCGGCGGGGAGGTCCAGGCCTTCGAGGAAGCGGGCCACGCGCTCGGCGCGGGCGGGACCGAGGGTCCGTCGCGACGCGGCGAGCAGCGGACGCAGCCGACGATCGACGAGGAAGCGCGTGGCATCGTCGTCGGTGCCGGCGTCGAAGGGGAATCGCCCGAGGAACAGCGGGTGCGGGCTGCCGTAGGCGGGGGCGGGGGTCGCGTGGAGCTGGGCCATCACGCGGCCGAGCGTGGGCCAGTCGGGGGGGCCGGGCTCGAGCCAGTCCATGACGATGCCGTCCTGCTGGACGTCGTGCACTTCGGGCACGGGGGCGCCCGCGTGGGCGAGGCGACGCAGCCCGCGGGCCTCGGCGGCGAAGAACCCCTCGGGGGCGCTCGGCAGCACCTTGACGACGCGGTCTCGGACGCGGAACACGCGGGAGATGTCGCCTCCGGCCAGCGGCACGGGCTCGGCGTCGATGCCGGCGAGTTCGCGGGCGCGCTCGGCGGGGGTCACGAGGTGGCGTCCGCGTCGAGGGGGCGGAGCGCGAGCTCGAGCTGGAAGGTGCGCCGGGGCTCGGCGTCGATGGGGCCCTCCGACGTGGTGAGGAGGCGGTCGAGGAGCTTGGCGAGCTCCGCCTGGAACTCACGGAGCTCGGTGTCGGACGCGGTCAGCGTCGTCACGACGGGGCGGGTGGGCTGGGTCAGCTCGACGTCGAGGAGTCGCGGGGGGTGGTAGCGGTGGTTCGACAGGAGCCGGTGGAGCACCTCGCGCCGGCGCTCCACGGTGGGCGCGGCGGAGTAGTCCACGAGCAGACCGAGGTAGTTGCGCTCGTCGGGGGTGAGCGCCATGGCGCGGGCGAAGGCGTCGAGGGTGTCGGGGCGTGGGGTGCGGGCGCCGTTGAGGACGTTGGAGACCGCGGCCTTGGAGCAGCCGCCGGCGCGGGCGAAAGCGGCGTAGCTGTAGTGGGGATCGTGGCGCTTGCGGGCGTCGATCCAGTCCCGCAGGAAGACACGGTGGTCGAGGTAGCCGAAGATGCAGGGCGGCCCAAAGCTTGCTGGGGCCCGTCGGGAGACGTGTCCGGTGTCGAGCATGGCGAGTTCCGTGATCCGACCGTACGCAGGCCAGGACGGTCGAGGGGGCTCGTCTCGTCCCGATCCGGCTCATGACGTAGCTGCCATCGATCAGTCACGTTCCCTCCTTTGCGTAGGCGCGTCCGCCTACAGCGAGGCTGGCTTGGCGCAGGACGAGATCCCACAGCCCCCCAGTGTCTTCGACTACGCGGACTTCCGCATCTACCTGGGCCACTGGTTCGACTACAAGAAGCGCGTGAACCCACGATTCAGCCATCGACTGTTCGCGCGGCTCGTGGGAACTCGTGACCCGAGCGTGCTCGCCCACGTCATCGCGGGGCGCCGCGACCTTCCGGGCCCCCGAGTGGCCGAGTTCTGTCGGGTGATGGAGCTCGACGAGACCGAGGCTGTCTATTTCGGGCTGCTCGTCAGGCTCGGTCAGGCCCGGGACGATGACGAGCGACGTCGGGCGTGGGCCGCCATGGCCAACGTCCGGGCCGAACTGCGCGGGCCCACTTCGAACGCGGTGCACTCCCGCCGCTCCTGGGTGCTCAGCGCGATCGGGGTCCTTGCCGAGTGCCCCGGCTTCCGGTCGGATCCGGTGTGGATTGCGGAGACGCTCGACCCCCCGATCAGCGCCCAGGAGGCGGCGGAGGCACTGGAGCGGATGCGCGAGGTGGGATTGCTGGTCGAGACGCCAGCCGGCCTCCGTCCCGCGGACGCGACACGACAGAGCGAGCCCCAGACCGCGATTCCCTTCGACGAGACGGTTCAGATCGAGAGTCACAGGCTCCTGGTCCGCACCGTGGACCGCATTCAGAACGAGGATCCACAGCTGCTGTGGGACACCGCATTCCTACACTTCTCCGTGGCCATCCCGGCCGGTCGCGTACGCGAGTTTCGGGAGGTGCTCTTCGAGCTCCAGAACCAGGCGATGTTCGCGGCGGAGGCTCTGGGGGCTCGGATCACGGCAGAAGGCCCGCTCGCGCCGCCGCGAGAGAGCGAGCTACCCGACGCTGACCGCGTGTACTTCGTGAACGTGACGGCGTTCCCGGTGAGTCGGAAGATCGAGTGACCGTTGCCGTCGAGAGCGACGGACCTGGAACTCACGTCCTCGAACGCGAGGCGCACTTGCCCTGCCCTCGTAGGGCTCATCGCTCCGGCAGGGGGCAAGGTCAAGAATCTTGGTTGGCGGCCAAGGCAGCTCCTCGGACGTGACCGACACCGTGGTGTTCACGCTCGGGTCCGCGGGGCGTGGCGGTTGGTCGCTTGGCCACTTCGCGTGCGGCCTACGGCTCGCAGCAGGTCACACCCTCGGCAGGGCTACGGAACGGGATGTACTGCAGCGGCGTTATCGCCTCTTGAGGAGGCCGCGACCGAGGATCGGGCCACCGTCCGGGATCGATCAACAAGAGGGGGACCCCGATCAGGTTGACGGGCGTGTCCTTTGCGATCTCGAAAGACTCGAAGTTGTAGTCCCCTTTCTTCATGAGCGCGATGAGCAGAGCGTCCTCGGTCTGTGTCGTGCAGAGGCACTCGGACTCGGGCGTGTAGCTCATCGACAGCCCCACTTGTCCTGGACCGACGACCAGGTTGCCCGCTTCGTCCAGGTGCACGTCGAGCGACGGCTCGGTGACGAACCTCGGCCCTCCGGGGAAGAGCAACACTCCGTGGAAGTCGGGCGGCCGCTCGACCTCGCGCCTGCGCTCGAAGAACTGGAACGCCGCAACGCCCGCCAACCCGACGGTGTAGCCATCCGACAGGAGATAGTCTTCACCGTAGCCGATGAGGGAGCCGTTCACTGTCGTGCCGTTGAGGCTGCGGAAATCCGAGACGATGGGCGTGGGAGGACCACCATCGAGGCCGGGCTGATTCATCATCCGCACGTGCTTGCGCGAAACCGCTCGGTTGGGGATCTGGAAGTCGTTGTCGCCGGCGTCCGAGCGACCGATGAAGATCTCGTCGTTGTAGCCTGGCACCAGCTTGGACTCACCCGTCATCAGGTTGACGACGTAGGCCCAGGGCGTAAGCTGCCGGATCTGCTCTTCGGTCCTCTGAACGCCGACAACCGAATTTGCTTGCTTGTACGCACGGTTCGCCTCTCGGTAGCGTCGTAGCTTGGTCGTGTCGCCAGCAGAAAACACCGCACGCTTTTCGAGAACCCGCCCCTCTTCGGCGTGCGCGGCCGCCTCGTCGAACGCGGAGGCCGCATTGACCAATCCACGATCGGCTTCGGGATTCTTGCCCTGTGCTCGGGCGATGTCGGCCACTACTTCCCAGGCCTGTCCCAGCAGTTCTGGCGCATCGACGCTCTCGAGCCTCTCCAGCGCGCTCTCGACGATCGACCTCGCTTCGTTGCCGTCCGAGTCGTTGGTAGCCAGGACGCGGGCTTGCGCGATCGAGGCTTCGATGGCGCCTCTCGGCTCGCCGACCAGCTCGTAGAGTTCTCGAGCCTGCTCGAACCAAGCGAGCGCCTCTTCGCCCTCGCCCGTCGCGAGCGCGACTCTTCCGGAACGCAGCGCAGTCGCGGCCTTCTCGCGATCCTCCGCTCGGCGCTGCGCCTTGACGGCTTCCGCGGCTTCGAGTTCCTTCAGGCGAGCGCGCTCCATGGCCACGGCGGCCTCGGCCCGCGCCTTCGCCTCCTGGGCGCGGCGGACTCGGTCATAGGAGACGAATCCCAGAATCCCCGCGATCAAGAGCAGGGGAGTCAGGAAGAGGAAGAAGCGCCGCCAGGAACGGGACCGACGGCTCCGTCGAAGGAACCGCCGCGCTTCGGACCAGTCCCCGTCGAACTGGGCCGCCCACTCGGGGCCGGGGTCTCGTTCGCGCCACCACCGCAGCGCGAGCGTCAGGTCGGCCCCAGCGAGCAGGGCGCCCTGGCGGTTGCGGCGCCTCTCTGCGGCGTCTACGATCCGCCGGTAGAACTCGGAGGACCTAGCTTCCTCGGCGACCCACTCGGACAGACGAGGCCACTTCCGGATCAGGCTCTCGTGGGAGATATCGATGACCACGTCATCATCGAGCGTGGTGTCCAGCGACGGCAGCAGAAACGCCCTGCCATCGACCCGGAAGGGCCATAGCGCGCGTTCCACCTCGTGAGGCTCGGCCTCGACGATCTCACAGATGTGGCCAAAGCGCGTGGGCCGACGGATCGCGTGCCCTTCCGGAGAGACCACGGTGAGGGTCTGGAAGATCCGTCCGACGAGCGGAATCTCGTCATCGTCGAGGTGAAGCAGAGCCTCCTCGGCGTCCCGAGCCAGGGCGTCCTCCATGCCCCCGACCGCGAGGTAGTCATCCTCGTCGATGGGGTCACCGCTCGGCTCGGATGCCCAGACCGTCCAGGTGCGGCGCAGCGCGTGCTGGAGGACGGGCAGATAGTCCGCGTCCTGGCTGCCGACGGTGAGAAGTTCGTTGACGAGCTTCGGCGTGAACGTCGAGCCGAACACCTCGGCGGGACCGGCGACGGCGAGGTGGCGTTGCTCGCGGTTGAGACGGGGGACCAGGTACTGCCCCCGGTTGACGGCATCGGGAAGACCGTCGAATCGCGCACACTCCCCGATGAACTCCGCCCGCATCGTGGCAAGCACGTAGGTGTCGTCGAGGTCGACGTCGTCGATGCTCAACAGCAGCCGTACAAAGTGATCTGCCGCCTCCCAGCGCTCCGGAGTGCCATCATCGGAGTACCGGAACAGTTCCTCGAATTGATCGACGATGATGAGCACCCGCTCGTCGGCCTTGGCGCCCTCTTCCTCCAAGAGGGTCAGGAGCGACAGCGAGCTGCGACGCAGCTGGGCCTCCACCGAAGCCAGGCGAAGGTCTGCACTGAGCTCGCTTCCCGCCAAGCCACCCTCGATCAGCGCTGCGGCCAGGGATCGTACGGGATCGAGACCAGGCCGAAGCAGGATGATTCGCCAGTTCTGCCCTGATTCCTCGAGGCTTCCGCCGAGGACCATCGGCAACAGCCCCGCGCGCACCAGGGATGACTTGCCGCTGCCCGAGGGCCCAAGAACCATGACGAACCGCCGTTCGTGCAGCCGAGCAAGGATCTCGTGTGCCTGCCCCTCGCGACCGAAAAAGATGGGGCCTTCGTGGGGTTCGAATGGACGGAGGCCCGGATACGGGCTTTGGATCGGCCGAGCCAACATCTTGCGCTCCTGCGCACGGATGTTGTCACGTCGCCCAAACGTGAGCAAGGTGCGGGATTCACGCCGTGAATTACCTCAGTACGTTCACGACTCCGTCATCGAGCTGCCAAACCTGCGTGGGGCCGCCGTAGGCGGCCGCCATACCTGTGTCGATGCGCCAAGCTCGGCCGTCACAGATCGCGTTGATTCCCGACCGGTGAACGGTATGACCCATCACCATCCGGTCGACATCGAGACGCTCGAGAACCGTGGTGAGTTCTTGGCAGACCGTCGTGGTGTCTGGAGCGTCGTCGTCCGAGTACCGACGCGACCACACCAGCCCCTTCCTCGACCGAAGGGCAGCCGGCGCCTTCTCTCGGTCACCCCACATCCAGCTCGCGGCTTCGTTGTTCGCTCGCCGCAGCGTCGCCCGGTTGGCGAACGAGGGCTCGACGCCGCCGTGCACGAACAAGGTTCGATCGACGATCACGGCCACGGGTCGACGAGCGAGTCGCCTGGCCAAGGGCTTGCCCACCGAGAACTGACTCGCACGGTCCTCGCAACCCTTGCGAATCGTCTTGGTGCGTCGCGCCCCAGGGTCGCCTGGATCGTCATAGTCCTGGCAACCATCGTCGGTAGCATAACGAAGGTCGCCTTCGACGTTCATGATCTCGTGGTTGCCGTTCAGCGCGACGAAGCGCCCGCCCGTCGCCGAGGCTTCGGCTCGGAGTCGATCGATCAGCTCGAGAATCTCGGGTTCGTCGTTGCCCCGATCGAGCTGGTCGCCGGTCTGCACCACCGTGAGATCACCCCCGATCCAGCGTCCCCGACCATCGATCGCGCCGGCCAGCTCGAGCGCGCGCTCGAAGGCTGCGAGGTCGCCGTGTACGTCGCCGATCGCGACCAGCCTCCCGGGTGCATCGATCACCAGCGGGTGAACCGGGGCCGGCTCGGCGGGCTCCGGCGGCACGACCGGGTCGGGATCGGGTTGCGCCACCGGTTCGGTGTGCTCTGCTGCGGCGGGCTTCGAGGGCCCGTCGCGTTCCGACACAGACTCTCCGGCGGCGCACGCGGTGATTGTGAACCACGTGAAGAGCAGCGGATTGACAAACCGGCGATGCACAGTCAACCTCTCTTCCCGGTATCCGGGCTCCGAGCCCCGTGCCGGGTAACGGTGACGACCCACTGGAGCAAGGGGGGCCAGGTGAAACCCGACTCGACGGAGCTGGAGGATGAGTTCGACGTCTTCTTCAGCTACAGCCACGACGACAACACGGAGTTCGGTGGCGAACGTTGGTTCTCCACCTTCCGGCGTGTCCTCGTAGAGCAGATGCGGGCCCGAAAGAGGCGCTTCTGGCAAGACGAGGCTGAGCTGCGGGCGAGCGGGTCCATCCACACCCACATCTCGCGAGCCCTAAGGGCCACCCGACTCCTCATGACCGTGGTGGGCCATGGCTATGTCCGCTCGCCCTATTGCCTCGACGAACTCGAGCAGTTCGCCCAGCACGTCAGGGCCCTGACGGGCGCCGAGCCGCAGGACCAACGTCGAATCATCCGGGTCGAGAAGGAGCCGGTCCCGCCCGAGAATCTGCCGGAGCCGATTCGAAGCCTTTCTGCAAAGAAGTTCTACCGCTACGTCGATGGCAGGCCCGTCCCCTACCCGTGGTGGGAGGCCTCCGAGGAGTACTTCTCCCTCATCCTCGATGTCGTTCACGACATCGAGGAGTGCCTGCGTGTCATCGAGGGGTCGAAGCCCAGGCACCGGTTCACGGTCTACCTGGCGGACTCTACCGAAGACGTCATTCCCCTCAGGAACAAGGTGCATCGTGAGCTACTCGCGCAGGGCGCCCTCGTTCTTCCCCAGGCCGCCGTTCCGGTGCGCGATGCGCGGACGTACCGGGAGCACGTCCGCGACATTGCGAAGAAGTGCGATTTCTCGGTGCACGTCTTCGGTACCAACCAGCCGACCGTGCCCGAGGGCGGTGGGGAGTCCACGTCGGCCATCCAGTGGAGCGTGCTCGGCGAGCGTGAGGATATGCCGGGTTTCCATCGGATCTGCTGGGTTCCCCAGGGAGGCGAAGCCGCGATCCGTGCGATGTCGATCGTCGGCAGCGCCGACCCCCATCGGGTCACCATCGTCCGAGACCTTCCCTCGAGGCTCTATCGGGCCGTCGTGAATCGTGTCCGCGCGTTCACCGCTCCGAAGCGTAGAGATATTCCCGACGACGCGATGTTCTTGATCGCGACTCGCCGCGACCGGGACTGGCTGCGCACGCGGCTCGAGGGTGCGGCTGGGGTGGAGTGGTTCGTCGGTGACGAGGGAGGGCCGATCGGCCCCCCAGCCCGCGGTTCGGACAGCACCTTGCGCATCATCACCGTTCCCGACGGGCTCGGGCGGAAGGACACTGCCGAGCGGCATCAGTGGTACCTCGAGCGCGCCAGTGGTTGGCTCCTCTTCCACCACTCGGCGGCCGAGAGCTGGCTGCAGCACCACATCCAGGACTTCCTGAAGTATCGGGCCGCGCGCGCCTCCCGTGGCCGACACCTCGTCCTTCACCATCCCGAGAGCATGGGCCAGATCCGGCGCTTGATTACGCGCGTCGCTTCCGTAGCGCTCGATGAGGGGCTCGCCGCAGATGCCATCGCGGAACGCATACGGATCGTGGACGGCGAGGAGCCCACGGTCCCGTCGCGCCCCATCGTCTCACCCGAGGACGTCGCGACCGAGGTCACCGAGCGAAGTCAGGTGCTCGCACCTGTTCGACGGCAACGCACCAAGCGGCGACGTCGGCGTCGTCAGCCGTGACGTGCTCCGTCGAACAGAGGCGCCTCGGGTGCATGCAGTTCACCGAGGCGGCCGCTACTCGACGAAGACCGCTCGGAGAGCTCCGCCGTGCGTCACCACCAGCTGCCGAGCCCCGTCTGCAGGCTCACTCCCCGCTCCACGATGGTGTGAAGCAGTCGACCCGCGTCGATCCCGCACTCCCGGGCCTCCAGCTCCCGAAGGGTCGGCCAGACGTCGAAGTCAGCCAGGATCCGTAGCGCCTCGGGACCGAGCGGGTTCACCCCGAGCGCGAGCCGCTCGACGTTCGTGAGGTACCGGCTCTTCGCCAGCGCCTCCAGCCCCCGCACCGTGATGTGGTTCTGGCTCAGATCGAGCACCCGCACCCCCGACAAGATCGGGGAGCTCGCGAGCACCTCGACATCGCGATCGTCGAGACCCATGCGGTAGAGCCGCAGCACCTCGGGCCGCAGGTCCTCCCGGTGGGCCAGTCGCACGAGGTTGGGGTGCCCCCATTCGCCCCACACGGACAAGCGCGCGAGCGACGACAGCGACTGCGAGGTTCCGACCAGGTGGGCCGCTCCCGCGGGTCCGAGCTCCGTGTCCTTCAGCCAGAGGCGCTCCAGACCCGAGAGTCGAGGATGCTCGCCGAGCACCCGACCTCCAGCCTCGCCGAGCCCCGCCCCCGAGACGCGCAGGGCCTTCAGGCCTGGAGCGGTCGCGAGCAGGGCCGCCAGCGCCTCGGGAGACACGCTCCCGTCGAGCTCCACCGTCTCCAGTCGGGAGAGGTTCCCCGAGCCGAGCAACTCCGCCAGCTCGTCCTGCTCGCCCTGGCCGCAAACCAGGTACAAGCGGCGCACTGCCCGGAGCCACGCCTGCTCGCCGAGTGCAGCAAGATGGAGCTGCACCCCGCGGTGGACGTAGAGATCGAGCACGCCCTCGCGCGCGGGCAGCTCCTCCGATGGGGGACCGGGGTCCTCGGCGACGTCGATGGCGAGCGTGTCGAGCTCGGGGAGGCTCGCCACGAGGTGTCCGATGGTCCGCCAGCGGAGCCGGTCGGTGATCAGGCCGAGCCACCGGAGCGCCACCTGGGTGTCGGCGAGCGCCATCACCGCAGCGTCGTCGAAGGGGGTGCCGTGGAGGCTCAGCCGCTCGAGCGGCCACCCGGCGGCGGCGATGGCCTGGGCGGTGTCGGGCTCGAACCGCAGCCCCCGCCCCTGGGCATGGAGTCCGAGCGACCGCAGCGAGAGGTGGGGGCTGTCACAGAGGGAGCGGATCGCAGCCCCGGTCATCCGACTCGTGTTCAGCTCGAGCGCGCGGACGCGCGACATCGGCGCGTAGGTCGAGATCTCGGCCAGGTGATCGTCCGTGGGGCGTCCGAGCTCGAGCTCCAGCCTCACGAGCAGCTCGTGCCGACCGTGATCGAGCCAGGGACGCAACCAGTCGACGAGCGACTCCCCGGGGTCGAGGCGAGGCGGCAGCGCACTGACGGACAGCGGGTTGATGCCGGTGACGAGTCCGTGGTTCCGGATCTCGCGTGTCGTGTCACGGCGGCCCGCCGCAATCGCGATCTGGCGCCGCGTGGCCTCGACCGCCTGCGGACCACGCACCACGCCGGTGAGAAGCTGGTGCCAGAGCCGGACCTCCTCGGCGCGAGCATCGCCGGCCTCCCCCAGCGCATCCGCGAGCACCTGCCAGTCCTGCGGCGTGTCCTCTTGGGTGGCGAGCCGCCAGTGGAGGTGGTCGAAGACGCTCTGCAGGTCGGCCACCGGTCAGGCCGTCCAGCGCTCGATCCAGGCGCGCAAGGCATCGTCGAGGAGTTGGTAGACGCGGTCGAAGCCCTCGTCGCCCCCGTAGTACGGGTCGGGCACCTCACCGCCCGTGGTGGGCTCGAGCACGAGCTTGGCGCGTGCCGCGAGAGACTGCGGCGCGATGGCCTGCAGCGAGGCGAGGTTCGCGCGGTCCATGGCGAGCAGGTGATCGAACTGCTCGAAGTCGGCCCGGGTGACCTGCCGTGCCGTGCCGAGCGACGCCACCCCGTACTTCGCGAGCACCGCGCGGGTCCGCGGATCCGGCGGCTCGCCGACGTGGTAGGCGCCGGTCCCCGCAGAATCGACCTCGAACCGATCGGTGAGCCCGCGCTCCCGCACCCGGTGCACGAGCAGGGCGTGAGCGAGCGGGCTCCGGCAGATGTTGCCCAGGCAGACGAACAGCACACGGATGGGAGCGCTCACGCTTTCCTCCTCGGGACGGAGCTCGCGGACAGCACCCGCCGACGCAACACCGAGGCGTTCGACAGCGGGGTGTGGTGGGTGACGGCGTCGCGCACGGCGAGCAGGTCGGTGAGTCGAGCGTCGTAGGCCACGATCACGACCTCGTCGTCGACCTGCACGAAGGTGGACTCGCCGAACGGGGTGTACCGGGTCGAGCCGACGAAGACGAAGGCCTGGTCGGGAAAGGACGCACGGGCCACCATCGCGGACAGGTCGTCGAGGGGACCCTCCTCGATCTGGTGGCGCAGGCAGTCGACCATCCAGTCCACCAGCTCCTGGTCCTTGGTCGTGTAGTCGGACAGCGCGCTGTCCTCGCCGTAGAGGTGGGTCTGCCCACCGCGGAGGAGGAAGCTCGCGAGCCGGAAGTGGCGCATCACGCCCTGGGGGCCGAAGTCGTCGATGGCGATCCACTGGCTCGACAGACCCTTGCTGTGCGGTCCCCAGTTCTTCTTCTCGTGGATCTTCGACGCGGGCCGGCGAAGCGAGGTGTCGTCCGCCGCCGCGAACCCGTAGGGCTTCAGCTGCCTCACCCGCCGCGGTTCGTCGTCGTCGTAGCTGACCCGGCAGCGCACCACGATCTCCGGCTCGGGCTGCACGTTCACCTCTTCGGCGGGGAGCACGAGCTTGTCGGAGGAGCACGGCCAGACACCGAGTCGGTGATCCCACCCGGGCACGTAGATGGGGAACATCCCCTGCGGACGGTTCGCCGCGCTCGCGAGCCCGGCAAAGTCCCGCGCCTCGCCGGCCTGCTCGAGGTGCCCGGCGAAGTTGCCCGCCACGCCCAAGATGAGCTCGCTCTGCTCCGCCATGCACGCCTCCGCGCCCGCGCCACGACGCTCGCGCGGTCCTCGACAGCCCGCTATCCTGGTGCGTCGGGAGGGGACGATGCGCGCGTGGCCGATCGTGGGACTCGGGGCCGGATTGTTGGGGATCGTGGCCTTCTGGGCCTTCTCGCCGTCGCGGGGCGAGTCGCCGTCCCCGATCGTCGCCGAGGCCCCGTCCAGAGCCACGCCCGCCGAGGGCGACCCGAGGGCGGCCCCCGCCAAGAAGCGACCGCCCCGCCCCACTCGTCCTGCGACGGAGCCCGACGAGGCGAACCCGGATCTGGTGGCCCGCTATGCGCACGGCGAGCAGTACCAGCGGCAGCGCCTCGATCCCCCGCCGTCGCGCCCCATCGCCACCACGGCCGCACCCTGGACGGAGGCTCGTCAGGCGTCGAGCGAGGAGTGGAAGGAGCGCACCCTCGCCGCCACCGCGGAGGCCACCGCACACCTCGAGCCCGAAGTGCAGGACGAGGTGAACGACGTGGTCGAGGAGTACGTCGACCTCATCAACCTGGCCCGTGAGGACATGGCCCGGGGGGAGGTGTCGCGCACCGACTACAAGCAGACGATCGGCGACGCCCGCACGACGGTGCAGCACGACCTGAAAGACATCCTCGGCGACGATGCGGCCGACGTGTGGCAGCACATCACCGGAGCCTCGAACCTCATCCGATGAGGGACCGACGATGACCGGCGTACCCCGTGAGCTCGCCCGGGAACACGCACAGTGGATGGCGCTGGGTCTCGGCGCCTCGGCCGTCGTCACCGTGGGTGGCGTCGCGGCCATCGTGCTCTCCGTCTTCGTGATGGGCGGGTCGATGCGGACCATCGTCGCGGGCGGCGCCGGCGGCGTCGGCGGCGTCCTCCTCGTCGATCTCGGGCTCGTCGCCACCTCGCTGATCGCGGTGCGCGCCGGTCCCTTCGACGAACCGGTGCTCGGCATCGCGGCGCCGTCGCTGCGCACCGCCGCCGTCGTGCTCGCCGCGCTCGGCATCGCGGCCGGAGCGATCGGGATGTCGGTCGCCTTCTTCGTCATCCTCGCCGGCGTGTCGCTCGAGACGCTCGTGACCGGCGGGTTCGGGTTCGTGGCGGGCGCGCTGCTCGTGAGCGGCAGTGGCCTCGCGGGGCTGTGGGCGCTGCTCCACCCGGTGGCGCGGCCCGGGAGCCCCGACCCGCTTCCCGAGGAGCCCCTCGAGGCTACCGACGATCAGTAGCGAATCACGCCGCGCCCGGTCGCGAGATCGATGCCGCGGACCGCGTGGGCGGAGTCGCCGATGAGGTCGAGCACCACCTGCTGTCCGCCGCCCTTGCGGATTCGGTCGAAGCCCGGGTTGCGCGCGATCGCGGGAATGTTGTCGAACACCTTCATCTTCTCGAGCTCCCGGACCGTTCTCACGAGCTCGCGGGCCACGCGCTGGCTCGCGGTGACGTCCCGCTCGTCGAGCTTGCACACGCCCATCGCCGCGGCCTTGTGCACGGTCTCGAGCGTGTGCCCGAGGTACTTGAGGCGCTGAACGTAGAGCAGCAGCTTGATGTCGGGGGTGCCCTGCTCGATCATCGGGTCGACGGTGGACAGCTCGAGGGTGGTGCGCCAGTCGAGCAGCTCGATCTGCTCGCAGACCTCGTGGCGGTCTGCTGCATTGCCGAATCCCCGGGCCACCGCGTAGGTCAGGCCCTGGATGGCGTGCTGACCACCGCAGGTGTAGGCAAAGAAGCCCTTTCGGGTATCCTTCTGGACGAGGCGGCCCTCGGCGGCCGCCGCCTTGAGGTTCGCGGTGTCTCGCGCGATGGCCTCGCGCATGCCCCGGGTGAGGTCCTGCAGTCGCATCTCCCGCTCGCCCTCGGAGCGGTACTGCAGGTGCGTCGGAGCCCACGCGGTCAGCGCCTGCAGCGCCCAGGCCGCGTCGTTGAACCCCCGACCCTGGAAGCCCGTGATGCCGTTCTCGGTCCACGCCCGGTACAGGCTGTTTCGGTACAGCGCGCCGAGCGTGGTGGGCTGACCGGCGACCACGACCTCACGGTCGGGGGTGAGCCCGCCCTCGGTGAACGCCTTGAGCAAGAGGTCGGTGTGGACGTCGACGAGCTGGCCGCCGCGCTGTGGGGGGAAGGTCCACAGCAGATCCTGCCCGACCTGGACGGGCTGGCCGTAGTTCTCGGCGAAGAAGTCGGCCGGGTGGCCGTGGTGGCCAGGGATCTCGATGTCGGGCCCCAGCGCGAGCATCGCGTGCGCGAGCGCCCACGGACTCTGCGGATTGCGACCGTAGGCGTTCACGAGGTCGACGAGCGGCTTGCGCACCTGGCGGAGCGAGTTCGCGAGCTCGGGTGCGGTGTCGGTCACGGGGACCGGCGTGGAGACCTCGCGCGTGGGCGGGGTGAACTGGACGCGCGGCGCCCTGACCCGACGAGGCGGGGGCGCCGGCGCCGGGGCGGCGGCAGCAGGCTCTGGCGGGTCGGGCGGGGAGCTCGATCCGCCACAGCCGAGCATTCCGACGAGGAGCGACCACATCACTTGGGATCCACCTGCAGCAGGTCGCGCTCGGGCTCGGCCTCGAGGTCGGCCTGGATCTCGCGGAGATCGGCCTGGATGATGCGATCCTCGGTGGAGATGAAGGCGAGCTCGTCGGCGA
The DNA here is from genome assembly GCA_964655065.1 of uncultured Enterobacteriaceae bacterium. Lineage (GTDB taxonomy): Bacteria > Myxococcota_A > UBA796 > UBA796 > DRPG01. The sequence goes on along the minus strand of CAZZLC010000017.1, from coordinate 60,989 downwards.
TGGCGAGCCGGGGCATCTCGAGTCCGTACTCGTCGATGGTCACGCGCTGCTTGACCTTGCCGGACCTCGTGAACTCGACCACGTCGCCCCGGTCGAGCACCGCCCACAGCTTGCCCTTGTCGTCGAGGGTGACGTCCCAGTTCTCGACGCCGGAGAGGAAGTCGAGCCCCTCGACCTTGCCGAACCGGAAGCCGTCGCGACCGTAGAGGATCACGTCGGTACCGAACACGAGGGCGAGCCGACCGCCCCACTTGACCGCCCCGCGCGGCACTCCGTCCGAGATCTCGAAGCGCGCGGTCTCGACCCAGGCCCCCGGCTTGGTCTTGTAGACGACGCCGGCATCACCCCAGATGGCAGCGACCCAGCCGCCGGTCGCCACGAGGTGACCGGCCCCGCCGATGTCGCCGTCGATCGGCGAGTCGAAGCCGAGAGGCTGCGTGAAGAGCACGTTCCCTTCGCTGTCGAGGTGGGTGATGCGGCCCCAGCTGCCCGTGCCCTCGGTCTCGCGGCCCTGGTCGAGCACCAGGATCTCCGCCCCCTGCCGCTTCGGGCGGGTGGCGACGTCGACCGGAAGGATGAACCGGCCAGGCTCCGCGCTGGGAGCCGACCCGGCGGCGTAGGGGTCCCGGGTCTCGGAGAACCAGCTCTCCGACAGCCCGGGCTCCTTGGAGCCGAACACCCGATCCACGCGGCCGTCCGCGAAGGCAAAGCGCTGGACGCGATGGTTGGCCACATCGGCCACCACCACGCCGATGCGCGGGTCGAGCGCGAGGTTGAGCGGCTCACCAAAGGACCGCAGCGCGCCAGGTGCGAAGCCGGACTGGCCCCACGGCTCGACGACCCGGGCGCCCCCGCCGCGCACGTCGCCGTAGGCCTCGAGCAGTCGGGCGCGCCGGTGGAGGAGCTCGGCCGGCCGACCGGCGACCCGCAGCGCGGCGCGCTCGATGGCCCCCACCGCGTTCGGGTCCTTGAGCTTGAGGAGGGCCTCGATCGCGGCTGCGTCGGGGGGCAGCGCCTGGACACGGAATCCTGCGGGCACCCGCGTGCGTACGCGCTGGCGCACGTAGGGGGCGCCGTCGGAGGCCCAGTCGAGGAGCTGGTCGAGGCTGTCGCGGTCGCCGAACTGCTCGCTCGTGATCTTCTCGCCCAGCGCGTCCACGGCGCTGCGGTGCCGCTCCGCGCTCATGGTGGCGCTCTTCGTCCAGGAGCGCGTGCTCCAGACCGCGCCGGGCAGCGCGCCGCCCGTGAAGTTCACCGCGATCTCCGCGATGTAGGTGTCGGAGCGGATGCCACCCCCGTACGGGTCGTCGATGGTGATGCGCATCGAGCGGGCGCCGGGCGCGTCGACCGGGATGTCGTGGCGGAGGGGTCCCGCCTCGGCAGGGTCGAGCAGCACGTCGCGGGCCTCGACCTTCTCGGTGGCGGTGTCGAAGGTCACCGTGACGGCGCGGGGACGCCCGTACTCCCGGATCTCGCGGTCGCGCCCGCCGAGCCAGCCCGGCCAGATCGAGACGGACGTGACGTCGATGCGCTGGTCGAAGCGCACCTCGATCCACTCGCCGGCGCCATCACCCGACGCCCCTTCGGCCCAGGCGGTCGACAGCAGTCCGTCGAAGGCATGGTCGGCAGGGTGGGGGCGACCGTCGGAGTCGGTCGTGCTGCTCGACGCGCGCGGGGTGGCCCCCGCCGTGGTCGCGAAGAGCGTGGTGAGCAGCAGCATCGTCATCGTCATCCTTCCTCGCACTCGGCCCAGACGTCGTCGCAGACGACCGGGACGACGTCGCTGAACAGCGTTCCCTCGCCAGGGCAGGTCACGACCTGCAGTTCGTCGATGCAGTCCTGGGCGAGCCGATCCTCGAGATCGCAGTCGTCGGAGCGCTCCGCCACCTGGGGCCCGATCACCGAGCGGCAGTCCTCCTCGTCGTCGAGGCCCTCGAACGTGAGGAGCGCCCCGTCGGCACACTCGAAGAAGCGCTCGCAGTAGACGTCGACGTAGACCGGCACGAACTCGGCCTCGCTCACGCGCGTGCACGCCGTCAACACGACGAGCCACCCCATTCGCATCGAACCTCCCCGACGTCGCGGCCACATAGCCGTTGCTCGCCCTCCGTACCTCCTTATGGTCAGCGCTCGCCTCCGCCGTCAGCCGCCAGCGGGAGCGACGGCTGCTCGGGTTCGAAGTTGTGGGGGTCCCAGTGGCGCCGACAGCGCGCCTCGTAGGACTCGGTGGCGCCGATGAACACCTGGTTCGAGTGGTCGACGAGCCGCTGGGACCGGTTCGCGGGCGCGCCACACACCATGCAGACGGCGAGCATCTTGCTGACGTACTCGGCCACCGTCATGAGGCCAGGCATCGGACCGAAGGGCCGGCCCTGGTAGTCCTGGTCGAGCCCCGCCACGATGACGCGGCGGCCTTCGGAGGCGAGGTGCTCGGCGACGTCGACGAGCGATTCGTCAAAGAACTGTGCTTCGTCGATGCCCACCACCGTGGCCTCGCCGACGAGCCGGAGGATCTGGGGGGCCGTGTCGATGGGGACGGACGGGTAGCGCAGCGACGAGTGCGAGACGACGTGCTCGACCGCGAAGCGATCGTCGATCGCGGGCTTGAACACCAGCACCCGGGGCGTCGCGTAGCGAGCGCGGTTCAGCCGACGAATGAGCTCCTCGGTCTTGCCCGAGAACATGCAGCCCGTGATGACCTCGATCCACCCTGTCCCCACCGGATGCGGCACCGGCACCATCAGCGCTCCCCCTCGCGTTTCCACTGCAGCCTCACCCGGTGCCCGTCGGCCGTCGCCCGGCAGGTACGGTCGGCGGCCACCACGTCCGGCGAGGAGGTCGTCCAGGGGCTGGTGCACCGCCACAGGGTGCCGAGAGGCGCGGGATGGGGGTCGATCCACCACACCTCGGCGACCTGGTCGTGCTCTGCGAACCAGCCGCCCCGGGGGAGCTCCGACTCGTGGACGGGCTCGGGCCCCGAGACGCTCCTCGTGACGGTTGCGCGGCCGTACAGGGCCACCTGCACGGCGTGGCGCGAGAACCGATGGCCCGAGCGCACGGCGAGGACGGAAGCCGAGCCTCGGTCGAGCGCCTCGAGCGGGGGCTCGGCACGAGGGCCCAGGGTCAGGCAGTGACCGCCTCCGAAACCGTCGAGCCGCGTGAACTCGAGCGAGACGTCGGAGTGGTCGTAGGTGACGGTGGACGGCGGCACCCGCGACGTCGTGCGCGCGGTGAGCCACAGCCGCAGAGACTGCCGGATGGGGGCGAGATCGAGGTCGCCGGGCAGCGAACGCCGCAGCCGGAGCAGCCAGGCGTCGCCTCCGAACACCCGGTCGAGCCCGGCGACGACCTCGTCGGCGATCGGATCAGGGGTGCCGTCGATCAGCTCGATGGTGAGGTCGGGCTCGAGGCGCAGCTGCGCGGGGCCGATCTCCACGACCCGGGCGGGGTCGACGCGGGCGAGTACCGCCAGCACGAGCTGGAGCCACGGGGTTCGTTCGGGCTCGCCGAGGGCTTCGCGTACCGTCGCCGCCGCTGCCGTCGGCAGGAGCTCGAGCCGCGCCTCGAGCGCGCGGCGGATGGGGTCGGTCCGCGCCATGGGGGAAGATAACCGCCACGGATGGCGGGTCAGTCGTCCCGGCTGAGCCGGAAGCCGAGACCCGCGCCACGATCGTCGGCGGGGCGGTACTCCTTGGCCTTGGCCCAGGCCGCCATCGACGGCTGGTCCCAGCTACCCGGGTGGACGAGTCGACGCCCCCCCGCGGGGTCGGGGTCGCAGGTCCACTCGGCGACGTTGCCGGCGAGGTCGTAGACGCCCTCGGGCGTGCGGTCCTTCACGTAGAGGCCGACGGCGCACGGCCGCCCGAGGACCTCCTCCTGCGTGTTGGCGTCGCCTTCGCGGAAGGGGCTGCCCCAGGGATAGGGCCGCTTCTCGGCCCCGCGGACCACCCAGATGCGCTCGTCTTCGCGGGGGAGGCGGGCGCCGTGGGCCGTAGCGTAGGCCTCGGCCTCCCAGAAGGTGACCCCCACCACGGGCTGGTTGGCGATCACGAAGGCCTCGGCATCGGGTTGCTCCGCGCTGACCGGCCAGGGATCGGGGCACTTCTCGCGCCACGCCCACCCCTCGTCGGACCAGGCGGCGCGGTCGTCGTAGCCGCCGGCATCCACCCAGGACCGGAACTCCTGGTTCGTCACCGCGTACTTGCCGATGACCACGGTGCTGCCTTCGTAGGGGACGCGCACCCAGTACTCGGATTGTTCGGGCAGGTGGAGCCGCGGGTCGCCGAGCCGGCCGAGGAACTCGCCGATGAGGAGCCGGTCCTTGCCGCTACCGAGCCCCTTGTGGATGACGTCGACGAGCAGGGAGACGAGCCGGCCGGGCGCATTACCGTTGAGCCAGGCGTCGGGCGCGTCGCTCGCGACGGCGGCGAGGGCCTGGGGGACTTCCTCGCGAGGGAGCGCCTCCAGGGTCGCGAGGCTCGATTCAAGGTCGTCCACGCGGACCTCCGTGCTTGATCGAGCCGGGAAATAAGCCGTTCGCGCGGTGGCATCAATCTCGAACGCGCCAAGCGACAGATCGTGCAGGTTCGCCATTGGACGCTCGAGTATGGGCTTCACGGAGGCGACGTGTTCCACTCGCCGGGGAAGCGACCTGGAGGGGGCGTGCGCGGAACCTGGAGCTTCGTCTTGGTGACGGGATGTGGGACGGCGACGGGGTCGTTTGGCCAGGAGCTCGACGCCACCGGCGTCGCCCGGCTCGACGCCCGGGTCCCCCTCGGCGACCTCTCGGTGGCGGGCGGCGACGAGGACGTGCTCACCGTCACGGGGGACCTCACCGCCGAGGGTCGGCGGGCCCAGCGCCGGCTCGACGAAGCCAGCGTGTCTGCCGAGGTCGTCCTGGACACGCTGCGGCTCGCGGGCCCGGCCGCCGACAGGGAGGTCCGCGCCGAGCTGACCGTGTCGGGTCCCTCCGCGCTCTCCGTCGCGGCTGCGGTGCCCGACGGCGTGGTCCGCCTCGACGGGCTCACCGGCGACCACGAGGTCGAGGCCGCTCGCGTGGAGGTCGCGGGCGGCGCTGGTGACCGCAGGCTCGTGGCGTCCCGCGGCGGGGCGACGCTCGCGGGAGACCCCGTGCCGGGTGACACCTGGGTCCTCGACGTCACGGGTGACCTCGAGCTCTCGTTTCCACGAGACGCGGAGGTCCGGCTCGAGGCGGTGCTCTCCGAGGGGGCGCGGGCCGAGGTCACGGGGCTGCTCTTCGACGAGTGGTTCGGCACCGACGACTACCTGCGGGGGCAGGTCGGCAGCGGTGCCGTCGACGTCCGCATCGACCTGCGCCAGGGCACGCTGCGACTCTACGGCCACGACCCCGAGTGAGCGCGACCGCTACAGCGCGTCGATGGCCGCGCGGGCGCGGTCCGGCCAGTCGGTGATCAGCCCGACCACCCCGAGCTCCAGGAGCTCGTCCATCTGCTCGCGCTCGTTGATGGTCCAGGCGTGGATGGGCAGCCCGAAGCGCTCCGCCCGCTCGACGACGACGTCGGTGAGCACCGGGATGCCCGAAGACGACGGCGGGAGCTGCAGGAGCTCGGCCGGGGGCTCGTAGGTGTCGAGCGTCGCCAGGTCGATGAGGACGAAGTTCGTGGCCTCACCCTCGCCGAAGCTGGTGCGCACGCCCAGATCGGAGGTGCGGACCTCCTGGATCACCTCGTCGGAGAAGCTGGCCACGATGGTGCGGTCCTGCAGCCCGAACTCCTCGATGATCTCGAGGAAGGGCTGGACCATGGGCGGGTCGGCCTGCTTGATCTCGATGACGTACCACTCGTCGGGGAACGTCTCGAAGACCTCGCGCATGGTCGGCACCACTTGGCCCTGTCCCCGGAAGGGGAAGGTCTGGCCGCCGTCCGGGCTCCAGGTGTAGCCGGCGTCGAGCTGCTGCAGCTCGGCGAGGGTGAAGTCGATGACCCGACCGGTGCCTTCGGTGGTGCGGTCCACGGTGAGGTCGTGGATGACCACGATCTCGCCGTCGGCCGTCGAGGCCACGTCGAGCTCCAGCACGTCGGCACCGAGGTCGAGCCCCGCCTGAAACGTCTCGATCGTGTGGTCGGGGCCAATCCCCCGCCCGCCTCGGTGAGCGATCACGAGGCGCTCGCCGCTCGTGAAGCGGTCCACCATCGGCTCGGGTTCCTCGGGACCCTCGATGGGCCCGCCCTCTTCGGTGCAGCCGGCGAGAAGCGCGACGATCGCGCCAATCCAGATCTGGTGCATGGCTCCTCCAGCGGGAGGGTACCGGATGCGTCATCGGGGCGGGCAGAACGGCTCCACGATCTCGACCGTGCGGGGGTCCCCACCGTGCTCACCATCCGCGAGGACGCGCAGGTGACCTCGCCAGCGGAACACGGTCTCGATCTTGCCGGCGTGGGGCACCTCGATCTCCCCGATCCGTTCGGCGGTGGGTCGCGGGGCCGCGTCGAGATCCGCCCGCCACAGCACGAACGGACCGACGTGCTCCATGGTGGGGCCGCTCACCACCCACAGCTCCCCCGAATCGCCGGACGCCAGCGCGCGAATCCCCCATCCGTCGAGGTCGAGCGGCACGAGAGCGGGCGACCGGAAGTCGGCGGTGGCTCGCACCAAGAGTGCCTGCCCGCGGAGTACGGGGCCCCGCAGACCGACGAACATCGCGCCTCGGTGCCACGCGAGCCCCTCGGCGTCGAGCCCGTTGTCCTTGCTCGGGATCTCCGCGTGCGGTGCGAGCAGGGGCAGGGAGGCGAGGCGGGAGCGGACCTCGGTGCGCTCGAGGTAGTCGACGACGAGCTTGCCGCCCTCGAGGCGCGGGCGCAGCCGGTAGGCATGGTCGCTGTGCGTCCGCTTTCCTCCCGACGCCCGGCGGATCTTGCCGAGCCGCTCGAGCGCGTCGTCGAGGCCGTGGTCCGGCTTCACCTTGCTCCGCTTGAGCGACAGCGAGCCGATCACCACCACACTGCCGTCGTGGACGGTGATGCCCTCGAGGTCGATCTCCTTGTCGTCGAGGCCCCCCACCTCGGTACCGAGGTCGAACCCGACGGGATCGAGGTCGGCGTCCGGCTCGAGGGGAACGAACGCCACGATGCGTCCCTCGTCGGAGACTGCACAGAGAATCGGGTGCTCGTCCACGTCGATGACCGTCGCGGCGCTGATGTCGTGGGCGCCGAAGCCGGGGATCGACGCCAGCGCGTGGCCGAGGTGGGGAAGCGTGGGCTCGGTGGCCAGGAGCACGGGCACCTCCGGGAAGACAGGCTCCATATCCGCTCCACGTGCGCCACCTAGGCTGGGACCCGGGAGGAAGGATGATCAGACTGTCCCTGGCGCTCGGATTCCTCGGCTGCGGTGGGTCCGCGTCCGAGACCACCACCTCGCTCACCTGGCACGCCGACGTGTCGCCGATCGTGCAGCAGCGCTGCGCGTCCTGCCACCAGGAGGGGGCGTTCGCGCCCTTCGCCCTGACCACCTACGAGGAGGTCACGACCTTCGCGGTGGCCGTCGAGGGGGCCGTCCGGTCGGGCTCCATGCCGCCGTGGAAGCCCGTCGACGAGTGCGCCGACTACGTGGGCAACTTCGACCTGACCGAAGCCGAGCGCGAGACGCTCCTCGCTTGGCTCGACGGCGGCATGCCCGAGGGGGACCCGGAGGACGCCCCGCCAGTCGAGTCGCCGCCCGAGGACACCTTCCGCGCCGACCTCACCCTGGCCCTGCCCGAGCCCTACACCCCGGTGACCGAGCCCGACGACTACCGGTGCCAGCTCGTCGACCCTGGCCTGACCGAGCCCACCTGGGTCACCGGGCTCCGGGTGTTCCCCGATCAGGAGTCGATCGTCCACCACACCATCGTCTTCGTGGCCCCCGCCGAGCAACTCGAGCTCTACCAGCAGTTCGACGAGGCCGAGGCAGGACCCGGCTACACCTGCTTCGGTGGGCCGACCGGGGCGAGCGCCGACTTCGAGGGGCTCCGCGAGTGGTTGTCGACGCTCTCGCCGGCGCTGCTCGCCCAGCTCGCCCAGGGGGAGCTGCCCGACGACCTCGAGCCGCCGCCCGCCATCGCGGGCATCGGCGCGCAGTGGCTCGGTAGCTGGGTCCCCGGCACCCCGAGCAACCCCTTCCCCGAAGGCACGGGCGTGCGGCTGAACCCTGGCGACCAGCTCGTGGTGCAGATGCACTACAACACGCTCTCCGCTACCCCGGTCGCCGATCGGTCCTCCGTCGCGCTCATGCTCGCCGACGAGGTGGAGAAGCCTGCGGTCCTCGTGCCCTTCACCGATCTCGGCTGGGTCACGGGGGTGGAGCTGCTCGGCGGAGCCATGACCATCCCGGCCGGCGAGTCCGAGGTCACGCTCTCGACCGAGAGCGGGGGCAACGGCATCATCCTCGCGAGCACCCGGGATCGCCTCGGGCTCGCGCCGGACGCCGAACTGTTGGTGCACAGCGTGGGGCTGCACCTCCACCAGCTCGGCCGTGCGGGGGAGATCTCGGTCACCGCCGCCGATGGGTCGGAGAGCTGCCTGCTCGCCATCGACGACTGGGACTTCGGCTGGCAGGGCAACTACGACCTCGCCGAGCCGGTGCCGCTGGCCGTCGACGACACCGTCCGGCTGTCGTGCACGTGGGACAACTCGGCCGAGAACCAGGCGATCGTCGACGGCGAACCGCTCGAGCCGCGCGACGTGTCCTGGGGAGAGGGCACGACCGACGAGATGTGCCTCTCGACCTTGTACGTCACCGAGCGATGATCCTCTGGCTGCTCGCGTGCGTCGCCGAGGATCGACTTCCGGCCCGGCTCGACGATCCGACGGCCTGGGCGGTGGTTCCAGGCGACGAGGATCCGCTGGCCGACCATCGGCCCGACGACGTGTTCTGCCCCGTGTCCACCTGGGGCGAGGAGGACGGCACGTTCGAGGTCCAGACCGGAGCCTGCCGCTACGGCGGCTTCGCGCAGCCCCTCGGCGTGCTGCTCCGGCGTGGCGATCGCCTGACCGGCACGGTGTGGCACGAGGATCTCGATGCCAGCGAGCCCGCGGAGGCCCACGTGGCGGTCCTCGTCGGTGATGCGGTGGTCTGGGAGACGTTCGTCGCCATCCCCACCCCGGCCGACATCCATCCCTTCGACGTCACCCTCCCTCGCGGAGTCGACGATGCAGCCTCGATCGGCTTCCACGTCCACAACCACGGCTTCAACAGCTGGCGGCTCACCGCAATGGAGTGGACGCCGCGGTAGGCGGGTTGGAGGGCCGGGGAGGTTGCATGGATGTCTGTCTGGTGCGTCACGCCGAGCCGGACTGGATGCCCGAAGGCCGGCACCGGATGGATCCGGTGCTCACCGAACGGGGCGAGGTCCAGGCCGAGCGTCTGGCGGACTGGGCGAGGACGTGGAAGCCGGTGGACGAGATCTGGATCTCGCCCGCGATCCGGGCCCAGCAGACCGCGGCGCCGCTGGTGGAGGTGCTCGGGTCGTCCTGGCGCACGCTCGACTGGTTGCTCGAGGCCCAGCCCGCGAACCTCGAGGGGATGACGCGTGCCGAGATCCGCGAGCGACTCTCGGGCGCGCGGGGTCGCCCGGCCGAGCAGTGGTGGGAGGGGCTTCCGGACGGTGAGGACCTCCGTGACTTCACCCGGCGGATCGGGGACGGCTGGAACGACGAGATCACGAGGGCGGGCGGCCAGCGCGCGGACACGGCGCCCCACTGGAGCGGACTCCCGGACGGACAGCGGATCGTCGTCGTCTCCCACGCGGGGACCTCGGCGGCGTCGCTCGGGCACCTCCTGGGGCTCGAGCCGGTCCCCTGGTCGTGGGAGCGGTTCCGACTCGGCCACGCGGGCATCGTGGTCCTGCGGTCCCGCCGCATGAGCACGGGCGAGATCTTCTCGCTGGACCGCTTCAACGACCGCGAGCACCTCCCGCGGGCCCTCCACACCGCGTAGGTCAGCGGATCAGACGGGTCACGATGGCGGCGTGCCGGGGCAGGGTCTCGGCGAGCGAGGCGTCGGCGAGATCGAACCGGTCGAAGTCGAAGGGCGGGCTGACGGTGCACGTCACGAGGACGTGGTCGGCGTCGCCGTCGAGGGGCTCCGCGGCCTGCCAGGCATCGGCGGGGACGACCGCGCTGGGGTGCTGCCCGTCGAGCTCCACGCGCTGGTAGCGCCCGTCGGGGTGGATGACGTGCAGCGCCAGGGTGACGCCGCGGACGTGCGTCCACACCTCGTCGGAGCCCCGGACGCGGTGCCAGGCGCTGAACGTGCCGGGCGCGAGCGCAAAGTCGATGACGCTGCAACGCTCGGATCGCCAGGTCTCGCGGTACCAGCCTCCCTCGGGATGCGCGGTCAGGCCGAGCGAGGTCAACGAGTCGGGCACGGGCATCACGGGCGTTCCGGAGGCTGCAGGGTGGCGGTGGGGGGACGGGGCGCCGGAGAGGGGAGGAGGAACGCGGATGCAGGGCCCTCGTCCTCGGGGTCGGAGGGGCGCGCCGCGGGGTCGGGCCCCGGGAACACGAAGGCCCGCGGCGGCACCAGCGTCACCGCCGGGGGCTCGGCGGGATCCGGCTCGATGACCACGATCGGGGCGTCCTCTTCGGCGGGAGTAGCTTCCTCGGCAGGATCGGTCTCCTCGGCGGGAGGGGCCTCCTCGGCGGGCGGAGCGGCGGCCACGTCGGGGCTCACGCGCTCTTCGGCGCCTTCGGCGAGCTGCCGTCGCAGGACCGCGATCTGACGCTCGAGCTGGGCCACCTGGTCGCGGAGCTCGGTGAGCTCTTCCTCCGTGCGACGCTCGGCGTCCTCGCGGGCGTTCGCGGACGCCCGGAGCCCCTGGAGCTCCGTGGTGGTGGCCGACAGCTCGGCGTTCGTCGCATCGAGCTCCCGCTGGGCGAGCGACCAGCGCGTCTGGAGCTCCGCCATGGCCCGCGCCGTCGACACCGTGTCGATCTGATTGCGCCACGCGAGCGTCCCCGCGACCGCCGTGCCCACGAGGGCGATCAGCGCGAGGGTCGCGCCCACGGCGCCGACCCCGAGGCGAGGGGGCTTTGCGAGCGTGTCTTCCTGGTCGTCAGCCAACGGGCCTCCCGCACGGGATCATGACACCGCAGACGAGCGATTGTGGTCCGCTGGAATCAGTAGACGGCCCGTCCGCGGTTCACCGACACGCGAACCGCGGGCTGGACGGGCCGATCGAGGACCGGAACCACGCCGTCGTCGATGATCCGATGCACGAATCGGTTCTGCAGGACGTCGCGTACCGCCTCGGCGTCGACGCCGACGCAGACCTGGACGGGACCGACGGCGACGGCGGCGCACGCGAGCCCGTGGGAGTAGCCGAACCCGGGACGCCCGCGAAGGTCGTAGGGCTCCGGGTAGTCGAGGCGTTCGTCGGGGGTGGAGGCGGTCCAGAGCTGCAGCTGGACCCCCGCGCCGAGCCCCCGCGGGGTGACGAGCCAGGCCTCGACCGCGGCGGTGCGGAACTCGTCGCGGCTCCGGGGCGTCAGGTAGTCGTTCTCGAACCGGAAGGTGAAGTCGGCGCGACGTCCTCGGATGCCGATCGTGATCGCCGCGCTCGTCTGCGAGGTGCCGACGGTGTCGACGTAGACCAGGGGCTGATAGCCGACGTCGACGGGCCCCAGCGAGGCCGTGACCCCGATCTGGCCGATGGCCTGGAGGCGGGCTCCCGGTACTCCGAGGTCGCGCGCGCCACCGTGCAGCGCAGCCTGGGCGGTGAGCGCCAGTCCGCCGCGCTCGGAGCCGAAGCGACGCCGTGCCGCGCCCTGCACCCCCGCCCGGATCACCGGCCAGCCCACATCCGCGGTGGGGGCGAGCTGCCAGCCTCGGTCCGGACCGCCCCCCGAGAGGCCGGTCCAGCAGGGCCCGGGTCCCAAGGCGACGGCGGTGCACGCGGCGAGCCAGCCCACGTTCAGGCGGTCAGGACGTCGACGCAGGCACCGACGCACGCCGTCAGCGCGTCGAGGTCGTAGCCGCCCTCGAGCGTCAGCGCGATCCGGCCTTCCGCGTAGGTGTCGGCGATGTCACGCACCTCCTGGCACAGCGTCGCGAAGCCCTCCACCGTCATCTGCATTCCCGCGAGCGCGTCGTCGGCGTGGGCGTCGAAGCCGGCGGAGACCAGCACGAGCTCGGGCTCGAAGGCGTCGACGGCGGGGCGAAGGACGCTCTGGAAGGCCTGCAGCATCTCGGCGTCGCCGGCGCCAGGGTCGAGCGGCACGTTGAGCGCATTGCCCTGCGAGCGGAGTCCCGTGCCTGGGTAGAAGCCGCCTCCTCCCTGGTGACAGCTGAAGAAGAGGATGTCGTCGTCGCCGCGGACCAGGTCTTCGGTGCCGTTGCCGTGGTGGACGTCCCAGTCGACGACGAGGATGCGGCGGATCCCCCGTTCCCGACGCGCGGCGTGGGCCCCGATCACCACGTTGTTCACGAAGCAGAAGCCCATCCCGTTGCCGCGGGTGGCGTGGTGGCCGGGGGGACGGACCAGCGCGAAGGCCGGTGAGCCGTCGACCGCGGCGAGGGCGGCCTCGCGGGCGGCACCGGCGGCAAGACGGATCGCTTCGACCGAGTCCGGGCCGCCGCGGGTCTCGACGTCGATCGCGAAGGCCTGCCCCGCCGCGCCGAGCAGCGCGTCGACGTAGGCAGGGTCGTGCACGGCGACCAGCTGCTCGCGGTCGATGGGCGCGGGTCGGTGGATCTCGACGTCGGGCCGGCCGGCGATCGCTCGCTGAGCCGCGACCAACCGAGCTGCGCGCTCGGGGAAGCCGGGGCCGGGGTCGTGGAGCGCCATCGCAGCGTCGGTGAACACGAGGAGGGGCGACGCGGTCATCGGGTCCTCTGAGCCGGGACCGTCGAGTCTACCCCAGGCGGTGCCCCGGTGGCGCAGATGGACCGCCCCCCCGGCACGAGGTCACCGTCGCTGCGGGAAGGTCCGGCCCCAGACCATCGCGACCACCACGGTGACGATGCCGAGGATGAGCGTGCCCATGGTCACTCCGTCGCGAGTGAGCCCCTGGTCGTCGAGGTAGGTGGTCTGGTCCGGGGTGAGCCCGTAGGTCCCGACCACGCCCAGTCCCACGATGCCGAGTCCGAAGCCCACGATGCTGCCGATGGGCACCCAGGTGAAGGCGACTCCGGTGACGAATCCCACGTCGGCGCGACACACCCCGGCGGCCACGCTGTTGCCCGCGTACCAGTTGACGCCGACCAGCACGAGCGCGAGCAACGCGCCCGCGACTCCGGCGATCCAGAGTCGCCGCCCCGGGTCCGGAGGGAGGCTCTGGTACATGAGCCCTACCGCTGCCGCGTTCGTGATCGCGCCGATCGCGGCTGTGACCATCAACGGCATCGACCCCGATGCGCCCAGCGGGTCGAGGTACCCGCACGTCCCGCCGAGCCCCATGCCGACGGCCAGCCAACCAAAGAACCAAGCCACGTGCCCTCCTCTCGCGGATCAGTCGAAGCTGACCCTCCGTTTTCCCGGAGGCTCCGGTAGCCCGACCATGACGCCCTGCGTAGGAACTCGGTCGACGGGGGCCTGCTGGACGCCACGCTCGCGAAGCAGCGCGTTCGCCGCCAGCACGCCGCTCGTGAAGGCGCCCTCCATCAGCGTGGCGGGGAAGGGCAGGCGCACCCAGTCCCCGGCGACCACGAGCCCCGGGAGCTCGGTCTCGGTCGTGGGGCGGTCCGCGTGCATCCCGATGTGGAAGGCGGGAAAGTCTGCGCGGATCTGCAGGTGCTCCGTGACGATCTCGTGAGCCGACGCCTCGGGGAAGAACCGGTGGAACTCGGAGACCAGGCTGTCGCGAACCTCCTCGTCGGGCATGTCGTCGGGAAGCGCGTAGCAGTGCAGCTCGACGACCGAGCCGCCGGTCTCCCCGGCCCAGGTCTCGAACGTGCGCTCGAAGCGGTGCAGCAGCGCGACGGCGTCGAGCGTGCGCTGTCGGTCGACCACGAGGTAGCTCGCGACGTCTCGTCGCAGGTCTCCGCCGAGCCACATCCGGAGCACCGCGTAGCGCTGACCAGCCTTCAGGGCGCGGAGCTTCCGGGCGGTCTCGGGGACGTCGTCGAGCCAGGCGCCGGCGGCGAGCTTGGCGGTGCCCACGACGTCGGAGGCGATGACCAGGGCGTCGAAGGGTTCGCCGTTGACCACGAAGCGGGGGCCGCCGTCGGGGCGCTCGATGCTGGTCACCGGCGTGGCGAGCCGGATGTCGACGCCGTACCGCTCGAGGTGGGCGACGAGGGGCTCGATGAGGGAGTCGCCGTACCAGTCGTCGGGGAGGTCGTAGATGAGCCCGGCGTCCTGCGACAGGTAGTAGAAGTGGAAGCTCTTGACGAGCTCCGCGGTGGACAGCCGGTCCGGGTCGGCGAAGAAGGCGCGCGAGAAGCTGTTGAACGACAGCATCAGGGACTTCGGGAGCTCTGCCCGCTCGGCGAACCGATCGAACGACACGTGGTCGAGCTGCTCGAAGGTCGTCGCCTCGTCGTAAAGGAGGAACCGGTCCATCTCGTGGATCGCCTGCGAGAACAGGATCTCGGACCAGCGAAACACGCCCTGATCAGCGAGGGACACGAGGTTGAGCACCGGCGTGGTGTCGACGTCCTTGTAGCTGTGGAGACGACCGTCGGCGGACAGCACCATGTAGTCGTCGAGCGAGGTGAAGTTCCGATGGATCCCGATGCGACGCAGGAAGTCGTTGAGGTTGTAGTAGTTTCGGAAGAACGCGTGGAACCCGTGGGCCACCTTCTGGGTGGAGCCATCGGAGGTCACGTCCTCCCACGCGGCGATCTTGCCGCCGAAGTACGGGTTCTTCTCGAAGATGACGACGTCGGCGTTGCGCTCGGCCAGCGTCGTGGCCGCCCCGACGCCGGCGAGCCCTCCGCCCACGATCGCGACCCGCAACGGGTCGACCACCCGCTCCGGGAGCGTGGGATCGGGCACCACGTGGCGGTGTCGGTAGCCGCCGAGCCGAGACTCGACGACCGAGGCGAGCCGATTGCGGAACCCGAGGAACGATCGGTCGGGCCGCGGCAAGGTGCGGGAGTAGAGCCAGAGGAGCAGGGGGGCGGCGAGTACCAGCCCCGATGCCCCGAGTGCGATCCAGGTCCAGGGTTCCATGGCGCGGAGGGGTAACCCCGGATCGGGCGCTTCGCGCGGGAGCACGGCGCGATAGTCGGGCGTGGGCGCGTACCGGGGAGCGGGTGCGGGCGCTTCAGCCGCGCGGCAGTCGCGAGCCGGGCGGAACCTGGATCGGCGACGACAACGAACCCAGCCTGTGCCCGGTCCGGGCGCTCGGCCTCGAGCCGTGGCATCGGGTGCAGACGTTTGCGAGGACCCTGTGACGACCTTCGACTACGCTACGTTCACCGGCCGCAACCTCGGGTTCGTCTCGGTCGAGGAGCAGGCGCGGATCCGCGATGCCCACGTGCTGGTGACCGGCGTGGGGGGCATGGGGGGATCGGCGGCTCTCTGCCTCGTCCGGTCGGGGATCGGTCAGCTGACGATCACCGATGTCGACGAGTTCGAGCTCTCCAACCTCAATCGTCAGATGGTCGCCACCCTCGACACCATCGGCCAGGAGAAGGCCCAGGCGACGGCCGAGGCGATCGCTCGCATCAACCCGGAGTGCGAGGTGCACATCGTGGGGGCCGACTGGGTCGATCACCTCGACGAGGTCCTGCCGAAGGTCGACGTCGCGATCAACGGCACCGACGATCAGCGCGCCACGATCGCGCTGATGCGCAAGGCCGAGGAGCACGGACGCACCGTGGTCGACGCGTTCACCTCGCCGCTCCCGAGTGTCTACGTGGTTCATGCTCACGATCCGCGGCCCGAGGTCACCTTCCGCTACCCCACCGTGGGCACGCCCTTCGAGCAGATCACCGACGCGCAGCTCCGCGAGTGCCTGGAGAAGGAGATCGAGTACGTGATGGTGCACTCCTCGAGCGCCGAGCACTTCGAGATCGACGTCGCGGTCGAGGTGGTGGCCGGTCGGCGCCCGCGTCCCTCGTTCGCTCCCATGGTGTGGACCACCGCCTGCCTCATGGCCTACGAGGCGCTCCGCGTCGTGCTCGACCGCCCAGGCGGCCCCGGCTTCCACGGCCAGTTCTTCAACCCCTGGACCTGGGAGGTCGAGCGGCCCCGTCACCCCGTGGTCGGCGCGTTTCGGAGATTCTTCGTGCGTCGTCTGTTCGCGCGGATCACAGGCTCCTGAGAGACGCGTCGAGCGTGGAGGATTCGTGAGCTTTCGAGGACTGGCGCTCGTCGCCCTGGCAAGTTGCGCGACCCCCCGGGTCGCCGTTCTGGGCCCTCACCACGACTGGACCTATTGGGCGACCTGGGACGTCGACGAAGACCACCGCATCGTGGGCCCGCACCGCGTCGAGACCGACGAGGGGATCGTGGCGCGGACGATCCTCGGGCAGGTCATCCACGACGCCCAGCGCTGCGGGTCGGGCTGGGTGTTTCAGTACGACGGCGGCGTGGCCTGGGCGCCCACGTTCACCGCCGACGTCGAGGTGCTCGTCGAGGGCCTCGTGTACGGGCGGACCTACCCCGTGGGCGACGATCTCGGCGTGGTCGACAGCACCGGGCGGGCGTGGGCCGGACCGTGCGACGGTCCTCTCCGACCGCTCGCGGTCGCGCCTGGTGAACCCGTGGTGGCCTTCGGAGGCGACGAGGAGCGCTGGCTTGCTCGGGTCGGTCCGGGCTGGGTCCTCGAGAGCACCGATCGGGGCGAGACGTGGGCGCGGTCTGACGGCGACGTCCCGGTACGTCGCCCGGGCCGTGCCCGGTTCCGCGCTCGGCCGCGGCCGGAGCAGTACGCGGCGGTCGACGAGTCCGTGAGTGAGCTGGTGCGCATCTCGCCCATCGCCCGTCGACAGGTGTTCGCGTCCTCGAACCGGGTGGGGGCGGAGGTGGCGCTGCGCCGGGCCGGGGCGCTGCGAAGCTGGCATCGGGTCTCCGAGCAGGGCCTGGAGCCGCTCACCGAGAAGGTCGAGGAGTGCGCCGACGGGAGGGTGTGGTCGTACCAGGGCGTGGGCATCGGACTGGTGATGCTGCAGGCGCGCCAGTCCTACTTGATGGACTGCGGCACGCACGTTCGCTTTGCCCGCGCGGCGCGGAAGCCCATGGCAGGGCCCTGGCAGATCACCCCTGGCCCGTGTGGCGGTCCGGAGCCCGAGGGGCGACCCGCCGCGCTCTGTCTCGAGCACGTGGCCACGGAGGAACAGGCCGAGGTCCCGCTTCCCGAGTCGGTCGAGCAGTTCCTGCGACTCGCCGGGCCCGACGTCGCGCTGGTGCGATCCGGGTCGACGATCGGGGTCTGGCGGCTCGCGGAGCCGGGGTCCGCGATCAACGACGTGGTCGAGCTTCCGGACGAGAGTCAGGCCCGCCGCGTCGGCACGATGACCCAGGTCCTCTCGGACGGGACGGTGGTGGTCCCGCCACGGTCCGGCAGACCGGCCGTCGTGGCGATGCCGCCCGACTACGACCCCGTGGAGGTCGAGCTCCCCGATGGGGCATCGCGACTCGGCGTGCTTCCCACGTCGCGGACCCTCGTGGCCGTGGGGAACACGGCGGCCGAGCTCTGGCATCGGTCGGTCGATGGGCGGCGCTGGAGGTCCCTCGACTCGGGAGCCCAGGGGGACCCCTCCCGGCTGGTCACCTTCGCCCAGGACGTCGCCAGTCCGGACCACGGGCTCCTGATGTGCGACGGATGGGCCTGTGACGCGGGGGCGCTGTCTGTCGAGGCCTACGACGGTCGGCCGCCGCGGTGGGTGGAGAGCACGGAGGCGGGAGCCCGCCCAGGGCGCGACGCGATCGAGCTGACGTGTCGCGAGGACGAGGACCGGGCCGACCCTCCCCTGCCTCCCGAGCCGACCTTGAGTGTCGAGCTCTCCGACGGGACCGAGCGCTTGCGCTGGACCGGGGTCGACGAGGCCGGGCCGTACGCGGTGGAGACAGGGGAGGTGCCGATCGAGGACATCGGCTACGAGGAGGTCGACGACACCCGCTATGTGCGGCTCTGCGAGCCCATCGAGCTGACGCGTGGGTGGGCGCTGGTCGAGTGTGTGGGGACCCGAGAGGGCTCTCGGTACGTCGACCGGGACTCCGACATCGCGCCGCGTGACCACTACCTCTTCACGCCCGGGGCGACGTCGGGCGAGCCGCTGCCGCTGCCCGGGTCGACCCTGGAGCAGGTGGTCCAGCACGGCGATCGGCTGGGAATGGTGTTCGCTCGACGCGACCGCGAGGGGCGGATCGCGCTGGTGGTCGACCTCGACGACGCGCCCTCGGTCTCCGAGCCGGCTGCCGGCCGAGACCGAGGGCGCTCGGACATTGCGATCGTCGACCGCCTCGACCTGCCGGGCTGGGAGACGGTGTACCGGTTCCGCCGGCACGACCCGGAGTTCGGTCTGGTGGCGATCATGCTGGGGGCGCCCGAGGGCGTTGCGTGGTTCCGGGGCTACCGGCTCGACGAGGCGCGCTCGTCGATGGCGCTGCCCGCGCCGCCGGAGGCGCTGCCGGTGTGCGAGGACCCGGCGCAGGGGCCGCTGACGCCGGTGAGAGTGCGGTACGTCCGGGAGGCCAACGAGGCCCGGAGCTACGCGCAGTTCGCGTGGGTCGAGGGGTACGGGACCGGGGCGGCGTGCGTTCGAGCCGGCGACGGCCTCGAGGCCGTCGAGGGGCGCCTGGTCGGGGCCGTCGAGGACTGGGGAGCCGTCACCTGTCGCTGACCGGGGGTCAGACCTCGAAGAGCACCGCCCGGCGGACCTTCTCGACGGACGCGGGGTGCAGCGAGAAGTGCAGCTCGAGCAGCTCGTGCTCCGGCGTACAGTGCTCGATGCAGAACGCGGCGGCGGGCTCGGTCAGCATCACGGTGTCGACGCGCTGGATCAGGTCGAGCGCCGAGTCCCTCGCCTCGAGGTTCGCGCACCCCACGAACACCCCGTCGGGGACCCGGGCCGCGACTTGCTTGCCGATGACCTCCTCGGTGTTCGCGTCGTGGCACACGAAGCCGAGTCGAGCCGTTGGCGCGATCTGGCGGAGCTGCCGCTGGGTCGCGGGGTGCAGCCCGTAGGTGACCGCGTGCACCTTGCGGTCCTCGTCCGAGGCCCACTCGAGCACCTCGTCGTAGTGGAACAAGCTGGTCACGACGTGCCGAAGGTCGGGACGAACCCGACACGGCTGCCGTCGCAGGTCGTCCAGCAGCAGGTGCTCCACGCGGACACCGAACGCCTCGCCGAGGTCGCGTGCACACTCCACCGACTGGTGCGCCGTGCACTCCACGAAGGCGATCGACGGGTGCCGCGCGTCGTGCGCGGGCGCCCGCTGGCTCACCAGCTGCGACAGGGTCACCGGGTTGATTCCCGCCTGCCGGGCCTCGACGAAGAACCGCTCGACGAGTTCGTCCACGAATGCCAGATCGGTGGGCGACACCGCGCTCGCCAGCGCCTCGTTGACGAACACCCCCACCCCCGGCCGCGACACGAGCACCCCGAGCGCCTGGAGCTCCATGTACACGCGATGGACGGTGTTGCGGTGCACCCCGAGCTGCGCGGTGAGCTCGCGGATCGAGGGCAGGGGCTCGCCGGGCTCGAGGTCGCCGGACGTCACGGCATAGCGGATCTGCTCCTTGATCTGCACGTGCAGCGGCACCGCCGACTGCCGGTTGACGAAGAACGTCGGGGCCTCCCGGTCGCTGTCGCTCTGGGCTGCCTTCAGTGCGTCCGCCACGAAGCCCCGGCGAGGGGGCCCGATGTCCCTGCTCATGGCTACTCCCTACCGTGGTCGGCTACCCGAGCCCCGCGCCGAGACGCTCGGCCACCCGATTCAGCACGGCGCGGGCCTCCTCGTCGTCCAGGGGGTCGCGTCGGTGGCGGTACGACACGGACACCCCCGATGCGCTCCGCGTCACCGCGAAGAGCGCTCGGTGCCCCACGAGCAGCACGCGCGGCTCGTCGGCGAGGTGACGGTAATCGGCGACGTCGACGGGGATGATCTCGGGCACGACATCATCGCGGATGAACCCGTGGAGGAGCTCGATGACGCGCATCAGATCCCCGTTGACCGATCCGAGCTCGACGTTCACGAGGCCTCCTGCACAGCCGGGGTGTCCTGCAGACGGATGAAGCACGCGTGGGCCGCCTCGACGAAGAGGCCCGCCTCGTCGAGGTGCCGACGCGCCACCGCCTCCGAGACGTCACCTGGCGGGTCGGCGTGGGTCGCGAGCAGGTACCGGGCGAACTTGCCGCCTGCGAAGGGGTCCCAGAACACCCTGGTGTCGTGGAAGAGCGCCTCGAACCGGTCGACGATCCCGTTCGGATCGGTGCCCACGTCAGGCTCCTTGATCCGGACGAGCGTGCGTGCGGCCGAGACCATCGCCTCGTAGGCGGCCCGGGCAGCGGCCACGGCCTCGCCGCGCTCCACCGCGAGCTGGCCCTCGAAGATCCGCCGCTCCGCGTCCTGCAGTCCGAACGACGTCGCGCTGACGAGCTCCCCGGCACACTCGCCGATGCCTTTGTCCCCGATCGTGTACTCGCGGGCGTCGCCCCAGTCCGTGTAGAAAGACGGGTCCTCCTCGTAGGAGGGGATGGTGGTCAGCGGGTCGAGAACGGTCTTGACCCGGGCCCGGCCCACCCGCGTGATGTAGTCCTGAAAGGGCTCGTCGGGCTCGCGTTCGGCGAGCCAGGTCGCGACGAGCTCGTCGACGACCTCGGGGATCCGCTTGGCGGGGTAGGCGGCGATCCGCATGCCGAACGCGCCGCCGTTGTCGCGCCACCGCCCGCCGACCACGAGCTGGAAGTGAGGCACGCGGCGCTGTCCCGCGCTCCGGTTGACCCCCAGGAAGCCGATGTCGGCCACGTGGTGCTGCCCGCAGCTGTTGAAGCAGCCGCTGACCTTGATCCGAAGGGCGCGGGCGTCGGGGTGCAGGCTGTCGAGCCGGGCGAGGATGCGTGACTCGAGCTCGCCCGCGAGCCCGCGCGACGCCGAGATGCCGAGCTTGCAAGTGTCGGTGCCGGGGCACGCGGTGATGTCGGCCAGGGTGCCCGCGGCCCAGGCGTGGAGCTTCAGCTCGCGAAGGGCGGCGTGGAGTTCGGGCAGTGATGCCTCGGGGATCCAGCGCAGGAGGAGGTTCTGCTCCACGGTCGCGCGCAGGGTGTCGCCGGTGAACTGCCGGAGGACCACGGCGAGCCCGCGGGCCTGGGCGGACGACAGATCCCCGAGGGGCAGGCGAATGGTCGCGGCCGCGTAGCCCGCCTGACGTTGGGGCTGGACGTTGTGACGCGCCCAGCGCTTCACCGAACCCTCGAGGCCCTCCGTGGCGGGTCGCGGGGGGAAGGCTGGACGCTCTTCGTCGACCGACAGGTCCTGGGTCGACAGGGACCAGCGCTCGTCGGGGGGCAGGATCGCGCGCTCGGCCTCCACGAGCTCGCGGAAGGGCTCGAGCCCGAGCTTCTCGACGAGGAACTTGAGTCGGGCGCGGGTGCGTACCTTCTTCTCGCCGTGGCGCGCGAACACGCGGCAGATCGCCTGGGCCAGGGGCAACAGCTCGTCGGCAGGGACGAACTCCGCGTAGCGATCGGCTTGGCGAGGCACCGCGCCGAGCCCGCCGCCCACGTACACCTCGAACCCGGGCTGTCCGTCGCGCACCACGGCGAGGCAGCCCAGATCGTGGAACTTCACCAGCCCGCAGGCCTCTCCCGCACAGCCCGAGAACGCGATCTTGAACTTGCGGCCGAAGTCCTGCGTGTCGTCGTGGCCAAGGAGGAACTGCGCCAGCGCGCCGGCGTAGGGGGTGACGTCGAAGGACTCGCCGTGGCAGATCCCCGCCTTCGGGCAGGCGGTGACGTTCCGCACGGAGTTGCCGCAGGCCTCGCGGGTCGTGACCCCGGCTTCGTCGAGCCGTCGCATGAGGTCGGGGGTGTCCTCGAGGTGGACGAAGTGCACCTGGATGTCCTGGCGGGTGGTCACGTGCAGGATCCCGGTGGAGTAGGCGTCCGCGACATCGGCGAGCGCTTCGAGCTGGTCGGCTCCGAGCCGGCCCATGGGGACCTTGATGCGGACCATGCCAGGGGCGTCCCACAGGGTGTTCGGGCCCTTGGTGAGCTCACGCTCGGGGTACTCGATGGAGCGGCTGCGCACGCCGTCGTGGCGCTGGCCGTTGTCGTAGCGCTGGCCGTAGACGCCGTGCCGCAGCCGGGTCTCGGCGAAGAGCCGGTCGTCGATGCGACCGCGCCGCTTCAGCGCGAGGTTGGTCTCGAAGGTGTCGATCCAGCTCATGAGGCGATCCTCTCGGAGGGTTCGTGCAGGTGCAGGCCGCACTCGGTCTTGGCTCGGCCGGCCCAGCGTCCGTCGCGCTCGGCCGCCCCCGGGCCCACGGCGACGGTGCAGGGGGCGCAGCCGATGCTCGGATAGCCGCGGTCGTGCAGCGGGTTGGTGGGGAGGTCGCGGGCGCGGATGTAGTTCCACACCTGGTCGCGCGTCCAGGCCGCGAGGGGGGCCACCTTGGTGATCCGGTGGCCGTCGGGTAGGGTGACCCCCTGCTCCACGGGCACGCTCGCGCGCCCGACGTGCTGGTCGCGGCGGAGCGAGGTGATCCAGACGTCGGCGTCGCGCAGGGCCCGCGTGTTGGGCTCGACCTTGCGCAGGTGGCAGCAGCGGTCTGGGTCCACCGCGTACAGCCGCGACGTCGCGACTTTCTGGATCGGGGACAGCTCGGGCCTCACGACGGCAATCGCGAGGCCGCGCTCCTGCCAGGTCTGGACGAGCTCCAGCGTCTCCGGGAAGTGAAACCCCGTGTCCAGGAAGTGAACCCGCACGTCGAGCTGCCGACGGTGGACGATGTCGAGCAGCACGATGCCACCCGGTCCGAATGCGGTGCTCAGCGCGGCTCGACCCATCGCGGCGGCGCGCACGAGGATCTCCTCGGTCTCCTCGATCATGCGGCCTCCACCGCCGCGTTCACCGCGGCGGCTGCGGCCACGCGACCCACGACGAGGGTGGTCGGCGAGGTCAGGCCGGCTTGGCGGACCCGGGCGGGCAGGGTGGCCAGCGTGCCGGTGACGACTTGCTGCTCCGGGCGTCCCGCGTGGCTGACCGCGACGGCCGGCGTGTCGGGGGTGTGTCCTTCGTCGCGGAGCCCGGCCGCGACTTCGTCGATCGTCTTCAGGCCCATCAGCACCACGACGGTCTCTTCGTCGACGGGCAGGGCGCCGCGACCGGGACCCGTCTGGAGATGTCCGGTGCGCACCGAGAAGCCACGGGCAACTCCACGGCGGGTGAGGGGAATGCCGGCGGCGGCGGGTGCGGCGAGCACCGAGCTGACGCCGCTCACGAACTGCACGCCGAAGCCCTCGGCCCGGAGCGCCTCGGCCTCTTCGGCCGCGCAGCCGAACACGAGGGCGTCGCCCCCGTGGAGGCGGACCACCCGGTGGCCGGCGCGCGCCTCGTCGACCACGCGCTGGACCCGATCCTCTCGGGTGAGCTGGCGGGTGCCCGCGGTGAGCGCGGTGGGACTGCGTCGTCCGACGAGCTCGGTGCGGACGTCGGGGGGGACGAGCTCGAGGATCGCATCGGGGACGAGGGCGTCGTGAAGCACGACGTCCGCGCGCTGGATGCGGTCGAGGGCGCGCAGGGTGAGGTTGCCCACGTCGCCGGGGCCCGCGCCGACGATGGCCACCGTGCCGGGCTCGAAGGGCTCGGCAGGCTCGTCGACGAGCTTCTTCAGGGCGTCCAGCGCGGCGTCGGGCTCGCCTCGCTCCACCAGCCCGTTGACGATGGGGCTCGCAAAGGCCCGCAGCATCGCGGCGCGGCGGGCGAGGCCCTTGAGTCCGCGCCGTCGCGCGGCGACGAGGAAGGAGCCGATGTCGGTCACCGAGGGTGGGAGCAGCGCCTCGAGGAGTCGGCGCACGCGCCCGGCGAGCAGCGGCGAGGCGCCATTGGTGCTGACCGAGACGAGGACCGGGCCTCGCTGCACGGAGGCGGGAACGTAGAAGTCGCAGAGCTCGGGATCGTCGGCGGCGTTCGCGAGGATACCGCGCCGCCGACCGCCATCGACCACCGCGCGGTTGACCTCGCGGTCGTCGGTGGCGGCGATCACGAGGACCGCTCCTTCGAGATCGGCCTCCTCGAAGGGCCGGGGGTGAATCGCCGCGAGCTCCGCGCGGCGAGCGAGCACCTCGCCGCAACACCAGGGCGCGACGACCTCCACTCGCGCGCCAGCGCGGAGGAGAGGGGGGAGCTTCTCGGCCGCGACCGCGCCTCCTCCGACGAGGAGGACACGGCGACCGACGAGGTGGACCAGGTGAACGGGGTAGCCAGGGTGTCTCATGGCCCTGTACAAAACCCCGCCTCAGGCAAAGGTCAAACGAAAAACAAGTTTGTTACTGACCTTCCGTCATGTTGGGTGGTGACGCTGACTGTCACCTTCGATCCGGACAGCGGGACACCGCTCGACCTCGGACCGTCGCGTCGCACCACCCGGCGATCGCGTCGCGCCCGCGTGCGTCCGAGCGCCGTGCCGCGTCAGGACGAGGTCGAGCTGCGCCTCTTGACCGCGGGCAAGCGGCGATCGGGATATCGTGCCGCCATCGAGGGAAGATGCACGGAATGAAGAGGGTAGGGAATCGCGACACCCGGCAGCTCGAGCTCGGCCTCGCCCTCTCGAAGCGGCCCTCGCCGTACCGGTGTACGCAGCCAGGCTGCGGGCGGATCGACGCCGGTGGCGCCTACGGACCGCCCACGTCGTTCCGCGCGGCATCGGGCACGGCCCAGTGGCTGTGTGCGAGCCACGCCGACGCGTCGTGGCAGGCACACCTCGACCCCGAGGCGGTCGCCGCGCGGGTGGCCATGCGCCTCCACGCCGAGCGTGCAGCTCACGAGATCGCGGCCCTTCGGCCAGGCGCCTTGATCTGCCTCGGCTTCCCCGCCGTTCGCGGCGCCCCCCGTCGGCCGTGGATGAAGGGCGAGCCGATCGGCTTCAAGGTCGAGCGACGGAACGGGCCGGACAGTGTCGAGGTCGCGCCCCTGGTGTCGCGGCGCCCACGGGCAACCCTGTACGTGCGTCCCGGGTTCGCCGCTCGCCGGCGCGCCGCGGGGCAGCCGACCGACGACCGCCTTGACACCATGCTCGCCGTGTACGGCCAAGACGGCTTTCTCCACCGCAGCGAGCACCCGGTCACGTTCGTCGGCATCGTGAGGTCACGGGCGGCGTTCGGCCATTCCGCGCAGGTGGCACCGGGCCATCTGTTCGACGCGCCCGTCCACGCCTGATGGCGCGTGCGTGCGGATGCTCGGGTGGACGCCGGCCGTCAGGGGAGGGCGTCGGGTCGCACGGTGACCCGAATCTGCTGACCTCGTCGCATCAGTCGCACCTCCAGAGGCCGACCCGGGGTCACCTCGGCGACCCGTTGCTGTAGGTCCTGCACGCTCCGGATCGCGTGCGGTCCCAGCCCCGTCAGCACGTCGCCCGCCGCGATCCCCGCCCGCGCCGCCGGCGAACGTGCCTCCACCGAGACCACCCGCGCGCCCCCGCCCCAGGTGTGCGCCGACAGCCCCAGGTAGCCGCGCCGCACCGCCCCGTGGTGGAGCAGTCGGGGCACCACCCAGGCCAGCGTCTGCGCGGGCACCGCGAACCCGATCCCCTGCGCCACGGCGAGGATCGCCACGTTCACCCCCAGCACCCGTCCGCGGGAGTCCACCAGGGGTCCCCCGCTGTTGCCCGGGTTGATCGGGGCGGTGTGCTGCAGCAGGTGCTCGAGCGGCCGGTTGCCCGCGGGCAGCGTACGATCCACCGCCGAGAGCACGCCGGCCGAAACCGTGGCGTCGAACCCGAAGGGGTTGCCAATCGCGATGACCAGCTGGCCGACCCGCGGCGGCCGCGGCTCGTCCTCGACCGGCAGGTAGGGCAGGCCCGTGGCCATCACCTTGACCACGGCGAGGTCGGTCAGCGGGTCCGCACCGACCACCTGCGCTGGCCGCGCCTCGCCATCGGGGAAGGTCACCGCGACCTCGCGGGCCCGCGCCACGACGTGCGCGTTGGTGACCAGCGACCCGTCGGGCGTGAACGCGAACGCGGAGCCAGCCCCGTCTCCGCCCGAACGCAGCCCGCGCCGCCCTTGACGGATCCGCACGCTCGCCACGGCCGGGCCCACGTAGTCCACCGTGCCCGCCACGGCCTCGCTGTAGGCGTCCAGCAGGTCTTCGTCTCGAGGAGGATTGGTACTCACGGCTGCTCTGTCACGAGCGCGATCGCCCGTGGCACCTGCCCATTCGGGGAGGTCTCGACAGGCGTGCCCCGAGTGTGGGAAACTCGCTGCATGATGACGGGAACTCCCATGAACTCGAAGATGCTGATGCTGATGCTCGCAGGCCCGGCGTTCGTCGGGTGTGGGCAGTCCGTTGCCCCTTCGGTCATCGCCGCCGAGGGCCTCGCCCGCGACGACGTCGAAGACGACGAAGGCGTCGACCATGACGACGCGGACGAAGTCGCCGTACCGATCGGTGACCTGCCCGCCGCGGTCCTCGACGCCCTCGACGCCCGATTCCCCGGCGCCACCCTCCTCTCGGCCGAGCTCGAAGGCGACGTCTACGACGTCGATCTCCTCGATGCCGACGGTGTCTGCCTCGAAGCCGAGGTCACCCCCGACGGCACCCTGATGGAGGTGGAGACCGAAGACGCGGTCGAGTGCGACTGATCGAACGCTGCGAGCCATGGAGCGAGCGCCCCGTGGATGGAGCGCAGCGGCGGACCGATCGGCGTCGCGCATGACGCCCCTCCAGCGGCGCATTACCCGCTGGCGTGGACACCGGACGACCTCACGTGCCCGACCCGGGGCCTGGCTCGGTGGGCTCGTGGGTGATCGAGTTCACCACGAGCGCCGTCGGCTTCGTGGCGGCCGCGTTCTTCACGGCCTTCGTCATCGACTACTGGGTGATCGGTCGCAACGACCCCAGCTGGCGACCCTTCGGCGCGACCGCCAACGAGGCGTTGCGGGTAGCCGTGGTCACCCTGGTGAGCGCCCTCGTGGGCGCCGCCGTCGCCCCTGTCGCCCGCGTCCTCGGGTCGTGGACGTGGCGACGGATCCACCCCGCGGTCGCCATGCTCTGGGGTCCCCTGCTCGGTGGGCTGGCCATGGTGGTCGCGACCTGGGGATCGCTCGTGCTCGTGGGGGTCCGGCCGACCCGCCCGGCCGATCTCCCGAACTGGTTCGCCATCGGGGGCCTGATCGCGGTGGTGCCCTGGCCCGTCTACCTGCTGCTCCGGATGCGCGGTCGAAGAGGCTGGGGGGGATTTCTGGTCGCGATCCTGTGGCTCGCGACAATGATGGTCGCAGCCACCTTTGTCTCCCGTCCGGAGCTCCTGTTTTCCTCCTGACGCGATCCGGGCGGTAGGCTCGAGCTTGCCACAGGAGAGAACATGGCCTTCACCGTCGAGGATCTGGTCGGGATGCGCCGAGTGGAGGCCGTCGCCGCGGCTCCCGACGGCACCTGGTACGCCGTCGAGGTGCACACCGTCGACGAGGAGACGGCGCGCTACCACCCCGCCATCTGGCGGATCGGGGCCGACGGCACCGCGAGCGAGCTTCTCGCGGGACGCTGCGCCTACCGCAGGCCGGTGTTCCGGGCGGACGGTCGGCTCGGCGTGCTCACGAACCGTCCCCTCCAGGCCACCGAGGCGGAACCCGACGAGCGACCCGGCGACGACGCCCGTAGCCAGGTCTGGCTACTCGACGACGGCGGACTGCGACCGCTCACCGACGAGCCGCTCGGCGTCGCCACCTTCAAGTTCGCCCGCCACGGCGACGGCCTGTTCGTGATGACGTCGGTGCTGCCCGGCGTCCCCCACGACGAGCAGCGCGAGACCGCCGACGACCGGCGCAAGCGCGGACCCTCGATCCTCCGGTACACCAGGCAGCCGGTGCGCCACTGGGACCACTGGCTTCCCGAGGCGCAGCACCACCTCGTCGCCTACGATGGCGAGGGCCAACGTCGTCGCGATCTCACCCCGAACGCCGATCGCGAGCACTTCGACGCCTCGTGGGACGTCGCGGCCGACGGTCAGCACGTCGTGCTCACCTCGGCCCGTGACAACCAGTTCGGGATCGAGGACCTCCGACTCCAGGTGATCGAGGTCGCCACGGGGGCGTCGCGCTTCGTGTTCGACGTTCCGAACCAGCTCGGCGTCATGCCGCGGTTCTCCCCTGACGGTCGTCGCATCGTCTTCAGCCAGCAGCTCTGGGAGGCCGGCGTGGCGACCCGCGAGCGCCTCTACCTCGTCGATACCGATGGGACCGGTCTGACGGAGGTGGCGCGGAGCTGGGACCGATGGGGACACCCCGTGGGCTGGCTCTCCGATACGCGCGTGCTCGTCGTGGCCGACGATGACGCCCGACACCCGATGTTCGTCCTCGATCTCGACACCGACACGGTCTCGAGGCTGCCTCTCCCCGAGGGCACCGGCCACGCCAACGCGCTGGTGCCGGGAGCCGACGGCTTCGTCGGCATCGCGCACGGGCTCCAGCGCCCCCCCGAGGGGTTCCGGCTCGCCGCCGACGGAACGGTGCAGGCCCTGACCTCCCTCGCGACGGGCACGGTGGACTTCGCCGCGCTCGCCACCGTGGAGCGCGCGTTCACCCCTGGTGCGGGCGGTGATCCCGTTCAGTACTTCGTCCTGTTCCCCAAGGGGGTCGAGGGCCCGCTCCCCGTGCTGTTCTGGATCCACGGCGGCCCGATCGGGGCGTGGAACGACCAGTGGCACTGGCGCTGGAACCCGAACGTGATGCTCGCGCAGGGCTACGCGGTGGTCCTGCCCAACCCGCGGGGGTCCACCGGGTTTGGCCAGGCCTTCGTCGATGGGATCTGGAACAACGCGTGGGGGGGCGACTGCTACGACGACGTGATGGCTGTCGTCGACGCGGTGTCCAGCGACGACCGCATCGACGCCGACAAGATGATCGCGATGGGCGGCTC
Source organism: uncultured Enterobacteriaceae bacterium (assembly GCA_964655065.1). Lineage (GTDB taxonomy): Bacteria > Myxococcota_A > UBA796 > UBA796 > DRPG01. Next base: position 32,002 of record CAZZLC010000017.1, on the reverse strand, counting down.
GTTCGGCGGCTACATGACGAACGAGATCGGCGGGCGCAGCGACCGCTTCGTGGGCCTCGTCACGCACGCGAGCCTGTGGGACCTCACGATGTTCGGCAGCACCACCGATCACGCGCCCTACTGGCGCTTCCAGACCGGCGTCGATCGCTACACGCAGCCCGACGAGGTCGAGCGCTACTCCCCTCATCGCAACGCGGCGAGCTGGCGTACGCCGACCCTCGTCCTGCACGGCGAGAAGGACTACCGCGTGCCGGTGAGCGAGGCGCTCGCGCTGTTCGACGCGCTCCAGCACCATGGCGTCGAGTCCGAGCTCGCGGTGTTCCCCGACGAGAACCACTGGATCACGAAGCCGCGGAACATCGTCGCCTGGTACGAGATCTGCCTCGAGTTCGTCAATCGCCGGACGGGCCGGGGCTGATCGTGATGCACTCGCGGTCGCCGGCCTTCTCCTTGGACGATCGGCCAGTCAACACGATACGGGTGCGAAAGCCTGGAGCAAACCGACCGAATGTGGTGGACGTTCGCCGTGGCGGGGGCAACCCCGATCGACGACGCACGGACCCAGGCGTTGCTCGAAGCGGTCGTACCCCTCGTCGAGCAGCGGACGGGTCGTGTCCTCGTGCGCGTGCCCGCCGCGGCCGTCGCCACCCGCGACGAGCTCTACCCGAGGCTCCTCGCCCCCTCCGGACTCTCTGCCGCGCGCGACGTGGGCACCTGGATCCCGGGCCCCGAGCTCCGTCGCCAGGTCGCCGAGATCCTCGACCACGCGGTCGCCGTCTACGTTCCGCAGTCCGAGCAGGTCGTGGTCGTCAAGGAGGTGCTCGTCGACGTCCAGGGCTCGCTCGGCCTGGAGGACGAGGGGATCGAGCCGCTGGTGCAGTGTGTGCTCGCCCACGAGCTCGTGCACGCGGTGCAGCACCAGTATGGTGTCGAGGCGTCGGGGCCCCAGGGGCTTCAGCGAGGGCAGCGGGCGCTCCGTGAGGGCCACGCCTCACTGGTGGCCGCCGAGGTCTGCGAGACCGTGCACGGCGAGCCGGTCGCACGCCTGATGGACGTCGTGCAGAGCATCGAGCTCGAGGCGAGCCTCGCCCCGGAGGACGAGGCCGCCGTCTACGGCTGGGGGCGTCGTCTGGCGGAGACGCTCGACGCGGAGGGCCTGCTCTGGCCTGCGCTGCACGCCCCGGCCCCGCACTGGGACGACATCGTCGACGCCGTGGTCCCGAGCCTCGCCCCCGCATGGCGGGTGCCCGACCCGCTCAGCGAGGCGATCGTCGGGCTGGGTCTCGATGGTCGCAGCGTCCACAACGCGGTCGCCGTGTCCCCGACCACCCTGCTCACGCCGTTCTTCACCGAGCACGGCGGACGCGATGCCATGCCCCGCGCGAGGGGCGGCTTCGCGGTCGAGGCTGCCGACGACGACGGCGAGACGATGGTCATGGCCTTCCTGCTCGACGATCGCGAGGCCGCGGCCCGGCTCGTGGCGGAGCGTCGGTCGGATGCGGAGACGCCCCGGGACCAACCCTGGATGGTCTACGGAGGGCGCGCTCGCGGGCTCGAGGAGTGGCCCCGCGCCAAGCGACTGCCTGGGCTGAACAAGCGCGTCGTCGACGCCGTGCGCATCGTGGGCCGGACGACCGAGGGCCGCCCCTACACGGAGGCGTGGGTAGCCGCGGGACGACGCCTGTTCGTGGTCCTCGATGCGGGGCACCGGCTTCGGCCACCCGACCTCTCGGCCGCGGTGTCGGGACTCCTCCACCAGCTCCCGGCCCGGTCCGGCGCGGAGCTCGGTCTGCACACGCTCGAGGGGTGGGTGAGCGCCGTCCGGCGCGTGGATCGGGCCTCCATCCTCGAGCCGAGCTGGCAGTTCCTGCTGCACGAGGCGTCGCGGGGGCTCCAGGCGGGCAACGACGACGCCTGCGCCGAGATCTTCGCTGGGCGCCTCGCTGCGTCGCCCGATCACGCGCGAGCTGCCTTCGAGTGCGCCGCGGTCCCCTGGGATCTCGCGCTCGCCGAGACGGCGGCGGCCGAGCTCGACCGGTTGCCTGCTGCGGCCGTCCTCCGGCTCGTCGCGCACGCGCTCGACCAGAATCGGCCCCGTCTGGCGGCGCGCCTGCTCGCGAAGACCGAGCCCGAGCCCGAGCTCGCGCTGCAGATCGCCGCACTGCGCGTCGCGACCGCGGTGAAGCTCGGTCGGTGGTCCGAGGTGGAGAGTGTGGTGGAGCGCACGCCGATGCTTCCCGCAGGGCTGCGGGCGTGGGCCGCGAGCGCCATGTTGGGGGCGGGTCGTGAGGGGCCGGGGACCCGGATCCTGTCGGCCGCCTGCCCCGAGCTGTCGGGCGACGACCGCGAGCGCTGCCTCCGCTACCTCGCTCCGTGATGACCCGGATGTGACGCCGTCGACGGCCCGGGCCCGTCCACCGCACACTGCAGCCGAGGGGTCGAGCGCTTCCGCGGGACGTTCGAGGGGAGCAGCACCGCCGCGACCAGGGCGCCGCTCGCCACCAGCGACGCCGACAGCGCAATCGCCGCGGGGTAGTGCTCGGCCATCTCCACGGGGTCGCTCATCGCGTTCCCGGTGAGGCCCGCGAGCGGCGGAATCGCGGCCACCGCCAGGAGCTGGCCCGTGCGAGCGATGGCGTTGTTGGTGCCCGACGCGGCCCCTGCGCGCGACTCGGGCGCGGAGGACAGGGCGGCTGCGGTGACGGGCGCGACCGAGAACGACAGCCCGAGCCCGAACACGAGCACCGCGGGCAGCACGTCCGCCACGAACGACGCCTCTGCACCCACTCGCGCCATCAGGGCCATTCCGCCGGACATCACGAGCAACCCGAGGGTGAGCGGCCATTTCGGCCCGTACCGCTGGGCCAGATCGCCAGCCCGTGACGACAGGAACAGCATGAGCACCGTCACCGGCAGCAGGGAGGCCCCCGATGCGAGCGCGCTCCATCCGGCGGTGACCTGCAGCTGCACGGAGAGCATGAGGAACACGACCCCGAGCCCCGCGTAGACCAACAGCGTCACCAGGTTCGCGCCGAGGAACGCGGCGTTGCCGAAGAGGTCGATCGGGATCAGCGCGTGCCGGATGTTGAGCTCGACGATCGCGAGCACCGAGGTCGCGAGGACCCCGATGCCGAGCACGAGCCACGAGCCTGCGCCGAAGCCGTCCCGCGAGCCCTCGATGAGCCCGAACGACAGCGCTCCGAGCGCGATGACGGTGAGGACGGCGCCCGCGACGTCGATCCGCTGCGCGCGGGCCTCGGGATCGAGGCTCTCCGGCAGCCACCGGGCGAGGATCAGCACCGCGGCGGCGAGCGGCACGTTGAGCACGAACACCCAGCGCCACGACACCTCGACGAGGAGGCCGCCCACCAGCGGACCGATGGCTCCGGCGATGCCCCCGAGCCCCGACCACAGCCCGATCCCTCGGCCACGGTCTGCCGGTCGCAGGGTGGCCTCGATGATCGCGAGGCTGCCGGGCGTGAGCAGCGCGCCTCCCACGCCCTGTACGAGCCGACAGCCGATCAACACCTCGACGGTCGGGGCGAGCGCGCACGCCACCGAGGCCACGGCGAACAACGCCACGCCGATGCGGTAGACGAGCAGCCGCCCGTAGCGGTCGCCGAGCGAGCCGCCCACCATGATGAGCGACGCCAGGGTGAGCATGTAGCCGTTGACGATCCACTGCTGCTCGGCGGTCGAGGCCCCGAGATCGACGGCCAGCGTGGGCAGGGCGACGTTGACGACGGTGGACGTGAGCATCGCGACTGCCGAACCGATGATGGTCGTCGCCACCACGAGCCGACCGGTAGGGGTGTCGAGCGGGACCTGGCCTGCGGCGGGCGAGCTCATGGCGACCTCCGGCGTGAGCAGCGAGCGTATCGTCCTGTGTCAGGCCTCTTCGGTCGTGACCACCGTGCCCTCGCTACGCGCCTTCTTGAGGGCGACCTGGCCGGCGTCCTCGGCGTAGGGGGCCTCGACGGTGACCTCGATGGTCACCTTCCACGCGCGGTCGGGACGGTCGGCGTCGAACTGCTCGCTCACGTCGGTGTCGAGCTCGGCGTCGACAGGACCGCACGCCATGCCGGAGCTGGCCACTCCGAAGACCTTGCGGGGCTTGATCTCGAGCCCGGGCAGCCGCGTGCCCACGAGAGCGATGCCCGCGCGATCACCGACGTCGTAGACGTTGGTCGTGTTGGCGATGATCGTGAGCTCGCCCTGGCCGGGACTCGCGAACGTGTAGCAGAACAGGTTCTCCGCCCCCTCGACGGCGGACTTCGACGTGACTTCCATGGCGATGACGGGCATCGGGGCTCCTCAGAACGGGTAGGACTCGGGCAGCGGCAGGTGCTCGACGGGCCCGTGCTCGAAGATCGCGGCGAGCATCGCGCAGCGATCCGCGTCGGCCGCGGGATCGCAGAGCTCGTGCTCCTGCCGCAGGGTCTCCAGCGCGACGAGCGTGCTGGGCACGGGCCGGAGGGGGAGCGACGCGAACTCTCCGGGCGCCACCTCGATCTCGTCGGCGTGACAAACCCCGCAGCTCGTGCCGCGCGCCCCCTCGTGGTCCAGCGTCCGAACGAAGGCGTCGGCGCGCTCGACGTCGGCTGGGACGGGGAACTCGAGCTCGGCTTTGAGCGAGCGTCCGTCGTCGAGCAGCTCGCCGAACTCCAGGAGGTGCCGCGCCTCGCCCACGGGCACCACCGACATCACGAGGGGCCCGTCGGTCAGCAGGATTCGGGGGTCTCGCCGACTCCCCGCGGGCTGCAGGCTGAAGGTGTTGCTGGTGAGCTCCACGCCGAGCGGACGTCGCAGCGCGGTGAGGAAGCAGGTGAGCGAGGGCTCGGGGAGGTCTCCCGCGAGGGCGACGGCCTCGTCGATCGACGTCGCGGGGCGATCGAGCGCGCACGGGTCGGTGTCTCCACAAGCTACGCTCGCCACCACGAGCCCGATTCCCGGTGTCCGCAAGCTCCCTCCGCGGGGACTCCTATTGCGTTCCGCGGAAGCGCAAGCGGGGCTTCATAAGCGCACCCCCAGGTGGCCTCGCAGCGACGACACCGTGCGCACCGTCGACGAGGGAGAGTGCCCGGCGAGCTCGGGATTCTCGCCGTACCACGAGAACCGCACGGCATAGCCGAAGCCGAGCTGAAGCTGGCCGAGTGGTCGGAACAGCAGATCCCAAGCTCCGAGCACCGCGCCTCGGCGTCGGGGGACCCAGACGGGAACGGAGCTCTCGAAGAACGCAGGGTGGAGGTCGATGACGCCGACCGAGGCGTCGCGGAGCTCGGCGCGACCGTCGAGGCGGAGGGCGACGGTGCCGGCCCGCTCCACCGGCAGCACGCCGAGTGCGCCAACCTGTACGTTCCAGGCCACGCTCGACGGGTGGAACGGGCTCGGGGCGACCGTGATGGACGGTTGGGCCGGATTGACGGCGAACGAGTTCACCCCGACCGCGACAAAGGGAAACACCTCTTGCCCCCGGTCGGAGACCCACCGTGGCCCCACCGCGGCCTGCGCCCAGCGGACGTGCTCGACGACGGCGGGGTCTTCGCCGATGGCCGTCCCGGGGAAGCTCGAGCCGACCCGGCGTGCCTCGTACCCACCCGCCAGGCCGATCCCCAGCCGGCCCAGCGAGACGCGGCCGTCGAGCGACACTCCCCAGCCGTTGCGGAAGCCGGACACCCAGCCCACGTCCGCGCGGATCACCCTGCCCAGCGAGCGGCGCGGGCCCGGCGTGACGGGCACCGGCTCGGTCCCGTCCCGCCACCGCAGCACCCAGGGCTCCGGGGCCATCTGGGGTCGTGTGAGTACGTGCGCCCACCGCCGCGAGGAACCCGGGTCCAGCGCCTCCGCGTTGGAGACGGCGACCTCGTCGAGCTCCCCGCGGAGCGCGGCCGCCTCGAGCGCCCGGACGATGAACGCCTCGGCGAGCTGCTCGGGCGAGGTCGTGCACTCTGGGTCGACCCGACAGGCCGCGATCGTCACATCGGCGCGCTCGGCCGAGTCCTCGAGCCAGGCGAGGGCGGGGTCCTGGGCGACGGCCTCCGCGAGCAGAATCCAGGCGATCATGGCGAGGTCCTCCACGGGCTTCGCTGCGCGAGCCGCAGCCGGGCGATGGTGGTGACGACGTCCGCGCGGGAGCAGCGACAGCCTGCGGGCACGCGGGCGAGGAGATCGTCCAGCGCCGTCTGCGTGGCTGGCACCACGCGTACGGTGGGGGCATCGTCGAGGAGCACTGCCTCTGCCGGCGCAACGAGGGTCGCGAGCACGTCGCCGTCGTGGTGGACGACCTGCACGGTCCCCTCGTCGACCGCCACCATGGCCACGCGATTCCGCGCCTCGACGTGGAAGGTGGTGCCCACCGGTGTGAGGACGACGGGCAACGAGCCGAGGCCGATGCTGGCCACCCCCGGGTCGTGGTTGGCGTCGTGCCGGTACGAGAGGTGTCCCTGCGCGAGGACCGCCTGGTCTCCGCGGGCCTCGAAGATCGTGCCTGGCGCTGCCACGAGCCCCGGCAGGGGCGCTCGCGGAGGGTCCGGGGGAGGATGACGAGGCGCCGCTGGTGCGGTCACCACTGAAGGTGCCGGTTCCTCGGACCGGGCGGGGGGAGCAGGCTCGGGGGCCTCTCGGACCACCCCCACGGGCTCCGGGGCGGGCGGACTGCGGAGGAGCACGAAGAACAGCGCAGCGATCGCGACGAGCGCCCCGATCGCGAATCCTCCGGTGGGCCGTCGCCGGCGAACCTGCGGCGAGAGTCGATCCACCGCGCGATCCAGCGCGCGGAGCGACGGATCCGCGAAGTCCTCCGGAGTGAACGCGTCGAGCCAGTCCGGGTTCACGGGGACTCCGGGGGATCGAAGAGGTCTGCCGGGGTGAGCTCGAGCTGCTCGATCGCGGCCCGGACCCGTCGGCGCAGTCGCTTCTTGGCTGCTTCGTAGGCGGCGACGGACAGCGACAGCGACCGCGCAGCTTGCTTGGCCGTGCACTGCCGGGTCCGCTGACCCAGCCAGGCCTCGAAGACGGCCCGCTCCTCGGGCTCGAGGAGCGCGAGCACGCGGTGTCGCCGGTCGCGGGCTCGCTCGGACCGCACCGCGACGTCCGGGTCGATCGTGCCGGTCGTCACGACGGCGAGCCGAGGCACGGCCCGCTGGCGTACGTTGTCGTGGCGCCGTCGGTTGAGCCAGGCGTTGCGTACTACGGTCCGGAGCGCCGCGGGCAGCGAACCGCGCCCGGGATCGAACCAGTCGGGGTGGGCAGCAACGTGCTGAAGCGCATCCTGAACGACGTCCTCGGCCTCCTCGACCGAGGCGCCGAGTCCCCGGGCGAACACGAGGAGCCGTCGTGCCAGCTCGCGCCAGGGAATGGCGTCGCCGGGCTCGTCGGGCACGATGTCGCGGTCCGGAGATGGGCGCACGGGGGCTCCGTGGACACCACCCCTACCCGCGAACCCCACGGATTTGCCGCGGGCGATCTCCGAGACTCACGGGAGCGAGCGGAGCAGGGCCTGCTTGTCGATCTTGCCCGCGCCGGTCCGCGGCAGGGCGGACGCGATCGTCCAGTGCTTCGGGATCTTGTACTTGGCGAGCCGCTGGCGCAGCGCCTCGGCCAGGCCGTCCGCGGTGAGCGTCACGTCGGGACGCGGCTCCACGAACGCGTGACCCACCTCGCCCCATCGCTCGTCGGGCACGCCGACGACGGCCACCTGAGCTACCCCCGACAGCGCGTAGATCGCGGCCTCGACCTCGGCTGGGTAGACGTTCTCACCGCCGGAGATGAACATCTCCTTGATGCGTCCGCACACCGTGTAGAAGCCCTCGGCATCGCGGGAGAGCACGTCGCCGGTGAGGAACCACCCGCCTTGCATCGCGGACTCGGTGGCCTCGGGCTGACCAAGGTAGCCCTCGAACACCGTGGGTCCGGAGAGCCACAGCTCGCCGGGCTCGTCGACCTCTGCTTCCCGTCCGTCGGCGGTGACCAGCCGCATGGCGACGTGATGGATCGGCTTGCCGACCGACCCGAGCTTTCGAGGCTGATCGGCGTGGGGCATGCTGAAGCAGTTCGGACCGACCTCGGTGAGCCCGTAGCCCTGGCGCAGCGGGATGCCGGCGTCGAGGTACCGCTGGAGCAGATCGACGGACAGCGGGGCCCCGCCGCACAGCGCGTCGCGCACGCAGGTGAGGTCGGCCGTCGCGAACGCCGGGTCGTCGGCGAGCATCTGGAAGATGGTGGGCACCCCGATGAGATGGGTGATTCGCTCCTCGTGCACGAGCTCGAGATCGCGAGCGGGTTCGATCGAGCCCTTGAGCACGACGCGACCGCCCGCGTGGAGCAGCGGCGTGGACAGGCAGTTGAGCCCGCCGGTGTGGAACAGGGGCGTGAAGGTGAGCGTGCTGCAGTGCCGGTCGAGCTCGCACGCGAGGACCGTGTTCACCGCGTTGACGAACACCTGGCGGTGCGAGAGCAGGGCTCCTTTCGGACGGCCCGACGTGCCCGACGTGTAGAGCAGCATCCAGGGTTCGTCGAAGTGCGCACCGGGGCCCTCGCCGGGCTCCGCGGGGGGCGGGCTCGACAGGGACATCGCGCCGTCGATCTTGCCCTCGTGCGCCGCGTCACACAGCACCACGCGCGGCTTCGCGTGGTCGAGCTGCCATTGCCACTCGGCCGCCGACAGCCGCCAGTTCATGGGGAACAGCACCGCGCCGAGCTCGGCGCACGCGTACAGCACCGCGAAGGTGGCGGCGTGGTTGTGCGCGAGGACGGCGACCCGGTCGCCGCGCTGCACCCCGGCCTCCCGCAGTCGGGTGACCCAGCGGCGCTGCTGCTCGAGAAGATCGGCCCACGTCCAGGCGAGATCGTGGTCCACGTCGAGGATCGCCTCGGCCTCCGGGAAGAAGCGCGCGTGGGCCTCGGGGTCGTTCGAAACGGCATGCATGGCGGTCACTTCGTCAGGTGGGCGTGGAACGCCTCGGCGAAGGCGGCCGGCTGGTCGAGGTACGGGCTGTGGCCGGACTCCTCGAGCACGACCTCGGTGTAGGTGCCCCCGTTGGCCTCGTAGGCGTCGAGCACGGTGCGGGTCTGGGTCACCATGGGCTGCGGCGGACAGATCTCGTCGCCGGGCCAGCCGGGCACCGCTCCGAGCTTGCCGAGGTTCGCGAGGTCGAACATCGAGCCGTCGGCCACGATCTGGTCATCGGCGCCGCGGATCCAGAGCACCGGCGGCTTGGTCGCGAGGTCGACGATGCCCGAGGCGTCGAAGTTCTTGCGGTTGATCGCGGGCAGGATGCCCTGGTCGCCGGGGGCGGCGCCCGGCCAGCTCTCCGAGGGCACCATCGAGCCCGGGTAGAACGCGTCGCCGGTCTTCGTGGAGAGCATCGAGGCGACGAGGGCGTCCTCCCGCTCGGGGACGAACGGCGGCTTGACGTAGAACGCACGCAAGATGGTGCGGGGCGAGAACTGGTCGTCGGCCGTGGTGTCGCCGCTCGCGAGCAGCTCGACGAACTTGGGGTTGATGCCGGTGGGTGCACCGTCCGGGTAGGTCAGCTCGCCGTTCGGCCCCTTGCTGCCGCCGAACCCATAGGGGGAGCCGGTCGCGACCAGGGTGACGGAGCGTAGCGCCTCGGGCCGCTGAAGCATCGCCTTCATGACGACGGTGCCGCCCAGGCTGTGGCCCACCAGGTGGACCTTGCCGAGCTCGAGCGCGTCGACGAGCGCCCACACGTCCGCGGCCATGTCGGAGAGGCCCAGGCTCGGGTCCACGGGCACGGCCTCGGTCTGGCCGAAGCCCCGAAGATCCACCGCCACCCCGCGATGGCCGTCGGGCAGGCCGAGCATGACCTCCTCCCAGAAGGTCGCGGACGACACGTTGCCGTGCACGAAGACCACCGGTACGCCGTCGTCGGGGCCGGTGAGCAGCGCGTGCTGATCGATGGTGGCGGTGTCGACCATCACCGAGCGCACGCCCTCGAGGGTGGGGACCGTGGCGTCGACCGGGGTCACCACGGGCTCCGGCTCGGGCTCCGGCGCCACCTCGGGGGGCGCGGTCTTCGTCGAGCAAGCAAGCAGCAGGGTCGCGAGCATGGGCATCTCCAGTCGGTGACGGGTCAGAGGCGAAACGCAGCGATGGCGAACGACAGCCCGCCGCCGCTGGCCACGAAGAAGACGAGGTCGCCAGGCTCGGGGCGCCCCGTCTGCACGAGATCGTTGAACGCCATCGGGATGCACGCCGAGCCCGTGTAGCCGAACCGGTCCATCACGGTGTGAGCGCGGTCCCGGGAAACGTCGAGCGCGTCCAGCGTCTCGTGGATGCTGTTGATGTTCAGCTGGGTGAACACGTAGTGGTCGACGTCCTGCGGCGTGATGCCGAGCGCGTCGCACTGCTCCCGGATCATCGCCTCCCAGGTGGCGGGGTTGATCTCCTTGGGGAACTTGTGGACGAACCGCAGCTGGTGGGCGCCCTCGGCGAGGGCCTCGGCGTCGACGGGGCGGCGTGTGCCGCCGGCGTAGATCCCCATCCAGTCGTGGTACTGGCCCTCGGTGCGCAGCCGGCCTCCCAAGTGGCCTCGTCCCGCCTCCTCGCTCGCGCGCAGCAAGATCGCCCCCGCGCCGTCGGCGAACAGGGTGACCGTCTTCTTGTCGTTCGGATCGAGGTGGCGCGACATCGTGTAGCCGCCGAGGACGAGGACGTTCTCGTAGCGGGGGTCGGCGGAGACGTACTTCGAGGCCATGTCGAGCCCGATCACGAAGGCGGAGCAAGCGGCGTTCACGTCGAAGGTGCCGGCGCGGTGCGCGCCGAGCCGGTGCTGGACGACGGAGGCGGTCGACGGCGAGAGATAGTCGGGGGTGTCGGTGGCGAGCACGACGAGATCGAGGTCCTCGGCGGTGATGCCCCCGCGCGCCAGGGCCTGTCGCGCCGCCTCGACACAGAGATCGCTCGTGGCCTGGTCCGGCGCGGCCCAGTAGCGCTGGCGGATCGTCAGGTTCTCGACTAACCAATCGTCGACGCCTTCCCCGAACTGCTCGTCGAACACGGCGTTCGGAACGCAACGCTCGGGGTGGTAGGCGCCGGTCGCGGCGATGACGGCGTTGGGCACTCGATCCTCCGGGTTCGACGAGCCTCTCGGGGCTCCGATTCTAGCGTGAGGTGGTGACTACTGAATCACCTTTTGGTAAAACATGACTCACTCGTCAACTCGTGACTGGAGGCGCACGTGCTTCGACTTTCGACCCTGGCTCTTCTCGCTCCCCTCGCGCTGTTCGCGTGCGTGGAGACTGGCTCCGATCCGGAGGAGACCCCCGAAGACACCGGCAACGGCCAGCCGGACCCCAACGACACCAGCGACACGGGCGAGCCCGTCGAGCTGCCCGACGTGAGTGACGCCATCACCTACCGCGACCTCGCGACGCACCCCGGCTACACGACCGACGATCTGACCTACACGCCCGTCACGCTTCCCGGGTACGAGGGCTCCGCCAAGGAGTACGTGGGCACCGAGGACACGAGCAAGCCCGTGGTGGTGTTGGTGCACGGCAACTCCGACTCGCCCACCACCTGGGAGGCCTACGACTCGGGCGGTCTCTGCTCGCCCCCCGGCGCCAAGGAGGGCGAAGACATGCTCGCCGAGCAGCTCGTCCCGCTGGGTTACCGCGTGATCGCCATGGACATGCGCTTCGACAAGGTCGACGACGACCCGGTCGACAACCCCGCCAAGAACATGGACCACGGCTGGGGCGTGCCCCTCACGCAGCAGTTCTTCGAGGCCGTTCTCGACGCGTACCCGGATCGCCAGATCTCGGTCGTCGCGCACTCGTTCGGCGTCACGGTCATTCGCGACGTGCTCCGCCGGCTCTACATCAACGACGGCGTGCAGGTCTGGCCTCGCATCGACGACCTGATCCTGCTCGCGGGTGCGAATCACGGAGTGTCGACCTTCGAGGCGAGCTGCGGCATCAACCCCACGATGGCGGGCACCGTGACCTGCGAGATGGGCAGCCGGGCCGCCTACGTTCCCACGGACTTCCTGACCCCGCTCAACGGCGACGGGGGTGAGTTCGAGACGCCGTGCAGCGACGGTGCCTCCGCCTACGGACGCACGGACGCTTGTGGCGGCCACAGCATCGAGTACACGACCATCGTCATGCGCGACCTCGACAATGGGGAGCAGCAGGACGCGTTCGTCAGCGAGGCGAGCTCGCGCCTCGAGGGCGCGGAGAATCTGCTCATCGGCCTGCAGGACTTCGACATCACGGGCTACTACTTCCCGTTCTGCGGCACCATTCTCCAGAACCACTTCGGCGCGGCGCGCTCGCAGGCCGCGATCGACCTGATCCTGGCCGAGCTGGCCGACTGATGGTCGCTCTCCTCCTTGCGCTCGGCTCGGCGTCAGGCGCCGACGAGGCCGAAGAGCCCAAGTTCCCCCAGGCTTCACCCTACGCAGCCTTCGTCGGCGGTGGCGCCTTCGAGATCGTCGACCGCCGTGAGGACGACGTCGACGACCGAGAGGGCCGGTTCTGGACCCCCGCGCTGGCCCGGATCGGCATGGTCGGGCGGTTGTCCGAGCACTGGTCGATCAACAGCGAGGTCGAGTTCAACGCCGGGCCCTACGGGACCAGCGTGTGGGAGGGACAGGCTGCGATCCAGGTGCGGAACCAGCTCATCCGCTACCAGAACACCGACCTCCTCGGCGACGGAGACAAGTTCGCCTTCGAGGTGGGTCGCGTCACCGATCCGGCCAGCCTCAACTACTTTTCGTACAACATCGCGAACCTGCTGCTCTCCGACCTGCTCGCTCGGCAGTCGCTGCTGATCGCTGGGTTCAACCGAGGGAACGGGGTGCGGGCCGAGTACACGCTCGCGGATGCGTTCACCATCGGTGTCTCGTTGAACGCGGGCAACCCGACCTCCACGACGGCCACGGTGGCCGTCGGCGGCACGTTCCCGCCGTTCGGGCGGTTCTTCGAGGTGCCGTGGTCGAACGTCGGCCGCGACGCGCGCGGGTTCCCGACCCCGAGCTTCAACACCATCGTGGGCACGCCCTCGCTGCGGCTGAACACCGACGTGGTCGACGCGCAGGTCGCGGTGCAGTTCTTCGACGTGAACACCAACACCTCCACCCGCGACGACGACCGGATCCAGGGACGGAACCTGCGAGCCGGGGTCCGGCTCAAGGCGCCCGAGAATCGGTTCGCGATCTTCGGCAACTTCAGCCAGATGGTGAACGACGTGGTCCAGCTCACCGACCTCGGCGCGCTCGCCGAGGGGGAGAAGTACGCGGGCACGGTCGCATCGGGCGGATTCGACGTGCGCATCGGAAAGCGCAACGGATTCGGCGCCCAGTACGACTTCGTGATGGAAGACGAACGTGGCGTGGAGCCGATCATCAGCCACTACGCGAACGCGGGGGTCACGATCGGACTGTCGGACTCGGTGGCGATGTCGGGCCGGTTCGCGATGTGGCAGGTCTGCCAGGAGCAAGACGCGGTCGAGCGGTGCGATGTCAATGGCTTGCGCCAGGGGTTTCTGACGATGACCGCCATCCTGGGTGCCAGTCGGGCGGCACAGCCCTGAAGCCCTTGTCACGCACGTAAACGATGTGTCAGGATACGGCGTCGTGGAGGTGTCCATGCCGAGAACCCCCGCCGCCGTATCCGCGCTGCTCGTGGCCTGCGCCAGCGAGCCCGCCGACGTTGGTCCGGGAGTCGTGGACTCGGGAATCACGTCCCCGTCGCCCGAGGTCAACCGGCCGCCCCGGGTCGAGCTCCGCGCGCTCGAGACCCAGGAGGACACGCCGGGCATCGGGGCGCTCGTCGGTGCGGATCCCGACGGCGGGCCGATCGTGTGGCAGGTGGAGGCGCCGCCCGCGCACGGCGAGCTCACGCTCCACGAGGCCACCTCGATCTACATCTACGAGCCCGATCCCAACTTCTTTGGCGGCGACGCGTTCGCGCTCGCCGCCGTCGACGCCGGGGGCGCCTCCACCAGCGCGGTGGTCGACGTGACCGTCCTGCCCGAGAACGACCCGCCGGTGGCTCGGGGGATCGGGCCGCTGCTCGTGCGCACGGGGGGCACCTGGCGCACGACGCTCACCGGGAGCGACGTCGACGGCGACGCGCTCACCTGGAGCATCGGCCAGTCGCCCACCATCGGCACGGCGACCATCGACGGTCTCACCGGCGACCTCGTGTACACGGCGGGTGAGCTCCCGGGTCCCGATCCGTTCACCGTCGTGGCCTCGGACGGGGCCCTGCAGTCCCCCGCGGCCATCGTCGCGGTCGAGGTGGTCAACAACACCGCACCGGTGGTGTACACGCAGGGCGATCTGACCACCGCCGAGGATCAGCCGATCACCGGCCAGGTGTCGGCCTTCGATGCCGAGAACGACCCCCTCACCTTCGTGGTCGCCACCCCGCCCCAGCTCGGAAACGCCACGATCACGCCGACGTCCGGGGCGTTCGCGTACGTACCGAGCCCCGACACCCACGGAGTCGACCGATTCGAGGTCATCGCGACGGACGGGCTGCTCGAGTCCCTGCCCATCGCGATCGAGGTGGTGGTCACGCCGGTGAACGATCCCCCGATCCTGGCCTCCACCCACCTGACGGTGGCGCCCGGCCAGACGGGCACGGTGGTTCCGGGAGTCACCGATGCCGACGGCGACCCCGTCACGCTGTCGCTTCACGTTCCGCCCGTGCACGGGGTCGCCTCGGTCGACCCGGCGGTCGGGGCCGTGGTCTACACGCCCGACGACGGGTACGTCGGCTCCGATGCGCTCACCATTCGGGCCACCGACGGCTTCCTGACCACCCAGGGCGTGGTCACGATCGACGTCCAGCCCTGATCCGCGCCGGGTGGAAGGCGCCGAGCTCGTGGTGGTCGGGAGCGGTGCGGCGGGGCTGATGGCCGCGCTGTCGGCGGCTCCCCATGCCGAGGTGGTGTTGGTGACCGACCGCGCGGTGGGGCGCTCGAACACCGCGATGGCCCAGGGCGGGCTCCAGCTCCCCGAGCCCGATCCGGCGTCGCGCGAGGGCTTCGTGGCTGACGTGCTCGCCTCGGCCCGGGTCCCCGTCGACGAGCCTCGGGTGCGCGCGTTCGCCAGCGCCATCGAGGGCACCGTCGCCCAGCTCGTGGCGTGGGGGCTCGAGCTCGAGCTCGACGATCGGGGCGAGCCCCGACGTCGCATCGCAGGAGGCATGCGCGCACCGCGGGTCGTGAACACCACCAAGCTCATCGGTCCGAGCCTGATCCGACTCTTGCGGCGACGGCTGGCCGACAGCCCCGTCACCGTGGTCGATCGCAGCCCGGTGACGAGCCTCGCCCCGGCTGGGGATCGAGTGGTGGTCGAGATCGGCCACCAACAGAGGCTCGAGGCACGACGCGTGGTCTGCTGCAGCGGCGGGGTGACGTTCCGCGAGGCACTCCGTCGCGGGCACCCGACCTCGAACCCGCCGAACCGCAACCACGACCTCTACGACGCCCTCGTGCGGCTCGGTCTGCCCCGGGTCGAGCCCGACGCCTACCAGTACCACCCGTTCGGGCTCGTGCGCTCCCTTCACGAACGCGTGGGCCACTGCGTTCCCGAGTCGATCAACGGCTTTCCGGTGCGCCTGCTCGACCGCGACGGCCACGAGGTCGGACCGGTCCGCCAGGATCGCTACGCACTGACCCACGCGATGCTCGCGGCTGCGGAGGCGGGGCGAGCCCTCGAGGGACCGGGCGGGCACCCCGGGTTCCGGCTTACCCTGTCGGATCTGCCGACGAGCACCATCGCGTCCACCTTCGCGAAGCTCCACGCCACGCTGTCTTCGTGGGACGCTGTCGGCGAGGACGTGCTCGTGTTCCCCTTCCTCCACTACCAGCTCGGCGGTTTCGCCGTCGATTCGCAGGGACGTACCGAGATTCCGGGCCTCCACCTCGCGGGCGAGATGGTCGGGGGCATCCACGGGCTGAATCGGCTGATGGGCAACGGGCTCACCGACAGCCTCGTGCACGGTCGGCGCGCGGGACTGGCCGCGGCTCAGGCGGCCTGAGCGACGCCCTCGGGCTCCGGGATCCACCACGCGAGCAGCCCGAGCGGCACTCCGACCGCCATGGCGAGGATCGCCGAGATGCCGGGGTTGTCGATGACGGTGAGCGCGGTACCGAAGTGGATGGCGAGCGGAATCAGCGCCGCGAGCCACGCCGGCCACGACCGCAGCCGGCGTTGGGTGCCGAGTCCCGCGACCAGCGGGCCGACCGAGGCGGCCACCAGCCCGTACACGCCGAGCTGGCCGAGGATGAGCACGAGATCGGGCGGCGCCCACGCGATGGCGAGCGTGGTGACCGCGAGCACGGCCAGCACGAGTCGGTTGAGCCACACCGTGCCGCGGCCAGGCAGGACGTCGTTGCCGATGGAGGCGGCGATGGCGACCAGCAGACCGTCCATCGTCGACATGCTGGCCGCGAGGATCGCGACGCTGATCGCCGCCCCGATGGGGGGCCACGAGAACGCGATCTGCACGTACTCGGCGACCACGCGGTCCTGGGCGAGCCCCTCGGGGAGCAGCACCCGGGCGTAGGCCCCAGCCGACAACATCAGGGCGTAGGTGGCGTAGGTGGCCATGCCCACCGTGAGCGTGGTGCGGAGGGCGCTCGGGCCCTCGACGTACAGGGCCTTCGACAGGAGATGCGGCTGGGTGGTGAGGGCCACGCCCATGAGGAAGGGCACGGCCCAGACCTCGAACGGCGTCGAGAACAGCCGGCTGCCCGGTGCGGTGAGCCCGCTACCGGCCAGCGACTCCCAGGTCTCGGGCCAGGTGTGGAGCCCCGAGACGAACACCGCCACCGATACCCCGAGCATCATGAGGCCCTGCAGCGTGTTGGTGAAGGCGTGGGCGGTGGCGCCGCCGAGCGCGGTGTAGCCGAACACGAAGGCGGTGATCCCCACGATCGCGACCTCGTAGGACACCCCGAGCGACGCCTCCACGACGTAGCCGCAGCCGACCACGATGAGCACGAGGTAGGCGACGTTCAACACCTGGAGCGCGGCAAAGAGGCGCCGTAGGCCGAGGTCGTGGTAGCGGATGCCCAGCCAGTGGGGCACCGTCAGGGCGTGAGCGGGGGCGCCGATCGCCTGGAAGCGGGGGGCGAACACGACCAACCCCAGCAGCAGGCCCGCGACGAGCGGCAGGGAGAACCCCACCAGCGCGGCGAGCCCGTCGGCGTACACGAAGCCCGGGTAGAGCACGAAGGTCGCGCTCGACGCGATGGTCGCCCCGAGGGTGACCCCCACCACGAGCGGGTTCATCTGGCCCGAGCCGATCGCGAAGCCCGCGGTGGAGCCGGTGTCGCGGCCGGCCACGACGGCCAGCCCCGCGGTGGCGACGGCATAGATGCCGAACAGGATCCAGGCGACGGTCACGGGGCCTCGGAGGGTGGCAGGCCGTGGTGGAGCAGGTGGAGGATCGCCCGGATTACGGGCTCGGGGACGTCGGACCGGCTGTCGTCTGCCCACAGCACCCAGCGCATGCCGACGAAGTCCGCAATGCCCATGAGCGCGTAGGCGATGGCCTCGACGTCGACCGGCGCCACCTCACCGTCGACGACCGCGCGCTCGAGCCCGGCGACGTAGCCATCGGCGAAGCGCCGATAGTAGTCGCGGTAGGCGTCTTCGTCGATGAACTCGGCCTGACGGACGATGCGATAGAGGTTGCGGTGCTCGTTCACGAACCTCACGAACGCCCGCAGCCCCACCTCCTCGCTCTCGAGGCGGGACTCGGTGCCCTCGACGGCCTCCCGCAGGGTGGCGCGAGCCAGCGTGCCGAGGTGCCTCACGAGCTCGAGGAAGATCTCCTTCTTGCTCTCGAAGTACACGTAGAACGTGCCCTGCGAGACGTTCGCCCGCCGCGTGATCTCGGTGATGGAGGCCACGTCGAAGCGCGTCTCACCGAACACCGCCTCGGCGGCGTCGAGCAGCGCCTGGCGAGTGGCGCGGCCGCGTGCGGTGGCCGGCTTCGAGGTCGTCATGGCAGTGAAACCTGAGTCACCCGTCAATCCTCGGTCAGGAGGATGGAGGTGTCAAGGAGGCCTCGGGGCCGTGGTAGGTTGCCCGGGTCTCGAGCGGTCCGCCGACCGGAGCCGACGTTGAGAAGAGCGTCATCGTCACCGCGCATCTACCTGAGCTACCGGCGCCGCGACTTCGCGTATGTCGCGCTGACGATCTACCAGCGACTGGCCCAGCACTATCCCGATGGGAGCGTCGTCTTCGACGTGAACACCCTTCCCCTCGGGCGCGATCTCGCTCAGGCGCTGCGGGACCAGGTTCGCACCGCCGACCTCGTCCTCGCGCTCATCGGGCCCCGATGGCTGGCCGAGGGCCACCTCGAGGAGTCGGACTGGATTCGGATCGAGCTCGCGGAGGCTCTCGAGGCCGGCATCACCGTCATTCCCGTGCTCGTCGAGGAAGGGACGATGCCGTCGGCCGAGCAGCTGCCACCCGATCTGCGAGCCCTCGCAAACCTCCAGGCAGTACGGGTGTCCCAGGAGCGGCTGGACCGCGACGTTGCAGGCCTCATCTCGACCATCGACCTGCTGGTGGAGCCGAGCCGACAGACCGTGGCCAAGAAGCGTCGCGCGCCGGGCGACGAGCGGCAGGAACCCGCCTTCGCGCGACGTCAGCGCAAGAAGGAGGTGTCGAGGGTCGACGTCGAGTCGGCCGAGCTGGAGAACTGGGAGGCCATCCGGGAGTCCGGCTCTTCCGACGACCTTCGCGACCACATCGCGCGCTACCCCGGTGGTCGCACCGAGGACTGGGCTCGGGCTCGGCTCGCGCAGGTCGTGTGGGAGGAGCTCGGCGGGGCGGCGGAGCGTGACGACCTCTCGAACTACGTCGCCGAGTTCCCCTTCGGCTCGAATGCCCTGGAGGCCCGCCGGCAGCTCCAGGAGCTCGATGGTCAGCCCGAGGTGGTCGCGGTGCCTCGCGGCGGGGTGTTCATCTCCTACCGCCGCGACGACGCCCGGCTGTGGGCGCTCCTCCTCCACGCGAGCATCGCCCAGCGCATCGGCAGCGACCGCGTGTTCCTCGATACGCGGAACATCCCGTTTGGCCAGGACTACGCAGACTACATCCGGCGGGAGCTACCCGGCTACGGCATCGCCGTCGTGCTGCTCGGCCAGAACTGGCGCGGCGAGCGCGAAGACGGTCCGCCCCGCATCGAGGATCCCGACGATCTCTTCCGCATCGAGCTCGAGCTCGCGATGGCCCACGGGCTGACCATTCTCCCCGTGACCCTCGACGGGCTGAACCCTCCCCACGACGAGAGCCTGCTCCCGGCGTCCATCCGGGGGATCGGGAAGCTCAACATGTACGGGATCTCCGCCCGGAAGTTCGAGGAGGACAGCCCCCGGCTGCTCTCGGCGATCGAGGAGCACCACGAGCGGGCGCTCGTCGACGCGAACCCCGAGGAGTACGGCGCCTTCATCGCGGGGGCTGGGCTCGGGGTCGACAACCGCACCCTGCTCGGCAACGTCGACCGGCTCCTCGAGACCAAGCTCGACCGCGCAATCCGCCGGTTCACGGCGGGGGCGCTCGCCATCGGTGTCGCGGTGGCGGCGGTGATCATCGGTGCGGTCTGGGTGCTCACCCGAGCCTGACCGGCCGGTCTTGCGAGAACACCACGTGTCTCAGCAGATCCGTGGAAGCTGTTCGCCGACGAGTACGTCCAGCACGCGCTCCGTACCGAACGACGTGCGCATGGTGACGACTCCGGGGGGCTCCGGGCGTGCTCGCGCGATGATTGCGGCGTTCTCTCCGTGTGGGAGCTGCCGCAGGATCTCCAGCGCGCGGTCCGCCTGATCGCCCGGCACCGCGAAGACCATCTTGCCCTCGTTCGCGAGGTGCACGGGATCGAGGCCGAGCACCTCGCAGAACCCGTTCACCTCGCGCCGGACCGGGATCGACGGCTCGTCGACCACCACACCGACCTCGCTGCCCAGCGCCCACTCGTTGAGCACCGCGGCCAGCCCGCCGCGGGTGACGTCGCGCACCGCGTGCAGATCGACGGCCTCGGCCATGGCTTGCACGAGGTGGGCGAGCGGGGCCGCGTCGCTCGGGATGTCCGTCTCGAGGTTGAGCTCCCCGCGGGCCACCAGGATCGCCGCGCCGTGGTCCCCGACGTTTCCGTTGATCAGGATCGCGTCGTCGGAGCGGATCCCACGAGACGACAGCTCCCGGCCAGCCGGCACCACGCCGATGCCCGAGGTGTTGACGAACAGCTGGTCGGCAGCCCCCCGGGGGACCACCTTGGTGTCGCCGGTCACGATGTGCACACCGGCTTCGTCGGCGGCCGCCCGCATCGAGCGCAGCACCGTTCGCACCGTCTCGATGGAGAGGCCTTCCTCGATGATGAGCCCACAGGTCAGGAACAGCGGCTTGGCGCCGCGGGTCGCGAGGTCGTTGACCGTGCCGCAGACCGCGATGCGACCGATGTCCGCGCCAGGGAAGATCAACGGGGTCACCACGAAGCTGTCGGTGGTGTACGCGAGTCGGTCGCCGTGCGACGCGAGCTCGGACAGTTCGAAGGTCGCCGCGTCCTCGTCGGTATCGAGCCGGCCCCCGTCGAGCGTGCGCACCACGAGGTCGTCGATGAAGTCCTGCATCGCCTTGCCGCCGCCGCCGTGCGCCGAGACGACGACGTCCTGGCGAACGCGACCGGACTTGCGCCGATGCCGCTCGATTCGCTCGAACAAGGGATGGTGGGCCCCTTCCAGGTGCTTGTCGCTCACGCCAGCTTCCGGGCCGTGGACAGGCGTCCGTACTGGTAGTACGCGCTGCACGCGCCCTCGGACGAGACCATGCAGGCGCCGATGGGCGTCTCGGGGGTGCAGGCCGTGCCGAACACCTTGCACTCCCACGGCTTGATCACGCCCTTCAGTACCTCGCCGCACTGGCACGCCTTGGGGTCGGCCACCGAGAGCTGAGGCACGGCGAAGCGCCGCTCGGCGTCGAATCGCTGGTAGGCCTCGGACAGCTGGAGCCCCGAGTGGTCGATCGAGCCGAGCCCGCGCCACTCGAAGTAGGGGCGGAGCTCGAAGACCCTCCGCACCGCGGCGAGCGCGGTTCGGTTTCCGTCGTCGGGCACGAGACGGCGGTACTGGTTCTCGACCTCGGCCCGACCCTCCACCATCTGCTGCAGCACCATGCACACCGACTGCAGCACGTCGAGCGGCTCGAAGCCCGAGACCACGAAGGGCTTGCCGTACTTCTCGCAGATGAACCCATACGGCCTCGTTCCGATGACCATCGAGACGTGGCCCGGGCCTACGAAGCCGTCGAGGCGGAGGTCGGGCGACGAGAGGATCGCCTGGATGGTGGGCACGATGGTGATGTGGTTCGAGAACACGAAGAAGTTCTCGATGCCCTCCGCCTCCGCCTCGAGCACGGTCACCGCGGTCGACGGCACCGTGGTCTCGAAGCCGAGCGCGAAGAAGACCACGGGCCGGTCGGGGTTCTCCCGCGCGTGCTGGAGCGCGTCCGACGGGCTGTAGACGGTTCGGATGTCGCAGCCCGCAGCCTTTGCTTCGAGCAGGCTGCGCTCGGAGCCGGGGACGCGCATCGCGTCGCCGAACGTGCAGAAGATCACGCCGGGCTGTTCGGCGAGGGCCAGCGCGTCGTCGACGCGGCCGACGGGCAGCACGCACACCGGACAGCCCGGCCCGTGCACCAGCTCGATCGCGTCGGGTAGGGCTTCCTCGATGCCGAACTTGAAGATCGCGTGGGTGTGCCCGCCGCACACCTCCATGATCTTGATGGGCCGGTCGGCGGGTCGGTCGAGCTGCGTGACCAGGTGGTCGATGCGCTCGAGGAGCCCCTTGGCCTTTGCGGGGTCGCGGAACTCGTCGACGTACTTCATGGCACCTTCTCTTTGGGCAGCAGCGTGTGTACGAGGTCCCACAGGACGTGGTAGGCCACGAGGTGGGACTCCTGGATGCGGTGGACGGAGTGGCTCGGGACGACGAGCAGGTGATCGACGAGTCCCGAGCGCCTCATCTGGCCACCGTCGTGGCCGGCGAAGCCCAGGGTCACGAGGCCGCGCTGCCGGGCCACCTCGTAGGCGGCGAGCAGGTTCTCGCTGTTGCCGCTCGTGGACAGCCCCACGAGGGCGTCGCGTTCCGTGCCCCAGCTGATCACCTGCCGCGCATAGACCTCGCGAAAGCCGACGTCGTTGCCGACCGCGGTGGTCATGGGCAGGTCGGCGCCGAGGTGCAGCGCGGGCAGCGCTGGCCGGCCCACCGTCACGGGGTGGTTGAACTCGACCGCCACGTGGGCGGCGTCGCACGCTGAGCCGCCGTTGCCCATCGCGAGCAGTCGCCCACCTCGGGTGAACACCGTGACGAGGGCCTTGGCCATGGCGACCAGCACGTCGGCCTGCTCCGACATCGCCTGCTTGGTCTCGATGCTCTTCTGCACCTTCGCCTGGACCGAGCCCACGAGATCGGCATCGCTGACCGGGGCCTCGTTACGGGACCCCGGGTAGAGCCAGGAGACGTGGTCATCCATTGGGCGTGCCGCGGTCCGGGCTCGCGCGTATCGCCTCGAGCTCGGCGTCTACCTCGCCCATCTCGGTGAGCAGCTGGAGCGTTCGCTGGGCCTCGTCGGGATCGATGCGCGCCATCGCGAAGCCGACGTGCACGAGGACCCAGGTCCCCACGATGTCCTCGACGGGCTCGTCGGGATCGACGACGAGCATCAGGTTGACGGTCCGACGCACGCCACCGATGTCGACCTTGCCGAGCATCTTGCCTTCGTCGAGGACCTCGACGATCTCACCGGGGATTCCCAAGCACATTCAGGCGTTCCTCTTCGCGAGCGCGACGAGGACCTGGCCCACGGCCAGCCCGCCGTCGCCGGGGGGGAGTCTGCGGTGCAGGAGCACCGCGAGGCCTCGTTCCTGCAAGCGGCGCGCCAGCTCCTCGGTCAGCACGCGGTTCGCAAAGACCCCGCCGGACAGCGCGACGGTGTCGAGTCCGCGTCCACGAGCGACCTGCTCCGCGAACTGGGCCAGGGCCGAGGCCAGGCCCACGTGAAAGCGCGCGGCACAGGTCGAGCGAGGGGCGCCGGCCCGCCGGGCCTCGAGCAGAGGCCTCCAGATGCCACCCGCGGTGAGCGCAGGGAGGCCGATTTCCTGGTGATCGTGCCACGCGAAGGGGAGCGCGTCGCCCTGGTCGGCCTCGACGCGGGCCTGGTCGAGCGATGCGTCGTCGACGAGCGCCTCGAGCGCCATCGCGGCCTGACCCTCGTAGCTGATCGCCTCGTCGTGGAGGTCCAGGGCTGCGGCCACCGCGTCGAAGAGCCGTCCGCACGACGAGGCCCGTGGCGCGAGCCCGGGGTCACGGAGCACGCTCTCGATCAGCTCGACGGGGCGGTCGGCGAGTCGGGCCACCGGGGGGAGCGTCCGGTAGCCCGCCTGCAGCTCCTTCCAGCTCATCACGGCGCGCAGCTGCACGTACAGGTTGCGCCACGGCTCGATCGCCGCCTTGTCTCCGCCGAGCAGGGGCATCGGCTCCAGAGTACCCACACGCTCGGCCGCGTCGTAGTCCGCGACGAACACCTCGCCGCCCCACGCCGCGCCGTCCTCGCCATGGCCGATGCCGTCGAGCGCGATGCCGACCACGGGTCCGGCGTCCCGGGGACGCCCCTGATCGGCCATCACGGAGGCGACGTGGGCGTGGTGGTGACCGACCTCCACCACGGGCAGCTCGCGGTCGGCGGCGAGGGCGCGGCCGTGTTGCGATGCGCGGTACCCGGGGTGCCGGTCGATGGCGATGATGGCGGGCTCGTGGTCGTACAACGCAGTGACGAGGCCCAGGGCGTCGTGCCAGCTCTGGAGGGTGAGGAGGTCCTCGAGGTCGCCGAGGTGGGGGCTCGGCACGACGTCCCGTGCGTTGGAGAGGGCGAACACCGCCTTCAGGTCTCCGCCCAGCGCGAGCACGGGCGGGCTGCCCTCGAAGCCCGGCGGAAGCGGCAGGGGGGCAGGGGCGTACCCGCGAGCGCGGCGGAGGACCCGCACAGCCCCGTGGATGGTCCGGACCACACTGTCGTCGACGCGGTTGGCGATGGGGCGGTCGTGGACGAGCCGCCAGTCGGCGATGGGAGCGAGCCGCGCCTGGGCGTCGTCGTCATCGATGCACGGGGGCTCTTCGGTCAGGTTGCCGCTCGTGCAGACCATCGGCCGGTCGACGTGCTTCAGCATCAGCCGGTGGAGCGGGGTCGTGGGGAGCATGAACCCGACCATCGCCTGATCGGGAGCCACCGAGGGCGCCAGATCGGTGTTCGGCCGTGGTCGAAGAAGGACGATCGGTGACTCGGGCGAGGTCAGCGCGGTGATCTCGGCGTCGGTGAGCGTCGCGTAGCGGGCGAGGACGTCGAGGTCGCGGACCATGCAGGCGAGCGGCTTGTGCGGGCGGTGCTTGCGGGTGCGGAGGGTCGCCACGGCGTCGGGGTTGGTGGCGTCGCAGCACAGGTGGTACCCGCCGAGCCCTTTCACCGCGACCACCTCCCCCCGCAGGAGCAGCCTGCCTGCGGCGTCCACGTCGTCGATGTCCGAGAGGCCACGGGGGGCCGGGGTGCCGTCCGCGTGCTCGAGTCGGGCCACGGGGCCACATCGCGGGCAGGCTACGGGCTGGGCGTGGTAGCGACGGTCGACCTCGTCGTGGTACTCGGCGTCGCAGTCCGGGCACAGCGGGAACCCGGCCATGGTGGTCTGCGGCCGATCCCAGGGGATGCCGGTGACGATCGAGTACCGAGGTCCGCAGTGGGTGCAGGTGGTGAAGGGGTAGCGGTAGCGGCGGTCATCGGGGTCATCGACGTCGTCGGCGCACGCGGAGCAGATGGCTGCGTCGGGGCTCACCGCAGTGTTCGCGAGTCCCTGGGCGCTCTTCACGATGACGAAGCCGTCTCCCTCCGACTCGATCGAGGCGCTCGTGCGTTCGACGGCGTCGACCCTCGACAGGGGGGGCAGATCCGCCATCAGAGCGTCGAGGAAGGCGTCGCGCACGTTCGGGGGCGAGAGCAGGCCGATCAGCACGCCGTCGGCGTCGTTGCGGACCCAGCCCAAGACCCCGTGGGCCCGCGCGATGCGGGCGACTGTGGGACGGAAGCCTACGCCCTGGACGATGCCGCGAATGCGGACCTGCTCACCGGTCATCGGGTCCTCCTGGCACGACCGGCGCCCGACGCGTCTCGGATGGTACCGCACCTCGGCGCCGTGCGTTACGGCCGGGAGTCTCCGACGGGGGAGGTCTGCCACTTGCGACAGCCGGAACCGCACCCCGACCTCGCCCAGGCACAGCTCTTCGGACTCGTGCAGGAGCTCGCGCACCTCGGCGTCTGGTACTGGGAGATCGAACCGGACCAGCTGACGTGGAGCCGGGAGCTGTACCGGATCTACGGTCTCGCGCCCAGCGAGTTCGAGCCGTGCTTCGCGGGGTACCTCGAGCGCGTCCACGCCGACGATCGCGAGCGGGTGAGGCGCGTCGTGCAGGAGGCCCTGGAGACGGAGACCGGTGGTCGCTTCGCGTTCGAGGAACGGATCGTGCGGGCCGATGGTGCCGTGCGGGTGCTCGAGTCCATGGGCACGGTCGTCCGTGACGAGCACGGCGCGCCGGTGCGCATGGTCGGGGCCTGCATGGACGTGACGGAGCGTCGCGCCACACAGCTCCAGCTGGCGGAGCGCGATCAGCTCTCGGCGATCGGCACGCTCGCAGCGGGCATCGCCCACGAGCTCAACAACCCGCTGTTCTACGTCCGCGCCAACCTCGCCCGGCTGCGCGAGCTGCTGACCGAGCCCCTGGCGCCCGACATCGACGAGCTCCTCGTCGAGAGCCTCCAGGGTCTGGACCGGACGAGCCGCATCGTGAGCGACCTGCGCGCCCACGTGAACGAGGGTGGCGGCGGGCCCACCGAGGTCGGGCCGCTGGTGGAGCGGGTGCTCAAGCTCGTCGGCCACGAGCTCGAGCACCGCGCCAGGGTGCGTCTCGACGTCGACCCGAGCATCGCGGTCGCTGCCCCGAGCGCGCCGCTGAAGCAGGTGTTGCTCAACCTGTTGACCAACGCCGTGCGGGCGATTCCTTCGGGTCGGGCCTCCGAGAACCTCGTGCAGGTGACGGTCCAGCGCAAGGGGGACGAGGCGATCGTCACGATCTCCGACACCGGCGTGGGGCTTCCGGACGGGAGCGTGACGCGGCTGTTCGAGCCCTTCTTCACCACGCGACGGGTGGGCGACGGGACGGGGCTGGGGCTGTTCATCGCGCACCGCGTCGTCACCGGGCTCGGCGGGCGCATCGCCCTCGAGTCGCGGGAACGGGGAGCTCGGGCGACGGTGTGGCTGCCCCTGGCCCGCGGGGACGTCCCGCCTGCTGTCCCGGCTGTCGGGCGGAAGCCCTCGCGGGGGGCACGGGTGCTCGTGATTGACGACGACCCGCTCGTGGGCCGGGCGCTCGCCCGCATGCTGCTCGATCACGACGTGACGGTCACGACCTCCATCGCCGAGGCCGAGGAGGAGCTCGCGTCGGGGCTGCGGCCCGACCTGGTGCTCTGCGACCTGATGATGCCCGACGGCATGGGCCACGAGCTCTACGCGCGCATCGAGGAGCAGTGGCCGGACCTGGCGCCCCGGGTTCGGTTCGTCACCGGCGGCGCCTTCTCGGACGAGGTCACGGCCTTTGTCGAGGCCCACGCCGAGCGGGTCCTCTACAAGCCGTTCGACAAGGTGCAGCTGCTGGCGCTGCTCGAGAGCGTGGTGCGGCGAGGACCGTACTCAGGGCAATAGCGAGCCTCCGCCCGCGTATGCTGGGCGCCCCACGCACTCGGAGGTTTCCGTGGCCATGTTCACTGTCCGGCAGCAGACCGTCGCCATCGTCCAGCGCTTCGGCAAGCACGCGTTCATCGCGACCGCGGGCCTCAACTTCATGGTCCCGTTCATCGACTCGGTGGTGGCGAGGCTCGATCTGCGCATCCAGGAGCTGATCGTTCGCTGCGAGACCAAGACACGGGACAACGTGTTCGTCCAGATGACCGTCGCGGTCCAGTACCAGATCCAGAACGCGTACGATGCGTTCTACAAGCTCTCCAATCCGCGGGCCCAGATCGAGAGCTACGTCTACGACGTCGTGCGAGCCAGGGTTCCTGGCCTCACCCTCGACCAGACCTTCGAGGCCAAGGACGATGTCGCGCAGGCGGTCAAGGAGCAGCTCGCCGACATCATGGACGACTTTGGGTACCTCATCATCAAGGCCCTCGTCACCGACATCGACCCCGACACCCAGGTCAAGGAGTCGATGAACCGCATCAACGCGGCCGAGCGACTCCGCTACGCGGCCGAGATGGAGGCGGAGGCGGAGAAGATCCGCCAGGTCAAGGCCGCCGAGGCCGAGGCCGAGTCGAAGCACCTGCAGGGCATCGGCATCGCGAAGCAGCGCAAGGCGATTGCCGACGGGCTGTCCGAGTCGGCCGAGGTCGTCCGCGAGAACATGGGCACCATGTCGGCGGAGACGGTGATGTCGCTGCTCCTGATGACGCAGTACTTCGACACGCTGTCGTCGATGTCGAACGCCTCGGGCACGAGGACGATCTTCATGCCGCACTCGCCTGGCGGCATGGGCGAGATCTACGACCAGGTCAAGAGCGCCGTGACGGTCGGCGAGTCGCTGCCCGCCACCGGCGTGCGCGGCGTGCGGATGCCGCTGCCCGGCGCCGAGTGATCGAATGCCCGACGACGCCGTCCTCGACCGGGTCCGCAAGCTGCTCGCGCTGGCGACCTCGCCGAACGTCCACGAGGCCGCGGCCGCGGCGGCGCGGGCGCAGCGTCTCGTCGAGCAGCATCGGCTCGAGGGATGGCTCGCGGCCGAGCGGGCCGAAGCAGACGATCCGGACCCCATCGAGGACGCCCGTGACGAGCCGCTCGAGGTCGCGCGTCGGCTCCGGAAGTGGAAGCGGGTGCTCGCGAGCGGGCTCGCCGAGGTCAACGGCTGCGTCGCCTACACGCTGGAGGCTCCCGATGGCGAGCGACTGGTGCTGGTGGGGCGCTCCCGCGATCGCGCTGCCGTGAGGGAGCTCTGGGAGTGGCTCACGAAGCGGATCGAGTGGCTGTCGGCGACGGAGGGAGGCAAGCGTCCGCGGGCCTGGCACGACGCGTTCCGGATCGGGGCAGCGGAGTCGATCGTGGAGCGCCTGCGGCAGGCAGGAGAGGACGTCCGTCATGCCGAGCCGACCGCGCTCGTGGTGGTGGATGCCGCGGTGGCGGCGCATCGGCGCGCGATGGACCGGTTCGTGGAGGAGCGGCTGTCGCTCGGTCGTGGGCGGTCGATCCGGGTGGACGTGGATGCCTTCGAGGAGGGGCGGGCGGCGGGCAAGGACTTCGATCTCCGCGAGTCCTGACGACGCCGACCGTCGGCTCCGCCGCATGGAACCCACCCCCGCCACTGTTCATCTTCGCCCACTGGTCGGGGCGTCGACTCGAGGAGCCCGGGGCGGCGGCTCGTGGGTGTCTCCTCGCAGGGAGGAGAGCGCCGTCATCAAGCGATCCACCATGTCCCGACGATCGCCGGACGACTCGTTCTCCGCCCACAGGTAGGCCGTGGCGTCCTCTTCGGCCGCGTGGGCTCGGAGACGCTCGACCAGCTCCGTGACGTGGTGGGACCGGACGAGGTGGAGATCGACGTCGAGACCGACTACGTCGAGTTGCCGCCGGATCCAGTCGTGCTCGGCGCGTAGCGCGGCCACCGCGGTGGGATGGCGGGATTCGAGGTGGGGGAAGAGCCAGGTCTCCTCGGCGGCGAGGTGCTGGCGCACGCCCTCTTCGAAGCGGCGCCAGATCTCCCCCAGCGTGTAGTGGTCGACCCCCGCTCCCGCGGCCTCGACGACCTCTTCGAAGAGAGCTTCGAGGTGGGCGTGGTCGTCGTGAAGGAGCCGGCCAACGGAGCGAGCAGTGGAAGAACGCGCGGTGAGCATGGTCTTTCCTCCTGCTTCCCGTCGAGCAATCTCCGTGCCGTTGTGGTGCGCCGTCGCGTCATCGAGACACGACGCGGGACCGGTCACCAGTGAGGTCGCCGCCTACCGCCGCGGACCCGTCGTGAGCAGCTCGACCAACCGCAGCGCCGCCGCACACGACGCAAAGGTCACCAGCGCAAGTCGCCGTCGCTCGCTCCCGCCGCACGCATCCAACAACCCGGCCGGCGACACCCGATCCGGACAACGCGCCACCAGCAGCCCGAACTCCGCCAGCCGCCGGCTCGACTCGTTCGCCACGGATCGCGTCGCCGCCTGCGTCCACGTGCCCGTGAGCGGAATCGCCTCGCCGCCCCACTGGGCCAGGTGCTGCCGGATCGTCGTCAGCACCTCGATGTCGAACAGCTCCGTCGCCACCGACTCGATCGCCCCGACCACGAACCGCGTGGTCATCGTGCGGGTCTCTCCGCCAGGGAAGCTCGTCCAGCGCTCGATGACCTTGGCGTCGCGCGGGGTGACGGAGCTCGCGGTGTCGCCCACCGCGTACAGCGACGACAGGGCCCAGCCGGGCCGCCACTTTCGAGTCAGACCCAGCATGCGCGCCAACAAGAACGAGGGCGGCATGAAGAGCGTGGTCTGCACGAGCCCGCCGCGGGGCCCCACCACGCCGACCACCCGGTCGAGGTAGTGGGTCGCGAACAGGATCGTCGCGATGTCCGCCCGCTCCGTCGCCTCGAACTGGGTCGACCACCGCCGCTCGAGCGCCGTCTGCACCAGCCCGCGCACCCGGGGATCGTCGAGCTCGAGCACCGCCCGCCGCTGGACAGTGTCGGCGAGCTTGCCGTCTCCGAGTACCTTCAGCAGCCGCCCGTGCTGGAGGATGCCCACCGTCGAGCCCGTGTCGACCGACACCGCCAGGGCCACGAGCTCCCGATCCCGCCGCGACAGCGCCGCGCCTTCGGCCAGGTAGAGGTCACGGGTCAGCGCGATGCCCGCAGCGTACAGTCGGGCGTCGTTTCGGTGGAGGCTCGGCAGGAACTGGCCCCACAGCGGGGGGAACAGGCGCTGACACGCCGCGTCGACCTTCTTCCACGCACCGTGCTCACCGGGCGGGACCTCGCTCGGGACGGGGGAACGCCGGATCGACTCCCGAAGCATGATGCCAAAGCTACTCATTACCCCTCCGCGCCGTCGGCAACCCCTATACCGTCGACGCTGCGGCGTCCCCGCTGGGCGCGACGGGATCGCCGTGCCACAATCCTCTGATGCAACGAGGAGCACCGTGAAGCGACTCCAGGATCGGACGGCCGTGGTGACGGGAGCGGGCTCGGGCATCGGCAAGGCCACCGCCCTCGAGCTCGCCCGACGAGGGGCCCACGTCGTCGTCACCGACCTCGACGTGGAGCGAGTACTCCCGGTGGCCGAGGGAATCGAGGCGCTCGGACGCCGCGCCTCGGCCCACGGGTTCGACGTCGCCGATCGCGATGCGTGGGGCCCCTTCCGCGACGAGGTCCTCGCCACGCACGGCTCGGTGCAGCTGGTCATGAACAACGCGGGCGTCTCCCTCACGGGGCCGTTCCTCGGCTGCTCGCTGGGCGACCTCGAGTGGCAGCTCGACATCAACCTTCGCGGGGTGATGTACGGCTGCCACACCTGGCTCCCCCACCTCCTCGGACAGGACGAGGCCCATCTGGTCAACGTCTCGAGCATCTTCGGCATCGTGACCGTGCCCGAGAACTCCGCGTACTGCATGTCGAAGCACGCGGTGCGCTCGCTGACCGAGTCCCTCGAGCTGGAACACTGGGACAGCCCGGTGCGCTTCACCTCCGTCCACCCCGGCGCCGTCGCCACCAACATCGTCGAAGGCGGCCGGTTCCAAGAGGGCGGCCGCTTCTCGAAGCGTACGGCGACCAAGACCATCGCCCGCGGACTTCCCCCGGCCGAGGCTGCGAACACCATCGTCGACGGCATCCAGCGCAACGCTCGTCGCATCCTCGTCGGTCGCGACGCGCACTTCCTCGCGCGGCTCTACCAGCTCCTCCCCGTGCGGTACCGCGATCTCGTGAATGCCTACGGGCGCCGGATCGCGCGCTCGTGAGCGGACTCCACGCGCGAACCCCCCTCGTTCGCTCGCTGCCTGGCCAGGCCCGGAACGGAGCTCCGGTCTGGCTCAAGTGCGAGAACCTCCAGCCTACCGGGTCCTTCAAGCTTCGCGGGATGGGGGCGCTCGCCAATCGGGCCCTCGCCGAGGGCGCGAGCGAGCTGTTCTCTTCGTCGGGCGGCAACGCCGGCTACGCGGTTGCCTACGCCGGCGCCGCCCTCGGGCTGCCGGTGACCGTCGTGGTGCCAGGCCGCACCGACGCCCGCATGCAGGCCCGCATCGCGGCTACCGGCGCTCGGGTCGTCGTCCACGGCGACGTGTGGGACGACGCCCACGCCCACGCCACCGAGCTCGCCACTCGTGCTCGCGCCCCCCTCGTGCACCCTTTCGACGACCCCACTATCTGGGAGGGCCACGCCACCCTCGTCCACGAGTGCGCGACCGCGATGCCTCGTCCTCCCGAGGCTGTCATCGTGGCCGTCGGAGGCGGCGGGCTGCTGTGTGGGGTCCTGCAGGGCCTGCACGACGTCGGATGGACCAAGTCCGAGGTCGTCGCAGTCGAGACGGAGGGCGCGGCGTCATTTGCCGCCG
Source organism: uncultured Enterobacteriaceae bacterium (assembly GCA_964655065.1). Lineage (GTDB taxonomy): Bacteria > Myxococcota_A > UBA796 > UBA796 > DRPG01. The sequence goes on along the minus strand of CAZZLC010000017.1, from coordinate 340 downwards.
CCGTGGCGGCGGGCCAGCCGGTGACGCTCGATTCCATCAATACCGTAGCGCTGACCCTCGGGGCCAAGCGGGTCTGCGACGAGGCGGTCGCCTGGGTCGGGCGGCACCCGGTGACTCCCTGGACGTGCACCGACGCCGAAGCGGTGGGCGGCTGCGCCTGGTTCCTCGACGAGCACCGCATGCTCGTCGAGCCCTCGTGCGGGGCCGCGCTCGCCGCCCTCGGGGGACCCGTGAAGGACCGGGAGACCCTGGTCGTCGTGTGCGGAGGCGCCGCGGTGACGCGCGCCCAGCTCACCAACTGGGTGGGGGCAACCAGCCGCTGACCGCCGACGTGGTAAGT
>CAZZLC010000016.1:121986-133227 GCA_964655065.1 uncultured Enterobacteriaceae bacterium | reverse complement strand
AGACGACCGAGCGAATCGCGCGGAGCGCGCTTCGCGACGGCGAGCGGGACCGGTCACCAGTGCGGTCTCGGTCTCTGCGCCGGCGCGCTTGGCGACGCCGAGCGCGGCAACCCCTCCCCGGAGGCGCTCGCCCCGCGCAGCGGGCCGCAGTCCCGCTCCGCGCCTTCACATCCCACCGCAGCTGCCTACCCGGGGACGGGAGGAAGTATGACGTACGCTCACGAGACACTCGGTGAAATCCCGGTTTCGACGCCAGCGCCCTCGGCGGAGCCGAGCGAGGAGCAGGCGATGGAGTCGGCTGCGGGCCGAGATCACCCGTCCATCACAGTGTCGCCCCACCAAGTCGCCAATTCGCCCATCCGGCGGGAGGTCGCAGCGTGATTCGCACGAACCGGGCGTCTCTCACCATCCTCGCGGTGTGCGCCGTACTCGGACTGCTCTACGTGGGACGGGCCTTCTGGATCCCCGTGTGCGTGGCGGCGCTGACCGCCATGGTGGTCGCGCCGATCCACCACGCCATCGTCCGACGAGGATGGCCGCGCTGGCTCGGACTGAGCGCTGCGATGGGGTCCCTGCTGCTGGCGTTCGCGCTCCTGGCGGGGATGGTCGGGCGACAGGCCTCGACCTTCATCGAGCGCTGGCCGGAGATCCGCCAGAGCGTCGAGCGTCGCATCGATAGTCTCGAGAACGACTACGCTGGCTACCTCCCCCCGGTGGCAGCGCAGCCCGACCCTCAGTCCTTGGGCTCTTCCGAGGCTCCGCCGCCGAACCAAGGCCGTGCGTCGGGTGGAACCGCGGTCGCCTCGTCGCAGAGCCCAGGTGCACCGGGCGACGAGACCACCACGAAGGGCCGATCCCCGGGCACGTCGGATGGGGCCGAGAGCACGGCGCAGCGCTTGCTCGCCTCGCTGGGAAGTGGCCTGTGGAGCTCCGTCTCGACGGCCCTGTCGGTGACGGCCCAGACCTTGGGAGGCCTCTTCCTCGTCTTCGTGTTCGCGCTGCTGTTCCTCACCCAGGAGGTTCGTCTGCGCGAGTTCGTCCTGCGGGTAGCGTCGAGCGAGAGCCGGTCCGACCTCGAGGCGACCATGGACAAGATCAGCGACGTCGCGCAGCAGTACCTTCGTTCCCGGATCCTGCTGATCGGCATTCTCTTCGCCTTCTACGGACTCGGCTACTACGTCTCGGGCGTCGAGTATGCTCTCTTCCTCTCGCTCCTCGCCGCCGTGCTGTCCATCGTCCCGTACGCAGGCAACCTCGTGGGTGGAGGTCTCGCGGCGCTCGTCGCGCTCGTCACCGGCGGCACGACGCCGCTGATCGGGGTCCTCGTCACGATGTCGCTCGGCCAGGTTCTCGAGAACTATGTGCTGCTGCCACTCGTGGTCGGTGAGGAGGTCTCGCTCAACCCACTGACCACCATCGCGAGCGTGGTGGTCTTCAGCCTCGTCTGGGGGGCCGTAGGCGCGGTGGTGGCGATTCCGCTGGTCGCGATGCTCCGGGTCGTCTGTCTTCACGTGCCCGAGCTCAACGACATCGCCTTCCTCCTCGGTGACGAGGCCATCGACCGGGAGCGCGACGACGGACGGTCGACAAGGTCCGAGGCAGCGCGCTAATGCGCTCATGTGAGGACGTCGCAGCCATGGCTCGTCGCGCTGCCCCGCCGGGTCCGAGTTCCCGGGGGGATGTCGGCCGTCGTCCGTGCCGCCCGGACGCCCGGCATCCCCACAGCGCGCTGATCCAGCCGACCACGATGTCTCCTGCGCCCTCGATGGGGTGATGGCGGTCCGGGGCACGGGGTCGGACCACGATCCACCCTTGCCTTCGGGAAGATCCATGAGCTTCGATCACCAGACGGTCGAGCCGTCCATCCGTGCGCTGTGGGACGAGCACGACATCTATGCCTACGACCCCGACGCCCCGGGGCCCGACTTCTCGGTCGACACGCCGCCCCCCTACGTGTCGGCCGCCCACCTCCACGTGGGGCACGCCATGTCCTACGCCCAGGCCGAGTTCGTGGTGCGCTGGCGTCGCATGCGGGGCCACCGGGTGTTCTACCCGATGGGCTTCGACGACAACGGCTTGCCTACCGAGCGCTACGTCGAACGAACCCACCACGTCGACAAGTCCACCATCTCGCGCCGTGCGTTCCGGGCGCTCTGCCTCGAGGAGACCGCCCGTGGCGCCGAAGCCTACGAGGCCCTCTGGCGGTCATTGGGCCTGTCGGTGGACTGGTCGCTTCGCTACTCCACGATCGACGAGCACAGTCGACGCACCGCTCAGCGCTCGTTCGTGGAGCTCGCCCAGCGCGGCCACATCGTGCGGGACGAGGCCCCGGTGACCTGGGATCCCGTGGCTCGCTGCGCGCTCGCCCAGGCCGACGTGGTCACGGTGTCGCGGCGCCAGAAGCTCCATCGCATCGTGTTCGGTGCCCCCGGCGGTCCGGCGCTCGAGATCGCGACGACCCGCCCCGAGCTCCTCCCAGCCTGCGTGGCCCTCTACCGACACCCCGACGACAAACGGTACCAGGGGCTCGACACGGCCCAGGTGCCGTTGTCGGAGCGGACCGTGCCCGTGCGCACCGACCCGGACGTGGACCCCGAGTTCGGCACGGGGCTCGTGATGGTGAGCACCTTCGGAGACGCCGAGGACGTGCGACGATGGCGTCGGGACGGGCTGCCCCTGCGGCTCGCCGTGGGACCCGACGGACGCATGACGGAGCTCGCGGGCCCCGACCTCACAGGTCGTCCCGTGACCGAGGCACGCTCGCGAATCGTGCGCGCGCTCACCGAGGCGGGCCTGTCACCTGGCTTCACGATGACGCCGCAGCAGGTGCCCCACGCCGAGCGAACCGACGCTCCCGTGGAGTGGCAGGTGGTGCCCCAGTGGTCGCTCGTGCTCCTCGGCCACGAGGACCGCTTCCGGCGCGCCGCCCAGCGTGTCCGCTGGTTCCCTGCCCACGCGAAGGCGCGGCTCGACCACTGGATCGACGGCCTCGCCTGGAACTGGAGCCTGTCGCGGCAGCGGTTCTACGGCGTACCCATCCCCGCGTGGCTGTGCACCGAGTGCGCCGAGCCCGTGCTCGCCCGCGTCGAGGACCTTCCCGTGGACCCGCTCGAGGATGAGCCCCCGCAGTCGGCCTGCCCGGCGTGTGGCGGAGCGCTCCGAGGTGACCCCGACGTCCTCGACACCTGGATGACGTCGTCGATGACCCCGCAGATCCACGCGAACTGGGCCGAGACGCCAGGGCGTGCGGCCCTCGAGCTGCCCATGACGGTGCGCGTACAGGCGCACGAGATCATTCGCACCTGGCTGTTCTACACCCTCGCCAAGACCACGCTTCATCACGGTGACGACGCGATCCCGTGGCAGGACGTGATGGTCTCGGGATGGGGCCTCGACGAGCAGGGCAAGAAGATCAGCAAGCGAAACCTGCAGTCGGAGCCCGGCACCTTCAACCGGTACGACCCGGCGCACCTCATCGAGCGCTACGGCGCGGACGCGCTCCGTCACTGGGCCGCCCGCAGTCAGCTCGGCCACGATCTCCGGTTCTCGGAGCGGGACGTGAAGGCGGGTCGGCGCACCGTGGTGAAGCTGTGGAACGCGGCGAGGCTGGCCGACCAGCTGGGCCTCCCGCCGACCGCCCCTCCCCCCCACGCAGAACGTCCCCCCGAGGACCGCGAGCTGCTGCATCGTCTCGACCAGGTGATCGAGACGACCAACGCGGGGTTCGAAGCCTACGACTACGCGCGGGGGCTCGCCGCGATCGATCGCTTCTTCTTCGACCGCTTCTGCGACGACTGGCTCGAGACCATCAAGACCCGGGTGTACCAGCCGAGACGCTTCCCCGCCGGCAGCGCCGACGCGGCCCGCGCGACCTGCGACGAGGCACTCCAGGTCATCCTCGGCCTCTACGCGCCCTACCTGCCGTTCGTGACCGAAGCGCTCTGGCAGGGCCGGTACCGGGTCCGTGAGGCAGCCACGTCGCTCCACCTCACCCGGTTCCCGGAACCGGCGGGCCATCCCCCAGTGCCCGGGATGGACGCCGTGTGGGCCGTTCTGCGCACCGTACGGGCGGTCCGGACCGAGGCCCGGCTCTCGGCCTCCCAGCCGATCCCGGGCCTCGTGATCGAGGCCGACGAGCCACTGGGTTCTCGCGCCGACACGCTGCGGGCAGCGACCCGGGCCATCCGGGTGAGCGAGGGTCCGGGCGACCGGGGCGTGGAGGGCACGTCCTGGCGAATCGCGGTGCAGCTGGATCAGTCCGGTACCTCGGACGGGTGGGCCGACGAGTCCGAGTAGAGACTGATCGGGAAGGTGCCCACGCTCACGTGGTACACGCGATTGGGCAGCGCGTCGGCATCGGTAGCGACCAGCTCGTCGACGAGGTCCTCGATTCGCTTCAGGAACCGCGCGTAGCCTTCCTCGGACAGCGCGATGCTCGCCGAGAGGTGCCGGCGCTCGTTGCCCGGGATCGTCTCGAGCGCCCGGACCGCGAGCGCGCTCACCTCGTGCGCCTCGCGGTCACCGACCCGCCGCGGCGGGACGGGACGGGCAGCCACGCTCCGAAGCTGCGCATCGAGTCGGCCCTGCCTCCGGAGCTGCAGCATGGCCCGACGCGCCTCCTGGACCGTGATGCGAGGCCGCAGCGCGGCGGCGACCCAGGCCGGGTCGGGCTCGTACTGGTCGCATCGGGCGAGCTCGAAGACCGCCCCGACGACCCACCCCGGGAGCGGCGCGTCGGGGATCTCGCGACCCGGAGGCAGCGACGCAGACTGCATCTCGACGAGGCCGAGAAACTCGAGACGCTCGCCATCGTCGAGATGGAGTACCTCCGCGATCTCCTCGGCGAGAGCTTGCTGAAGTCGACGCCGGCCGTTGAGGATCTGGCTCGCCCACGCCGGCGACCGACCCATCTTCGCCGCGAAATCCCGCTGGAGCAGCTCCCGGTCCTTCAGGAGTCGACGCAGGTAGGCGCGGTAGTCTGCGGGTGGCGACGGACGAACGGACATGGACAATCCCCGAAGATGGCAGGGATAACGAGGCTCGCCTCCGCGTCTGACCCGGGCGTTCACGATGGCCGAATCCGCCGCCTTCGGAGCCGGGCGGGCGGTCTTCAGGGCCCCCACAGCCAGGCGCCGACGCCGAAGGCGATGGCGAGACCGAGGACGAAGACGGACAGGTGGGTCCAGAAGAGCAAGGGGACGGACAGCTCCTCGCTCGGCTCCGGCGACGCGACAGGCCGCGGCGCCCCCGGGCTGTCGTCCGGCGTGGAACGGGCCCGGACCATCGCGACCAGCTCCTCGATGCTCGGTCCGCCGAGCACCCGCCCGAGGGGCACGTGCAGGCCTTCATTGCGCAAGCGGGTCTGGAGCTCGGTCGCCATGAGGGAGTCGAACCCGAGCGGACCGATGGGCTCGTCGTCGGAGAGCTCCCGCGCGGGATCGAGCCGCATGACCTCGCGCACGGCCTCCCGGAGCCGCTGTCGAAGCGGTGGCTCCGGTTCCGCCCCGGACGGGGGGCCCGGGAAAGGCGGCTTCTCCGAGGGTGACGCGGTCGGCGCGGGCTCCGACACGGCCGCGTCCGTCGAGCGCAAGGAGTCGGACAGCACGTCCTCGAGCAACGGCCGTGGGCCGTGCAGCGCCAGCGCCGGCGCGAGGATGCGCCACTGCACCCGGGCGACCACGAGACCGGCTCGGCCCGCCCCGAGCACCGCACCAAACGCGGTCAGCGCCTCGGATGGGGCGAGCAGCTGCACTCCGGCTCGGTCCAGGGCCGCCGCCCGGCGGCCGTCGATCATCCCGCCGCTGCCCCAGGGCCCCCACGCGAGGCTCGTGGCGTCGCGCCCATCGGCCCGCAGCCGGGCGGCGAGCCCGTCGAGGTAGCCGTTCGCTGCGGCGTACGCCGCCAGGTCCTTGCTGCCCCAGGTCGCCGCAATCGAGGAGAAGAACACGAGCGTGACGTCGGGATGGCCGGCGGCGAGCTCGACGACGACCCGCGCGCCCTCGGCCTTCCCTCTCACGATCGCGTCGACGTCGCTGCGCTGCACGTGCTCGGCAGACTGGGGAAGCGTCACGCCCGCCGCGTGAATGACCGCGACCGGCGGATGTCGCTCCCAGAGCCCGGCCATCGCGGAGCGATCGGCCGCATCGATGGCTTCGACGACCACGTCGACGCCACGTTCCCGCAGGGCGGCCACCCCCGCGATGCGCTCCCGGGCCTCGGGATCGGCCTCCGCCTGCAGCGTCTCGGCGTCGGGCAGGGGTCGACGTGCGGTCAGCACGAGCCTCTGGACCCCTCGATCCGCGAGCCACTCCGCCACCGAGCGTCCGAGCGCGCCGAGCCCTCCCGTGATCCACCACCACCCGGGCCGCAGGACTGGCTCCGTCAGCGGGAGGAGAACGCGCTCCAGCCGGCGACCGACGACGCGATCCCCGTCTACCGCGACGACGGGCTCACCGGCGCCGAGGGCGATCGCCACCTCCGACAGCTCGCCGACGTCGACGGCGCGCACGTCGCGGCGCGATTCGAGACGCAGGGACTCGACGAGGCTGTGAATGGCGCTGGCCTGCGCGGCCGACTCCGGGTCGGCGACCTCGCGGGACCGGGGCCCCCCACCCCGGGTCAACACCCAGTAGGTGAGCACCGGCTCGGTGGCGTCGGGGGTCGGCTCCGGCCAGCCGCGCCAGACCTCCAGGATGGACTCGATCACGTCCGCGAGCCCGCGGACCTCGACAAAGCGGAGGTCGAGCGTCGACGCCGAAGGCGGCTTGCCCGGCTTGGCGGCCCTGACCGTGAGCCCCGCCTCGCGAAGGCCCTCGCGCACCAACGACGCGTCGCCCAACACCTCGACGACGCCAGGAAGCGGCCCCTCCGCGGGAATGGGCACCCAGCGCAGGCCATAGGTCCAGTCGTCGATGGCGCGACGAGGCTCCGCGAGCCAGTGTCGGCGCCGGGCGAACGGGTAGGTCGGGACCCGCGCACGCGGGATCGCGAAGGGCTGGTCCCAGGCTTCGAAGTCGACGTCGACCCCCGCGGCGAAGGCCTCGGCGACCGCGCCCACGAAGCCACGGACGGGGTCGTCGCCGTGGGTGGAGGCGACGGCAACCCCCTCGAGAGCGGGGATGCGGCTCGCGAGCCCGGCGAGGACGGGTCTCCCTCCCACGTCGACCGCCCAGCTGACGGGCTGCTGGGCCAACGTCTGAAGGCCTTCGTGGGCGAGCACGGGCTCCCGGGTGTGCCGACGCCAGAAGTCCGGTTCGCGCAGGCGTCGGCGCTCCACCCGACCCGTGAGGAGGCTGACCACGTCGATCCGTGGCTCGGAGGCGGAGACGGCGGCCACCGCGGCCGCCCAGTCGTCGAGGAGCGGGTCGACGGCCGACGTGTGGAAGGGGCGCGAGGTGCGCAGTCGACGAACCTGGATTCCAGCCCGCTCGAGCGCGCGCTCGGCCTGGTCGACCGGTGCAGGCGGCCCGGCCACCGCAACCTCCTGCGGACCGTTCACGGCCGCGATCTCGACGTCGGCCGGGAGGTGGGGCCGAACGTCGTCGGCGCTGGCGAAGACCGCGAGCATCGCGCCCTCGGCCGCCCGCTCGGCCATCAGCCGCCCGCGGGTCGCGACGAGCCGCAGCCCGTCGTCGAGGTCGAACACGCCTGCCACCGTGGCCGCAGTGAGCTCCCCCAGCGAGTGTCCGAGCACCACCGACGGCACGATGCCGAAGCTCTCGAGCAACCGGGCCATCCCGACCTGGACGGCGAGGAGCACGGGCTGGGTGAACTCCGTGCGGTCCAGCGCGTCCGCGTCGTCCACGATCTCGCGGAGGGGCCTCGCGAGCAGCGGGTCGAGGACGGACGCGCAGTGGTCGAGGTGGTCGTCGAACGCAGGCCAGGTTCGAGCCAGCGCAGAGGCGGCGCCTGCGATCTGACTGCCCTGCCCCGAGAACAGGAACGCCACCCCGGGGGCCGACCGGGCCCGTCGAGGGGTCGCGCGGGCGAGCGCCTCCTTCGCCTCCGCCCCGTCGGCCGCGACGACCGCCATCCGGAAGGGGTAGGGCCCCCGACCGTGCACCGCCCGAGCGACCGAGGGAAGCGGGGCATCGTAGGGCAGGGTGTCGACGATGGCTCCAAGCGACGTCTCGCTCGCCGCCGACAAGGCGAGCAGGTGAACCGGCCGCGACGACGGCGGTGCCGCCTCTCCGGGTTCCCTGTGCTCTCGCTCGACCGCGCGGCCCCTCGGCCCCCGCTCGAGCAGCACGTGTGCGTTCGTGCCGGAGAGCCCGAACCCGCTGACTCCTGCGAGCCGCGTGTCGTCGGGCCACGGGACCGGGCGGGTCGGCACGAGGATGCCCGTGTCGTCGATCTCGGGGTTGAGCTCCCGCAGGGGCTGGCCCGGGATCTCCCCGTGCTCGAGCACGAGCACCGCCTTGATCACGGACGCCGCGCCGGCGGCGAGCTCGAGGTGCCCGAGGTGTGCCTTGATGGCTCCGACGACCACGTCGGGCCGGTTCCGCCGGTCCCCGAGCACGGTCTGCAGCGCGTGGATCTCGATGGGATCGCCGAGCGGGGTTCCCGTTCCGTGGGCCTCCACGTAGCCGAGGTCGTCGGCCGAGCGCCCCGCATCGGCGAGCGCCAGGCGAATCACGGCGGCCTGGGCGGCTCCGTTGGGCACGGTGATCCCGGCGCTCGGCCCGTCGTGGTTCACCGCACTCCCCGCGATGACCGCGAGCACCGGATCGCCGGCGGCCAGCGCGTCGGAGAGCCGCCGCAGCACGACCACGCCGCAGCCTTCGGAGCGGACGTAGCCATCGGCCGCCCGATCGAACACGTGACACCGCTCGGTCGGGGACAGCGCACCGATTGCGCACAGGTAGGCGGTGTCGTCGGGCAGGAGCATCAGCGAGACGCCACCCGCGATCGCGCGATCACACTCCCCGAGGAGCAGCGACCGTCGGGCGAGGTGGAGCGCGACGAGCGACGAGCTGCACGTCGTGTTGACGGCCACCGCCGGCCCCTCGAGCCCCAGGGCGTGCGCGACCCGACCGGCAGCGAAGCTCGCGTCGGAACCCGTGCCCGCCCAGGCGTCGGGGTAGCGCGGCCGGCCGGGGCGCCGAAAGCGCTCGAGGTAGTGGCGGTCCTGGATGCCCACGAACACACCGGTGCGACTGTGCCGCAGGGCCCGGGAGGCGTGCCCCGCGCGCTCCAGGGCCTCGTGGGCGACCTCGAGCAGGACGCGCTGCTGTGGATCCAGCGCATCTGCCTCTCGCGGCGAGATGCCGAAGAACTCGGGATCGAACTGGTCGATGTCGGAGATGAAGCCTCCGCTGCGCACGTAGCTGCGATCGAGCGCGCCGCGGACGTCCGGGTCGTACCAGGCGTCCGCGTCCCAGCGGTCGAGCGGCACCTCGACGATGGGTTGATCGCCGCGCATCAAGACGTCCCAGAGCGCCTCGGGGGTGTCGGCACCCGGAAACCGGCAGCCCATGCCAACGATAGCGACAGCATCGTCGTCGTGCGTCTCCGGTAGCGCGACCACCGGCGCGGGGGACGGGGTCGCGGCATCGAGATCGAGGGTGCGCAGGACGAAGCGCACCAGGGACTCGAGGTCCGGATGGTCGAAGGCGACGGTGGCGGGCAGCGGGCGATCGATCTGACGTGAGATCCGTCGCACCAGCTCCACGGCCATGAGCGAGTCGAGCCCGGCCTCCCCGAACCCCGTGGTGGCAGTGAACGAGGCCGGAAGCTCCTCGCCGCGCACCTCGGCGAGCAGCCCGCGAAGCTGGTCTTCGAGCCACTGGAATCGGCTGTCCGGAGCGGTACGCCGCAGGGTGCGGACCCAGCTCGAGACGTCGTTCGCGCCGACCACCGTGGGCCGCACACCGGGCAGCCCGGTGAGGATGGCGGGGGGGCCGTCGGGATAGCGACGAGCCAGCGCGCCGAAGTCGGCCTTGAGCAGCGCGAGGTTGGGGGGTCCCGCCATGGCCAGGTGAAGCGTGCGCACGGCCGCGTCGGGGTCGAGGGGAGGCATGCCCAGGGCTTCGAAGTCCTTGCCCGCGGACATGCCGACGTCCCACGGCCCCAGCGCCACGCTCACCGCGGGCAGCCCCCGCGCGCGCCGCGAGGCGGCAATGGCGTCGAGGGCTGCGTTGGCGGCGCCGTAGGCGGCCTGCCCCTCGAGCCCGAGCCAGCCCACGGCAGACGAGAGGAAGACGACGTGTTCTACGTCGTGAAGCAGCGGGTGCAGGTTCTCCGCGCCCTGGACCTTCGCCGCGAACGCCTCCGCGAAGGCCTCCGGCGAGCTGTCCCGTACGAGCACGTCGCGCTGGGCGCCGGCCGCGTGGAAGAGACCAGCGAGGCGCCGACCGGCCGCGCGAACCTCCGCGAGCGCGTCTCGCACGGCTTCGACATCGGCCAGATCGACCGCGATGTGGGTCCACCGCTCGGGCCAGGCCTCGTCGGCCTCGGGAGCGGTTCGGCTCAAGGCCCACACGTGCCCGACCCCCTGCTCGAGCAGGTACGCCACGATCCTCCGCCCGACGGCCCCTCCACCGCCGGTCACCACGTAGGCGCCCTCGGGGTCGAGAGGCGGCGCGGACAGCGGGCCCGTGGGCCGCAGCCTCACCCGGTGGGGCACGCCGGAACGGATGGCGACCCGCCGCTCACCGGTACGCAGCGCATCGACGAGCCCGATGCCCTCGTCCGCCGGGTCGAGGTCGACGATCGCGTGGGCGAATGCAGGGTGCTCGAGCGCGATGCTCGGCACCGCCCCCCACACGGCGGCCTGCGCGGACTCCACCACCTCGTCGGTCCCCACGGCTACGCCGCCCCGGGTGATCCACCACACCCGGGGCCGGGCGCGTCCGGTCAGCTGACGCACCAGCCACTGCACACCAAGAACCACCTGATCCTCGGTGCGGGGAAGACCCGCCTCACTGATCGACACGAACAGGGCGTGCTCACAGGGCGGCAGCGGATCCGTCGTGCCCACCACCACGACGTCCAGCCCGGCGTCTTCGAGCTGGACCACGATGTCGCGCGTGGCCCCGTCGGGATCTGGGGTGACGACCGCGATCCTCCCGGTCACCACGTGATCCACCTGGCGGATGGCGCTCCAGTCCCACCGATAGGTGACCGCCGCCACGGGACCCGAGTCGTCCGCGGGCCGCTCGTCGATCCAGCAGCGCTGTCGGACCGACGGCGTGGGTGGCAGATCGATGGGGGCGCGTCGGGGAAGCCAGCCCTCGGGGGTCA
>CAZZLC010000016.1:74722-121886 GCA_964655065.1 uncultured Enterobacteriaceae bacterium | reverse complement strand
GGCCGCCCCACGGGGGTCGCGTCGGCAATCGCCGCCAGGGAGGGCTCGACGAGCTCGCTGTGGAAGGCGATCTCGGTGCTGAGACGCCGCACCCGCACGCCGGTGGCCTCGAGGCTCGCAGCGAGCGCCTCGACCTCCGCGGCCTCCCCGGAGAACACCGTCTCGTCCGGAGCGTCGATGGCCGCGATCGCGAGCGACGAGCGCTCCTCGACCATCGGGCGCAGGGCGTCGACAGGCATGGCCGCCGTGGCCATCGCGCCGCCGGCCGGGAGCTCCGCCATGGCCGCCCCCCGAGCACACGCGAGCTCCATCGCCTCGGCGGGGGTCAGCGAGCCCGCGATGGCGGCCGCCGCGATCTCGCCGAGGGAGTGGCCGAGGACGGCCTCGGGCCGGACTCCGAAGTCGGCGAGCCGATCGGCGAGCGCGAGCGCGAACGCGGTGAGCGCGGGCTGGGTGAACCGCGTGTCGTCGATGCGCGCGTCATCCTCGAGCAGCACGGCGCGCAGGTCCGCCGGGTCGAGCAGCTCTCGGGGGACCGCGTCGACGAGCTCGTCGAGGACGGAGCGGAAGCGGCGGTCCGACTTCGCGAGGCCCGCGGCCATGGCTCGGCGCTGGCTCCCCTGGCCCGTGACGAGGAACCCGACGGACAGCGTGCGCGACGGGTCCACCTCGCCTCGGTGCACGGGGGCGAGCAGCTGCTTGCGGAGAGCCGACGCCTCGGTGGCCACGGCCGCGACCCGATGACGGCCTCCGGAGCGACCGTAGGCAAGCATGGACGCCACGTCGCGGGGCTCGGCCGTCTTGAGCGCCGCCCGGACGTCACGCCGCATCTCCTCGAGCGCCTCGGGATGGTGAGCGCCCACGAGGAGCAGCTGCACGGGGAGCCCGGGGAGCGGGTCCCCCACCGTGGTCTGGGGCGGCACGAGGACGACGTGGGCGTTCGTCCCCGAGAGTCCGAAGCTGCTCACCGCGGCCGCTGGAGCTCCCTTCGGCCACGGCTCGAGTCGACGCGGGAACACGATCCGCTCGTCGACGGGCATGGCCGGGTTGAGCCGCTCGAGGTGGAGCGTGCCGGGAACCCGCTGGTGGTGCATGGCGAGAACCGCCTTGACGAGCGACGCGACGCCCGCGGCGGTCTCGAGGTGCCCGATCTGGCTCTTGATCGACCCGACGAGGAGAGGCTGGCTCCGTGGTCCCCCGTAGACCGACTGCACGGCCCCGATCTCCACGGGGTCACCGAGCGCCGTGCCGGTTCCGTGAGCCTCGAGCATGCCGACATCCCCGGGAGAGAGCGCCGCGGCGTCGAGCGCCCGACGGAGCACCGCTTGCTGTGCGGTTCCACTGGGGACCGTGAGACCCGAGCTGTGCCCGTCGTGGCCGACCGCCGACCCCGCGATGACGGCCCAGACGCGGTCCCCGTCCGCAAGCGCGTCGGAGAGGCGCTTGAGCACGACGATCCCGCACCCCTCACCCCGGACGTAGCCCGAAGCCCGCGCATCGAACGGCCGGATCTGACCCGACTGCGACAGCGCCCCGATCTGCTCGAGGTAGCGGTCGCTCTCGGCCGACAGCAGCAGGTTGACGCCTCCGGCGAGGGCCACCGAGGCCTCCCCTCGCCCGAGGGCCTGGGCCGCGAGGTGCACCGCGACCAGCGACGAGCTGCAGGCCGTGTTGACCGCCAGCGCCGGCCCCGACCAGCCGAAGTGCCAAGCGAGCCGACCCGCGGCGAAGCTGGTCTCGTTGCCCGTGCCCGACCAGGCGAAGACCGGCTCCACGTCGGACCGAGCCGGGTCGAGACGGCTCCAGTACTCGGAGCGCCCGATGCCCACGAACACCGCACCCCGAGCCCCCTCGAGCCGCGACGCGGCGATCCCGGCGTGCTCGAGCGCCTCCTCGGAGACCTCGAGCAGCAGGCGCTGCTGGGGATCGAGAGCGGCAGCCTCGGAGGGGACCATCCCGAATCGGGCAGGATCGAAATCGCGGATCTCGTCGAGGTAGCCTCCGGACGGGCGGTGATCGCCGACCTGGCGCCAGGCCGGGGCAGGCCCTACCGCATCCTCGCCGCGGGAGAGGAGCGCCCAGAGCTCGGAGGGGTCAGATGCTCCAGGAAAACGAAGCGCGAAACCGACGATCGCCACCTCCTCGTCCGAGACGGTGGTCGCGGCGGCCACGTCGGCCTCGCGCCCGAGACCGAGCTCGGCGAGGAGGTGTCGGGCGAGGGCGTGCACGCTCGGATGATCGAAGGCGACCGTCGGCGCGACGCCGAGGCCGGTGACCGACCGAATGCGCTCGGCGAGGTCGACGGCGAGCATGGAGTCCATCCCGAGCTCGAAGAAGCCGGTGCCCGGATCCACCGGATCGTCGAACCCGAGCACCTGGCTCACGAGCGTAGAGAGCTGGCGGACGAGCTGGGGACGTCGCAGCTCGGCCGGCGACTCCTGCAGCTGGTCGACCCATCCTCCGGGAGCGGCGGAGGGAGCGGCCCGCAAGGGACGGACCCGGTCGAGGAAGGGCCGCGGCCGACGCGCCTCGAGCACCGGTGCGAGCACGTTCCAGTCCACATCGGCGACGATGATCTCCGACTCGGCCTGGTCATCGATGGCGGCGGTGATGGCGGCGAGCAGAACGTCGTTGGGCAGCGGCCGAACGCCGACGCGCGCGAACTCGACGAGATCGGCCTCGGAAGCGATGCCGCCGAGCGCCAGCGGGCCGAGCGCGAGCGCGACACCCGGCAGTCCTTGCTTCCGGCGGCGCCGGGCCAGTCCGTGCAGCGCCCGATTGGCAGCGGCGTAGGTCGCGAGGCCCTGACTGCCCCACATCGCGGCCACCGAGCTGATCAGGACGAAGAACTCGAGCGGCTCACGCGCGGTCAGCGCTCCGAGCACCTCGGCCCCCACCACCTTCGTGCGGAGCGGTGCCAGAAGCTCCTCGTCGGAGAGCTCGCCGAACGGCCCCGGCGTTGCACTGCCGGCTGCGTGAACGACGCCGCGGATCGGCCCCACGCCCATCTCGAGCGCAACGAACATGGCGTCGGGATCGGCGACGTCGGCCCGTGGGGTCTGGATCCGCGCCCCGCGGTCGCGGAGGCCCGCGAGCGCTACCGAGACGGGATCGTCACCTGCGGTGGGCGGTCCACGACGCGAGAGCAGCACCAGGTGCCGAGCGCCGAGATCCACGAGCTGGCTCGCCACGAGGAGCCCGAGCTGTCCCAGACCACCGGTGATCACGTACCGGCCGTCGGGGTCCAGCGAGGGGAGTGCGGGATTCTGGGCCAGGGCGGGCACGAGGCGGGGCACCGACCGCCCCGACCGCCCCAAAACCACGAGATCCTCGTGGTCACCGGCCTGGACGGCGGCGAGCAGCTGGGTCGCGGCGGCCTCGGGCGCGATGCGGGTCGCGAGCCGAACGACGCCGGCAAAGCGCTCCGGCTCTTCGGAGACCATCGTGGCCCCGAGGCCCGCGAGAGCCTCCGCGACGAGGTCGTTGGCCTTCCCACGCCGCACCACCCACAGCCGGGCCACCCTCGGGTCGCCGAGCAGGCCGCGCACGAGCGTCACCGTCGACGCGAGGGCCTCGGTGCAGCGTCGAACGCGGTCGGCGAGGTTCTCGGGCTCGTCGAGCGGCTCCGTCACGAAGGCGACGACCTCGAAGGGCCCGGCCTCGTCGGGGAGCGCCGGATTGCAGGACGCGTCGTGCCCCACGTCATCGAGCTGGCGCTGGAGCATTCCCCCGATGCCCTCGGGATTGCCCACCACGACGTACCGCGAGGACTCGGACACGGGCTCGGGGCTCGGGGTCGACCGTTCCCAGGCGTAGCGGTAGCGCGGGACCGGGACGCCGCCGGCTCCCCGCAGCGTCGTCTCCGGCATCCAGAAGGACTGTCGCTGAAAGGGGTATGGCGGCAGGTCGGCCGGCCAGACGTCAGAGAACAAGGGCCGGAGGTTCGGCCTCGCGCCTTGTCGGACGAGCGACGCCACGGTCTCGAGCAAGCGGGTGCGGTCGGGTTGGTTGGGCTGGAGCCCGCCGAGCCAGGTGGTGCCCGGGACCACCCGCCCGCCGAGCAGCCCGAGGACCCGCTTGGGGCCGATCTCGACGAACACCTCGTAGTCCTCGGCCGCCGCAGCGCGCACCGCGTCGACGAAACGGACGGGGGCGCGAACGTGGGCGACCCAGTGCTCCACCGTGGCCACCGCCTCGGACGCCGCACCGGTGAGGGCGCTGAACACGGGAATTCGAGGCTGGTGAAGAGCAATGTCCGCGAGGCGAGCCCGCATCTCGGGGAGGATGGGCTCCATCAGGGCAGAGTGGAAGGCGTGGGAGACCGCGAGCGGCCTCGCGTCGATGTCGGCTGCGTCGAGTCTCGCCACCAGGGTCTCGACGTCGGCGTCACGTCCCGAGATGACCGTCTCGTCGGGGCTGTTGAGGGCAGCCACGTCGACCACCGCCCCGGAGGGAAGCGCCGCGATCGCCTCGCGCACCCGTTCTTCCGAAGCCCGGATCGCGGCCATGCCTCCCCCGGCGGGGAGCCCCGACATGGCGCTGCCGCGGGCGATGGCAAAGGAGACCGCCCCCTCGAGGTCGAACACGCCAGCCACCAGCGCCGCCGTGATCTCGCCGATGCTGTGGCCCATCACGGCGTCGGGAGCGACCCCGAGGGAGGCCCAGGTGCGGGTCAGCGCGTAGCCGAGCCCCACGATGGCCGGCTGCGTGTAGCGCGTGTCGCGAAGCCGCTCGGCATCGTCGCCGTGCATCACGGCGAGCAGGGACTCGCCCGTCACGGCCAGGTGAATCGCCTCGACCTCGTCGAGGGCCGCCCGGTACACCTCGGAGGTCTCGTAGAGGGCCTGGCCCATCCCGGGATTCTGGCTGCCCTGGCCGGTGAACGCGAACACGAGGGGCGGGTCGCCCTCGGGCTGGACGGCCTGGACCCGTTCGGGCAAGGCCGACGCATCGTCGACGACGAGGGCGACGCGGTAGCGCTGGTCCGCCTGCGCGAGGCTCGACGCCCGGGCGACGGCGGCCAGTGACACGTCGCCGCGCTGTGCAGCGACCCGCACGTCGGTCCATCGCGCGCGCAGGGTGGCCTCGGACTGTGCACCCGCGACGAGCAGGACGGGGCCACGTCCCGGCGCGCGGGGCTCGTCGGGCGGGGGCCCGAGCACGAGGTGGGCGTTGGTACCCGACAGTCCGAATCCGCTCACCCCGGCGAGCCCGCCGGTGGTCCACGGGTCGGAGCTCCGGGGAATCACCAGGTGCTCGGGGGCGTCGATGCGCGGATTGAGCCGGGTGAGGTGGAGGTGCGGCGCGGTCACGCGGTGGCGGAGCACACCGATGGTCCGCACCAGCGAAGCCACGCCGGACGCGGCCTCGCAGTGACCCACGACGGTCTTGGCCGAAGAGACGAACAGCGGGTGCCGGCGCTCGCCGTACACCGCGAGCAGCGCGCCGACCTCGATGGGATCCCCGAGCGGGGTGCCCGTGCCGTGAGCCTCGATCCATCCGACGTCGGCAGGTTCGCAGCCCGCGTCGGCCAGCGCGGCGCGCATCACGGCCTTCTGGGCTCGGCCGCTCGGGGCGGTGAGTCCGTTGCTGCGCCCATCATGGTTCACCGCCGTGCCATGGATGACCGCGAGTACGCGATCGTCGTCAGCACGCGCTCGCGAGAGCGGCTTGAGGAGGAAGAGCCCCGCCGCCTCGCTGCGCACGTAGCCATCGGCCTCGTGGTCGAAGGCGCGACACCGGCCCGACGACGACAACGCCCCGATCTCGGCGAAGTAGACGGTGGGATCGGGGGCCAACAGGAGGTTGACCCCCCCGGCGAGCGCCTGGTCGCACTCGCCCTGGCGGAGCGCCCGAACCGCGAGGTGAACGGCCACGTGCGTGGAGCTGCACGCGGTCTGGACCGCCATGGCGGGGCCGTTCAGACCCAACGCGTAGCTGACGCGACCCGCCGCCACGCTCGCGAACGCCCCGGTGCCCGAGTGCACGTCGAGCCGCTCTGGATCGCCCGAGTCGAAGGTCCGACGCGACCAGTCGACGAGGCCCAGGCCGACGTAGACCCCAGTGGCGCTCCGCGCCTGGGCGAGCGGGGAGTGCCCGGCGTCCTCGAACGCCTCCCACGCGACCTCGAGGAGCAGGCGCTGCTGAGGGTCCAGGATGGCGGCTTCGCGAGGCGCGATGCCGAACACCTCGGGCTCGAACTGGTCGACCCCGTGGAGGAAGCCCCCCACGTCGGGAACCGCGGTGCCCCGGAGGGTCGTGCGGACCCGGGGGGTCCATCGCCCAGGAGGTGCCTGGCCGATCGCATCAATGCCATCGCGGAAACGCTGCCAGGCTCCCGGTCGGTCGACGGCGCCCCCCGGCAGCCGCAGCCCGACCCCCACGATCGCAATCGGGTCGTCACGCATGGGATGAGCGCTATCCACGTGCTCGGACCCGCGCCCGGAAGCCCGAGCCGGGAAATGTCCCGCCGCGTCAGGGAGTCCCGAACGGAATGCCCGCCGCGCGCTCGAAGCCAACCAGCGCCTCGAACGCCTCGAGCCCGCCTTCGACAGGCCATGCGGTCACCTCGAGCGTGGCCGAGCAGGCATCGGTGGCCACGAGCTGGCAGTCGCCAGTGTCGCAGTCTGCCGCGTCGGGCTGGTTGCGGACGAAGCCCTGGCCGCTGACGAACTCCAGGTACCGGCCCGCCTGGAACCCCGAGGAGGGCACCCCGGTCTTCTGGGTGTTCCACTCGTCGGTCTCGACGAAGTCGACTTCCTCGGTGTCGAGGACCGTCATCGTCCCCGTGAGCATCTCGGCCTCCCGGGTCAACGTGAGCTGCTCGACGATGGTCCGGCTCTCGAGGCCGTTGAAGCGGTAGCTCTCCTGGAACTCGACGCGGGTGTTTTCCTCGGAGGAGCTCTGCCACTGTACGTCGATCGTGTCGCCGTCCACGAACTCACCGACGTAGACCGTGCCCTCGAAGTTGAGCACGAGTTCGTCGGCCCCCCGGCGCGTCACGTACGCGTACCCCGCAGACGCCGACACCAGATCGGTCACCTCGCGAAACAGGATGCTGGGCCCCCCCGCGGCGCGCGCTCCCTCGAAGTTGTGCGTCAGCTCGCTCTCGCACACCTCCGCCATCGGCGGCGGCACCATCTCCACGAAGAACAGATCGTCGGTCAGCGGCTCGGCTGCGACCTCCGACCCGTCGCCGCACCCGACGCCGATCAACAGGCCCCCCCACGTCCATCGCCACATCTCGCCCTCCGAGCCAAGAGTCCAACCGATCACTCCCGCCCGGCACCGCGGACTTCGAAAGATCGAGTCAACACCTGGTCAAAGGCAGCGTATCAGAGGCCGATCTGCGGCGTTGCCCCTTCGGGCATGGCAAACCCGTCCAGGGTCGCGCCGGAACGCACCGCGAGCTCGGACAAGGTCGTCTTCGTGACGAGCTCGCCCCGACCGGCGGCGTCGTTCCAGGTCCAGGTCCGGAAGCGCTCGGGCAGCTTCAGTCCAGCCACCTGCTGCGTCCCGTCGTAGGCCATCAGCTTCCAGGGACCGTGCCCGCCGTCGGGGAAGAACCCCGGGTAGCTCACGACGTAGCGGAGCGCGACGACACGCTTCGTCGCTTGATCGACGTAGACCACGTACGCGTCGTCCGGCGCATCGCCGGTGCCGTCCGCGAACCCCACCCGCACGAGCTGACAGTCTCGATCTTCGAAGGTGGCCGTGCCGTCGAGACGGAGCTCGACGCCCTCGTCACCCAGCACGAAGGGAATGCCCACGAAGTAGTACGGGGTCAGCGACCAGAACCTGGGGTTGATCGGAATCTCCCCGTCGTTGCCGTGCTGCCAGGCGGTCTCGCCGTCCCAGCCGAAGGTCACCTCGGGATCCTCCATCCAGGTGTGGACGGCGCGACTCCGCCACAGGTCGACCACCTGGCGGGTGTCCCGAGGCGTCTTTCCGTCGAGCGGCTGGTACGCGAAGCGGAACTCGAGCGGCGACGCCGCGTACCAGGCCCTCAGGCCGCCAGCGGCCTCGATGGCCTCGTCCACCACGCGCCCGGCATCGCTCGCCGCGAGCCGAGCCTCCGTCGCGGTCACGCGGGCCTCGATCCACGACGGGTCGGGCGCCGCGAGCCGAGGCTCGGCCGGGGACGGTCGGGTCGGAGGCGTCTCGGAGACGCCGCTACAGGCGACGAGCGCGATCAGGCCGATCATGAGGGTTCCTCTCCATCGATCCAGTGTTCGAGCAAATGGCGGGCGAGGGCCACGGGAAACGGCGCCATCGCGTCGGGGTGCCGGCCAGCGAGCATCTCGACGACCTCCTCTCGCGTGAACCACCGGGCCTCGGCGAGCTCGACACCGTCGACGGTGACGTCGCGGCCGGCGGCCTCGGCCCTGACGCCGAGCATCAGGGACGCCGGGAAGGGCCAGGGTTGGCCGAACAGGTAGGTGACGTCACCCACGACGACCCCTGCCTCCTCGAGGACCTCGCGACGAGTGGCCTCGCCGACGGTCTCCCCGGGCTCCACGAAGCCGGCCAGCAGGCTGAAGAAGCGCTCCGGCCACCTCGGACCGCGTCCCAGCAGCACCGCGTCGCCGTGGGTCACGAGGGCGATGACGACGGGTTCGACGCGAGGAAAGTGCTCGCGCTCGCAGCTCGGACAGCGTCGCTTCCAGCCCGCGCACACGGTCTCGCTCGGCGACCCGCAATTGGCACAGAATCGATGCGATCGATGCCAGGCAAAGACGGAGCGCGCCGTGCCGACCAACGAGGCCTCGCCCACGGGCAGCCTCGCCGCGACCGCGCGGAGGTCCTCGAACGCCGCCTCGGTCAGCGCGGGCGCATCCTCCGCGGGGTCGTAGCTGACCGCGAAGCGCGGAGCGCCGTCCTCGGCGAGCCCGAGGAACAACCGCAGCCAGGGCGGCCCGGGCAACCCTGCCACGTCCGTCCACAACGACGCCGAGGCCTTCGTGACGGCGGGCTTGCCCCGCCACATCGGCGTGACCCGGGTGCCGACGTCGTTCCACAGTGCCTCGACGGACTCCGGCCTCTTGCGGAGGTGGTCCGCCCGGTCGAGAGGGTAGTCGGTAAACGGGACGGTTCGTGGGCGCACGCGGCCTCCGCCGGCCGGCGTAACAGATTACGGTCCGCACACCTCACGCCGGGCAGCATCTTCGCCCTCCCAAGGATCGTTCAGACATGGCCAGCTTCCGCAACGTCGCGATCATCGCGCACGTCGACCACGGCAAGACCACCCTGGTCGACGGAATCCTCCGGCAGTGCCGGGCCTTCGCCGAGCGCGAGGAGGTCGTCGACCGGGTCATGGACTCGATGGACCTCGAGCGCGAGCGCGGCATCACCATCGCGAGCAAGAACACGGCGGTGATGTACGGCGACGTCAAGATCAACATCCTCGACACCCCGGGGCACGCCGACTTCGGCGGCGAGGTCGAGCGCGTGCTCTCCATGGTCGAGGGCGCGGTGCTGCTCGTGGACGCCTCCGAGGGGCCACTGCCCCAGACGCGCTTCGTGCTCCGCAAGGCGATGGACGCGGGGCTCCGCATCATCGTCTGCCTGAACAAGATCGACCGCCCCGACGCGCGCACCGAAGAGGTGCTGTCCGAGGTCTACGATCTGTTCATCGATCTGGGCGCCGACGACAGCCAGATCGAGTTCCCGGTCATCTACGCGTGTGCCCGCGACGGCCAGGCGTCCTACGAGCTCGAGGTGCCGAGCGACGACCTGCGGCCGCTCCTCGACACCATCGTCAAGACCGTGCCGCCGCCCGAGGCCGCGCGCGACGACGACCGCACCCAGCTCGTGGTCACCAACCTCGACTACGACAACTACGTCGGTCGGCTGGCTCTCGGTCGCCTGCGGGGCGGCGTGCTCCGTCGCAACGCCCCCGCCGTGCTCTACACCGAGGACGGCCAGAAGAACGTACGCCTTCAGATGCTCTACACCTGGAACGGGCTGAAGCGGGCCGAGGTCGAGGAGGCCGTCGCCGGCGACATCGTGGCCTTTGCCGGCATCGGTGACGTCACGGTGGGCGACTCGATCGCGACCGGCGCCGACCCCGAGCCGCTCCCCCGCATCACGGTCGACGAGCCGACGATCGGCATGACGATCACGATCAACAACAGCCCGCTCGCCGGTCGCGACGAGAACAGCAAGTTCATGACGTCGCGCCAGATCAAGGAGCGGCTGGAGCGCGAGCTCGTCCAGAACGTGAGCCTCAAGCTCGAGCCAGGCGAGTCGGCGGAGACGTTCAAGCTCTACGGGCGCGGTGAGCTGCAGCTCGGCATCCTCGTCGAGCAGATGCGTCGGGAGGGCTTCGAGCTGTCGCTCTCACGCCCGGTGGTGCGGTTCCGCGAGCAAGAAGACGGCACCATCCTCGAGCCCTACGAGGAGGTCACCCTCGACGTCCCGGACACGTACGTCGGAGCGATGACCCAGCACTTTGCAGCTCGCAACGGCGAGATGAAGGACCTCATCACCGATGGCCACGGCCGCACGAGGATGATCTACCGGGTGCCCTCGCGTGGGCTCATCGGCTTCCGCTCGCGACTGCTCACCGATACCCGCGGCGAAGGTGTGATGAACACGATCTTCGACGGGTGGGACGCGCACTCGGGGGAGATTGCCCGCCGCAACAACGGCGCGCTGGTCGCCGATCGCACCGGCAAGACCACCGCCTACTCGCTTTACAACCTGCAGGCGCGAGGCGAGCTGTTCATCGGGAGCGGGGTCGACGTCTACGAGGGCATGATCATCGGCGAGCACGCCAAGGAGACGGACCTCAACGTCAACGCCGTTCGCGCGAAGCAGCTCACCAACTTCCGCTCGGCTGGTGCCGACGAGAAGACCGTCCTCGCCCCCCCGAGGAAGATGACGCTCGAGAGCGCGATGGAGTTCATCGACGACGACGAGTGGATCGAGGTGACGCCCACCCAGATCCGACTCCGCAAGCGAGTGCTCGCCGGCAATCAGCGCTCGATCGTGCGCAGCGGCAAGAAGGCCTGACCGAGGAGAGAGACTTG
Organism: uncultured Enterobacteriaceae bacterium; assembly: GCA_964655065.1. GTDB lineage: Bacteria > Myxococcota_A > UBA796 > UBA796 > DRPG01. The sequence continues at coordinate 110,856 of CAZZLC010000016.1, read as the reverse complement.
TCATTGTACGGAACGTTCGTCCCGAAGGGACCCAGCGGCTTCGGGTACAACTCGACGGCCGAACAGGTCACCGAAGGGCTGGACCTGTCCGGTCGCACCTACGTCGTGACGGGCAGCAACTCGGGCCTCGGGGCCGAGACGGGCCGGGTGCTCGCCCTGCGCGGAGCTCGCGTCATCGCCACCGCCCGCAGCAGGGACAAGGCGCTCGCCGCCGCGGCGGAGTGGTCGGGCGGCGAGGTCGTCGGGGTCGCCTGCGACCTCTCCGAGCCCGCGTCGGTCCAGCAGGCCGTCCGCGACATCGCGGCCACGGGGCACCGCATCGACGCAATCATCGCCAACGCCGGCATCATGGCCCTGCCCGAGCGTCAGGTGAAGTACGGCGTCGAGCTCCAGATGCTGACGAACCACGTCGGTCACTTCATCCTCGTGACCGGCCTCGTGGACCAGCTCGCCGACGACGGTCGGGTGGTGATGCTGTCCAGCTCCGCGCACCTCCACCCTTACCGCGAGGGCATCCGGTTCGACGACTGGGGGGCCGAGCGCGGGTACACGAGCTGGCTGTCCTACGGGCAGTCCAAGCTCGCCAACCACCTGTTCGCGGTGGAGCTCGCCAAGCGGCTCGGGCCGAAGCAGGTCGCGAACAGCGTGCACCCCGGCGTGATCGCCACGGGTCTGCAGCGCTACCAGGGCGGCGTGCTGGGCTCGCTGATTCGGTCCGCGACACCGCTCGCCCTCAAGACGGTGCCCCAGGGCGCAGCCACCCAGGTCTACGTCGCGGTGCACCCCGACACGGCGACCATCGAGGGCCGCTACTTCGCCGACTGCCAGGTCCGCACCCCGAGCCGTCAGGCCCGCGACGAGGCGATGGCTCGTCGCCTGTGGGAAGAGACCGAGGCGCGGGTGGCGGAGATCGTGGCCCGCGCTGCCTGACTACCGAGTGGAGCAGTGCCGCCGGCCCGCGATCTCGGGGCAGTCGGGCGCCGGAGGCGGGGTACACTCCTGCGCGCACGGTCGGAGCGGCCCCCGATAACGGTCGACGAGCTCGGCCGCGACCTCCCGAGCGTCGGCTTCGAAGCCCACGGGCACCCCCGCGTAGCAGCCGAGCGGGCACCCTGGCTCGATGACGGTGCAGTCGTCGTCGGTCTCGCACTCCGGCAGCGCGTCGAGATAGCGGTCCCACTCGCCCTGAACCTCGACGAGCGGGGTACACGCGACGACAAGCAGCAGCACGAGGCCTCCTGCGCGGTGCACCGCGGGCTCAGCGGGGCAGGGCGCGCTCGATGCAGGCGATCTGCTCGGACTCGCCCACGAACGCGCGATCACAGGCCTGGACCACCTCGGGGGCCCGTCGCGGTCGGCTGAGACCGAGGTCGATGCAGCGGAGCTCGCCCGCGGATCCGACGAACGCTCGGGCGCAGGCGTCGATCACGGGCGTGCTCGCCACCGGGTCGTCGACCACGCGCTGAACGCAGGAGAGCTCGTCACGCGACGAGGTGAAGGCCCGTCCACACGCCGCAATGGCGGGACTTGCGTTGATGGGCGCCTTCGCCGCGGCTCGGATGCAGGACAGCTCGTCGGCGCTCCCCACGAAGGCCTGCCCGCAAGCACGGATCGCAGCTCCGGGATGGACGGGGTAGCTCCGGGAGAGCTCCAGGCACTGGATCTCGTCGCGGCCCGACACGAAGACCTGGTCGCAGGCCTCGATGACCGCGGGATCCGAAGCCCAGTTGGGGGGAGGAGGGACGCGAACCTCGGCCTGGGGCGGCCGACCGCGCCCACGATGGGGGGGCGCGCCATCCGAGGCGACAGGGACCGAGAAGCCCCGAAGCGGCACGTCGCGGATCTCACAGCCCCCGGGACAGCGGATCTCGACCTCGCGCACGCCCCACGGCAGGCGCTCGAACGTCCACCGGCCCCGGCGGGGGGCCGCGTCGGCCCGCATCGTGAAGCGGCCCTCGCGGGTGCTGACGACGAGCCGAACACCGCTCTCCCCGTAGAGGGGCCCCCGCGAGCGGGCATAGTCGACGACCAGCGTGCGACCTACTTGCTGGGCCTCCACCCAGTCGAAGCTCGGACCAGCGGCGGCAACGGCGGACATCCAGACGATCATGACGCTCCCCTTCCTCTCGGGTCGTCCCACAGAGACGGCGTGCGGCGCACAGTATTCGAACCGATCAGACGACCGTCGATTCCTTCTCGCCCACCGCGAGGAACAAGGGCAGCAGGTGCCCCCCCATGCCCACGGTGTCGCCGTGGATCCGCTGCTCGAGGACCGCGACCTCGTCGAACACGCGATCGAGCTCCGGCGACTCCTCGAGACCGGCCACCGAGGCCAACGCCTGCGGGTACCGCCGGAGACGCCTCGCGAACCTCGCGAAGGTGATGGGCTGCAGGTTGTGGGAACCGTGGATCCGCACCGCCCCGGCCACGAACCCCGCCGCGACCATGCGAGCCGGCAACGTCGGACCGATTGCGATGCCAGGGCGGCCCGGGGCGTCGGCCTCGCCCCCGAGGCGGTGATCGACCTGCATGGCAAGGTCGTGAAACGCGGCGTTGTAGCGCTCGAGGTGCCCGCGGAAGTAGAACGTCTCGGCCAGTCCGTCGGGCTCGGCGATGACGAGCCGGCCGCCTGGCCGCAAGACGCGGTAGGCCTCTTGGAGCACGGGAGCCGTGTCGGTCATGTTCGCGAGCGCGCGAATGGCGACCGCGTAGTCCATGCAGCCGTCGGGCAGGGGGAGCGACCCTGGATTGCCCTCGATGAGCCGCACGCGCGACATGGTGCCCCCGGACTGAGCCGACAGCACCTCCCTGGCCTCCGCGAGCCGCTCGGGCTTGCGGTCCACCCCGGTCCACGAGAGCTGTGGGCGTTCGGGCAGAATCGTCGACGCCGAGAGCCCGGCCCGACAGTACACGTCGACCATCTCTCCGGGGCCCGACGGGATGGTCTCGAGGAGCAGTCGCGTAAAGGCAGCGTCCCACCAGCCGTGTCCTTCGGCTCCGCGGAGTCGCGAGGTCGGCGCCGCCCCGCTCTCGGGATCGGAGATCGGTAGCCCGGAGACCGAGGTCACCTCGTCGGTCATGCCCGACAGGCCCCCCTCGAGGACCACGTCGTGGGCCGCGGCCTGCACCGCGAGGACCTCCTCGTAGCGCTCCTCGCTGATGCCGAGGTTCACCGCGGCCTGACGCAGGAAGGCCTCCTCGTTCGACGAGAGCTTTCCGTCCATCATGGCGCTCTGCAGCGCCAGCTCGAGCATGGGGATCCTCTCGTCCTCGCGCTCTCGCCGCATCTGGGCGAGGTGGACCTCCGGCCGCTCGAGCACTCGCTCGATCGCCCGGTAGTTCTTGATCAGGAAGGTGGCCGAGTCGCGGTACTTCGGGTTGGCCTGCATGCTCTGCATGCGTCGGCGCCGCTTCGTGAACGCGTCCTGAATCGCCTGCGGCGAGTCCGTGGGCTCGACACCCAGGTACTCGAAGAGGTTCGCCGCTTGGACGAGCCGGCAGAACGACGAGGCGACCTGGAGGTCGGCGGGATCCATCCTTTTCTTTCCTTCGACCGTGAGCTCGTGCCCTTGTACCATGTGACCGCGATGGCCACCTGGCGCGACCAGGGCGAGCGGGGAATGTTTTCGGGGGAAGACTCACCACGGGAGGTCCCATGAACCTCGACGAAATTGCCAGCCTCCTCGGCGACGAGGCCACCACGCTCTTCGAGCACCGCGCCAAGGTGCCGGCCGAGAACCTGCACCTGCCTGGTCCCGACTTCGTGGACCGCGTCTGGGTCGACAGCGATCGCCGCCCTGGCGTCCTGGTCAACCTGCAGCGGATGTTCGGCCACGGTCGCCTCGGTGGCTCGGGCTACCTCTCGATCCTGCCCGTCGACCAGGGCATCGAGCACTCTGCGGCCGCCTCGTTCGCGCCCAACCCGCGCATGTTCGACCCCGAGGGGATCGTCGAGCTCGCCGTCGAAGGGGGCTGCAACGCAGTCGCCAGCACCTTTGGCGTGCTCGGCGTGCTCGCCCGCCGCTGGGCCCACAAGATTCCGTTCATCGTCAAGGTGAACCACAACGAGCTGCTGTCGTACCCGAACCAGTTCGACCAGGTTCCCTTCGGCAGCGTCCAGCAGGCGTTCGAGATGGGAGCTGCGGGCATCGGCGCGACCGTGTACTGGGGCGCCGACGTGAGCCGCCGCGAGCTGCAGGAGGTCTCGGAGATGTTCCAGGAGGCCCACGAGCTCGGGATGTTCACCGTGCTGTGGTGCTACGTCCGCAACCCGGCGTTCAAGACGGCCAGGGGCGACCACCAGGTGGCGGGCGACCTCACGAGCCAGGCCATCCACCTCGGTGTGACCATCGGCGCCGACATCATCAAGCAGAAGATGCCGGTCGGAAACGGAGGCTACCGCGACCCCGAGCTCCCCAACTTCGGCAAGACCCACGAGAAGGTCTACACCGAGCTCACGACCGACCACCTCATCGACCTCACGCGCTACCAGGTGATCAACTCGTACATGGGGCGCTGCGGGCTGATCAACAGCGGCGGGGCGTCCGGTCAGAACGACCTGCAGCAGGCGGTCCGGACGGCCGTGATCAACAAGCGCGCCGGTGGCATGGGCCTGATCAGCGGCCGCAAGGCGTTCCAGAAGCCGCTCGCCGAGGGCGTTCGCCTCCTCAACGCGATCCAGGACGTCTACCTCTGCGACGATATCTCCATCGCCTGACCCACCAGGTGAGGAGGACCCCCTGAAGTACGCCATTGCCGGCGGTACGGGGCTAATCGGTCGCCATCTCGCCTCGTCCCTCCGCGAGCAGGGCGACGAGGTGTGGATCCTGACCCGTCAGCGTCCCACGCATCCCCAGGAGGTGCAGTGGGACCCGGTGAAGGGCTTCGACCCCTCGGCGATCGAGGGGGTGGACGGGGTGTTCAACCTCGTCGGCGAGCACCTCGCCGACCGCCCGTGGACGAAGCAACGTCGACGCAGGCTCGTCGAGAGCCGGGTCCAGGCCACCGAGACGCTGCTGTCGTCACTCGCGACCCTCGACGAGCCCCCGCGGGTCTTGGTGGGGGTGAGCAGCCTCGGGTACTTCGGCGACCGCGGCGATGGCTTCGTCGACGACGAAGACCCGCCGGGAACCGGATTCTTGGCCGAGATGTGCGTAGAGTGGGAGCACGCCCACTTCGCGGCCGTCGAGGCGCTGGGCGCTCGAACGAGCGTGCTTCGCATGAGCGTGGTGCTCGCTCCCGACGGGGGGGCGTTCCCGCTCATGGTCCGACCCTTCCGCTACGTCGGCGGCTGGCTCGGCAACGGGCGGCAGTACAGTCCGTGGATCACCGTCCGCGATTGCGTGGGGGCCTTGCAGCACCTCGCGACCCAGGAGTCGTGCGAGGGGCCGTTCAACGGGACGGTCCCCACCCCCATCACCAACAAGGCCTGGCTCAAGGCGCTGGGTCGGGTGATGCACCGTCCCGTCGGGGGAATCGCGCCGAAGTGGGCCCTCAAGGGCGCGTTCGGTGAGCTCGCCGACTCGCTCCTCCTGGCCTCCATTCGCGCCGTACCGCGCAAGCTGCTGGAGTCGGGGTACGCGTTCGTCGACCCGGACGCCGAAGAGTCGTTCCGCTGGCTCCTCCTCGAGTTCGAGGCCGCCCGCAAGCGTCGGAGGGGAGAGCGTCGAAAGCGACGGCGCCTTCGGTGAGGCCTCTGCAACGGTCGACTGCAGGACGGTCCGGGCGGCTGGGTTACGCCCCGGACAACCGCGGGAGCCAATGTGGCCGCACACCCCTGGCACGACCTTCCCAACAACCCCGACACCGCCGAAGACTACTTCAACGTGGTCATCGAGATCGCGCGGGGGTCTCGGGTCAAGTACGAGCTCGACAAGCCGACCGGGCTCATGCGGGTCGATCGCGTGCTGTACAGCGCGGTCTACTACCCCTGCAACTACGGGTTCCTCCCTCGCAGCTACTGCGACGACGGTGACCCCCTCGACATCCTGGTCCTCGGCGACGAGCCCGTGGTGCCCGGCGTGATCATGCAGGCGCGGGCCATCGGCGTGATGAAGATGCTCGACCAGGGCAAGGCCGACGACAAGGTCATCGGGGTCCACGTCAACGACCCCGCGGTCTCGGGCTTCCGGTCGATCTCGGAGCTGCAGAAGCACAAGCTGTCCGAGATCCGAAGGTTCTTCGAAGACTACAAAGTGCTCGAGGGCAAGGGTGTCGAGGTCGAAGAGATCTTGGGACCGGAGCAAGCGCTCGAATCGGTCAGGGAGTCGTTCCGCCTCTATCGCAAGGAGGAGAACCGGCTTCGCGGCTGGTAGGCGTCGTCTCCGGGGGTCCCGTGGGCACGCCGGTTGCCAAACGGGGCGGCGCGGATAGCTGGGTCCCAACCCGAGACCCTCCGACGACCGGCGACCGACGACGCGCGAGGAACCCATGGACCAGTACTCGAGTCCCGATCCCGACATGATGGCGTACGAGCGTGGCCAGCTTCCCATGGTCCGCTACGCGTCGATGCTCCTGTGGGCGCTGGTGTCCCTCGCCGTGGTTCTCTTCCTCGGCCTCAACGTCGGGGCCGTCTACATGGCGGTCAGCTCGTCGGAGACGATCACCGAGGTCGAGGTGGTCGCCCCCATCATCACCATGGCGTGCGTCGGGCTCCTCGCGCTCGTGTGGTCGGTGCCGCAGATCGCCGCTGCCATCGGCCTGCGTCGCGGCGCGAAGTGGGCATGGTACGTCACGATCGGCATTGGGGCTCTCTACTCGCTCGTCTGCTGCCCCGGCCTCCTGTTCGGCGGTCCCCTGTTGTTCCTCATGCTGAACGACGAGGTCCGCAACACGTTCCAGGACGCGTAGGCTGGACAACGCCGACGTCGCGGCCGTCTTCACCGAGATGGCCGACCTGACCCAGATCGTAGGGGGTAACCCTCACCGGATCCGTTCGTTCCGGAGGACCGCTCGGATCATCGAGAGCCTGCCCGAGGACGTCGCCACGATGGTCCGCTACGGCACACTCGCGAGGGTTCCCGGGATCGGGCCGGGCAGCCTGCGGCGGGTCAAGGACATCCTGCGGACGGGCAGCTGCGACGACCACCGCGAGCTTCGTCGCAGGCTGCCGTCGGGCCTGCGCGAGATGCTCGACATCAAGGGCATCGGCGCGAACACCGTGCGCCGGCTCTGGCAGCACCTGCGCATCGCCAACGTGGACCAGCTCGAGTGGGCCATCCGCGTGGGGGCACTTCGCACCCTGCCGCGGATGGGTCAGCGCACCTCCGAGAAGCTGCTCAAGGCTATCCGGGACCACCGGCTCCGCATCGGCCGGGTCCCCTGGGTGGAGTCGCGCCGGCTCGGACAACGCCTCGTGGAGGGCCTGCTCGCCAGGGCGCCCGTCCTGGCGGCGACGGTCGCGGGGAGCGTGCGTCGGGGCAAGGCCACCATCCGGGACATCGACGTGCTCGTGGCGAGCGACCGCGGAGCCGAGGTCGCCGCAGCCTTCGTCACGCTCCCCGAGGTCGAGGAGGTGCTGCTCCGCGGCGACGGTCGGTCCAGCGTGCGCCTGTTCAACCGCCAGCAGGCCGACCTTCGCATCCTCCCGGCAGACAACTGGGGGGCCGCGCTCCACTACTTCACGGGCAGCAAGCTCCACAACATCGCGGTTCGGGCGCGAGGGCTCAAGGTGGCTGGGCTCAAGATCAGCGACAAGGGCGTGTTCCTGAGAGACACCGAGGTCCGGGTGCACGCAGCGCCCAGCGAGATCGACGTCTTCACTGCCGCCCGGCTGCCCTTCATCGACCCCGAGATTCGCGAGAACACGGGTGAGATCGAGGCCGCTGCCGCCGGACGGCTCCCTCGGTTGATCACGGGCTCCGATCTCGCCGGCGATCTGCACCTCCACACCCTGGCGAGCGACGGCCGGGGCACCGCGGAGGCGATGGCCCAGGCCGCGATCCGGATCGGTCACCGCTACCTGGCGATCACCGACCACACCAAGTCCCTCGCGGTCGCCAACGGCCTCGACGAGCGACGGCTCCTCGCCCAGGGGCGGCATCTCGCCGAGCTCGAGGACCGACTCGGAGCGATTCGCATCGCCCGCGGGGTGGAGGTCGACATCCTGCCCGACGGGTCGCTCGATCTCGACGAGGGGGTTCTGAGCGGCCTGGACTGGGTGGTGGCGAGCGTCCACTCCCACCTCGACATCGACGGAGACGCCATGACCGACCGGCTGGTGCGTGCCATCGAGTCGGGCGTCGTGGACTGCATCGGCCACCCTCTGGGGCGACGGCTGGGGGACCGGTCCGCCGCGGACCTGGACCTGGACCGACTCTTCGCCGCCGCCCGACGGGCGGGCGTGGCGCTCGAGATCAACGGGAACCCCTACCGCATGGATCTCGACGACATCAGCTGCCGGCGGGCCCGAGAGGCGGGCGTCGCGCTCTGCCTGAACACCGACGCCCACGCACCCGACCACCTCGCCAGGCAGGAGTTCGGCATCATCACCGCGCGACGAGGCTGGATCGAGCCGCGAAACGTGCTCAACACCCGGCCGTGGGCCGAGATCGCGGACCGGCGGCGGGATCGGCTGCGGACCCGGGGGGTCGCGACCACCGGTCGGCCCTCCCACATCCCCGGCGACGAGCCCGTCCACACCGGCGACCCTGCCCTGGCCGACCACCACTGGCCCGAGCACCTGCCGGTCCGCCCGGCCCCTGCCGATTCCGGAGACCGTGCGCCCGACGAGCCGCTGCCCGAGCCCCGCGACGATGCTCCCGTCGAGGACGGCAACGACGACTCCACTCCGCTTGCCGCCGAGGACCTGAAGGCCCGTCCGCTCGACCGGGAGCTGCGTCGACGCGTCGAGTCGTGGCTCCGCGACGGCGACGACGAAGACCTCGAAGACGCTCTGCGGGAGCTCGGGACCAACCCGATGCAGGCCGCCTTCGACCTGCTGGTGCAGACCGCCGAGGAGTAACGCGCCGCAGGGGTCAGCCGCGTTCGAGTCCCTCCCCTCTCGGTGCCTCGTCGTGGGCCCGAGGAGCTGCCAATCCGACAACGACGACATTGATGACGCGACACGGGTCACGGTAGTGAGGGTTGGAAACCGCTCGGAGTGCCCGATGCCCTACGTCGACGAGGACCGCCCGTTCGCCTTTCTGAAGCCGCTGATGACCGCCTTCGAGGCCGTTCTCCTCCGACTGGGGGAGGAAGAGGTTGCCGAGCGGCTGCCCTGGCGAGAGAAGTGGGATCGGCCCGCGGCGCCGGCGCGTCCGTGGCCGGAGGCGATTGCGGAGCGCTGCGGCCAGGCCCACGCGATGGCGCTGGAGTTCCTGCGGCTCGCCGAGGAACGCGCGATCGAGGCGCGGCGCGAGCGGGCCGAGGCCTCCGGGTCGCTCGCCCAGGACTCGGGATCCTGGGATCAACAGCTCCGCCGACTCGCCGACGCGGGCGTGCCCCCGGCGAGCATCGCGAAGTCGCTCCGCGACGTCCGCGTCGAGCCGGTTCTCACCGCTCACCCCACCGAAGCGCGCCGCCGAACCGTGCTTCACCAGTACCAGCAGCTCTACGTCCTGCTCGACCCCTGGGCCCACGCGCCGGGCGAGCGAGCCGAGCGGACGGCGATGGCGCAGCTCGAGGTCGCGGTGGAGCGCCTGTGGCGCACCGGCCAGGTGATGTTCGACAAGCCGAAGGTCGGCAGCGAGCGTCGGCACGTCCTGGACTACCTTTCGCGCCGCCTCCCCGAAGTCCTTCCCCGCGTCCACCAGCGGCTGCAGGTGGCGTGGCTCGACGCCGGGTTCCCCGAGGAGCTCCTGCCAGGGCCGCTCGATCGGCCTTCGCTCACCTTCGGGAGCTGGGTGGGCGGGGACCGCGATGGGCATCCGTTCGTCACCGCCGAGCTCACCCGGGAGACGCTCGAGGTGCTTCGCGGCGAGGCCCTGGACCTCGTCCGACGTCACCTCCTGGCCCTGGCCCAGAGCTCGAGCCTGTCTCAGCGACGCCAAGCGCCGCCCGACGACCTCGTGGCCTGGATCGACACCTGGTCGAACGCGCTCGGCGAGGCGGGTCGAGCCGCCGTCGCCCGCAACCCGGACGAGCCCTGGCGGCAGCTCGTCAATCTCGCGCTCGCCCGATTGCCCGACCCCGCGGCGGAGGACTCGGACCACACCTACCGCGATTCCGCGGCGCTGCTCGAGACGCTGGGGCTCCTCCGACGCTCGCTGATCGACGTCGGTGCCGGGGCCCTCGCTCGGAGCGACGTCGACCCGCTGATCCAGGTCGTCCGGACGTTCGGCTTTCATCTCGCCAACCTGGACTTCCGCCAGAACAGCGGCGTGCTCGAGAACGCTTTCGCGAGCCTGCTCGCGGTCGGGGAGCCCACTGGTCCAGCCTTCCTCGAGCTGTCGTTCGACGAGCGCGCCGACGTGCTCCGTGGGGAGCTGATGCGTCCCCGACCACTGACCGTCCGGGACGCGGTCCCCGAAGGGCCGACGCGAGAGCTCCTCGACGCGCTGGGGGTGCTCGCGGACGCGGTGCGGTCTCGACCCAGCGAGTCCGGGGTCGGCGCCATGATCGTCTCGATGACGCGACACGTCGCCGACCTCCTCACTGTCTACGCGCTGTCGAGGGACGCGGGCTTGCTCCGGTGGGACGCCGAGGGCGCGTGGTGCCCCCTGCCGGTGGTCCCCTTGTTCGAGACGATCGACGATCTCGAGCGCGCACCCGGGATTCTCGACCAGCTCCTCACCGAGCCGATCGTGAAGCGCTCCCTGGCCCTGCGTCAGGCGGCCACTGGCGGAAGCGAGCCCGTGCAGCAGGTGATGATCGGCTACAGCGACAGCGCCAAGGACGGTGGCATCGTGGCCAGCTTCGCCCGCCTCTACCGCGCTCAGCGGTCGCTCGCCGAGGTGGGCTCGCGTCACGGCGTGCGGATCCGGTTCTTCCACGGTCGTGGGGGGACGGTGGGCCGCGGGGCAGGCCCCACCCACCGCTTCCTCGAGGCCTTGCCGCCCGGAACGCTGGGCGGCGACCTCCGACTGACCGAGCAGGGCGAGGCCATCGCGCAGCGCTACGCCCATCGGCCCACCGCGGCCCATCACCTCGAGCTCCTCCTCGCGGGATCGTTGGCGTCCAGGGTAGGCCCCCCGCGCTTCGACCCGCCCGAGCTGCTCGAGCTGCTCGACGAGCTCTCCCAGCGATCGCGAGAGGCCTACCGCGGCCTGCTCGACAGCGAGGGCTTCCTGCACTTCTTCTCGCACGCGACCCCGATCGACGTCATCGAGCACTCACGCATCGGCTCCCGTCCCGTGCGCCGGACGGGCCAGCGCACGCTCGGCGATCTGCGTGCCATTCCCTGGGTCTTCGCCTGGAACCAGTGCCGAGCCGGCCTCCCCGGGTGGTTTGGGTTCGGCAGCGCGGTACTCGACGTCCGCGACCACGACCCCGAGGCCTTCGAGCGTCTCGTCGCAGCCAAGCGCGAAGGCACTCGCTGGGCGCCCGTCCACTACCTGATTCCCAACGTCGCGACCGCCCTGGCCCGCTCTTCGCTCGACATCTTCCAGTCGTACGCCGACCTCGTTCCCGACCCTGCGATCCGAGATCGCATGCTCCAGACGATCGTCGACGAGCACAGCCGCACCCACGAGGCGCTGGCCGCCATCTACGGCGCCCCGATCGCGACGGCGAGGGCTCCGACCCAGGCGAGCATCGACCTCCGCACGCCGGCGCTCGTCGCGCTCCACGAGCGTCAGGTGGCGCTCCTCGCCGAGTGGCGGGCCGTGCGCACGTCCGACCAGGATCGGGGGGACGCGCTGCTGTCGCAGCTCCTGCTGTGCCTGAACGCCATCGCGTCCGGGCTCGGAGCGACCGGCTGATCGCGTCGCTGGGGCGAGGTCGACGCTTCCGATGCTCGTCTCGGGATATTGGGGCTGCCATGTCCACGACTTCCTGGTGGGCGCCTTCGTCGAAGGCGTCGAGATGACCCCGACCGAGCCGGCCGATCCCGAGCTCGGCGGATCGCTCTCCGAGGCGCTCGGCCATCCGCTGCACGCCCGCTGGCCGAGCCTCCTGCAGATCGAGCAAGCCGCACCAGAGACCCCATTTCTGCGCTGGGCCCAGGTGCGGACCCTGCGAGCGATGGGCCGACTGGTGGAGGCCGAGACCCGTGCGCGTCGCGTGATGGCCGGCCAGGCGGGCTCGCTGTCCATCCCCGAGCGCCGTCGCGTGCTGCTCGAGTGGGGATGGTGCCTGTCCACCCTCGACCAACCGGACCAGGCCTACCAGGTCGCACGGGAGGCCCTCGTCGAGGGCCGCCAAGAGTGGGGGGGCACCTGGATCGAGCCCGGCGAGGAGGCGCGCATCGCCTGGGCGATCGCCCACTTCGCCGCCCAGGGGGGAGACGAGGAGGAGGGCATGGTCTGGCTACGCCGCGCCGTCACCGCCGACCCCGAGCTCTACGGGGCTCTGGCCGACGATCCGGTGCTCGGTTCCCTGACCTCACCGCCTCCGCTGCCGCTTCTCGACCGTCTGCGGGCCCCTCTCCTCGGCCTCGTGGGGAGCGCGCTCACCGAAGCAGCGGAGTCCACGAACCAGGACAATGCGCGGATCCTGCTCTCGGCCGTCACCGCGCTCATCTGGGTAGGCCGCTACTCGCCGGCGCACGGCATGGATCGCTCGATCCCCCAGGCGCTGCGCGCCGGAGCTGCAGTCGCGGGCTCCGGCCTCGTCGACACGCTCGTCTCCAAGCGGACCCGCGTGCCCGCCGAGCGACTCTGGCCCGCGCTGCACGTGCGCGCTCGGCTCGACGATCTCGAGCTTCCCCGCACCGACCAGGCCCTGGCTGGGCGGAAGCCGCCCGAGGCCAATCCCGACGACCCCTGGACTCGGGCCGTCATCGCGTGCTGGCCCAGCTGATCAGGCCCAGGAACCCGGCATGGGTCCCATGTCGCCGACCTCGTAGCCGCGCTCCCGCAAGAAGCTCGCCGCGCGGCCCGACCGGGCCCCCGACGCACAGTACAGCACGACCCCTTGGTTCTCCGGCAGCTCCGCGAGGCGGTTCGGCAGGTCGCCGACGGGAATGTTCAGGGCCCCCGGGAGGTGCCCCGACGCAAACTCGCCGGGGGTTCGAACGTCGAGCAACACGGCTCCTTGGCCGACGCGGGACTGGCCCTCTTCGACCGTGATGCGATCCGGACCGGCCGTCATCCAGCCGAGGAGCTTCTCGAGCATGCTCATGGTGTCTCGTCTCCTGATTCGTTTCGAGGCACCCGCACCGCCGACCCAACGAGGACCGGCGCCGTGGGTCGCCACCACCTGGCACGTTCACTGCACTGATCGTGCCAGAGATCCCCCCTTCGCATCGCTCACGCGAGAACGCGCGCTGGCGCCGACGGGGTAGATCCCTTCTGAAGGAGTTCCCCGTGTCCACTTCCTCGACCCTGGCCCGCCTGCTCGAGCGTCGCGATGTCCAAGTCTGGCTCGTGCTGCTCACCGTGATCGGCATCGTCGGTGCGTTCCTGGTCCTCCCCGAGGACTGGTCCGTCGCCCGCAAGCTGGCTGCGGGAGTGCTGTTCGGCGTGGGCTCGGTGTACAGCTTCGCGCTGCCGAGAATGCTCGGCGGGCATCACTACAACGACTGACGCGGACAGAACCTGTCCGACCAGAGCGAAGTGAACGCGGTACGGGATCGAATTCCCCGACAACGCAGGTTTCGCCATCATGAGCCGGCCCTCCAACCCCGTCCTTCCCTCCCCCGAGCCCGAGTCCGAGCAAGACCTGCTCGACACCGACGCCTACGAGCCTCTCGCCCCGGCCACCGACGACACCGACCGGGCTTCTCTGGTCGACCTCGACGAGGCGTCGCTCTCGAGACCACACCTGGAGGTACCCGAGCCTCCCCGGAGCGCAGGGGCTGTCTGGGGACTGGCCATGGTCGCGTCCGTCGTGCTGTTGGGCCTCGTCGGCCTCCTCGGCAGCACCGTGATCGAGCTGCCGTAGCTCATCCGTCGCGGTCCCGCGTCGCCGACTGCCCCTGCAGGATGAGCCCGATGAACACACCGAGGAACAATGCGAGACTGCTCCACAGCATCAAGGTGGGCAGAGCGTCGGGCCCGGGGAGCTTCTTGAGGGTCGCCATGGCGATGGCCGAGACCACGATGCTGACGACCCAGGCTTGCAGGAAGGTGGGGAACGCCCGGAGCGCGAGCCGGGCGTACCGGAGCTGAAGCGAGTCGGTGGTCGGCGGCACCCGAGGCGCGAGGTCGGAGAGCAGCAGCATGAAGCTCGCGGCCAGCGTGAGGGTGACCGTCGCGGCGTATCCCCACCACGCTCGCTTCTCGACGAGCGACAGCCAGCTCTCACCGACGTCGAGCACGAGGAAGGTGCCTCCGCCGACTGCGGCGAACAGCGGCATCAGGTAGCTCGTGCGGCTGGGCAGCTCGCAGCGTCCAGCCACGGACCGCCGAAGGGTCTCGGCATCACGGAAGCGGAGCTGGCCGAGCAGGCTGGAGTGCACACGACGAATCTCGTGGACCGGCAGCAGCGCGAGCTGTCCCCGATCGCGAATCAACGCCACGATCCCGGTGTCGTCGGCCGTGTCGAGGAGTCGCTGGAGCTGCTTGACCGTCGCCGCGGCCTGCCGACCGACGGAGAGCGTCTCCTCGGAGCGCGCGACGAGCCTCCGGAGCAGCGTGTCCATGAGCTTGGCCTCGGGCCAGCCGAGGGCACCCACCACCGTCTTCAGGGCCTCGGTGGCCCCGACGAGCTCGTCGTGCTGGTCCACGGTGACGATGGGACGAGCGGAGCGCAGCATCGTCACCGCGGTCCGCAGCCGGCCGAGCGCGCGCTCGGTGCGCCGCCGCCGCTCCGCGAGATCGGCCTCGTCGGAGCCCTGGGCCAGCCACCAGCCCCACCCGACGAGTCCCCCGCGAAGGTCGCGGCCGACCACGACGTCCTCGAGACGGCCGAGCCAGTTGGGATCCGACAGCGGGTCGCCGTCCTCCTCGACGGCGGCCAGAAACGCGTTCGCGAGCGCATCGAGGGCCTGACGCCCCTCGTTCTCGTCCTCGAGGATCACGATGGTGCAGCGGACGAGGTAGGCGAACGCCTGGGCGATCAGGTGGATGCCCGCACCCTCGTCGCGGTACTGATCGAGGATGCTCACCGCCTTGACCATCGCGTGCAGCGGGGTCTCGGTGCCCGCGTCGGGCGGCGGCGCCTGGGTGGGCGGGGCGAAGTCGGTGCGGAGCACCAGCGCCAGCTCCTGGAAGGTGCGGTAGGGCGGATCCTGCTGGAGCAGCTGCCAGAGGAATCGCACGCGGTCGCTGTCCCGGGTGGCCTCGCGCAGGATGCGCTCCGTCTGCACCGCCACCTGTCCCGCGATGAAGCCGTCCTGCAGGCGCCCGAGCGCGAGCACGTGCGAAGGCGAGAGCTCCACGTCGCGCATCAGCGTGCGGCTCGTGACCCTCCGCTCGGCGAGGAGACCGCAGAGGCTCGGCTCGGCGACCTTCTCGACCGGGCCTTCGAGCATGCCGAGCACCGAGTCGCTGGCCGCGAGCCGCACGAGCGGCCCCCAGGGAAGCTCGCGACACTCCGGGAGCTTCATCCAGAGCCGCACCTCGGCGAGCAGACCCGCCAACTGCGGCTTGGGCGTGATCGCCAGGCGGTCGCGGTCGAGCAACTGGTGGAGACGCTCGACGAGCACCTCGCTCACCGGACCGTCGGGTACGTGCCCGAGGCACAGCTCCAGGGCGGTCGCCGCAACCCCTGCGCCCTCCTTCATGCGCTCGACGGCGAACTCGTCGCCCGCCTGCTGGAACCAGGCCGCGGTGTTGAGCCACTCCCAGAGGGTGTCGACCCGGCCAGGCTTCCACCGAGGCTCGATCAACACCTCGCGCACCGCCTGACGCGCCTTGCCGTCGGGCAGTGCGTCGTACAGCCCGCGGAACGCCGCCTCCGTGAGCTCCTCGGCACCGATCTCGCGGCTGCGGGCCACGATCGAGGCCTCCATCGCCTCGCGGTGGCTCGCGATCAGCTCGGTGAGCGCCATGACGATGACCGATCGATCGGCATCGTCCCGAGGCAGCGCCATGCCCGCGAGGTGGCCGGGCTCGACCCCGGCGAGCTCGGGATCGCCGCCGACCGCCCGCCAGCAGCACCCGAGAAACAGCGTGTGGCGAATGAGGTGGACGGCCTTGGTGCCCCCGTCGAACAAGGTGCTGCGCGCCGAAGACAGCCCGGTCTTCGGCCAGGTCGTGATCGGCTCGGGGAAGCAGGCGCTCCAGAGGCGCCTCATCCGCTCTCGCAGCTCCTCGTCGTCGAGGGCGAGGCGGGCCCACGCTCGACACGCCTCGGGCCACGTCTGGCGGCGGCGGATCTGGAACGCCACCCCGATCAGCCGGCGCACCCGGTCGTCGACGACCGGCGGGTGCCGCCAGAAGATCCGGCACCAGGTGACCAGATCGGACTCCGACATGACGAAGGGCGCGTCGTGCGGCCAGTCTCCCATGTCGGGGTCGCCGAGCAGGGGCCGGAAGACCCTGGCTGACTCCGCATTGTCGTCGCGCGAGAGCCACGACGCGAGCGACCGGGGAGCTCGGCGCTCGCCCGAGTAGTAGTCGCAGGCCTTGGCGAGCCCGCGCAGGGCCGGGCTCGCGCTGCCGTCGAGCCGCAGCAGCGAGAGCTCGGTCACCGCCTCGCGCAGGGCCATCGCCTCGGAGGGATCACCGCTCCACGCGGCGAGGCGCCGAGCAAGCTCCTCTGGGGCCTCGGGGCGCGCATCACCGGCGGCGGACATTGAGCCCCTTCCCGTCGGTGGTCTGCAAGAGCAGGACCGGGCCATCGATGTCGGGAAGCGGCTGTCCACCGACGTCCTGGATGTTGTCGACCACCAGCAGGAGCCACTCCATCTCGAGGACCCTGCGGATGGCCGCCCTAAGCCACATGTCGGCCACCACCTGCCGCCCCCGGCTCGCGAGCCACCAGGGTCGACCATCGATGAGGACCTCGACGGCGGGATTCTCGCCGAACTGGAGCGTCACCGGGCCGAGGTCGCCGAGCGCCAACGCCTGGCGCTCGGCCACGGTCGACGGCGCCGCCCGCACGGCGTCGAGCAGGGCCGACAGTCGCTCGTACTCGCGAGCCGCGTCGGCGTGGCGCTGGGTCTCCTTCTCTACGGTAGCCTTGGCCGCCTCCACGTTGGACGCCCACTGGGCCCGCGCCCCCTCGAACGCCGCCGACGCCCGCAGCGTGGCCTGTGCCTTGGTGAGCAGGTCGGGGTCGGGTCGCGCCACCTCGGGCCGCTCGGGGGCGTCGTCGGGGACCTCGGGGAGCACGGGCTCTGCGCCCAGACGCTGGAGCTGATCCCGCCAGGCCGACCGACGCAGCGTCGCGTCGCGGGCCTCCGCGGCGAAGTCCGTCGCGAGCTGGAGCTCCTGGTTGGCGGCCTGGTACTTCGCGTTGGCGTCCTCGAAGGCGGTTTGGACCTGACTCTGGAACGCGTGCAGCTGCTGAACGTAGGTGGCCCCGGCCTCCCAGCCAGGACGCCGACACGTGGGGCAGATGCTCGGGTCGATGCCCTGGAACTGCTGGATCTGCGTGGCCACCGTCTGGTACTGCCCGTAGGCCTGCTGGTAGACCTGCATGGTCTGGCTCGCCGCCCACTGCGCCTGCTGGAGCCGCTGGTCGGCCTGGGCGTAGGCTTCCTGCCACTCGGGCTCCTCGCCGAGGGCGGTTCGCGACTCCTGCCACCGCCGCAGCGCCTCCTCGGCTGCCGACCGTGCCTCGGACACTCCGATCTTGCGGTCGTACTCTGCCCACTGGGTCGCCGCCTCGAGGATCTCCGGGTCGACGGCCGACTCGCCGTCGAGCACGGGCTCGCTCGCCCGGAGGGTCGCGAGCCGCTCCTCGGCGGCATCGAGGCGCCCCTGGGCCTCGTCGCGAGCCTTCTTGGACGCCAGCCGCCGGCTCATCACCTCCTTCTCGGTGAGGTCGAGGTCGCCGTCGTGAAGCGACTGACCGGCCTCCGCCATCAGCCGCTCGACCTCGCTGCCGACGTCGGCGTCGGGGAGAATCGAGGCGAGCAGGTCGCGAAACGCCCGGGCATTGCCCGAGACCATCGGCACCCACTCCATGGGCGCGAGCACCACCCGCAGGGTGTCGATGTCGCGACCGAGATCGTCGAGAGCCTCCAGGAACTTGGCCTCGGTGGCGTATTCCGTGAGCTCCTCACCGATCTTGATCGTGCGCTTCTGGGATCGGGAGCGGGTCACGCTGCGCCGGATGCACCGCCCCGAGTCGAGCACCATCTCGACCACGGCCTTGGACATCCCGTCGTGGATGGCCTCGGGGCGGAACTTGCCGCCCCACGACCGTCCCCACAGGCAGAACGTGATCGCCTCGAGCAGCGAGGTCTTGCCGGACTCGGAAGGGCCCGTGACCACGGTCCGGCCGGTGGGGTTGAACTGGGCGGTGAAGTCCTCGTGAGGACCGAGACCGCTCACGGTGAGTTGCTGCAGCATGGATCCACCGATCGCGCAGGGGTCGAGACACGACGTAGCGCGTTGAGTCGCCGCGGGGAGCCGCGTGCGCGCGACCCGGACAACCGCTGGCCGGAGGTTCGCTATGGTCGAAGGGACCCGATACGATTCCTCGCCGCCGCCCCCGCCCTCCGGAACATGGCCAGCACCCGCCTGATCGACCAGCTGATCCGCACCTCGTTCCCGCACCCGGTCGCGGCAACGTGGCACCGTGTCTCGCTCGTGACCTCGCACACGGAGCGGATCGATCGGCTGTTCAGCAGCCTCGAGGTCCTGATCCGACTGCTCGACGGCGTGCTGCTCGCCGACTACCTGCGCGGCGCGAGCGACGAGGGAGTGGAGAGGGCCGTCGACAACCTCGAGCGGCCATCCATGGGCCACTGGGTCCAGCTGCTGCGAGCGCTCGTCAAGGTGCTCGGCAAGCGCAAGCCGGCTCCGTTCGTGCCCGAGGTCGTCCCGTGGTACCTCGACAAGGGCCGTCCGAGCGAGGTCGCCCGTCAGATCGACGAGCTCGTGCAGCTCCGCAACGAGCACGTCCACGGCCACCGGCTCGCGGCTGGAGAACAGGAGGCCCGGGTCAACCACGTCATGGAGACCCTGCGCACCGTCCTCGGCCAGCTGGACTTCCTGGCCGGCTACCGACCCTTCCGGGTCATGACGAGCGAGTGGGCGCGTCAGGATCGGTTCGAGGGCCGGGTGCAGTTCCTGACCGGGGCCGCGGCCCAGGCGGAGCCCGTTCGCGCCCACTGGCGGGCCCCGCTCGTCCCGAACTGCGTCTACGTCACCAACCCCGACAGCTCCGCGTTCCTGGAGGTCTCTCCCTTCGTTCAGGTGCTCTACGACAGCGGTCCTCGCGAGGACCGGGTGTTCGTGGTGGCCGCGACCAAGAAGCGCAAGAAGCTGCTGCTCAAGAACGACGTCACCGGGGGCGAGGTCTCTCGGCTCGTCGCAGCGGGCGACGGCGACGTCGCCTTCGATCGCTGGCTCGAGTCGAGGCCCAAGGTCGAGCTGTTCAAGGACGCTCCCCAGGCATCCCGCGAGTTCCGCTCCGACACCGTCCGGACCGATGGCGTCGAGGTCCTCGGTGAGCGATTCGAGGTGCGCGGCGTGCTCGGCGAGGGCGGCATGGCGACCGTGTTCCACGTCTGGGACCAGTGGGACGAGGAAGAGTTCGCCCT
The DNA here is from genome assembly GCA_964655065.1 of uncultured Enterobacteriaceae bacterium. Lineage (GTDB taxonomy): Bacteria > Myxococcota_A > UBA796 > UBA796 > DRPG01. Next base: position 91,160 of record CAZZLC010000016.1, on the reverse strand, counting down.
CAAGGTGCTGCACCAGCGTCTGTCCGACGATGCTCTGTTCCGCGAGCGGTTCACCCGCGAGGCGCGGACCATGAAGCGGCTCGACCACCCGCACGTCGTCCGCGTTCACGAGACCGCTCGGATCGACGACGGGCAGCTGTACCTGAAGATGCCGCTCATCCCCGGCGGCACCCTGGCGGACCGCATCGCCGCTGGCCGATCGCCCATCGAGTTCGTGCGCCGGTGGGGGCTGCAGATGCTGTCGGGCCTCGCGTATCTGCACGGAAAGGGCATCGTGCACCGGGACATCAAGCCGTCGAACTACCTCGTCGACAGCGAGGAGAACGTCTACCTCACCGACTTCGGCATCGCGGTGCAGGACGATGACGTGCGGCTCACCCGCACCCTCGAGCAGATGGGATCGGTCGCGTACATGTCGCCAGAGCAGCGCCGAGGCGGCGAGGTTGGTCCCCCGAGCGACGTCTACAGCCTGGGGGTGGTGATGCACGAGCTCATCACCGGGAAGGCCGGAGCCACCCCTCCGGGCAAGGGCATCGGAGGAACGCTCGGGGCGCTGGTGCGCGAGCTGTGCACCGAAGAGCCCGACGACCGCCCCACCGCGGCCGAGGCACGGCAGAAGCTGGCCCGAATCCAGCCACCGAACCCCACCGCGCCGCTCGTCCCGCCCCCAAGGAAGCCCGCCAACGCCACGGCCCCCGACCTCGAGCTGCCCCCCATCGAGACCGTCGAGGTTCCGCCCGGGCAGTTCCGCCAGGGCGACGAACGCTCGGTCGAGATCACGGTGCTGCTGCAGCTCACGGAGAGAGTTCCCCGTCTGCTCTGGCACCGGGTGATGCACCTGGCCGAGCCTCTGATGACCCACGAGGGCGTCGACGACGTCACCTGGCTCCAGGCCATCGAGTTCTGCAACGCGCTGTCGGTACGCCAGGGGCTCACGCCGCCCTACACGCTGTCCGAGCTACGCCCCCGCAAGGCCTACTCCATCGACGACATCGGCCGGATGCTGCTCGAGGTGCTCCCCAAGAAGCGTCGCGACGCCGTCCTCGCTCACTTCGGCACCGACGCGCTCACCGTGATGCAGTTCGAGCCACGGCGACTCACCCAGCTGCCTGGCATCGGCCCCAAGACGGCGGAGCGCTACGCCCGGCAGTGGCCTCGTGACAAATACTTCGTTCGCGACGTGACGTGGGATCGAACGGCGGACGGCTTCCGGCTGCCGACGGAGGCCGAGTGGGTGCACGGCGTCGCCGAGCCAGAGCCCGGGGCCGAGGACTGGACCTGGGACGCGGATCCGGGCCCCGCGGTGCAGCGCGTCCCCACCCCGCTTCCGGCCGGGCACTTCGTCGATCCCTCGCTCGACGTGGGCGTGCTCCGCATCGTGCGCTCGGCGGAGGGGCGGGGGGTGCTTCCGCTGTACGCGAAGCGGGAGGGCCTCGGGCTACGCTTGGTCCGCGGCGAACGAGCTCAACCGGCGTCCCGCGCCTCTTCGAGCTGACTGATGAGGTCGCGCAGCCTCGAGACGTAGCCCGTGGTGAGGATGCGACTCACCAGCGCGCGCTCGGCCGGATGGGTCGCGCGCTCGAAGGCCGCGAGCGCCCGTGACATCGCCTCGGGATCCGCCTGGTGGGGCTCGATGGCCGCGATCAGCTGCAGGTGGTAGTCGCGCAGCGCGTTGCGGTCGGCCACCGGGTCGTACCACCATCGCGGAGGCACCTGCCCTTGGCCGAAGAAGTCCTCCGCGTCGTCCCAGCCGAAGGTTCCCAGCACGGCATCGCTGCAGCGCGCGTTCAGGGTCACCGTCGCGAGCAGCCCGCTCGCTGCGGGCACCGGTGCCACGAGCGCAGGCTCGTCCTCGCGGGTCACGAGGTACACCGCGAGGCCGGTGGTGTAGGGGAGGAGGTCCTGCCCTGTGCGCAGCTGCAGGGAGATTCGGTGGGCAAGGTCGGCGCGACCGATGGCGACGAGGCCCTCCGCGGCGGGCAGCCAGTCGAACAGCGGCACGTGGCCGCTCCGATCGTTGTCGAGGGGCAACCCGGTGCAGCCGTAGTACGGAACGGACGCTCCGTCGTCGAGGACCCGGGCGAGCTCCGCGCTCACCTCGATGGGCACGGATTCCTCGTCGGATACTGCGCCCACGCTGGCCATCACGGCCACGAGCTCGGCCGACGCGGGTTCGGGCTCCACTTCGTAGGGACCGCGAGCCTCCAGGGCCGCCCATGCCGCCGAGACCTCCGCGGCCGAACGCTCGAGGGCTGGCGTTCGGGGCCAGATCGAGTCGAGCACCTGAACGCTGGCCACTCCGAAGAGCACGACGCCGAGCAACCCACCCACGCCCACGACCCGCCAGTCCACCGCACCCTCCGACGACCAGGCACGACGTTGGTCGAGGAGGACCTCGTGTGCCCGACTCACCCCGTCGTAACCAACTCCTCGCCGGCCCCGTCGGTCGCCGGGGGGCTCAGCCGATCTTGACGAACGGGCGCAGCAGCTGGACGACCCGCTTGGGAAGGAACTCGATGGTGGCCTCTCCGACGTCCAGCACGTGCTGGAGGGTGGCGAGCAGCCGGTCGTCCCCCACCCAGTGCCGTCCTATCGCTCGCCGCACCGCCTCGTCCTCGAGGTCGAGGGCGTGACGCAGGGCGAGGGTCAGCACGATGACGTCGTCGAACCACCCGATCACCGGAATCGCGTCGGGGATCAGGTCGAGCGGCGAGATGGCGTAGGCGAGCCCTGCGATCAGGGCCCCCTTGCGACCGGCAGGGAACGCCGGGTCGAAGACGAGCTTCACCGTGAGGTGGAAGAGGTCGGGCAGGAACAGCACACCGCGGACGAGCTTGGCGCCGAGCGAGTCGTCGCCTGCGTCGCCGAACTTGGCCGCCTGCTTGTCCAGCCGATGACGGAGGCGCTCGTAGAAGTCGTCGTAGACCTCGACGGGCTGGAGGGGGTACTCGACCTGGTCTTCGTCCACGAGGCAGCTCCTGCCATCTCGCTAACGTGGTTTCAGACGTGCGAGGGCGGAGCGCGCGTGCCCCTCCAGGCCCTCGAGGCGGGCGAGGCGGACACTGTCGGCAATGGTCTCGGCCGCGGGCTCCTCGAGGTCGAGGAACGTTCGCACCCGGAGAAAGGTGAACACGGACAGCCCGCCGGTGTACCGAGCGGTTCGTCCCGTGGGCAGGGTGTGGTTGGGTCCGACGCCGTAGTCGCCGAACACCTCGGCCGACCCGGTGCCCACGAAGAGGCCCCCGTAGTGAGCGAGCCGCTCCGCGAGTCCACGCGCCCGCTCGCCCAGCAGCTCGAGGTGCTCCGGGGCGAGCTGATCCGCAACGGCGACCGCCTCGTCGAGATCGGCGACGAGGACCGACCCGCCGTTCGACGCGAGCGAGGTCCGCGCCGTCTCCGCGGTGGGGAGATCCGCGAGCCGGCGGGCGAGCGCCTCGTCGACCGCGTCAGCGAGCGCCGCCGAGGGAGTGACGAGCCAGGGAACCGCGTCGACGTCGTGCTCCGCCTGGGCGATGAGGTCGGCCGCGACCACCTCGGGGTCGGCGTCGTCGTCGGCAATGACGAGCAGCTCCGACGGCCCGGCGAGGAGGTCGATGCCCACCCGACCCGAGACCAGCTGCTTCGCGGCGGTCACCCACCGGTTTCCCGGACCGCAGATCACGTCGGCAGGAGGAACCTCGACGCCGAACGCGAGCGCCGCCACCGCCTGGGCCCCGCCCACCGCGAGCAGGCCGTCCGCTCCGGCCACGTAGGCGGCCATCTTGGTCACTGGCGTGGGTCGCGGGGAAGCCACCACCACCTGACCGACGCCGGCCGCGCGAGCCGTCGCCACCGTCATGAGCACCGAGGACGGCAGGGGGTAGCGACCGCCGGGGGCGTAGCAACCCGCACGCTCCACCGGGACCACGTGGTGGCCTGCGTGGCCCCCGGGCACGGGCACGCGCACGTCGGTGAGCGCCTCCCGCTGGGCCTGCGCAAAGCTGGTGATGCGGTCGCACACCCGCTCGAGCAAGCTACAGTCCGCATCGTCGACCTGGAACCGGCTGCGCCCGAGCGCCTCTCGGTCGAGGAACAGCGGCTGGTCCGCTCCGACCCCGTCGAGTCGCGCCGCCCAGTCGCGCAGCGCGGGCCCGCCGCGCTCCCGAACGTCCTCGACGATGTGACGAGCCTGATCCAGGGTCTCCCGGTCGACGGGCTGGAGGTCGGTGGGACGAAGGTCGGCGGCACGTTGACGGATGAGCATGACGGCGCATAACAAGGCGACCTCGTGGGACAGCACCAACTGGATCTGACCGAGCAGGAGCTGCTCGACGAGATCGCCGCCGATCCGGCGGCGGACGAGCCGCGTGCGGTGTTCGCGGACCTCCTGCTCGCTCAGAGTCATCCCCGCGGAGCGTTCGTGCGGCTACAGCTCGAGCGCGCGGCGCGCGGCGGCCCGACACTGCACGACCGTCACCACCTTCCCCCCCGCGAGCGGACCCTGCTGTTCGACCACGAGGCCCAGTGGTTCGGCGCCCCGTTCCCCGCGATGATCGCAGGCGCTCCCGAGCGGGGCTTCTTCGCCCAGATCCGGGTGACCTCCCACGCGAGCCAGGTTCGTCGGCTCGTCGACGCCCCCGGCCTGCGGACCGTTCGTCACCTGGGGCTGGTCCGGCGACGCATCCGTGTGCGGAGCGCGCTGCACGATCTGCTGGCCTGCGACGGCCTCCAGCACCTCGACCGGGTGGGGACCCTGTGGCCCGAGGACCTCCCTGCCCTCGTCAATGGAGCCGGATGCCCTCGCTGGATCACCCTCGCCCCCGGAGGTCCTCTCGACGACCTCGCCGAGGCCACGGCGAAGCTCGGGAGGCTCGAGCGTCTCGACCTGGCGGTGCACGCGAGCCGGGTCGGGCTCCTCGCGGCGCTGGACGTTCCGACCCTCGGCCTGCGCGCCGACGAGTGGCTCGCGCGCGACGCCGGCTTTCCCACCACGCCGATTCCACGCGACGCCTGGCCCGACCGCCTCGCCTCCCTGCTCGCCGAGGTGCCCGAAGGGGTCCGGCGGGTCGTCCTCGCCGACGACTCAGAGGGACTGTCGGTGATCCGAAGAGAGGACGGCTGGGCGATCGAGCTCGACGCTCTGGTGCCCGCCTGGCGAGCGCCCGGCGACCCACGATTCACCTCCGTCGCGCTCCTGAAGGCCCTGTCGAACCTCCCCGTCACCCAACCGACGGCGGCCGTGATCTACCGCGTGACCATCGGGGAGCTCGAGATGGTGCTTCCCGCAGGCCTTCCCGCCGCGCCGCTTCGGGTGGACGGCGGATACCGACAGGCTCCCCGCCACTGGCTCACGCGCCTGCCGGCCCTTCCGGAGCTCCAGTTCTCCGATCAGGCCCACCGTTGGCTCGTCTACGCCGACCAGTCCCCCCGATTCGCGCAGGTGCGGCTGCTGCGCACGTCGGGGGCGGAGGGACCCCTCCTGTGGCGTGGCGACGACGACCGCCTGCGATATGCCTGGGACCCCGACGGCCATCGGCCCGCCGACCTCGAGCGCCTCGAGGCCGCGCTCGGCCACTCTCTCGAGGCCGCGCCGTCCCCGCCCTGACGGAGGAACCCCGTGGACCGAGCGGACTGGCAACCCTATCGCGGCGAGCGCTATCTCGACTTCGACGCTGTGGATCGCTACGTGACCGAGCTCGCGGCCGTCGCACCCGACTGGGTGTCGCTCACCCGCCTCGGCAGCTCGCGGGCGGGTCGTCCGCTGCACCTGCTGACCATCGGAGACCGCCGTCATGGCGATCCCGAGACGCGACCCGGCATCTGGCTCGACGGGGGCACCCACGCCGTGGAGTGGACCGGGGTCACGAGCGCGCTCGCCTCCGCGTCCACGTGGGTGGCGGGTCTGCTCGAGGAAGACCCGGCCCTGGTCGACGGTTTTCGGCAGCACACCGCGTACGTGATGCCGTGCGTGAGCCCAGACGGGCTCCAGGCGACGATGGAGGGTCGTCCCCCCTTCCGGAGCACCCTCCGGCCTCCGCGCCCGGGCGCCGTCCGCGTGGGGTTCGAGAGCGCCGACATCGACCATGACGGCTTCGTCGGCTGGATGCGGTGGCGCCACCCCGCCGGACCGTGGGTCGCCGAACCCGACAACCCCATCCTCCTTCGACCCCGAACCGTCGACGACGACCCGGCCGGCGCCTGGTTCCTCGCTCCGGAAGGTCGGTTCCTCCACTGGGACGGCGTGCGGTACGTGGACGCACCGCTCGAGCTCGGACTGGACCTGAACCGGAACTTTCCCGTCGACTGGACCCCGTTCTCGATGTTCGGGATGGACGCGGGCGACTATCCGGGGAGCGAGCCCGAGAGCCGGGCCCTGCTCGAGGCCATCGCGGCGCGGCCCCACATCGCCGCCGCGATCACCAACCACACCTACACCGGCTGCCTGCTGTGCCCGCCCGGCCGCGCGAACTCGCCGCTGCCCGCCCGGGATATCGCGCGGGTTCACCGTCTGGGCAAGGACCTCGTCGCAGGTACCGGCTACCAGGTCTACAAAGTGTTCCCCGAGTTCGCCTACGACCCCGACAAGCCCATCATCGGGACCTGGGACGACACCCTGTCGGCGGTCTTCGGGATCGTCGCCTTCACCCTCGAGCTCTGGGATCCCTTCGCGTGGGCGGGGCTCGAGCCCGCCGACCCCACCGCGATGTGGCGCGATCCCGACCAGACGCGCATTCGCGCTGTTCTCGACAAGATCGTCGCCGAGGGCGCCGCCCGCCCCTGGCGGCCCTTCGACCACCCGCAGCTCGGCGAGGTCGAGCTGGGCGGCATCGACTACACCCGCACCATCCGCAATCCGCCCGAGGCCCGGCTCGCGGAGGAGTGCGCCCGCGGCCACACCGTGGCGGACCGGCTGCGACGATCCCTGCCCCAGGTGCTGGCCACGCTGCGCCCCAGGCCACTCGACGGCGACCTCGTCGAGCTCACGCTGGAGCTCGAGAACCGAGGCGCGCTGCCCACCCACGGGCTGCAGCGGGCCGTGGACATCGGGACCGTGCCGCCCGTGCGGGCGGAGCTGGTCGGGGCCACCGCGCTCTCCGGGGAGGCTCGACAGTCGCTGCCCCACCTCGCCGGGTGGTTCCGCGCCGGATTCGATCGGTCCCCTGTCTATCCGGGCCTCGGCGACACCCCACGAGCCGCCGCCCGCTGGGTGGTCCGGAGCACCGACCTCGGCGCGCTACGCGTGGACTACTGGGCGGGTCGCGCCGGCCGAGGCTCCGTGGTCCCGCGCTGATCAGGCGAGGTAGGTCAGCGCGACGAGGGCGAAGATCACGCCGATCAGGATGCCCACCGAGATGGCGAGGCCCATCATCCAGGCGTAGACGGTCTCGGGGTCTTCGGAGGGCGTGGGGACGGGAGCCGCACCCCGCCCTCCCCCGGGTCGACCGGGAAGCCGGCGGTCGAGGGAGCCGAAAGGATCACTGGCCGCCGCCGGCGTGCGGGTAGGACCTTCCGGCTTGATGGTCCGGACCTTGAGGCTGCCGGAGGTGCTGCGGGCTGGCCGACGGCCCGCGACGGTCTCTCCGCCCTCCCAGCGAGGAGGGGCAGGCGGCGAGGTGCCGGCTGGGGGCGCGGCGGCCACCTGGGCACCGTCGACCCCCACCTCCCGCGACGCGATCGGCGCTACGTGTCGCAGCGGCGCAGGCTCTCGCGACGCACGGGGCGCCAGGTTGCGCGGCGGCGCCGGCTCTCGTGACGGCCGCGGCGCCACGTTCCGAGGAGGGGCCGGCTCCCGCGATGCGCGCGGCGCCACGTTCCGAGGCGGCGCCGGCTCCCGCGATGCACGCGGCGCCACGTTCCGAGGAGGGGCCGGCTCTCGTGACGCGCGCGGCGCCACGTTCCGAGGCGGCGCCGGCTCCCGCGACGCGCGCGGCGCCACGTTCCGCGGCGGCGCCGGCTCCCGCGACGCTCGAGGTGCCACGTTCCGAGGCGGCGCCGGCTCCCGCGACGCACGCGGCGCCACGTTCCGAGGCGGCGCCGGCTCCCGCGACGCGCGCGGTGCCACGTTCCGAGGCGGCGCCGGCTCCCGCGATGCTCGCGGCGCCACGTTCCGAGGCGGCGCCAGCTCCCGCGACGCGCGCGGTGCCACGTTCCGAGGCGGCGCCGGCTCCCGCGATGCTCGCGGCGCCACGTTCCGAGGCGGCGCCGGCTCCCGCGACGCACGCGGCGCCACGTTCCGCGGCGGCGCCGGCTCCCGCGACGGCCGGCCAGGCCTCGTCGGCGCGACACGCTCCGTCGGCGCAGTGGGCGCGGTGTTGACGTCCGAGACGTCCTCGAGGTCCCTGAACCGCGGCGTCCCCGCTGGCGCGGTCGGATCGTCCGGCGACGCACCATCCACGTCGATCACGCGTGGACGCGGACGGCCACGCCCGTCATCGACAGGGCGCGAGGGACCTTGTTTGTCGCGGTCACGGCTCAAGCGCCCTCCGGCGGGCCGCGTAACACGCTTGGCCGTACCGGAACGTGGGGTGTTGCCGCCAAGAGACGGCTCGCGAGAACCGGCCTGCCACCAACATCCGGGCGATGCCCTACTCGATGGGGGACAGCGATGCCCAGTCCGGCCCCGACTTGGCCCCCACGCGCAGCGGAACCGCGAGATCGGCAACCCCCTCGAGCGTGCGACAGCCGACTTTCACCGTCGCATCCAGCTCTCCTTCGGGGACCTCGAACAGGACTTCGTCGTGGATCTGGACGAGCGGATACCCCCGGAGTCCCGCAGCCCGGAGGGCCTCGTCCACCTCGACGAGCCCAAGGCGCGTGATGTCGGCCACCGTGCCCTCGATCGCCGCCCGCCGCGCCAGCCGCTCGGCGTAGGCACGGTCCCGCACCTCGAGGCTCGACAGGCCCCGGATCCGCCACCGTCGGCCGGACCACGATCTGACCTCGCCCGTCGTCCGCGCTCGCTCGAGCTGGTCGTCCTGATACGCCCGAGCCACCGCGTAGTAGTCGTCGAAGCGCTGGACGAACGCCTTGGCCTCGTCGACCCCGACCCCGAGCTGGGCCGCGAGCGCACTCGGCCCCTGGCCGTTGAACGTGGCAAAGTTGACCGCCTTCGCCGTCTGTCGTTGCTCCGGCGTGACCGCGTCGGCCGCGACGTCGAAGATCGCGGCGGCGGTGACCCGGTGCAGGTCGGCCCCCGACTCGATCGGCTCCACGAGCCGCGGATCGCCCGACAGGTGTGCGAGGACGACGAGCCCGAGCTGGGCGTAGTCGATCGAGAGCAGGACCGAGCCCTCGGGGGCCGCGAACGCGCGGCGGATCCACCGCATTGCCTCGGTGCGTCCCGGCACCCGCGACAGGTCGGGGTCGCTGCATAGCACGCGGCCCGAAAACGATCGGGCCAGGTGCTGTCGGGCTCGAACCCGGCCGTCCGGGTCGATCGCGGGCCGCAGGGCGGTGACCCACGCGTCCACGAGCCGACGATGCTGGCGCCAGTCCATCACGAGCCGAACGACCGGGTGGGCGTGCTCGATGCGCGCGAGCACCTCGGTGGCGGTGCTGAAGCCGGTTCGGGTCCGCACGGGTGGCTCGAGCCCGAGCTCGTCGAACAACACGGCCGAGAGCTGCTTGGCCGAGCCGAGGTTGAACGACCGCCCCACCAGCTCGTGGACCTCGGACTCCAACCGACGAACGCGGTCCAGGAGCCAGACCTCGGCCTCGTCGAGCCGCTCGGCGCGGCACGCGATGCCGCGTTGCTGCATTCGGGCCAGCGTCTGCGCGAGTCGCATGGCGAGATCGTGGTGGTCGTCGGGACGGCCGAACCTCCTCGCGAGATCGGCCACGGCCCGGGCACGTGGGGCCGCGAACTCGGCGACGCGCTCGGCCTCGAGAGCGGCGAACGGCCGCTGCGACTTGCCCTTGCCCCGAACCGCTTCCACCGGGGGCAACGCCTGCCCGAGCACCGCGCGGACCACCACCTCGAGATCGTGGGGGGCACGCCCGATCGGATCGTCGAGGTGGCTCGCCACGGCGGTGTCGACGTGAATCCCCTGCACCTCGATCCCTCGACGCGCGGCGGCCACCAGCAGGTCGCTCGCTCCGTGGACCACCTTTGGCCAAGCGGCGTCACTCGAGAACGCCCGGAGCGACTGGGGAACCTCGGCTCGGAGGTCGACGTGGCGCACGGGCCCGTCTGGTCCGGCGAGGGAAACCCCGACGAGCGCCCCCCGGGCCGGACTGGGATCGTCCGTCACCATCGCGATCGCCACGGGCTGGCCCGCCCACCCCTCGAGCGCCGAGGCCAGCTTCGCCGGGTCGGCGAGCTCGAACTCGACCTCGTCGTGCCCCGCCTCGTGCAGGAGCGCGACGAACCCGAGCGCCCGATACCGGGCGTTCAGCGCTTCCGGATCAGGCACGGCGTAGGCGCCCTCCTCGGGCGATACCGGCGGAGTGCCCCCGGCGAGCGTCGCCCGGGCGACCTCCTCCTGCGCGCGCGACCCCGCCTTCTCGAGCGCCTTGTGGAGCCGGGTGGGCAGGGCATCCAGCGCCTCGAGCGCCCCCGCCAGCGACCCGTGTTCCGCGATGAGCTCGACGGCTGACTTCTTGCCGATGCCGGGTACCCCGGGCAGGTGATCCCGCTCTCCGACCAGCCCGAGGAAGTCCGGGATCGACGCAGGGGGAACGCCGAAGCGCTTCCTCACGATCTCCTCGGTGCTGAACAGGTCCTTGTGCTGCTCGTACCACCAGACCCCGGGGCGCACGAGCTGGGCGAGCCGCTTGTCGGCCCCCACGACGATCACCTCGTGACCCGCGGCCACGGCCTGCTCTGTCGTCGCCGCGACCGCACGGAGGGCGTCGTCGGCCTCCACGACCACGAACCCGTGGACACGCAACAGCCCGGCAAGATCCGGGAGCTGAGCCCGCAACGGTGGCGGCCAGTGGTCCGGGTCTGTTCCCGCGTCCACGATGGCAACCGCGCGGTCGGGCTGCTTCCGCGAGACCACCCGCGCCAGGGCCCGAGCCACCCCGTACAGCGCATTCACCGGGCGACCCGCGGGGTCCCGGCGGTCCGGGGGCACCGCCAGGAAGCTGCGCAGGAACAGGTCGGTGGTGTGGACCACGATGGTGCGACCGGCCATGCCGAGACCATACCGCTTGCGCGAACCGACCACCGACAGTACCCCTCGCCGAGCGGAGGGCAGGATGGCCCAGCTGAAGCTCGCCCTGCCCAAAGGGCGCATGCACGACAACGTGGTACGGCTCCTCGACGATGCTGGCGTCGAGCTTCGGGTGAGCCCGCGCGGCTATCGCCCGACCGTCTCGCTTCCCGACGTGGCGACCAAGATCCTCAAGCCGCAGTCCATCGTCGAGATGGTCCATTCCGGCACCCGGGACCTCGGATTCGCGGGAGCGGACTGGATTGCCGAACTCGAGGCCGACGTCGTCGAGGTTCTCGACACGCACCTCGACCCGGTCCGCGTCGTCGCGGCAGCCCCCGTGGACCTGCTCGTCGACGGCCAGCTTCCCGAGCGCCCCCTGGTCGTCGCGAGCGAGTACGTGCGCCTGACCCGAGCGTGGGCGAGGCCGCAGGACCGCATCGTGCGATCCTACGGGGCCACCGAGGTGCTTCCCCCGGAGGACGCAGACTGCATCGTCGACAACACCGCGACCGGCAGCACGCTGCGGGCCAACAACCTGCAGATCGTCGCCGAGCTCATGCGCTCGTCGACCCGACTGATCGCCCATCCCCGCGCGATGGAGGACGCGGACAAGCGAGCGCGCATCGAGGAGATCGCGCTCATGCTCTCCGCGGTGATCGACGCTCGAGCCCGGGTGATGGTCGAGGTCAACGTGGCCCCGGGCCAGCTCGAGCAGCTGCTCGAGGTCCTTCCGAGCATGCGACAGCCCACGGTTGCCGAGCTCGCCCACGACTCTGGCTTTGCCGTTCGAGCCGCGATCCCGCGCCGAGAGCTCGCCACCGTAGTGCCTCGCCTCAAGGCGGTCGGGGGGACCGACATCGTGTGGACCGAGATCGCCGGGATCGTACCGTGAAGCTGTCGTGCGTCGACCGGGTGGCGCAGCTCGCGCCCTACGCGGTCCCGCCCGCCGGCGCCCCCTGCGACCTCCGCCTCGACGGCAACGAGGGTCGCGTGCCCGACGCGGACTGGGCAGCGACACTGACCGAGCCGACCTTGGCGCGATCCTACCCGAAGGTCGCCGACCTTCAGGCCCGCCTGGCCGCCCGCCACGGGGTCGCAGCCGACCAGGTGCTGGTGAGTGCCGGGGCCGACGAGGCGCTCGACCGGGCATGCCGCGTGCTGCTCGATGCATCCCGGGGCATCGTGCTGCCCGTTCCCACCTTCGAGATGCTCCACACCTACGCCCGGCTCGCCGAGGCCCGCATTGCCACCGTGCCCTGGGCGAGCGGGCCCTATCCGGAGGAGGCGGTGCTCGACGCCATGGACGACGCGACCGTCGCCGTGGCCATCGTGAGCCCGAACAACCCCACCGGCGCCGTGGCCAGCCGGGCCACGCTCGAGCGCGTCGCCGCGCGTGCCCCGCTCGTGCTCCTCGACCACGCCTACGTGGAGTTCGCCGACGACGACCTGACCGCGCGCGGGCTCGAGCTCGGGAACGTGCTCGTGTTCCGCACCCTCTCCAAGGCCTGGGGCCTCGCCGGGCTGCGCGTGGGCTACGCGGTGGGACCGGCCGACGTCATCGAGTGGATGCGACGGGTCGGGCTTCCCTACCCCGTGAGCGGGCTGTCGATCCGGGTGGCGCTGGACCAGCTCGAGCGGCAGGGCGACGACGTGCGGGACTTCGTCGCGAAGGTGCGCGCCCGACGCACGGCGCTCGAGGCGCACCTCCGCACCCTGGGTCTCGCACCCGAGCCCTCCCAGGCCAACTTCGTGTTCCTCCGTCATCCCGATGCCGAGGGCGTGAGGCAGGGACTCGCCACCCACGGCATCGCCGTCCGCGGCTGGCCTGGACACGCGCGCCTGTCCGACGCACTTCGCATCACGGTGCCCGCGACCGAGGCCGACCAGAGACGTCTCCTCGGTGCGCTCGACGCCATCTTGGCGACGTCGTGAGTCGTACGGCCTCCCTCGCGCGGACGACCCGCGAGACGTCGGTGCAGGTCACCGTCGAGCTCGACGGCACGGGTGCGCGCGAGGTCTCCACCGGCATCGGGTTCCTCGACCACATGGTGGAGACGCTGGCGCGCTTCTCGCGGATCGACGTTCGTCTCTCCTGCGAGGGAGACCTGCACATCGACGCCCACCACACGGTGGAAGACTGTGCGCTCACCCTCGGTCGGGCCATGGCCGAGGCCCTCGGGGAGAAGCGCGGCATCCGCCGATTCGGACATGCCTACGCCCCTCTCGACGAGGCGCTCGCTCGGGCGGTCGTCGACCTGTCGGGCCGTCCCTGGCCGGAGGTCGACCTGAAGCTCCAGCACGACCGTCTCGGCGAACTCGATACCGACGATCTCGTCCACTTCCTGCAGTCGTTCGCCATCGCCGCGAAGGCGAGCCTCCACGTGGACGTGCTGCGAGGCCGCTTCGACCATCACAAGGCCGAGGCCGCGTTCAAGGCGACGGCGCTCGCGCTGAGGGTCGCCGTGGCTCCGGACGCTGGCGACGACGTCCCGTCGCTGAAGGGGACTCTTTGAACGCCCGCACCATCACCATCGTGGAGACGGGGCTCGCCAACCTCGCGAGCGTCGCGGCCGCCTGGAAGCGTCTCGGCCATCACCCGCTGCTCACCACGGACGCCACCACCGTGCGGCGCGCCGACCTCGTGATGCTGCCAGGCGTGGGCGCCTTTGGACCGGGGATGGCCATGCTGTGCCAGCACGGGCTCGACGAGGTGCTCCGGGAGCGCGTCGCCACCGGGCGGCCTCTGCTCGCGGTGTGCCTCGGTCTCCAGCTGCTCGCCCGCCGCAGCGAGGAGGCCGAGCGCGTCGAGGGGCTGGGCATCGTGCCGGCCCAGGTGGAGCGCCTCGCAGGACCGGACCGGGTCCCGCACATGGGCTGGGCGCCGATTCTGCCGACCCCCGGCGCCCGCCTGCTGTCGCCCGGCTACGTCTACTTCGCCCACAGCTACGCCGTGCGCGAACTGCCCGAGGGCCATGCCGGTGCCACGAGCCAGCACAGCGGTCGAACCTTCGTCGCCGCGATCGAGCACGGCTCCGTGCTCGCGATGCAGTTCCACCCCGAGCTGTCGGGAGCGCTCGGCGAGGCGGTCCTCGCCCGCTGGGCCCAGGAGAGCTGATGGCCACCCGACGGATCATCCCCTGCCTCGACGTCGCCGGTGGTCGCGTCGTGAAGGGCATCCAGTTCCAGGGGCTCCGCGATGCCGGTGACCCGGTCGAGCTCTCGCGGAGCTACGAGGCGCAGGGCGCAGACGAGCTGGTCATCCTCGACGTCGCGGCCACCCCGGAGGGCCGGGGTCACGCCGTGCGCACCGTGGAAGCCGTGCGGGAGGCGCTCCGTATTCCGCTCACCGTCGGCGGCGGCCTGCGGACGATCGACGACGCCCGGCGGCTCCTCGACGCGGGTGCCGACAAGGTGGCGGTGAACACGGCGGCGGTCGCCCGGCCTGGGCTGCTCCGGGAGCTCGCCGAGGCGTTCGGCGTTCAGTGTGTGGTGCTCGCAATCGACGCGGCCCGGCGCACCGAGGAGCGGCCGACGGGCAGCGGCTACGAGGTGGTGGTGCGCAGCGGCCGCGATCGCACCGGCATCGACGTCGTCGAGTGGGCCGAGCGAGCGGTGGCGCTCGGCGCCGGCGAGATCCTGCTCACGAGCTGGGATCGCGACGGCACGCGCACCGGCTACGAGCTCGAGTTGTTGCGAGCGGTCTCGGAGGCCGTCGACGTTCCCGTGATCGCCTCGGGCGGGGCCGACACCATCGCCCACCTCCAGGAGGCCGTGGAGGCCGGCGCGGACGCCGTCCTCGCGGCGTCGATCTTCCACGACGGCCAGTCGACGGTAGAGGACGTCAAGTCGGCCCTGATCGAGCGCGGCGTGGAGGTGAGGCCATGATCGTTCCCTCGATCGACCTGCGCCACGGACAGGCGGTTCAGCTGGTCGGTGGAGCGACCCCTGCCCTCGAGGCGGGTGACCCGCGCCCCCTGGCTCGGAGGTTCGGCGTGGTGGGTCCCATCGCGGTGATCGACCTCGGCGCAGCGCTGGGCGACGACGTGCAACACGCGGAGGAGATCGAAGAGCTCTGTCAGATCGCCCGCTGCCGGGTCGGCGGAGGGATCCGCAGCATCGAGCAGGCCAGGTCGTGGCTCGACCGCGGCGCCGAGCAGATCATCGTCGGCACCGCCGCCACCCTCGAGTTCGTCCGACAGCTTCCGCGGGAACGCGTGATCGTGGCCCTCGATGCCGTCGACGGCGAGGTGGTGGTGGACGGGTGGCGGACCCGAACCGGGCGCTCGATCGTCGACGGGATGGTCGAGCTCCGCGACCACGTTGGTGGCTTCCTCGTGACCTTCGTGGAGCGCGAGGGGAGGCTCCAGGGCACGGATCTCGAGCGCGTCCAGTCCCTCGTGGACGCGGCCGGCGACGCTCAGCTCACCGTGGCGGGCGGCATCACGACCATCGACGAGGTTCGCGCGCTCGACCAACTCGGTGTCGACGCCCAGGTCGGTATGGCGCTCTACACCGGGCGCTTCACCCTCGGCGAGGCCATCGCGGGCCTGTTGTCGAGCGACCGGCCCGATGGGCTCTTCCCCACCGTGGTCACCGACGACTCCGGCGTGGCGCTCGGACTCGCGTACAGCAGCTCCGAGACCCTCGCCGAGGCCATCGACACCCGAGCCGGCGTGTACCACTCGCGGCGCCGGGGACGCTGGAAGAAGGGCGAGACCTCCGGCGCGACCCAGGAGCTGCTCGCCGTCGATCTGGACTGCGACCGAGACGCGGTGCGGTTCCGCGTTCGCCAGGCGCTGCCTGGATTCTGCCACCTCGACACCTGGACCTGCTTCGGCGATGCCGGGGGCGTGCCCGAGCTCGCCCGGACCCTCGCGGGTCGGGTCGTCTCGGCTCCCGCGGGCAGCTACACCCGGCGACTCCTCGAGGATCCCGAGCTTCTCGCCGCCAAGCTCCGGGAGGAGGCCGAGGAGCTCGCCGGGGCCGAATCGCAGTCCGAGGTGGCCCACGAGGTCGCGGACGTCGTGTACTTCGCCTTGGTGGCGATGGTGCGGGCGGGCGTCACCTGGCCCGAGGTCGAAGCGCTCCTGGACCGTCGCTCCCGCCGGGTGACTCGACGACCCGGGAACGCGAAGGTCTGAGCCTCGGCACCTCCCCCTCGCTTCGCTCACGGCAGAACGCGGGACTTCACTGCTTACCCGTCCCGCTCGCCGTCGCGAAGCGCGCTTCGCGCGATTCGCTCGGTCGTCTCCCCCTCGCTTCGCTCACGGCAGAACGCGGGACTTCACTGCTTACCCGTCCCG
>CAZZLC010000016.1:60589-74622 GCA_964655065.1 uncultured Enterobacteriaceae bacterium | reverse complement strand
CTCCCCCTCGCTTCGCTCACGGCAGAACGCGGGACTTCACTGCTTACCCGTCCCGCTCGCCGTCGCGAAGCGCGCTTCGCGCGATTCGCTCGGTCGTCTCCCCCTCGCTTCGCTCACGGCAGAACGCGGGACTACGGTGACCCCGCACCCGGGCGCATCGCGCTCCGTCGCCCGCTCGGGCTGCAGGGTAGCGTGGTCGATGCCGAACTCGCACTCGAGAAGTGCAGTTGCCGACTGACGCGTCGCCTCGAGACTGCTCTCCTCCTCGACCACGAGGTGCGCGGTGACGATGGGCTCCTGGCCGTCGATCGTCCAGACGTGGAGATCGTGAATCGCACAAACGCCAGGCACCTCGAGCAGCTTCTCGCCGATCCCGTCCACGTCGAGACCCTTGGGGGGAAGCTGCAGGAGCACGCGACCTGCGTCACGCACGAGGCGCACCGCGCCGTAGAGCACCAAGACCACCACGAGCACCGACATGACGAGGTCGGCGACCGGAAAGCCGAGCAACAAGCCCACCGCGGCCACGATCGCCCCCACCGACCCGAGGGCGTCGGCGAGCATGTGGGCGAGAGCCCCCTGAATGTTGAGGTTCTGGCGGTCGGACCGAAGCAGCGCGAACACGCTGCCGAGGTTGATCGCGAGCCCGAGCACCCCGACGACGAGGACCGGCCAGCCGGCCACCTCGGGGAGCGGTCCCTGCAGCCGGTGCACCGCCTCGAGCATGATGGCCCCGGCCGCCATGCACAGGAACAAGCCGTTGAGGAAGGCACCGAGCACCTCGGCCCGAGCCAACCCGAACGTCATCTCGCTCGACGGCGGACGCCGCGCGAGCTCGGCCGCGGCCAGCGCGAGGACCAGGGCTCCGACATCGGAGAGCATGTGCGTCGCGTCGGAGAGCACCGCGAGAGAGCCGGTCCACCAGCCGACCGCCACCTCGACGAGCAGGAACCCGGCGTTCAGCACGAGCGCCCAGCGGAGGGCCGCGCGGGGGTCGAGCCCGTGGCCGTGGTCGTCGTGGTGGTGGTGATGATGGTGGTGGCCCAAGCGTCCCCCGCGGCTCTTGTATCTTCGTGGAGAGAGCCACCAAAGGCCTCCTGACGAGACCTCGGAGGTAGCTGGCAGGTCCGTGCCCGGGATACCGTGCCGGCCTGGAGGTGGACGGGTGCAGAGGATTGGGCTTGCGCTCCTGCTGATCGGCTGCGGACCCGGGTTCGAGGTGCTCGACGGCCCGGTGCCCGGCGTGGCGACGGTGAGCATCCGTGGCCAGAGCAAAGGCACCGGTGAGGTCACGTTCACGGCCGGCGACGAGGTGCTGGTGGCGTCGGCCGCCCGCCCCGACGACGTCACGATCGTGGGCCTGCGGGCCGGCGGCGACTACGAGGTCGAGGTGACCGTCACCGACGACGAAGGCAATCCCGTCGGGCTCGGCCCTTCGAGCTACCAGGCCGCCCCGCCGCCGAGCTCGGGCCCGACCTTCGTTCAACGTACCTTCGACCCCGACCGGGTCTGCGACCCCGAGGGTCGGTTCCTCGTGTCCTGGCTCGGCAGCACCACCGGCGTGGCGATCGTGGACCGAGCCGGCAACTATCGCTGGGCGCTCCCGAGCGAGACCCGACGTCAGCAGATCAACCGCACCCGGGTCAGCCGGGACGGCACGGCGGTGCACTACTTCTACGTCGATCAGCAGCGTACCGACGACCTCGCCACGCTGGTGACGCGTCCCCTCGACGGCTCCGAGCCCACCACGACGCGGACCCTCTGGGGCCACCACGACTTCATCGAGCTTCCCGACCGCGAGACCGTGGCCTGGATCGGGTACGCCTTCGAAGATGTTGGCTCGTCCGACGTTGTCGGGCTTCCCGAGCCGTGGGGGGGCGCAGACCCCCTGCCCTCGGCGGCCGACGTCATCTACGAGACGACCCTCGGCAACGACGGCAGCGTGCAACCGCGCGAGGTGGTCAACCTGTTCGACGACTACTTCCCCGACCATCCGATCGAGTACACCGAGCCGTCGACCTTCGACTACGGCGCCTTTCTCCCGGATTGGCACAACCTCACCCACGGCAACTCGCTCGCCCTCGTCGACGACACCTACCTGCTCATGCTGCGGTGGGTGGACTCGCTGCTCGGCATCGACCGCGTGACGGGCGCCATCTGGACGTTCGGCGGCACGTACAACGAGTTCGCCCCCGTCGATGGGCAGTCGCTCGACGACCTCTTCCTCCAGGCCCACTTCTCGGACGCCTGGCAGGACACTGACGGTCTGCACGTGCTGGTGTTCGACAACCGACCACTCGACGTGCCGTCCAAGCTCTCGGAGTACGTGCTCGACGTCGAGAACCGAACCTTCGACCGCGTGTGGACCTACCAGGCCGACGACCATGACCGGGTGATGGGCGACGTGCTCCGCTTCAACATCGAAGGCTGCGACAACCTGCTGGTCAGCTTCTCGAGCCGGGGCCGGCTCGTCGAGCTCACCCGCGACGGCGACGTCGTGTGGGACGTCGCCACGCGAGCCAGCTCGAACCTGGCCCGAGTCCAGTACCTCCCGAGCTTCGAGGACGCGGCGGCCGGGGCGTACCCGACCGAGGAGTAGCCGGTGGCCTTTGTTCACCCCGCTCTGGGCGTACTCGCGATCCTGATCACGGTGTGGATCGGCAGTCGGGGCATGGTCGCCCGGCAGGGCACGAGAGCTTCGCCCCAGGCGCGCCGTACCCACCGTCGGTACGCCGTCTGGGGGCTCGTGGCCATGGTCGTGGCGTCGATCACGGGCACGGCGAGCACCCTCTGGCTCCGTGACGACCTCGAGCTCGGCGAAACCTGGCACCTCGCCATCGGCTGGCTCATCGTGGGCCTCATGGGGGTCACCGCCCTGCTCACTCGCTACTTCACGAAGAGCCCCCAGCTGCGCTCCGTGCATCCGGTCCTGGGGCTGCTCGCGGTCGCGGCCTCCGTGCTGCAGGCGATCATCGGCATCGAGCTCCTGCCCTGACGATCACTCGGCGTCGGATTCGGTCCACGCCGACGGAATGACGGGACGGGGGAACCCGTCGACCACCAGGTCTCGCATGATCAGGACCTCGGGCTCGAGCTCCGCCCACAGGCTCCGCTGAAAGGGGTCGGTCGGATCGGCGAGGTCCAGGAGCTCACCTGGGTCCACGCGCCGGTCGTACACCTGGACCTCTCCGTTCCACCGGTAGTGAAGCTTGTGCCCGTCTCGCACGATGGTCTGGACTCCGCCCCGCCGTGCCAACGCCTCCTGGAAGATGGCCCGCCCCTCGGGGGCCGTCCCCACCGGGAAGCCGGTCACGAGGTCGGGAATCGGAAGACCGAAGGCACCGAGCACCGACGGCGTGATGTCGATGGCGGAGGTCGCGCCGAGATGGCGAGCGGGCACGATGTTGCGCGACCAGAAGAGCGCGAATCCGTCGGCCTCCTCGGCGTATAGGCTGTAGGCGTGGGTCTGGTTGCCGTGCTCGAAGAACTGCTCGCCGTGATCGCTCCAGAACACGACCAAGGTGTCGTTGAGGTAGCCCTCGCGCTCGAGGACCCGCCAGATCCGACGAAGTCGGTCGTCCATCGTGCGGATCTCGCCCTCGTAGAGGCGCCTGAGGTGCGCCTCGAACAGCTCGAGCTCGTCCGGGGTGAGGCTCGAGAAGTCCTGGCGCTGATCGTAGTGGACCTCGCGCTCACGGAGGTCCTCCGGCCAGGGCTCGAGCTCGTCGATCCCCTCGGTGAACTCCGGGGGGGGATCGTAGGAGGCGTGGGGCTCCATGAAGTGCAGGTGCAGGTAGAACCGCTCGGCGCCGTCCTCGACGAGCTCCTGCACGAGCATCCGCGCAGTCTCCCACACGTTCATCGCGCCCGGACCTGGCGGACGCCGGACCACGTCGAAGCCCTGACCGTTGCCCCACCGCGAGACCGTGGCCGCGCCCTGGGCGCCGAACCAGAAGTTGTTGGAGACGAGCACGCTGCGAAACCCGGCCTCACCGAGCCACGTCGCGAGAAACGGCGTGCCGTCGGGCACGGGCAGGCGGTTGCTCTGGTTGCCAGACAGGCGCGGAAGGTGCCCACGGTCGAGGTTGGTGCGCCCAGCGACCGTGCACGTCGTGCTGGGGAAGGTCCAGTTCGAGCACTGGTGGTGGTCGTCGAGGACCACGCCCTCCGCCGCGATCTCGTCGAGGAAGGGCGTGAGCCCGAGGTCGCCGTGCGCGCCCAGGTGGTCCTTCCGGAACGTGTCGACCGACAGCATGATCAGGTTCTTCGGGGCGCGTCCGTAGAACTGGAGCGGGGCGCGGCCGACCACGGGCAGTGAGCGATCGGTAGGAAGGGGGTCGTCCGGGATGTCGCGTCGACATCCCGCGAGTCCTGCGAGGAGCAGCGTTCCGAGCACGGTCATGCGCGCACTATACTCTCGGCTCGTGGGTATCGTCCCGCGGAAGGCACACCATGGCGGCACTCTCCGAACGACAGCGACAGCTCCTCCTGGGCCTCCGCGAAGCCGAGCGGCTCGGCCACTCCCTCGACCTCGCCGCTCTCGCCGTAGCTACCGGCTACAGCGAGTCGTCCATCCGAACGTACGTGAGCAAGCGGCTGATCGGCGTGCTGGTGCACCGCGACGAGGAAGGGCGGTTCGTGGTTCGGGGCGCCCTCCGCTGCACCGAAGAGGCGTTTGCCCACCGCATGTCGCAGAAGGCGCGTACGGCCAGCGAGGCGCTCCAGTCCGAGGACGACTGGCGCGAGCTCGTACGCAAGCTGCTCCGCGAGGGGAGCCGGCGCGGCTACCGCCTGTCCGCCGACGAGCATGCCTTGGTGCAGGAGCTGCTCGAGGACTCCGCTCCTCCCCAGCGCTCCCTGTTCTGACGACGCTCAGACGAGCTTGGCCCACTCCTCGGCGCCACCGAGGATCTCGATGCCCGTGACGTGATCGTCGCCCTCGGTGCGGGTCCAGATCACCATGCCGGTGCTGGCCACGCCGCCCGACTCGACCTGAACCTGGGCGTCCATGGTCAGCGCGGCATCGCTGACGACGGTGATGGCGTCGCCGGACACGCCACGGAGCCGACCCTTCGTGACCGAGCCGCCGAGGTCGATCGCCACGGGCGGGGCGGCCCGGGACGTCGCGGTCACCGGAACAGGGATGTTGTCGGTTACATCTTCATCTTCGGCCGACATGGGGCCTCCGGTACGAGATCTCCGTCACAGTGGAACACAGGGATCCCGCTGCGTCCCGTCAGGAAATGGCCGCCTCACCACGAACCGTGTTCTCTCCCGGGAAACCTCACGAGCTCCGACCCAGGGCCCGCGACCGCTGACGCGACGTGCGCCTGGGTGGTTCAGGCGTACTGGGTCCACCCGTGGTCGCGGACGAACCCGAAGAGCGCCATCCCCGACCGCTCGGCGAGCGCCGCCGCCAGAGACGACGCCGCCCCGAAAGCGATCACGGCCGGTATCGCGGCGACCCTCGCCTTCTGGACAATCTCGAACCCGGCCCGCCCGCTGATCACCAGGAAGCGGTCCCGGACGGGAACGTCGTCGGCGAGGAACCGAGCCCCGATCACCTTGTCGACCGCGTTGTGGCGCCCGATGTCCTCGCGGACCTCGTCGAGCGTGCCGTCGGGGGCCAGGAGCGCGGCTCCGTGCAGCCCTCCCGTGCGCCGGAACACCGCCTGGGCCTCGCGTAGACGACGCGGTAGGCCCTCGAGAACGAGCGGATCGACGTCGACCGGCACCACCTCGACCGAGGCGGCAATCTCCACCTGGTCCAGTCGGCTCTTCCCGCAGACTCCACAGGCGCTGGTCGCGACCACGCGGCGCTGCGCGTGCCGCAGGGCCTCGAGATGGGCCTGAACCCCGCTGGCCAGCCTCACCTGCACGGTGTTCTCGCCGCCCAGGCCGGCGAGGTGGTCGAGCGCGGCGACATCGTCGAGCCCATCGACCACGCCCTCCGTGTAGAGGAACCCGGCTGCGAGCGCGTGGTCGTCGCCGGGGGTCCGCATGGTGACCACGAGCGGTTCGTCTTCCACGCGGATTTCGAGGGGTTCTTCCACGACCAGCTCGTCGTTCCGCCAGGACTCCGACCGGCGCCTCGTCGCGCGGACGACCGTGCTCCTCTGATGATCGGCCATCGATACGCCCCGTGTTACGCGGTGTAGCACTGTCATCGTACCGCTGCGGCCGGACGGACCCGGCTCCAGCACCAACCGGACGTTGCCCGTCCGCGCAGGGGCCTGCGTTCTCGTGACGAAGGCCGGTCTCGAAGGAAGAACCGCATGAGTGATGCGCTTGAGATGTGGAGTGACCGCATGGGCCGGGCCCAGTCGGTCGAGGATCAACGCGCGCTGCTGGCCGATCTCGCGGTCTGGCGCGCCCGCCACCTGTCCGACGTCGTCGCCACCCGACGCGCGACCTACACCATCGCCCGCCTGCACCAGAAGCTCGGCAATCACGGCCAGGCCGTCGCCGAGGCGCGCTCGCTCGCGTCGCTGTTCCGCACCCCGCCGAAGCCGACCGACGAGGCCACCGCGTCCGCCAGAGCGCTGCTCACGAGCCTCGGCGAGGACGTTCCCGAGATGAGCCAGACCGGGGCTCGCCGAGGCCGGGGACGCGACCGCGGAGAACGTGGCGAGCGTGGCGAGCGGCGTGGCCGGACCGACCGCCCGGAGCGGTCGGAGCGCTCGGACCGGCCCGCGCGTGACCGCGAGCCGCGGGGCGGAGGAAAGCCGAACTCCACGCAAGAGGCCAAGACAGCCGCGCAGAACGGGGACTTCGCTGGTGTGCTGCGCGCGCTCGAGGGCGCTCGGGGTCCCTCGGCAGCCGTCCTCCGCACCTACGCCGAGCTCTCCATCGCCCTGGCTGGCGGCGACGTCGACCGCGCGGTGCTCGAGCGGCTGCGTGACGACCTTGCCCAGGCGGCGGGGCTCCGCCAGGCCACCCGCGAAGCCCCTCCGTCCGGTGACGACCCGCTGTCCAAGTTGGTGGGCCAGCCGGTCCCCACCCGACGTCCCGCGCGGATCCGCGTCCTCGAGCAGTTCGCCGAGGCGCATCCCGATCGCATCGACGAGCTGGCCGAGACCGCCCTTCGGCACCACGTCGCGACCTCCGGCAAGGACGTCCCCGCGCCCTGGCTGGTCGGCTTCGTCGGTCGTGCGCTCGCGGCAACCGACGGGGAGCGCACCCGGCAGGCGCTCTCCGACCTCCGGGAGCAGTCCGCGATCGCGGTCAAGGCGTACAACGAGTGGCCTTTCGAGCGCCTGCTGCCCTTGCTGAAGCACCTGCTGGCCGAGGGCTACACCGTCGGATCACTCCGACGGGGCGTGCTCGCGCGAGACGAGCCCGACGACCGCAAGCTCTGGACCCTTCGCTTCACCGACGGCGACGGCATCGAGCGCATGGTAGCGGTCGGCCCTCACTCGACCGAGCCCTACCCGAGCGGTCTTGCGGAGACGCTGGCCTCGCGGATGGTGAGCCTCTCCCCGCACACGCTGTTCCTGGGCACGGGCTTCGGCAACGAGGCGCTGCGCGAGGCCGTGCGGGCCCAGGGTCTGGGCGCGCTCGAGCAGGATGGCGACGACGCGACGATCGTGGCTGCCGCCAAGGCGGTCAGCGGGCCCGTGAACGCGGAGTCGTCCGGGCTGACGCCTCCGAGCCAGCTCGTCGCTGCGCTCCAGTCCGACCCGTTCCAGCCCGGAGCGGTGGTGGAGGCGGTGCAGCGGTTCCGTCGTCCCGACCGTGCCCTGCGGTCTGTCATCAAGCTCGAGCTCGACGACGAGCGCACGGCAGCCCTGCTCGGCGCCATCCACGAGGCCGTTCCCGCCGACCAGGTGATTCCCGAGGGCACGACGCTCGCCGTCCGCACGGCAGCGAACGGCCCCAAGACGCAGGCGCTCGTGGAGTCGGGCCCGGCGGCGGCGCGGTTCGGCGGACCGGGCATCTCCGGGGTCATCGAGGTGGCCCGCGCGGCTCTCTCCGACGGCTGGTCCCTCCACCGTGTGCTGCAGGGACCGACCCGCCGCGAGTCGCGCAACCATCCCGCCGTCCAGACGCTCTCGGACTCGCTGAACGGTCTGTGGCGGCTGCTGGTGCGTCGGGGCGACCAGCGCGGTGAGCTGTGGTTCGTGGCCGACCTGCCGGCCGAGGGGCGAGCTGCCATCCCGCTGCTCCTGCTCGAGGAGCACGAGCGCGCGGTGGTTCTCGCCAACGACGAGGAGCTCGTCGGCTGGTGGGGCGGACTCTCGGGCGCCCCGGCGGGCATCGCGTGGACGCCCGAGGCGACCGCGGCTCTCCAGACGGCCCTGGCGGACTTCGCGGCTGACGCTGGCGCTCCGGGCGAGAACGGCACCGCACCGGCGAACGGGGATGCGTCCGGGGGAGTCTCGACTCCAGCTGCACCCGAGGCAAGCCCGGCAACCCCTGACGCTCCCGATGGGCCTCCGTCCGATGTCGAAGAGGCGTTGCGTCCACCGACGTCCGATGACGCTGCGCCCGCGTCCGGAGAGCCCGGCGCCTGACGGTCGCCTGCACCCAGGTGCGGCGGCCACGCAGGGGCCTGCCGGTCGATACGAGAGGCCTCTCAACCATCCTACGAGGAGACCATGGCAGAGGTCCGTTGTCCGACGTGTCATCGGCTGGAGATCCGCGACGAGGGCGGCGCCCGCGTGGTCACCGAGGGTGGTGGCCGTCGCCCCGTCGACGCCGATCGCCAAGCCTGGCCTCACCTCGCTCGAGCGGCGCGCGGCGAGGTGAAGGTGGTCGGAAGCTGCCCGCACTGCGCCCAGCCGCTGCTGGCTCCGCCTGACAGCGACCTGCCGGGGGCAGGCTACCGCATCGAGATCGGAGGAGTGGAGGTCGCGCTCGAGCCCGACCAGACGCTCCGAGGTCCCTACGAGACGCTGTCGGTGGACCAGATCCAGCCGTTCGTCGCGCAGACCCTGCGCCGGCGCTTCGAGCTGAAGCCCGTGCGAACGCTGTTTCAGAGCACCGTCCTCACCCTCGGCATCGTCGCCCCGCTCAGCGTGTTCCTGGCCGGCGCGTTCGGCCTGTCGATCTTCTTCTGGCCGATCCTGACCAATTGGCGCCTCGCCTGGAAGCTCGCGCTCGATCTCTGGGGCTTCTCGTGATCGTGCAGCGCGTCGCCCTGGGTGCGGTGGTCGTGGCCGCCGTCATCCTCGGAGCCCAGATCGGCGAGACGTTCTGGGCGCGCCTGTTCTATCCGTTCGACCTCGAGTGGATGGAGGGGGGCATGTTGGCCCACGCGTGGCGTCTCCAGCGCGGCCTGCCGCTCTACGGCCCTCCCAGCCCCGACTTCGTGGCCTTCGTCTATCCCCCCGGGTACTCGGCCCTGGTCGCCGCCCTCGGTGATGTGTTCGGCCTCGACTATCCCGTGGGCCGCGCGGTCTCCGCTGTCTCGACCCTCGCCTCGGCGGGGGCCATCGTGACGCTCGCCTGGCGCCAGGTCGGCTCCTGGACGGCAGGTATCGTCGGTGCCGCCTGTTTCCTCGGCCTGTACCGGGCGTCGGGCGGGTTCTACGACATCGTCCGCCCCGATGCGCTGGCTCTCGCGCTGCTCGCCTGGAGCGTGGTGCTCGCGGCGGAGCGGGTTCGCGGGGCAGAGACCGCGAGCGGGCTCCTTCTGTGCGCCGCCTTCCTGGTCAAGCACAACTTCGCGACGTTCGGGCTGCCCCTCCTCGCGATGATCACGTTGCGCTCCGGACTGCCCGTGGCTCAGCGATTCGCGTTGGCGTCCGCCGGTCCCGCGCTGCTGATGACGGCCCTGTTCCAGTGGCGCTCGGGCGGGGGCTTCCTCACCTACGTCCTCGGCGTGCCCGGTTCGCACCCCATGGTGTGGAATCGGTTCTGGATCGGGATGCCCGGCGAGCTCGGCGTGGTGTTGCTGCCGAGCCTCGTGGGTCTGGCTGGCTGGCTCTTCGGCATGGCGGTGGCGTCCGAACCGCGACGCACCCGCCTCCTCGGGGGCACTCTGGTGGTCGCTGTCGTCGCCGCGATCGTCGGCGCCTGGTTGCCCGGCGTGCAAGGGGTTCCCGGCACGTGGCAGAGCCTCGCCGGCACCTACGCGGCGCTTGCCGCCGCCCTCGGCGCCACGGTGGCTCTCGTCGCGAACCGTGGGCTGGACTGGCGACTCGTCGGAGCGGTGGGCACGGTCGGCTTGTCCTTGCTCGTCGCCGCGCTCATGCGGGCTCACCACGGCGGCTTCATGAACGTGGTGATGCCCGCCCACTGGACGGTGTCGGCGGGGCTCGGACTCGGGCTCGGCTGGGCGCTTCGGCGCAGCGACCGTCCCGAGCTGCCCTGGGTCGGGCTCGTGGTCGCGGCGATGCAGATCGGTTGGCTCCTGCGCACGGTCGACCTGGACTCGGTGCGCCCGAGTCCGGCCCGCATCACCGCGGGGCAGCTCCTGCTCGAGGAGCTCGAGGAGAAGTGTCCCGAGGGACGCATCCTCGCGCCCACCGCGGCGTGGATCCCGGCGCAGCTCGGACGTCCCCCGAGCATCCACCTCATCGGGCTGTGGGACCTCGACCACGCAGCAGGACCCTATGTCGAAGAGAACGTGGGCATGTTGCGCCAAGCGGCCCACGACGGGTACTGGCCCTGCGCCATCCAGGGCACCAGGAACAGCCGCATCCAGCTGCCGAACCACAGCAACTGGCGGATCGACCGCCGGGACTATCAGCGCAAGGATCGGCTGTCGGTGAGAGCTCAGGGGCTCGTGCCGTTGACGGGCTACCGCGTCCGCGTCACCGAGATCCTCGCGCCGCGGACCGATCCTTGACCGAGGCGCAGGTCGCGAAGCTCCGCTCGCTTCCCGCGGTGGACGCCTTGGCGCGCTCGCTCGAAGGGGTCCCCGAGCGGATCGCCGTCCACGCCGCTCGGCGGGCCATCGAGGAAGCCCGGAGCGCGATCGTGGCCGGCGAGGGCTTCGACGCCGATCTGGCGGACGTCGCGAGACGATGGGCCAGACGTCTCGACCAGGGCCGCCTACGAACCGTGATCAACGCGACCGGCATCGTCGTGCACACCAACCTCGGGCGAGCGCCGTGGTCGGCGTCGGCCCGGGAGGCCGCGCTGCGGGCGAGCGGGTACTGCGATCTCGAGATGGAGCTCGCCACGGGGCAACGCGGAGGGCGACTCTCCGGCGTCGCGACCCAGGTGCAGCTGCTCACCGGCGCCGAGGACGCCATCGTGGTCAACAACTGCGCCGCAGCGGTGCTCCTCGCCCTCACCGCCCTCGCTCGCGACCGCGACGTCATCGTGAGCCGCGGGGAGCTCGTGGAGATCGGGGGGTCCTTCAGGGTGCCGGACGTGATCGCGTCGGGTGGTGCCCGGCTGCGGGAGGTCGGCACCACCAATCGCACCCGCGCGAGCGACGTCGGTGCCGCCATCGACGCTGATGTGGCGGTGATTCTCAGGGTTCACCCTTCGAACTTCCGGATCACGGGCTTCACCGAGACCCCGGATCGAGCCGCGCTGGTCGCGCTCGCGCGGGAGCACGACGTCGTCCTCGTCGAGGACCTCGGGTCGGGGTGCCTCGATCCGGCACTCGGCGAGGAGCCCGTTCAGGAGGTCATCGCCGCCGGAGTCGACGTCGTCTGCTTCTCGGGCGACAAGCTCCTCGGGGGGCCCCAGGCGGGGATTCTCGCGGGTCGAGCCGAGTTGATCCAGCGTCTGCGACGCCATCCCCTCTATCGGGCGCTCCGGGTGGACAAAGTCGTGCTCGCCGCGCTCGAAGCGACCCTCGGCGACCACCTCGCTGGACGAGCCTCCCCCGTGGCCGCGATGGCGCTCTCGGATCCCGACGTGCTACAGGCCCGAGCGGCAGCGCTCCACGAGGCGCTGGCGGCCGTCGGCGCCGAGTGCACCATCGTCGACGACGTCGGCTACGTGGGAGGCGGGTCGCGACCCATGCAGCCCATCGCGGCCGTGGCCGTGCAGTGGCGCCCCGCCCGTCCAGATCGGGCCGCCCGTGCGCTGCGCACCGGCGTGCCTCCCGTGGTGTCCAGGGTGGTGGACGGGGCCGTGCAGTTCGACGTCCGCACCCTCTCCGACCAGGACGTCGCCGCCATCGCGGCCCGGGTCGAGGGTTGGCTCACCTCCTGACTGCGCTGGATACGGGCGGCTCATGCCTCGCCACCGCTTCGTCGCCGCTTCTGCCGAGCGCATCGACGTCCTGATCGCCGACCATCTGCCCGAGGTGTCCCGCACCCGAGCCGCGCGGCTGGTGCGCGACGGCGGGGTGACCATCGACGGCAGACCGGCGACCCGCCCCGCCGCGACCCCGGACCCCGGAGCGGTCGTCGAGATCGAGGTTCCCGAGCCCAGGCCGACCGAGGTGGTTGCCCAGGACCTGCCGATCGACATCGTCCACGAAGACGACGACCTCGCCGTGATCGACAAGGCCCCGGGGATGGTGGTCCACCCCGGCCCCGGGCACCCGGACGGCACCCTGGTCAACGCGCTGCTCCACGAGCTCGGAGGGCTGTCGGGGGTGGGCGGCGAGCTTCGGCCCGGCATCGTCCACCGGCTCGACAAGGGCACGTCGGGCCTGATGGTGGTGGCCAAGCACGACGCGGCCCACCGACACCTGGCGGCCCAGTTCGCCGACCACTCCGCGGGGCGGCGGTACCTCGCGGTGTGCCTCGGAGCACCCGACGAGGACCGCGGGGTGGTCGAGAGCCACCTCGGGCGCCATCCCTCCGATCGCGTTCGCATGGCCTCGGTCACCGCCTCGCAGGGACGTCGCGCGCTCACCCACTGGCGCGTGCGGGGACGTTCCGGACGACTGACCGTGATCGAGTGCCGGCTCGAGACGGGCCGCACCCACCAGGTGCGGGTCCACCTGGCCGACCTGCGGTTGCCCATCGTGGGTGACGGGTTGTACGGGCCACGTCGCGAGGCTGTCCCGGTGGCCATCCGGGAGCTGCTCGCGAAGGACGGGTCCCGACCGATGCTGCACGCGTGGCGGCTCGCCTTCACCCATCCCGCAGACGAGCGGCAGATGCGCTTCGAGGCGTCGCCCCCGGCGGACTACGCCGCGGTCCTCGCGGCGCTCGGTCTGCGGTGGCGAGAGGGAGAGCTCGAGGAGCGTTAACCCGCGCACTCCTGCACGATGTCGCGCGCGATGGTCACCGCTTCGTCGACCGTGCCCTCGAAGAGCAGGCACTCGTCGGAGTCCGTGCTCGAGTCACACTTCACGCAGGTGGGCGTGAACAGCGAGTCTTCGGGGATGTCGGGGCACGCGGGAAGGGGGATCGGCGAGGGGATGGCCTCGGACGCGACGAGCAGGGAGACGACGGGTTCGAGCAGCGACTGCCCGTCCGCAGAGACGCGACCGGAGACCGTCAGATCCTCGAGCTGCAGCGTCTGACCGGGGGCGATCTCGATCACGAGGTCGTCGGGGCCAAAGGAGACGAAGGGGTTCGCGCTGTAGTCGACGTCGGTGTTGACCAGCTGATCGCAGAAGATCTCGTCGGTATCGCGGTCGATCACGGCGCCCACGCCCGCGAACGTCTCGGACCCCGCGTCGAAGTCGGTGAGCTGGACCGCGAGCGTCCCGAAGAGCCCGCCGGGAATGAGCGCCAACAGCGCGCCGGCTCCCGCAGGCTCCGAGATCTGGAGGTCGCCCTCCCGAATCCCGAAGGTGTTGCCCTCGAGGAGCGAGGCGTCGACGGGCGCGGGAACGGTGAGGAAGTTCGCGGACTGCGTGTCGTCGCAGCCCGTCGCGGTGATCGTGTAGACGGTCTCGTGGGACAGGTCACCGTCGGGCGTGAACGAGGCCGAGGTGCGGTCCTCGGAGAGGGTCGCCGTGCCGGGCACGCCCGTGCCATCAACGTCAGTGAGCTCGAGCGCCCAGGTTCCGCCCTCGGGAATCGCCGCGTCGAAGCTGACGGTCACGAGCACGGCGACATCGACGTCCATCGCGTTGGACGCGGGCTCGAACGCCGTCACGACCGACTCGCACACGACGGGTGCGGGCGGATCGCCGGAGCCGTCTCCCCCCGCGCACGCCGCCACCG
>CAZZLC010000016.1:0-60489 GCA_964655065.1 uncultured Enterobacteriaceae bacterium | reverse complement strand
ACGACGGGTGCGGGCGGATCGCCGGAGCCGTCTCCCCCCGCGCACGCCGCCACCGCCGTCGGCACCAGAACCAAGAACCAACGCATCACAACTCCAAATCAGTGGGAAAGAGGTAGGGGCACGAAGCCCCCGGAGACCCGACCCCAATCAGAGGGGGCAGTCGTCGGGCTCGGCGACGAGCGCATCGGCGTCGGGGGCGTAGGGCAGCACCAGGTTCTCGACCTGGAGCACCACGCAGGTCTCCGACGTGGGCTCGAAGCTGCAGGGGCCACACTCGGCACCGAGGCCGGCCAGGGTGAGGCACGGGTCGGGGCCGAGCGGGCTGCCCTCGATGCCGGCGAGCTCACGACCGTCGATCTCCCCCGAGAAGAGCTCGATCTCGATCTGCGAGCGGTCGACCGAGAAGTCGCCCGAAATGTTCAGGTTCACGATGCTGATCTCGGCCACCGAGATGTTCACGGGCAGCGAGTCGATCTGCCCCGAGAAGTGCGGGTCCTCCCAGGTCGCGCCGTTGACGAAGAACGGCTCGCCGCAGGGGTCCTGCTGGCCATTGGCGATGGGGGCGCCGATGAAGTTGATCGTCTCGGTGCCGTTGCTGACGATCTCGTCGGCCATCAGGTAGAGCGCGACCTCGGGCGGGATGAGGCCGCCGATGATCGCTCCCACGCCCGCGGGCCTGGTGAACGTACCCTCGCGCAGATCGAGGTTGTAGACCCGGCCCACCACGTCGCCATCGGTCGGGTTGCCCGTGGTGGAGGTGGTGAAGCTGACCGTCTCGTCCTCATCGCACTCGTAGCCGAGGGTCGCGACGTAGCTCGCCTCCCGCAGCAGCGGCGCATCGGGGGTGAAGGTGACGACGTCGTCCTCGACCACGGACGTTCCGGGCACGTCGGCACCGTCGGCGTCAGCGAGGGTGATGACCGCGCTCGGATCGTCGTCGTCGAGGGTCATCCGCACCGAC
Organism: uncultured Enterobacteriaceae bacterium; assembly: GCA_964655065.1. Taxonomy (GTDB): domain Bacteria; phylum Myxococcota_A; class UBA796; order UBA796; genus DRPG01. The sequence goes on along the minus strand of CAZZLC010000016.1, from coordinate 59,528 downwards.
GACCGGTAGTAGACGCCGGTGGCCCCGTCGGCAGGCACCGACTCGTCGAGCGAGTTGTCACAAGCCTCGTCCGGCTGCTCGGTGCCGGTGTCGCCCGTCGGGTTGGGGCGGCTCTCGCCGTCTTCGCCCTCTTCGGTGCAGCCCACGAGGGCCAGCCCAAAGACCAGTGCCGTACGCATCATCTCTCCTCCAAACTGCTCAATCGGCTCGAGAAAGCACTCACGGACCTGCGGCGGGCTGGGGGCCCGCCTGCCCGCGGGTCCGGTAGGGACGCACGAACACCGTCTCCTCCGGGGGCTCCCCGGGCGGCTTGGTGAGCGCCCGGTCGAGCCGCTGCAGCTCGGCGGAGTCGGGGGCCTCGGCGACCAGCCGGGCACGGACGTCTCTCGCTGCTTCGGGCCGCCCCGTCGCGTGCAGCGCCATCCCGAGCAGGGCGTAGCCCTCGGGGATGGCCTCGGTGCCGGGGTAGTCCTCGACCAGCCCCTGGGCGCGGAGCTGGACACTACGCCACGCGTCCCGGCGTTCGTAGAAGCGCGCGACGTAGAGCTCCTTGTTCGCGAGACGGTTGCGGCCTCGCTCGCGCAGTCGCACGACCTCTTCGACGTGCTCCGAGTCGGGGTAGCGCTTCTCGAATGCCGACCAGACGCTCACCGCGCTTCGCGTCGCGGCCTGGTCTCGGCCAGCGAAGCGCGACGCTCGCTTGTACACGGCGAGCCCGATGCGCCAGGTGACGTAGTCGAGGTCGGGATGCCGCGGGTGCAGGTCGCGGAACTCCTCGTATGCGAAGCGCGCCTGCTCGTAGTCCCGCTTCTTGAAGTGCAGGTCGGCGATGGCGAGCTGGGCTCGGACCGACGCCGGGTCGTCCCGGTAATAGTTCCGGACCTTCTGCAGCGTGGAGAGGGCCTTCGTGTAGTTGCCGCGCTTGAGCTGCTTGAGCCCGAGATCGACGAGCTCGTCGGGCGTGGGCTCCTCGGACTGGGCCCACCCCGCGCTCGCCGCCAAAAACAGTGCCAGTGCTGCCAGCATCGCCAGCGGGTATCGCGAATCGCGGGGCGGAGCTACGTGCCGGAACCGCCCGTCTTCTGGACGAACTTCATCCGAACGTCGTGGAGAACCGTCTCGAGCAGCTTCGCCTCTTCGTCGTCGAGGTTCCCCTTCGTCTTCTCCATCAGAAGTCCCAAGAGGTCGACGGTCTGTCGCGCCATCGGCAGATCGAGCTTTGCACCAGGACCCTCGCCGAGGTGATTCATCGCCGAGGTCGCCAGCGAGACGACGAAGGACGAGAAGCTCACGTTCGGGACGGTGTCAGCAGGGTCGGCCACGAGTCCTCCAGCGCTGGGCAGACTCTAGGCACGCCGCGGCTGGAGGCAAGAGCGACTACAGGTGCAGTCCGCCGTCGACATCCACGCACCGGCCGCTGAAGTAGTCGCACTCGATGATGAACTTGACCGCCTGATAGATCTCCTCGGGCTTGCCGGTCCGCCGCAGCGGAACCGCCTTGAGCATGCCCTCGAGGACCTCGGGCCGCATGGCCTGGAGGATCGGTGTGTCGACGAACCCGGGCGCGATGGCGCCCACCCGAACGCCGTAGCGGGCGAGCTCCTGCGCCCACAGCTTGGTGTCCGCGACGAGCCCCGCCTTCGCGGCCGAGTAGTTGCTCTGGCCCTGGTTGCCGTGCCGGGCGACCGAGCTGATGTTGATCACCACCGAGGCCGGCGTGCCGGTCTCGATCATCTTGGCGGCGAACTCGCGGGTGCACAAGAAGGGCCCCGTGAGGTCGACCGCGATGACCGCGTTCCACTTGTCCAGGCTCATCTTCTTGACCGCACCGGTCTCCTTGTCCTTCTTGACGAGGAGGCCGTCTCGGAAGATGCCCGCGTTGTTGACGAGGGCGTTCAGGCCGCCCATCGCCTCGTGAGCGCCGTTGACCAGGGCGACGACGTCGGCCTCCTCGGCCACGTTGCAGCGGACAGCGTGAACCTGGCCCGGTAGGTCCTTCGCCTCGTCGACCACCGCCTGCATGGCCGTCTCGTCGAGGTCACCGACCGTGACCTGGGCGCCCTCGCGCGCCAGCTCGAGCGTGAAGACGCGACCCATCCCGCTCGCGCCGCCAGTGACGATTGCCTTGACTTCGTTGAGCTGCACCTGACACTCCCTCGTGATTGAGCCATGAGGGGTAACCAGTCGCGGCGACTACGAGAGGACTTCCTCGGCGAACGAGTAGACGCGCTCGATCGCGGCCGGGATCCCCGACGGGTCCGACCCGCCTCCGCGAGCCATGTCCGGACGACCGCCCCCGCGGCCCCCCACCAGCGGCGCCACCTCCTGGAGCACCTTGCCCGCGTGGACCTTCTTGCCTGCCACGTCCTTGCTCGCCGCCGACAGGAGCTTCACGGAGTCCCCGTCCTGGGCGAACAACACGACCAAGCTGCTTCCCAGTTGGTCACGAAGACGGTCGGCCTGCTCACCGAGATCCCCGTCGAACGCCGCCGCGAGAACCTTGACCCCCCCGAACTCGCGGGCCTGGCCGATCAGGTCGCCTGCCGCCGCCTTGGCCGCCTCGCGCTCGATCTCCGCGATGCGCCGCTCGAGGGCCTTCCGCTCCTGTTGGAGCCTCCCGACCGCGTCGACCACCTGCGCGGGCTCGGTCTTCAGCGCGAGGGCGGCGTCCTGCAGCCGCTGCCGGTCTCGGTTGACGATGGCGAGAGCCCCCGTACCCGTCTGCGCCTCGATCCGCCGCACCCCACCGGCGACGCCCGACTCGCTCACGATGGTGAACAGTCCGATGTCACCGGTCCGCCCACAGTGCGTGCCCCCGCAGAGCTCGACCGAGAATCCCGGCACGGTCACCACGCGCACCCGATCCGCGTACTTCTCTCCGAACAACGCCATCGCGCCGTGCGCCTTGGCCGTCTCGAGGTCCTCCACGGCGGTGCTCAGCGGCGTGTTCGCGATGATCTGCTCGTTGACCAGCGACTCGACCCGCGCCTTCTCCTCGTCGGTCATGGGCTGGGCGTGCGTGAAGTCGAAGCGGAGCCGATCCGGGGCGACGAGCGACCCCTTCTGGGTCACGTGCTGCCCGAGGACCTGGCGGAGCGCTGCGTGCAACAGGTGCGTGCCGGTGTGGTTACGCCGCGTCCGGTCGCGCAGCGCACCGTCGACGTGTGCCTCCACGACCTGTCCCACCTTCAGCGTCGACGTGGCGGTGCCGTGGTGGAGGTGGAGCTCGGCCGCCTTGGTGACGTCGCTGACGTCGAAGCCGGTGAGCCGACCACGATCCCCGGTCTGGCCGCCGCTCTCTGCGTAGAACGGCGTCTGGTCCAGGACCACGATGCCGTCATCACCCGCGTGGAGCTGCTCGACCTGGCGGACGCCGTCCTCGTCGGTGCGCACGAGCGCCACGATCGTGCCCTCACCCTCGACGCCGTCGTAGCCGTCGAACGTGGTGGCGCCCTTGGCGTCGTGGATGTCGTGCCAGATCTGCTCGAGGCCAGCGTCGTTCCACGAGCTCGCGCCCTGGCTCGCCTTCCTGTGCGCCTCCATGCGGGTCGCGAACCCGTCCTCGTCCACGACGAGCCCGTGCTCGGCCGCAATCTGCTTGGTCAGATCCAGGGGGAAGCCGTGGGTGTCGTACAGAGTGAACGCGGTCTCACCCGAGATGGTCTCGCCCTCGAGCTCGCCCTCGAGGAGCCGAATCCCGTTCGACAGCGTGCGGAAGAACGTCTCCTCCTCGGTGTGCACCACGTTGAGGATGGCCTCGCGGCGCTGGGACACCTCGGGATAGGCCTCGCCCATGCGGTCGATGACCACCCCGCACACCTCGTGCAGAAAAGGCTTCTCGAGCCCGAGCTCGTAGCCGAAGCGGATGCCGCGGCGCATGACCCGCCGCATGACGTACTCGCGCTTCGCGTTGCCGGGAACGATGCCGTTGCTCGCGAGGAAGGTCGCCGCCCTCGCGTGGTCCGCGATGACGCGCAGCGCAAGGTCCCGGCTGGGGTCCGCGCCGTATCTCACGTCGGCGATCTCGGCGGCCTTCGCGATGATCGGCACGAACAGGTCGGTCTCGTAGTTCCAGTACGTACCCTGGAGCGCGGCTGCGACGCGCTCGAGCCCCGACCCGGTGTCGATGCTGGGCTTCGGCAGGTCGATCCGCGTGTTCTCGTCGACCTGCTCGAACTGCATGAACACGAGGTTCCAGATCTCGACGTAGCGGTCGCTCTCCGTGGCGGGTCCGCCGTCGTTGTCGTCGATCTCCTTGCCGTAGTCGAAGAAGATCTCGGAGCTCGGACCGCACGGGCCCAGCGCGCCCATCGACCAGAAGTTGTCGTCGGTCAGCCGCTGCAGGCGGCTCTCGGCCACCCCGACCCCGTCGCGCCAGATCTCGAACGCCTCGTCGTCGTCGACGTACACGGTGACCCACAGGCGATCGGGGTCGATCCCGAACCGCTCGGTGAGCAGCTCCCACGCCATGGGAATCGCCCGGTCCTTGAAGTAGTCCCCGAAGCTGAAGTTTCCGAGCATCTCGAACAGCGTGTGGTGCCGAGGCGTCTGCCCCACGTTGTCGAGGTCGTTGTGCTTGCCAGAGACGCGCATGCAGAGCTGGGACGACGCGGCCCGGTCGAACGGCGGCCTCGCGGCTCCTGTGAAGAAGTCCTTGAAGGGCACCATGCCGGCGTTCACGAAGTAGAGCGTGGGGTCGTTCTGGGGAACGAGGGGCGCGCTGGGCACCACCTCGTGGCCATTCTCCGCGAAGTAGGCGAGGAACGCCTTGCGGATCTCGTCCGAGGTCACGGTCGTCTCCATCGGGGCGCAGCGATGGCCCCAGCCGAGGGGATAAACTCCTTGGCCACCCACGGCCATCGATCTAGGTTTCAAGCCCAGAAACGAACGACGGCCGGCTCCGGGGGAGCCGACCGTCGCGAAGATGTGGGAGCAGGCCCGATCAGGGCATGATCACGGTGTCGATGACGTGGATGACGCCGTTGTCGGCGACGACGTCAGTCGCGGTGACGGTGGCCTTGTCGATCTTGACGGTGCCGTCGCCCTTGACCTTGAACTTGACCTCGGAGCCCTGGACCGTCGCGACCTTGCCCTTCGCGACGTCGGCCGCCATCACCTTACCGGGGATGACGTGGTAGGTCAGGATGCTCTTGAGCTGCTCGGTGTCGGCGAGGATCGCGTCGAGGTCGTCGATCTCGGCGAACGCCTCGTTGGTCGGCGCGAACACGGTGAAGGGACCCTCACCGGAGAGGGTCTCGACGAGGCCCGCGGCCTGGACGGCCTTCACGAGGGTCGAGAAGCTGTCGTTGGAGACCGCGACGTCGACGATCGTGTTGGTCTCGACGACTTCCTCGGCCTCGGCCTCCTCACCCTCGGCGGCCTCCTCACCCTCGGCGGCCTCCTCACCCTCGGCGGCCTCCTCGCCCTCGACGGCCTCCGCCTTCTCGGCGGCGTCCTCGTCCTGGGCGAAAGCGGTCATGGGAACGATCAGGCCCGCGAAAGCGAGCGAAAGGAAACGGCTCATGAAAAACCTCCATCAGGGGTGCGCCACCTGACGCGAGGTCTCCATAAGGCTTTGATTCCCCAATACGAGCAGCTATTTCGAAACAGCTGCTCGGAGCCTCCGAATGAACACGAGCAAACTGTGACTCGACGAAGCCGGTCCGCGCCGGAGGCCGCCAGCTGACCGCCCTTGGTCACGCGACCGTTGGCGAGTGATCGTCGGAGGACGATGCTCCGATGAAGGGGGCAGACCCTAGGCGCTGGGCGTTCAAAACGGTGGAGAGCAAGTCCGCACGAACGCCCAGCGCCTCCCGGGCAAGCGGAGATGGTCCTCGACGAGGTCGTGGGGTCTGGCTTCCGCCGCGGGTCGAAGACGAGGCGAAGAGCGGCCCCCACCGCGCTTCGACTCGACCACCGGCCCGTGGAGCGTCGCCCCCCAGGGTTCCACCGAGTCTTCGCATCTCCGGGACTGCCATCGGTCGCGCTCCGTGGGCGTTTAGGGGAAATTGCCGACCAACGCGATTTGGCTAGGTTTGAATGGCCTTCCTGCCGAGATCGCGAGAACGGCTCCCCCGAGGGTTACCCGGGCTCTCGTGCCGACCTTCCGTGACCATCCGTGGCTCGTGGCCGCCCTCGTCTTCGCTCTCACCTGGCACCTGTTCGTGGTCGCCGGCGCCTGGCGCGACACGCACGACGTGCGGCACGCCCGCGACTTCGCGAGCTACCACTACGCGGTCGAGGTGGCCGTCGACGGCGGCGATCCCTACGACGTCTCTGCCCTGAATCGGGCCGCGCGTGAGGAGGGCATCCGGCGCAGCGTGCACCCCTACCTGTACGCCCCGCCGTTCCTGCTCCTGATGGCCTGGACGAGCGGGTTCGACCTGCCAGGTGCCTTCCACAGGTGGTTCTGGGTGCACGCGCTGCTCGGTCTCGCGACGGCAGCGGGACTCGCGTGGTGGTGGCGAGGCATCGGCGGCGCTCCTCTGGCCGTGTTCGTCGTGCTGGCGTTCGCGCTGATGATCGCGGTGCCCAACAACTACCGGATGGGCCAGGCCAACTTCGCGGGGCTGGGGCTCGCGCTCGGTGGGCTCGCTCTCATCGAGCATCGCCGTCCCGTCCCCGGAGGCATTCTGATGGGTGCGGCCTGCATGCTCAAGATGTCGCCCGCGTTGTTCGTGGCGTGGTGGCTGCTACGCCGTGAGTGGCTCGCCGTCGGAGTGGCCTGCGGCACGGCGGTCGTGCTCTCGATCGCCACCCTGCCGCTGGTCGACCTCGAGATCCAGGCCCGGTTCTTCCGCGAGGTGCTGCCTTCCTTCGGGGCTGGCTCTTACAATGGTCTGCGCGTCCCGATCGGGCTCTTCGGCAACCACTCGATCCCCAACCTGTGGGACGGCGCGTTCCCTCACCGCGGCCATGGCCTCGGCCCGGCGGCTCGGCTCGCCTCTCAGCTCTCGGCCGTCGGACTGCTCGCCGGAACGGGGGCGCTGTTCTTCCGCGCCTCCACGGGAGCGGCGGTGCGGGCTGCCCAGATCGCGTGCGTGGGGATCGTGATCCTGCTCGTGCCGGTCTATACCTACGAGCACCACCTCGTCTTTGCCCTGCCCGCGCTCGCGTTGACCGCATGGGCTGCGTGCACCGGACGTCTCCCTCCGGGCCTCGTGGCGCTCGTGGCCGCCTCGTTCGTCGTGATCTGCTTCGATCTGCAGGCCCTCAAACGGATGGCGGAGGCTCCCCCATTCGGTATGTCCTGGGTTGCGGGACCGATCCGCGAGCTCAAGTTCGGCGGCCTCGTCGGCCTGCTGATCGCCACCGCCTACCTCGGCCACGGAAGCCCCCATGACCACGTCTCGCCCCCCGAAGACGCTCGAGGTCGACGACCTCCCCTACCCGCTGACTGAGCGCGTCTATCTCGTGCTCGCGGCGGCCTTTGCCGTCGTGCTCGTGCTCACGAACATCATCGGCATCAAGCTGTTCCCGTCGCCCTTCAACAGCGAGTGGGCGCTGACCACGGGCATCCTCACCTACCCGCTCACCTTCCTGATCACGGACATCGTGAGCGAGGTCTACGGCAAGCGACGCGCCGACTTCATGGTTCTCGTGGGCTTCCTGATGTCGCTCGTGATGCTCGGGGTCACCCAGCTCGCCATGCGGGTGCCGCCCCACCCCTACTGGGTGCCCGGCGCCGACCCCTTCTATGACAACGTCGATGGCTATCAGCACGCCTTCGAGAGCGTGTTCTCGCTCAACGGCGTGCTGCTGTTCGGGTCGATGGCTGCCTACCTCTGCGCCCAGCTGACCGACAACTTCGTGTTCCACGCGATCAAGCGAGCCACGAACGGGCGATACCTCTGGCTGCGGAACAACGGCTCCACCATGGTCAGCCAGCTCGTCGATACCATCGTGGTGAACTCGATCCTGTTCTATCTCGGCTTCGGCTGGGAGTTCTGGCAAGGAGTGACGGTCATGGGCACCATCTATCTCCACAAGCTGCTGCTGGCCTGGCTCGACACCCCGCTCATCTACCTCGGGGTGTATCTGGTGAGGCGATACACCGACCCCGAGGGCGACGCAGCCGCCTACCGCGACGTCGCGGACCGCCAGGAGGTGGCGTCGTGAGGCCCCGCGCAGTCGTCACGGGGTCGGCGAAGCGGGTCGGCGCCGCCATTGCAGTCGAGCTGGCGCGGAGCGGGTTCGACGTGGGCATCCACTTCCGGGGCAGCGAGGAGGAGGCGCGGAAGACGGCGGAGGCATGTCGGGCCCACGGCGCTGACGTGCTGCTCGTGAAGTCCGATCTCGCCACCGTCGAGGGCTGCCAGAAGGTGATCGACGGCGTGAAGTCCCGCTGGAACCACCTGCATCTCCTCGTCAACAACGCGAGCATCTTCCCCTCTCGGAACTTCGAGGAGATCGACCTCGACGCGTGGCACGGGGTGCTGGACATCAACCTTCGCGCCCCCTTCCTGCTGTCACAGGGGCTCCTGCCGCTCCTCCGGGCCGCTGACGGCGGCCTGCTCGGCGCGCCGGAGGGGCAGCACGGCGTGGTGGTACAGATGGTCGACATCGGGGCGGATCGCCCGGTGAGTCGCCACGCGCACTACTCGGTGTCGAAGGCGGGCGTGGCGATGCTCGTGAAGGCCATGGCGGTGGAGCTCGCTCCGGCCATCCGGACCTGCGGGGTGAGCCCCGGCCAGGTGGCCTGGCCCGAACATTACGACGATGCCAAACGCGAACAGCTCACCCGGCGCATTCCGCTGCGGCGGGTCGGCACCCCCGACGAGGTGGCGCGACTCGTGAGGTTCCTGGCCACCGAGGCGCACTACCTCAACGGCGTCATCGTCCCCGTCGACGGTGGCCTGCACCAGAGGTACTGATGACCGACCGCATCGACCTGCACGTCGACCTTGCCTGCATCGTGGGCATCCTTCCCAGAGAACGTATCGAACCCCAGCCGCTCTCGATCGACGTGGGCATGGAGCTCGACCTCGACGACTGCGGCTGGACGGGCAAGCTCGAGACCAGCGTCGACTACGGGGCCGTCGACGCCCAGGTGCGCTTTCTCGCGACGCACGGCCGATTTCGCCTCATCGAGTCGTTGTCGGTCGCGCTGCTGCGTCTCCTCCTCGCGCCTCCTCCGCCCGACGCGTCGCACGCCCCCCTGGCTCGAGCGACGGTTCGGATCGCGAAGCCGACGGTGCTTCGCTCTGCCGTGCCAGCCGTGACCCTGCACCGCGAGGCGGCGTGGGCGACCCGGCCCGGCGACGATCTCCTGGACGGCTGCATCCACCGGGTGCTCGTCGACCTCGAGGAGGTCACCGCTCGACGGGTCCACGTCCCCGCCGGGCAGACGTTCGACGCGGCGGGCCATGCCATGCGACTCGCCACCAGCGAGTCCGTGCCGTGGCCCTTCACTCCCGAGACGGACCAGACCGTGCTCTGGGTCCAGTCGCGACCCTGGTCACCGTGAGGGCTACTCGATGCGGAGGAAGCTCCGCAGTCGCTCGAAGCGCTCACTCTCTCTGACGAGCGACGTGATGCTCGACGAAGCGCGCTTGAGGCCGCTCGTCACCGCCCAGTCCATCACGCCGGCCGCCCCACCGTCGAACTCCACCTGACCGTCGGGGTGCAGCGAGACCCGGTTGATCCGGATTCGGGCGAGGCTGTCGAGCCAGCGGGCCTGGCTGTGCCGGACTCCGATCCCCGTGCCATCGACGCGGACCTCGACCGTGGCGGCCAGTACCGGCGTCTCGGGTGGGCCCTCGACCGCCGCCGACAGCGAGATCGTGCCGTTCTCCGGGATCGTCGCCTCGATTCCGTGGCCGAGCATCACCTGGACCTCGTCGTCGGTGCGGGCCTCCACGCAGAGGCCCACGTCGTGCAGCACGTCGATCACCGGCCCCACCCCGGCCACGTCGGCCGTGCGGACCGAGCAGTGCGGCCCGACGAGCACCGCCTCGGTGAAGGCGGGTGCCTTGGCCCCCACGAAGGTGAGATCGATGCGGACCATGCCGATGGTGATGGTGTGTGCGACGCCATCGAACACCGTGTCCACCGGACCGGGCAGCCGGCCCGAGATCTGGACGGTTCCGTCGGCGAAGCGCGTCGCCCATCGTGCGAGAGGTAGATCGCGGAGCGCTGCAGGCAGGGGACCTCCACACCGGAGGGTATCCCGTCAGCGGAGGTCCTCGACCAGCTCCTTCAACTCGTCGAGGTCGGCGTACAGCTCCTCGACGTCGGGACAGGCGATCAGAGCGCTCTCGAGACTCGACAGCAACGAGCTCCCCTCACGGGCCGCGTCGAGTCGCCCAGCCACGAAGTTGACGACCTCCTCACCGCTTCCCGCCTTCAGCTCGACCCGCTCGGCGGCGAGGAGCGCATCGAGGACGGCTCGGGAGAACCCGAGGAGAAAGGAAGATGCCACTTGGCCCCCGCAGTGTCTTGGCCGTCTCGGTCAGTTGCCCTGCTGATCCCAGTATGCCGTGGCCCCGATGCCGAGGCACACGACCATCCACCACACCAACCCCAGCATGAGGCTGACCACGCCGAGCGCGAGCCCGCTCGTCGCCGCCCCCTGCCCTGCGCCCCCGGTCTCGCGGGCCACGCGGAGCGCGAGCCAGCCGGTGGCGACGCTCGAGGCGGCGACCCCCATCTGGACGAGGCCTGCGAGCGGGGCGAGGACGGCGGCGATCCCGGGCGGTGCGAGCACGAGCCCCACCGACCCGAGCCACAGCGCCACGGCCAGTGCCCCCACGAGCAGCGAGATCGTGGCGAACACGTTGCGCCGGTCCTGTCCCTCGCGGTCGAGGCGCAGGATGATGGAGGGCACGCGCCGCCCGTGGCGCTCGGCGAGCACCACGATCGGCGGCCGGTTGTCGATGCGGAGGTCGCTCGGGTCGATCTCCGAGAGATCGGGCAGATCCACGCCCATCCGGTAGGCCCACTTCTGCCAGGTGGGCTCGGGCACGTCGAGACGCCGGGCGACCTTCCGGAGGACCCCGATCTCGGCTGGGCTCACCTCGCCGTCACTCGCCGCGACACCGAGAAGCGCGAAGAACAGCTCCTCCCGATCGAGCTCGGCGAACCGACACGACAACGAGACGGCGAGCGCGCTCACCCCGGGTGGCTCCTCCGGGGGCAGGGACAGAGCCGCCACCCCGTCGTCATCCTCGCCGAGCAGCGTGCGGAGCTGCAGGCCGATCTGCGTGACCTCGACCGGCGCGAGCGCACCGTCGGCCAGGGCGATCGCCCACGCGAGCTCCGCGAACGGCCGGGCATACGTGGGGAACGCCACCGGCTCACTCGCCGATGGGTTCAGCGCGAACGCAGTGTGCCCACGCACCTCACCCCGATCGTCGCGAAGCACGAGCCGCACGTAGGCTCGATCGGGGGGATCGACCAGCGCCCCGTTAGCCACGAAGAAGGCGGTCCGGCCCTCGCTGGCCGGGACCTCGAGCACGAAGCGTCCGTCGGCGTCCGCGAAGGGCGCCACGGCACCGACGCGGGCGCCGTCGGCCGTCTCGACCACCACCAGGACCGAGGAGACCTCGTGGAGCTCGCCCTCGAGCTGCACCACGAAGCCGGTCCCGTCAGGCTCTTCGAGGATGTCGGCTACGGCCTCGACCATCTCCGCGCCGACCGGAGGGACCGCGGAACATCGATCACCGACCCGCCCGACCGCGCCGAGCACCGAGGACTCGAACGGGGAGAGCGGTCTCATGCCTCGCCACGCTCCGAGCCCGAGGGGAGCAGCCAGGCGCGGGCGGCGGGATGGTCCGGGGCCAGCTCCTCGGCCGAACGCTCGATCGCCCGCACTCTGCGTAGCGCCTCGAGCATCTTGGGATCCCGCTCCGGATCGAGCAACACGACGGCCTCGAGGTTGGGGAGGCCGAGCAGGTCCCGCACCGTCGCGACCGACGTGCCGGCGAGCCTCACCACGCGCAGGCGCCCGCAGGTGGCGATGCCGTGCAGGCCATCGATCGCGGGACATCCGACCAGCGTGAGCTCCTCCAGCGCCGATCCGGCCGGGAACCGGGCAAGCTCGGTGAGTCGCCTGCACTTCGCGATGGTGAGCGTGCGGAGCTCGGGGAGGCGGACCACGGGGCTCGTGTCGCGGAGCCAGCCGAGCCGGCGCAGGGTCAGCGACTCGATGGTCGCACAGTCGGCGAGGGCCGCGAAGTCGGCGAGCTGGTGGTTGTGGGACAGCGTGAGCTCACGAAGGGCGGCGAGCTCGGGCAGCGGCTGCAGATCGGTGATTCCCGTGTTCGTGAGCGCGAGCGTCTCGAGCGCAGGCATGGTCAGCAAGGGACCGAGATCGTCGACGAACTCGAGATCCGCGAGGGCGAGCGACGTGACCCGGGTGCAGTCGGTCAGTGCCCTCACCGTGGTCCACTCGACCTGCCCCCCCACACCGAGTCGGCGCAGCGAAGGGAACGCGGGCAAGGCCTTCCACCCGCGCACGGTCGGGCAGCTCTCGACGTGCAGGTCGATGAGCTCCTTGTTGCCCTTCAGCACCGCGAGATCGAGGTCCCCGCGACACGCCGCCAGCCGCACCTGCTCGATGCGGTGATGGGCGCGCATGGGAACGAGGTCGCGAATCGTGAATCCCTCGAGATCGAGGGCGGTGAGCGGCCCAAACCGCTCGATGGTGGCGAGATCGAGACGGTCGAGGTTCTGGTTGGTGAAGGTCAACGACTGCATGCGCGGGGTCTCCCCCACGATGTTGAGCAAGCGAGGCTGCAGATCGTGGACGTACAGTCGCAGGAAGGCGAACTCCGTGGTCACCCGCTCGAGCGCGGTCCAGGCGGGCTGATTGCCGTCGAGATCGATGCGGAGCCCCCGGTCCCACCGGGCGTCCATCCAGGCGCCGAGGCGGGTGAGCCCACCGAGCTGCTGCGCCCCGTCGATTCCCTTGAACCAGCTGTGGATGGGATCCCCGAGGACCGCGCGGCCGATGACGTTGCCCAGCGGATCCGCTCGTTGGATCAGGCTTCGCGCGTAGGACTGCCACAGCTCGCGGTGCTCGATGCGGCTCGACGGGTCGATGCGCCCGTGCAGCACGTGGTGGATCGCCTGCACCATGCCCGCCATCGTGGACGGCGGGGCGACCCGAACCGGCTTCTGCTTCGGGGGCGCGGGCGACATGTCCGTCGTCCAGGCGCCGTAGGGGTTCGAGAGCGACGGGTAGCCCGCTGCACACAGCAGGGTGTCCCAGGGTGGCTCCATCGAGATCGGGTCCGTCCGCTCGATGGGGGGCTCGATGGCACACGCGACCCTCTCGGACACCTCGTCGCGTGCAGGTGCACGGAGGGCCCGCGCGCGGTCGACCCCGTCGAAGAAGTCGGTCGCCGCGGGCTCGTTCTGCGGAGGGTCTCGTCTCGGGACCCGCTGGCGGGTTTCGGTTCGCATCAGGGGGTGTCGGAGATAAACACGTCGGGTAGCCCCTTGCCAGCCGGCAGGGGACGAGGAATGACGCGACCGTGACGAAGCGAAGCGGTTACGCGGGGTGACAGACTGGCCTCTCGGCGGGAGAGCGAATGTGGGCCTTGTTCTGGGCGGCACTGGCACAAGCTGGCACGCCCCCCAACATCCGACTCGATGACATCGAAAAGTGGGAAGACGCAGCCGAGCACCTGCTCGACATGCCCCGCGGGTGTTGGGAGTGGGTCGGACAGGCCTCGTGGGACTGGCACACCGGCAAGTACGGCAAGACGCGGGGCGACGCGGTCTTTGCCGGAAAGACGACCGACGGGGTGTGGGGCGAGATCGCCCTCCAGCCGCTCGGCGAGCTGCAGCAGCGCAACGAGCGGGAGCGTGAGGCGAGGGTCTACGCCGAGAAGGCGCGCTTCGTCCCGATGGTGGGGCGTCTGCCGGGCGGCCGGGTCCTCGTCGCCGGGCAGGACGAAGAGGAGGACGCCCTCGAAGATGCCGAGGCGCTCAACGTGCTCCGTCAGGTCCTCCGTCGCGTCGGCGGCGAGGCCTTCACGAGCTGGGCAGAGTGGGACGAGGCGCGGGGTGGCGTCGTCCTGCACCGGGCGATTCCGCTCGCGTCGAATCGCAAGGAAGAAGTCAAGGTCCAGATCTTCTTCCCCAACGGGGGCGACGAGCCGAGCCTCCTCGACGTGAAGTTTCCGAAGAAGTTCAAGGCCGCACTCCGGGGCAACGAAGACGACACGCAGCTCGGCAAGATCAAGATGGGGCTGTTCGCCTTCACCATCAAGGAGGCCGAGGTCCACGTGCGCGGGCTCATTCGCGGCAACGTGGTCTACCCTTCGTCGGAGGCCTTCCGGTTCCGCTTCGGCTTCCTCGGCTTCAAGTACCACGGGGCCCAGACCGTGGTGTATCGCCAGGTCAAGCGGTGTCCGGTCCAGCCGCTGCCCGAAGAGGGCGTGACCGCACCGCCCGCGGCCGACGCGATGGTACGGGCCGGCACCCTCGAAGATGGCATCCCCACGGAGCCCACGGGCGACGATGCCTCCGCCGAGCCGATGACCGACGCCGAGTCGGGTGACGAGGGCGGAATCCCCACCGTCACCCCGGCGGCGGAGCCGTCCGCGGAAGACGAGGTCGGGGAGCCACCCGAGGAAGCCGAGGCCGGAGAGCCGTCCGAGGTCGGCGAGCCGCCCGAGGACGCCGGCGCCGAGGAGCCTTCCGCACCCGACGCTTCCGCGCCTCCTGCGGACGCTGCGCCCTCGCCACCCGAGGCCAGCGGCCCTTCCACCCCCGGCTCGCCGCCAAGTCCGGCCGAGCCGCCGTCCGAGGCCTCTCCCGCGCCCCCTACCGAGGCGCCCGGCTCGCCCGAGCCCGACCCCGCCCCCCCGAGCCCCGAGCCCGCGGCGACCGTGACCGAAGGCTCCGGACCAGCGGCTCCCGAACGGGCGACGGGCGACGGCTCGCCCTGAGGCCGCGCTCGGCACACCGAGGACATACATGGGCAACCGCCTGACCCACGAGACGAGCCCCTACCTGCTGCAGCACAAGGACCAGCCTGTCGACTGGTATCCGTGGGGCGAAGAGGCCTTCTCCGAGGCCCGGGCCAAAGACAAGCCGATCCTGCTGTCGGTGGGCTACTCGGCGTGCCACTGGTGCCACGTCATGGCCCACGAGTCGTTCGACGACCCCGCCATCGCAGGACTGCTCAACGAGTTGTTCGTCAACGTGAAGGTGGACCGGGAGGAGCGCCCGGATGTCGATCGGCTGTACATGCGCGCCATACAGCAGCTCAACCAGGGGCAGGGCGGCTGGCCGCTGACTGCGTTCCTCACTCCCGACGGACACCCGTTCTTCGGCGGCACGTACTATCCGACCGTGGCCAAGGCCGGCCTGCCCTCGTTCCGCGACGTGATCACGCACGTCACCGTCCTGTGGCAGCGACGACGGGAGGACGTGCAGGCGATGGTGAAGGGGCTCCGCCCGCTCCTGCAGCCGCCGAGCCTCTCTGGGGCGAAGCTCCTCGCGCCCGACTGGTTCGAGCCCGTCGTCCAGTCAGCCAAGGAGACGTTCGACGCTCGCCACGGTGGCTTCAACGACGCGCCCAAGTTCCCGCCCCACAGCGTGCTGCTCGTGCTCTCGGCCTACACCCTGCGGAGCCGTGACGCGCAGGCGCAGCACATCCTCACCCGCACCCTCGACGCGATGTCCAAGGGAGGCATGTACGACGTGCTGGCTGGCGGCTTCGCCCGCTACAGCGTCGACGCCGCATGGCGGGTTCCGCACTTCGAGAAGATGCTGTACGACAACGCGCAGCTCGTGCCGCGGTACCTCGAGGCCTGGCAGATCACCGGTGAACCCCGGTTCGCACGAATCGTACGGGAGACCATCGAGTGGGTGCAGTCCGAGATGCGGCTCGGTCACGGCGGATTCGCGGCGAGTCAGGATGCCGACAGCGAGGGTCGCGAAGGGGCTCACTTCGTGTGGACGCGGAGCCAGCTCGAGGAGGTCCTCGGGCCCGACAAGGGCCGAGCGATCGCCAGCCTGCTCGACGTGACCGAGCAGGGCACCTTCGAGGATGGCGCGAGCGTGCTCCGGCTACCCGAGCCCGTCGAGAAGCTCGGCCGCGCGGACCGAAACCGCTTCCTCGAGGCGCGGCCGGCCTTGCTGGAGGCGCGACGAGCCCGTCCCGCTCCCGAGCGCGACGACAAGGTCATCGTGTCGTGGAACGCGATGATGATCAGCGCGCTCGCGCGGGCCTCTCGCCCGTTGGCGGAGCCCGTGTGGCTCGACGCCGCCATCGACGCGGCCGAGATGATCCTCCGCGATTGTCGGGGCGCGCCGGGTCCCGACGGGCGACCCGGACGGTTGATGCGCACCTACAAGGACGGCCGCGCCCACGTGCCGGCCTACGCCGACGACTTCGCCAACCTGCTCACCGCCTGCCTCGACCTGTGGGACGCGACCTTCGACCCGCGCTGGCTGCGCGAGGCCAACGACCTCGCCGACGCGACAGTCGAGCTGTTCTGGGACGAGGACGACGGTGGCCTCTTCCTCCTCGGCAAGGACCAGCCGCCGCTCGTGGCCCCGAGCAAGCCCTTCCTCTCCAACGCCGAGCCGGCACCCAACGGCGTCGCCGCCCTCGCTTTCCTGCGCCTCGCCCGGCTGTTCGGCGACGAGTCCCGTCAGGAGGTCGCGGAGACGATCCTGCGAGCCAGCCAGCGGTTCCTCCCGAAGGCGCCCCAGGCCATGGGCGCCGACGTCATCGCGGCCTCGTGGTTGTCGCGCGGGGGTCTGGAGGTGGCGGTCGTCGGGGACCGTACCCGTCCCGAAACCCAGGGGCTGGTCCGCGAGATCGACAGGCACTTCCTGCCCTTCGCCGTGAAGTACGTCGGTCCGGTGCCGGACGAGCTCGGGTTGCCCTGGCTCGAAGGCAAGAGCGCCCTCGATGGCCGCCCGACGGCTTACGTGTGTGAAGGGTACGCCTGCCAGCTGCCCGTCCACACCGCGGAGGATCTGAATGTCCAACTCGAAGGCGTCTTCGACCGGACCACATCGTTGACGTCACGAGAGCAGGATCGGGCGGTAGCCCCCGAGCTACCCGCCGACCGCGAGCGCTGGCTCGGCGTCCCCGACGGAGCGTCTCCGCTACCCGCCGGTCGCGTCGGGGTGCTCTTCTTCTGGTCGGCGGGCTCCATCAACGCGCAGCACGTCGTCCCCGAGATCACGGAGCTGGAGGCGCGCTACGCGGAAGCGCCCGTGCGGGTGATCGGGGTGCACGCCGCCAAGTTCACGGGCGAGCGTCAGCGACGCACCGTAGAGCAGGCCCGAGACCGTCTCGGCATCGGTTTTCCCGTCCTGCTCGACCCCGACGACGAGATCTGGGATGCGTTCGGAATCCGCGCTCGGCCCAGCGTCGTCGTGCTGGACCAGCTCGGACGGGTGGCAGCCTTGCGCTCGGGCGAGACGTCCGCCGACGACCTCGCCGATCTCGTCGATGCTCTCTTGGAGGAAGGCGCTGCCGACGCCCCCACCGCCGAGGCAACGGTCGAAGAAGCCGCGACCCTTCCGCCCGTGGAGCTCGGTCCGTCGAGCCTCGATGCGCCCGAGCTGTCCTCGGTGTCTCTTCCTCCGGCGCCGCCACCGGTGCGGCCGGTGACCGCACCGAACCTCGCTGCATCGCCCGACGGCGTCTCTCTGAGGTACCCGGGGCGCGTGCACGTGTGGCCCGACGCCCACGTCCAGGAGCTCGGCGAGGCGGCCCGTCGCGTCTACGTCGCCGACTCCGGCGGTAACCGGATCGTCGAGGCGGAGCTGCGCATCAAGGGCGGATGGCCCCTGCTGGTGCCCCTGCGCATCTTCGGGAGCGGAGAGCCCGGGCTCGAGGATGGGCGGGCTGCGGAGGCTCGCTTCCGGAATCCCCAGGGTCTGCGTCGCGCCGACGAGACGCTGTACGTCGCCGACACGGGCAACCACGCGCTGCGCTCGATCAACCTCATCACCGGGGTCGTGCGCACCTTGGCCGGCACCGGGGAGCTCGGGCACGGGCCCGTGCCCCGAGACCAGCTCGCGAAGCCGCTTCAGGTCAGACTCCGCTCGCCGTGGGGCGTGGAGGTCATGCGGTTCCGCGACGAGGACCTCGTCTTCTTCACCATGGCCGGCAGCCACCAGATCTGGGTGTACGCCGGCGGACACCTCGGCATGCACACCGGGAGCGGGCGCCGGGAGCACACGGACGGTCCAGCCGCCACCGCGGCCCTCGCCCAGCCCACCGATCTCATCCTCTACGGGCGCTACATGTTGTTCGTGGACAGCGACGTGAGCTCGGTGCGCGCCGTCGACCTCCAGTCCCACCAGGTGGTCACCGTGGTCGGCCGGGGGCTCTTCGACTTCGGCGACGTCGACGGGACCCCCGACGTGGCCCGCATGCAGAACCCTCTCGCGATCGCGTTTGCCGGCGAAGAGGTGTTCGTGGCCGACACCTACAACCACAAGGTCAAACGCATCGCCCTGTCCAACGGGCGGACCGAGACGCTCGCTGGCGGCGAGGGCGAGCTCGACGAGCCCTCGGGTATTGCGCGGGCGGGCGGCTTCTTGCTGGTCGCTGACCGAAACCACCACCGCATCGTGGCCGTGCGCCAGGACGACGGGGAGCTGCGCGAGGTCCCTTGGGCGCCTGGCCGCGACTCCATGCTCACATCACGGTGATCTCGTCGTCGTCCTCGGGACGGAGCAGGCGCTCGAACAACGCGAGCGTCTCCATCTCCTTCGAGTCGATCCGTCCATCGGCCCCGACGAGCTGAAGGAGCACGTTCAGGAACACCTGACGGTGCTCGACAGGGATGTCGGTCGGGTCGACCTCCTCCGGCGGTGGAGGCAGTGCGAGCCACTGCTCCACCTTCGAAGTCTCGGAGGCGTCCAGCCCGAGCTTCTCCACCGTGCGGTGGACAAACGACTTCTCCGCGTCCTGCACCTCGAGATCTGCCCACGCGAAGGAGCAGAGGAAGCGGACGAGGCGGAGCCGGTCGCTCCTGTCGAGATCTCCGAATTCCATGGTCACCCCCAGGTGCCGTCGTCGCGCCGCGACGGGCCCCCCGACTGCCCAGCCCACACGGTACACCAATCCGGCGCCCCGCGTCGCCCCGAGCTACGGCGGGAGGACCTCTCGGAGCACCGCGATCGCTTCGGCCGCCGAGTCGACCCCCCGCACTCGATCGTCCTCCGCCCCGGGAAAGCGTACCCGGTCGTCCAGCCGACGATCGGCGAGGGCGCCGCTCCAGCCTTCGGTTCGGTAGGCGAGCACCGGACGGTCGAACACCCAGGCCAGGGCCATCTCCGCGAGCGTTCCCGCGCCGCCGCCGATCGCCACGACGGCGTCCCCGTGAGCCACGATGCCATTGCGATAGTGGCCGAGCGAGGTGGGGATGGCCACGTCGATCCACGGGTTCGCGTGGGCCGCTGTCCCGGTGGGGAGGATGCCCACGACGTCGGCGCCGGTCGCTCGAGCGGAGCGGTGAGCACCTCGGGCGACCGCCGCCATCACACCCGAGCGACCGCCGCACACGACTCGGTAGCCGGCGTCCACGAGCGCTTCGCCGAGCTCGAGCGCGAGCGCCTCGCGAGGGTCACCGGCCGACAGGCTCCCGGACCCGATCACGGCCACCAGACGACGGCGGCTCAAAGGAAGCGGCTCGGCGCGAACAAGGCGCTCGCCGAAGCCCGCTCTCCCATCAAGCCTTCGACGACGAGCGCGGCAGCGCCAGGACCCAGACCCCAGTCGTTGCCGCAGAATCCGGTGCACGCGAGGAGCCGGCTCGAGCCCGGCACCGGCCCGACCAGAGGCAGCCCGTCGCGGGTGTGCGCCTCGATCCACGCCCAGCGACGGGCCGGACCACGCTCGCCGAGCCACCCGAGCCGCTGGGTGAAGCCCTCGATGCGCTCCTGCACCGCCGCGACGGTGACCGGCTCGGTCTCGCCGAGCTCCAGGTGCGGCGTGGCCCACCGACAGCCGCCGACCCAGCCCGTCCCGTGCCAGCGCTCGAACCAGGTGTAGCCGTGGCCCGCTCGTCCACCACCGTCGACGGCTGGCGGGAGGCCCGTGACCTCCAGGGCCTGCTCTCGGACCGGGACGAGCGATTCGCGCAGCGCCGGCTCGAGGCCCCGGGTGCCCGCGCCCGCGGCCCACACCAGGAGCTCCGTCGTGATGTCGAGGTCCCCCGCACGGACGACGAAGCCGTCCGAGCGCTCCGCGATGCTGGTGACCGGAGCATCCTCGAGGAGGACCGCCCCCGCCGCCCGAGCGCTGACGGCGAGCCCGGCCAGGGCCAGGTCGGGGCGCACCCTACCCCCAGCCGCGATCGCGAGCATCGGCCCGGCTTCGAGACCGAAGCGCTCCTCGACCTCGGAAGCCGGGTGCAGCTCGGCGCCGATGCCCAGGGCCTCGAGTACCGCGTGGGTGCGCTCCAGCTCGCCGGGTTCGCGGGCATCGAGCGCCACGGAGACCTGGCCCCGCCGATCGAGGAGTCCCCGATCCGCGAGCCAGGCCACGCTGTGGCCCGTCAGATCGAACAGCTCGCGCGTGCGCGCCTCGCCGAGGGAGGCGAGGACCCGGTGGGGCGCCTCGACGACGCCGAGCAGGAGCTGACCGCCGCCCTGCCCGGACGCCCCCTGGCCGATGGCCGCAGCCTCCGCGCACACGACGTCCGCCCCCGCCCGGGCGAGTCCCTCCGCCACACACAGGCCTGCCACGCCACCACCGACCACCACCACGTCGGTCACCATGTCTCGCCCCCCACCCCGGCCGACCAACCTTCGGGGCCACCTCCGACGTAGCCCGCCAGCCGGTAGCTGAGACCCAGCAGCTCGAACACCTCCAGACCTGCACCCAGCGTGGCTCGAACCCCCGCGGCGTCTCCCCGTCCCGGTACGGTGGCGAGCCCAGCCCGGAGTCGCAGGCGGTCCTCCAGGGTGGCCCACTCGACGCCCGCCCGCATCCGGGCGGTCACGCCTCCGACCTCCCGACGAACCCCGTCCTCGAGCAACGGCATCACGGCCACCGCCTCCCCGCCGGCTCCGGTGAGCAGGACGTCCACGTCCAGCAGCCAGCGGTCCGCTCCGGGGCTCGATGGGGACCACCGAGGGCCGTAGCGCCCTACTGCGTTCGTGGCACCGACGACCAGGGCCACTCCGACCGCCGCCTCCATCGGCACGCGCAGTCGACTGCCATCGGACAGCGGAGCGGTCCGCATGGGGGTGCGCAGGCGCGCCCCCACACGCACCGGCGACCCTCGGGGCGTCCACAGACCGCCCGCGGTCGCCCCGCCGCCGAGCGATCCCTCGAGGCCGGAGCCCGGAACCTCTCGGCGGAACTGGAGGAGCTCGGGAGTCACCCCGACCGCGAACTGCTCGCCGGCCCACCCGGCTCCGAGCGCGTAGCGTCGGCTCACGAAACGCCCCTGTGCGGACTCGAGGCTCTCTTCACCCGCCGACAGGCCCACCCCGAGTCGAGCGGCTCGCCCGCCGATCCCGATCCGCCACCGGGCCCGTGGGTGCGGCAGGTCGAGGGGAGCGTCGCGAAGCCACTCGTAGCCCGAGTTGAGCAGGGGAAAGGTCCCGAGCTGGGCGCTCGAGTCGAGCTCGAGGCGATCCTCGGTGCGGAAGGACCGGCGCAGCGCCATCGCCGCCGGGTTGTCGGGGACGGTGCTCGCACCCTCGGCCACCGCCACGTTCGCCCCGCCCATGCCTCGGGTCCGGAGGCTCCCGGTGGGCACGTCCGCAAACTCCACCGTCTGGGCCGCTGCGACGGCGAGCAGCGCGTGACCGAGCATCAAGGTCGATTCCAGGGTCGGATTTCGTCATGGCCCCGCTCCTGCGGCACCGCGCGGCGGGTCACCACCATATGGGGACCCGAGGAGGGCTCTTGGCAGAGCGACGTGAGGTCGAGCGTCGACGCGCCGGCTGGCTGCAGTCCGCCAAGGCCGGCGCAGCCACCCTTGCTTCGACGGTGACGGTGCTCGCGGGGATTCATGCCGCCAACGTCGTCGTCGGCATGAGCCTGCTTTCGTACGGCATCGTCCCGCGAAACATCCACGGGCTGGTGGGCGTCTTCGTCTCTCCGTTCCTGCACGTCAACTGGGAACACCTGCTCTTCAACTCGTTGTCGCTCCTCATGCTGGGCCCTTTCGCGATGCTCCGCCGTCGATCGGACTTCGTCCGCGTCTGGGTGATCGGCAGCTTCGTATCTGGAATCGGCACCTGGCTCATCGGGCAGCCTGGCTCCATCCACATCGGCGCGAGCGGCGTGGTCTTTGCCTATCTCGGGTTCCTCATGGCCCGAGGCGTCTTCGAGCGCAGCTTGAGCTCCATCGTGCTGTCGGCGCTCGTGACGTGGCTGTTCGGCAGCATGCTCTGGGGCGTGCTCCCCACCGTGGGCGGGAACATCAGCTGGGAGGCCCACCTCTTCGGTTTCGTGGGGGGGATCCTCGCCGCGCGGGGCACGCCCCGACCTCGGCGGTAGTCCACATCTGGGCTGGGTCGCTGGACAGCGCGGTCCGGCCGGTTACCGTCCGACGCGCGAGGTCCTGTGCAGCCGCCCCCTCCCGAGCGCGACTACTGGATTGGACGCCGGGTCGGCGGGCGGTACCGCATCGAGTCTCGCATTGCATCCGGCGCCACGGGCACTGTCTACCAAGGCGTGCAGGAGCCCATCGGGCGACGGGTGGCCATCAAGGTCCTCCATCCCGTCCAAGACCGCAGGACCCAGGCCGAGGCTCGTTTCATGCGCGAAGCGCGCATGCTCGCCCAGCTCGAGCACCCGAACACGGTGCGGATCTACGACGTCGGGCGCGAGGGCGACCAGGCGTGGATCGCGATGGAGCACGTCGATGGGGAGTCGCTCCAGGACCTCCTCAAGCGCGGCCCAATCAGCGAGGACCAGGTGATCCGCATCCTCGTCCAGGTGTGCCGTGCGCTCACCGAGGCGCACGAGCTCGGCGTGGTCCACCGTGACCTCAAGCCGGCCAACATCCTGCTGCGCCCCACCGATGATGGTCGCAAGAAGGTCAAGGTCGTGGACTTCGGCCTCGCGAAGACCGTCAGGGGCGGCGAGCCACTGACCGCCAAGGGGCTCGTGGTGGGCACCCCCATGTTCATGTCGCCCGAGCAGGTGCAGGGCCGGTCCGACGTGGACCCCCGGTCCGACGTGTACTCGCTCGGCATCCTGCTGTACCGCGCGGTGTCCGGGAAGTACCCCTTCAGCCACGATCGGACTGCAGACATCCTCCTCGCGCACGTCTCCGACGATCCCCAGCCGTTCGACGACGACGTCGACGTGTCTCCCTGCATGGCCCGGGCGATCGCGTTGTGCCTCGTCAAGGATCGCGACGCTCGCATGCCCTCGACCCACGCGCTCGGTCGCTGCCTCAAGGTGGTCGACGCGGTTCGCAAGGGCACCATGAGCGAGCACGAGGGGCTCGAGGCGATCGAGCGCTTCGCGGGTCACGCCTCGAACCATCGAGCAGGTCCCAGGAACATTCTCCGGCGGTACTGGCCGGTGGGCTGTGGCGTCTTCGTGCTGGTGACGGCCCTGACCGGATGGGCCTCGTTCGAGGTGGTCCGCTATCTGATGACCACGACACCCTGAGGAACGCGTGCTCAATCGTTTCGTCTTCGTGAAGCTCAAGGACTCAGCCGATCGGTCCGCCGTCGCCTCCGCGGCCAAGAACTGCTTTACCGCCGTCGACGTGGTCCAGGCGTTCGACGTGCTGATGCCGGCCGACGAAGGCGCCGAGGTCTGGGACCTGTGCTTTCGGGTCGAGCTCGCGAGCCTCGACGACGTCTCGACCTACCTCCAGGACCCTGCTCACGTCTCGTTCGTCGACGAGGTTCTGTCGCCGAGGGCCGAGGTCAAGAAGGCGTGGAACTTCAGGGGCTGACCTGCGGCGTCACGAAGCAGCGGCCCTTGTCGCGGTCGCAGCTCACGCGCACCACCCCACCCGGTGCGGCACGAGCGCGCAGCCCGGTGTCCACGAAGCCACCACCGAAGTCGACCCACACCGCGTAGTCGCCGACGACCAGCGGGGTTCCGGCCCGAAACTCGCCGAAGTCACCGCGGAGCTCGACCGTGGCGCCGGTGGACTCGAGCGATGCGGCGCCCTCGTCGGGAGGCCCCGGGGCAGCTGGCGCCGCGGAACCCGACGAGGTCTCGGGCGCGACGATCGGCACCAATCCTTCGTCGTCGGGGGCTTCGGCGGACAGCGTGAGGTCGACGCGTGGCATGGCCGAGATCAGGGCCACCACCCCAAAGGTCGACGCAACGAGGGCGAACGCCCCGACGAGCCCCACGACCAGCCACGCCGGATGGACGCGCCGAGCCGGCACCGGAGGGAGCGGGGCGAGCGAGCGTACCTCGGGGTCGATCACGATGTCGGGCGGAACCGGCACTGCGATCTCGTCGCCGGTGACGTTCGTGTCCCAGCGATTGAGCGCCGACGACCCGAGCGGGGCGGGCTGGATGGTGACCGCGTCCGACAGTGAGGCCGACGGGTCGAACGCGGGCGTGGGAATCGGAGCCGGCGCGGCCTCGCGGTGGTACGGGCCCGTGCCCTCGACGAGCTGCAGGCTCGTCAGCGGGCCCACCGCCGTGTCGCTGTCCCAGGCACGGGTTCGCGCCCACCGCAGGAGGCCGGTGCCGGGCATGGACTCCTCGAGCTCGTCGCACGCCTCGGCGATCTCCGCGGTGCTGGGTCGGTCCGTGGGATCGATGGCGAGCATGGGAGCAAGCAGCATCTTGACCCGCGGGGGAGCATCGAGCGCGTCCATGCGCTGCCCGACGAAGCGCTCGAACGCGACGAGATCGTCGCCGAGGGCGTACATGTCGTCGAGCGACAGCCCCTCCGCGAGGCGCTCGCCGGCCAGGCCCTCGTAGAGGACACAGCCGAGCCCCCACACGTCGACCTTGCTGGTGATGGGGGGACCAGACTCGGCGAGCCGCTCGGGCGGTAGGTAGGGCCCGCTTCCCATGAGCTCGTCACCGGACCTCTGGACGAGGGGTGCGGCCTGGGCGATCCCGAAGTCCAGCAGCTTGACCTGTCCGTGAATGCCGAGCCGGATGTTCTGGGGCTTGATGTCGCGGTGCACGAGGCGAAGCGGGCGGTCGCCCGGACCAATGGTCGACCAGGCGACGTGGAGCGCGTCGGCCACCAGGCCCACCGTCTCGACGAGGCTGCGCAGCGGAAGCTCGCTGCCGTGGATCGCGTCGTGAAGATCGTCACCTTCGACGAACTCGGTGACCAAGGCCACCCGGCCGTCGAGCACGATCAAGTCGAAGACCTTGAGGATGACGGGGTGGTCGAGCGCGGCGAGGAGTCGCCCCTCGTCTTCGAGGCGCCGCACCGGATCGCTGCCCGGCGCGAGCTCGGGCGACAGGATCTTTACGGCGACCTCGGAGCGCACACCGCCTTCGCGCCACATGGTGGCCCGGTACACCTCTCCGTGACCACCGCGGCCGAGCAGTCCGTGCAGGTGAAAGTGACGCGCGTGCTCCACGAGGCTGTCGGCAGCCTGCGGAGGTAGGGAATCGCGGGATCCCGGACCGCTCATTCGAACTCCTGGACCCGAGTTATCGCGCCAGGCGCCGCGTCGTGCGACCAGCCCGTCGGCGGCAATCTGTGTTAACAGCCACGGTGCTCCGCGGTACTCTCTTCCCCGAACCGCCGAGCTGTCCCGTAAACGTGGCGTGAATCAGCCCGTCAGGCTGCCCATCGCAACGTGCCGCGCCCCGAGGATGCCCCACATGTCGCGACTCCGCTTCGCCTTGCCCTTGTTCGCCGCGATTGGCTGTGCTCCGCAGAACACCCAGCTCACGAGCGGCAGCTTCATCGCGTTCCTCTCCGACTCGAACAGCGCCTCGCTGGCCACGGGCCGGATCGACCCGACCGACGAGGAAGCTTGGAACAACGAGGAAGAGGGCACCTACACCTACAACATCGACTGCCGCGAGTTCGAGACCCCCGCCGAGCGACAGGCCCTCCGGCTCCCCGATCCCATCAACATCTGCCAGGGCGACACCTGGCCGCCCGAGCACGAGCAGTGGGCGGAGCGGGCGGCCTACCGAGTGGTCGGGGGCGACCTCGATGCTTATCGCGGCGATGCGCTCGTCAACTCCGAGGGCGACGTCCAGTTCGCGTTCCACCACCGGCTGCCCGGCGGCGAGGACTTCCGCTGGGTGTTTGCCGTCGACCCCGACTTTCAGCCCACCACCTGCCTGGGCGACGACCAGGAAGGCGTGATTCGCGACCAGCTCGACGGCGACTGGATTGAAGAGTGGTCCCGCGAGCTGCGCGAGTACACGGGCGACCTTCCCCAGGGCTTCGAGTACCTCGATGGTCTGACCGAGGACGGGCGGCTGTTCTTCATCAACGCGAACGCCTACCAGTTCGACCCCGAGTTCCAGAGCACCGAGGATCAGGACGACCGCTGGTTCATCCCCCCCCAGTGGCAGGCAGCGGCCGCCGCCGGCCGGTTCAGCGAGGACATCATCGAGGAGCGGTCGTCCCGCTACGGTCTCCCTGCGTTCTACGAGGTCTACGAGAACATCGAGCCCTTCTTCGACGAAGATGCGGTCCTCGCGGCCGAGGGCCTCGAGGACGGGCTGTGGTTCTGTGGCGCCGACGCCCTGCCGGCGGGCTCCGACCCTCGCAACAACGCCTGCATGGCCGAGCTCCTCGACGAGATGGAGTTCGTCGAGGACGACAACGCGGCCGAGTTCCGGCGGCTCGCGAGCCCCGGTCGTCGCGAGGCCGACGCCTCGGGCCCCGTCTTCACCTTCCGCCCCATGGTGCACCTCAACGACTGGCGCACCCCCGATGGCCTGAACCCGGGCCACGATGGCTGGGGCCAGATCGAGTACAGCTGGGTGGTGTTCAGCCCCGAGTCCAACCTCGTCGAGGGTGGGAGCGCCAGCGGCGCCTTCCAGATCATGTTCGAGGGCGTGGGTTCGACGTCGCGCGTGCTCGTGAAGGGCACGTTCGACACGGACCGCATCCGACGGGACCGGTGGGCCGCGGCCAACCTCTTCGAGCTCAAGGCCGAAGAGAACGGCGTCGAGCTCTGCTTCGAGCAGTGATCAGCCGGGGTTGAGGAGCTGGGCGACCCACTTCAGCGAGTCCGTCGTCAGCGCGGTACCGTCGAAGTCGCCGTACTCGGCCACCAGCTCCCAGCCAGCGTCGTCGATACAGCGCCGCAGCACCTCGCGCCGGAACATCCGTAGGGCGAGATGGACCCTGCGCTCCGAGCCGTCGGGCCGACGGTAGACCTGGACGAAGTGGGTGGTCTCGGCCTCGGCGTCCCACCACCCGTGCTCCCAGGTCTCGAGCACCTCGCCGCTGCGAGGATCCACGAGCTGATGGGGCTCGTAGCGTTGGTCGGGGTCGGAGCCATAGAGCTCCGGGTCGGGAAGGTAGGCGTCGAGGGCGAGCACGCCTCTTGGATGCGTCCACGTGCGAACGCGGGCCAGCACCTCGGTGAGCGTGGCCGGAGAGTCCAGGTGGTGCAGTGCGTTGAACGGCCACAGGACGAGCGCGACCGGCGCGTCGGGGGCCCACTGCCGATAGTCGGCCTGCTCCACCGCGAGTCGCGCCTTCACCTCGGGGTTCGCTCCGTCGAGCTTCGCCAAGAGTCGCTCGACCATGGCCGGCGCCCGATCGACGCCAATCGTCTGCAGTCCTGCGTGGGCGAGAGGAAGGGTGAGGCGTCCCGTTCCACACCCGAGCTCGACGACGGCACCTCCGGCGGCGAGGGCCCGGGCGAGCGCAACATAGTAGGCAACGTCTTCGTCGAAGTCCTGGAACTCGAGGTCGTAGAGAAGCGCGTCGGTGTACGGCTCGTCACTCATCGCCCCGTCCAGCGTTGCTCGAGGGTCCAGCGGGCCACGTGGTGACCGCGTCTCCGAAGCAGCTCGACCATCGTGATCGTGGGCGGCGGAGTCAGACCGCGCTCTTGGCGATCGAGCACGTCGAGCCAGGTGAGCCAGCGCGCCCAGGTGGAGAACGCGCGGGGCAGCGGACCGGGAACCCCGAGGGGAACCGTCGCCACGAACCCGTCCGGGCCCCGAGCCATGCGAGCGAACAGCAGGTCTCCAGGCTGCACCGGGCCAAAGGGCAGCCCCGGGGCCCGCAGGGGGATCGGACCGCGAGGCACCGCGGCAGGCAGCAGGCCCACCACATCGGAGACCTCGACCATCCCCTCGTCGAGCTGCTCGATCCGAAACGGGGCGAACGGGGCCAGCGCGAGCGCGCGAACCTCCAGGCGCTCTGCCTCGGGCGGCACCGGCGCGCGGCGAGCGTACCGGCGATAGGGCGAGGCGTCGACGCCGTCCCCCACCACGAAGGCACACGCTGCGACGGCGACGATGAGGGACCGGCGATCCACGGGCTCGTCGGCGAGCGGTCCGAGCACGATGTCGGGCGCGAACTGTCCGGCCGACGGGTCGGCATCGGTCGCGATGCGCACGAGCTCGGCCTCGGTAGCGAGCCGACGGGACTGCGGGAGCACCAGCTTGCCCGGCACCATGCGCGCGTCGAGCCCCCGCGCCCGCGCCCACGCCGCCGTGGTGACCGGGTCCGACCGACCCGTCCAGAGCCCGGCCAGCCGTTGACGTCCCGAGCTCTCGGTGACGCCGAGCGGCAGCGGCGCGGCAAACGGATCCCGGGCGTCGAGCAGGGCAGGCCAGATGCTCACGGCGCGTACTGCGCGGTCGCCTCCGCCAGCGACCGACGAACCTCGGCCGCGAGCGACGCGGGGGCGAGCACCTGAGCGTCTGCACCGAATCCCTGGATCCAGCGCTGGAGCTCGACGGTGACCGCCACCGACATCGAGAGCTCGAGCCGCCCGTCGGACAAGGTGCGAAAGGACTGCGACGGATGCCAGGTTCGCTCTCGAATGTAGTGCATCACCCGCTCGCTGAACGCGATGGACACGCTCTCGGCCGTACCGCTGATGATGCCGAACGCGTGGGCGATGTGCGCCTCGGGCGACCAGTCGCGAGGCAGCTCGAAGTGGTCGCCTCGTCGTCGCACCACGTCGACGAAGCGCTCCACCGCGTAGGTCTTGACGACGTCGTTGCCGACGTCGAGCGCAAAGAGGTACAGGCCCTGCCGGAACGTAGCGAGCGTGTATGGGTGCAGCACCCGGTCGCTCTCCACCCCGTTGGAGTTGCGGTAGCGCGCGTCGACGGGGTTGTTGTAGACCAACGCCGTCACGAGGTCGTCGAGGATATCGGAGGCCTGACCCCGATAGTCCTTCGTCGGCTCCGGGACCGCGAGGAACTTGAAGTCGAGCTGGCGGGCGAGGTTCTGGTGGGTCCGGCTGATGGCGGGTTCCAGACGCTCGATGGCGCCCTCGAGATCTTCTGCGAAGCTGGTGCCTTCGAGGAAGTTGAAGAGCTTGCGCCCAAAGTGCAGCGACAACACCTCGGCCAGCGACAGCTGGACCCCCGTGCGGCGCCAGCGCGGGTCGATCGAGATCACCCGCTCGTCGCCCCGGCCCTCGTCGCGAACCGGCAGATCGAGCTCCCGCAGATCCGCGAGGTAGCGGCGCAACGTCCGAGAGTCGAGATCGAAGCGCTCGGTGAGCTCCTGGGCACGAACGCCACCGCGCCGCGTCATGAGCTCCACCATCTTCACCAGCTTCTGGCCCTTGTTGAGGTCGGCCAACCCTGTTTGCGATGACGTCAACGATCGCCCGGACGGAAAATGACCATTCCCACAAACACCGTTGTCTCACCGAGACAATTGCGGCGCCCCCATTTCACCACAAGTTGCCGCATCGCGTAGTGGGGCGCAAGCCAAACCGACGTCAATGGTGGTAGGGGTGTCCCTCGAGGAGGGTGACCGCCCGATAGAGCTGCTCGTACAGGACCACCCGTGCCACCTCGTGGTTGAGCACCAGGTCGGAGAGCCGCACCACCCGCCACGCGGCTTCTCGAAGCGCACCTCCGTGGCCATACGGGCCGCCGAGCACGAACCAGAGCGGTCCGGACCGACGGCCTTCGTCCACGAGAGCGGCAAACGCCTCGGTCGTGCATCGCTCTCCGCGTTCGTCGAGAACCACGAGGCTGCCCCGACCGCCGACGAGCCGGGCAATCCGCTCCGCCTCGGCGTCACGGACGGCAACCACGTCCCCTCGGAAGCGCTCCGGCTTGACCACCTCTTCGCGAACCCCGCCGAGACGCTTCAGGCGGCGCGCGTAGTCGGCCGCGGCCTCGTTCGCCCACGAAGCCTTGGGGCGGCCGACCACCACCACGGCGAACCGCTCCAATCCACCTCCCGAGAACGCCCTGCGTCAGGCGCTGAACGGCTCGGGAAAGACGGGCATGCCGAGGTCGTCGTCAGACCCTTCGGGCGTGGCGAGCCGAGGAGCGTCGGCCCACAAACCATCGAGGTTGTAGAAGGGGCGCAGTGGACCATCGAAGATGTGCACCACGACCGACTCGAAGTCCACGAGGACCCACCGGCCCACGGGTAGACCTTCGATTCCGGCACACCCGATGCCGAGGTCGGCCTTCGCCTTGCGGCGCATCTCGTCGGCCAGGGCTTGCACGTGGCGACGGTTGCGCGCGGTACACAGAACGAACACGTCGGTGTAGTCGACGAGGTTGCGCATGTCGAGAATCACGACGTCCGCAGCCTTCAACTCCAATGCAGCGGTGGCCAAGGCCTCCGCGACAACCTCTGGCTCGATGGGAACCTCCTGGTACAAGGTCAGTCTACCCCGGGTCGGACCCGGGATCGCGACCGAGAGATGCTCGATCGTTCGATCTGCCGCCGCCCGAGCCGCTCGACGCCGCCCTGACAGATTCTGGCCCTCTCTGCGGTAGACAAACCGCGTCGCGGGGCAAACAGGTGCGAGAAGGCCCCTCTTCGAGGGGCGCGTGGCCAGGGGGTCAAGCCCCGACCCGGACGAAGTCGGTGATGGCGAGGTACCGAACGCCGTCGACCTCGACCAGGCGACCGCGCAAGTCGAGGCGCTCGCCGACCACCTGCTCGCGCTCCATGACCTCCAACACCTCGTTGGCCACCACGTGGATGGCAGCATCGGGGCCGACGGTGTACGGCGTGGCCACCCGAGAGGTCAGGCTGTTCTCGCTCGCCTCGAGGTGGCCCACGAAGGTGTAGGGTCGCCCCTCGGAGACCGCGCGCGCCGCCATGCGCGACGTGCTCCAGGAGCAGTTTCCGGCCCCGAGCAGCTTGGCGTGTCGAGCCCCCTGGGCGGGGTCCACTCGACTCACCTCGGCCGCGGTGGTCTCGGTGTCGGCCCGTTCCGGCTCGCCATTGGGCCGGTCTCGGTCCTGGCCGTCCATCGACTCACGCTCTTGACGAGCCGCCGTACTCTCCGGCTCGTCGCCTGCGGCCGGCGTCGGCCCCAGCAGCAAGGCCGCGTGCACGCTGAACCACATGACGTCTCCCGTGAACTGGCGTAGACCCTACCCGCGTGGAGCGCGCGACTTCAAGCCACGCGACATTCCTCGACACCGGGTGGTCGTTCATGCCGTTCCCTGCACGGGATCCACCTGACGGACGCGCTTGAAGGCAAAGCTGCATCCGCGGGCCAGCCGAATCGTCTCTCCCCCGAGGAGGCGCCGCATGCCGATCCGTTCCCCGTTGACCCGTGTCTCGCCTCCGAGCTCCTCGAGGTAGTGCCACTCGCCGCGTCCCGTGAAGCGACAGTGCACCGGGGCCAGCCCGCAGTCGAGGATGCACAGGTCGGCGTCGGGCGACGATCCCACCGTGAGCCCGAGCGCCGTCAGGTCCACGCGGACCCCTTGCTGGAAGTCGGCGATCAGAACGCCACGTGCAGCGTCGGTGAACTGGGCCTTGTCGAAGTCGAGCGTCACCTGGTTCACCCGCCGCTCGAGATCGGGATGCGGCGCGGTCTTCGGGGCCGGAGGTCGCTTCGCTTCGAAGTTCTCGCGCCACTGTTCGATGACGGCCCGCTCCGCCGCTCGACTCCGGAGGAACGACAGCCAGGAACCGCCGATGGACGCGATCCGCTGGGCCTCCGCCAGGATCACCTGGGCATCCCACGGGCCCTGGAACGGCACGCCATCGGTGAGCATCTGAGCCAGGGCCGCTCGGGCGCGCTGACCGTAGGCGGTGCTGGGGGGGTAGCGCAGCCAGCCCCGCACCACGAGGACGGCCTCCTCGGAGAGCTCCCACTCGCGGGCTACCGTCACGATCCCCGTCGCCTCGCCGGGAGACAGCGTGCCGTCGGCCCAGGCGACCTCGACGAGCGGCAGCAGGAGGAGGGCTCCGACCGACTCGTAGTCGATGCCGAGTTGATGGAGTCGCCGCGTGAGATCCGCATTCATCGAGCGGGTCATCGGACGACGGGGGGCCCTCCTTGAGCCCGAACGAGCGTCAGTGGAGCATCCAGTAGACGATCGCGAGCGGCACGGCCCCTGCCACGGCCAGCGTCGAGAACCACGACGCGGGCGACCACAGCGGACGGGAACGGTCCCTGGGCTCCACGGTCCAGGGCGTCGCCCCCGGCAGGCTCTCGTCCAGATCGAACGACGGTGGCGGCGGACCCGCGGTCACGGAGTGGTGGAACGTTCGCCGCGCGTGGCGGAGCACCTCGTCCATGCGCCGACGGATGCGGGGATGGGTGTCGCTGCTCGTCGTGATTCCGGATGTCGGTGTCACGGCCCCTCCAGCGACACCCTCATCGGCGCGGATCTCCTCGCATTGAGACCGGAGTGTTACCCAAGGCCCCCGAATCTCGAAAAAGGTATCGAAACGCCGAGGAAAACCAGGATCGGGTCAGGACGCGAGGTGCTCGAGGATGTCCTCGTCGGACTGTGAGACCTCGACCTCGTCATCCACGCCCTTGTCGTAGCGCAGCGCGTAGATGGCCACCCCCACGATCACCATGCCGAGGCCGATGAACTGGGAGGTGGTGAGCCCCATCACCGCACTCCCGCCCGCGAGGGTGTCACCGGCCTGCGTCATGCCGGGGAACCAACCCGCGATGGTCTCGTTGACGGGAAAGGTGAAGGCGTAGCCGCGGTGGTCGCTGCGAAACGCCTCGACGAAGACCCGGACGACGGGCTCGGTCATGAGCGCCAGGGCAGCGATCTGGCCGTCGAAGCGCCGCTTGGTCCACGCCCACGCGAGCGCGGCAAAGAGCGTCACCCCGGTCACCGCTGTCCACAGCTGGGTGGGGTAGAGGGGGACGCCGACGATGCGCGACCGCGTCTCGGGGTGGAGGAACTCCGTCGCGACGAAGGGGAACTGACTCGAGAACCAGATCTCACCGCCGCTGAAGGCGTGGCCGAACAGGGCGAAGCCTTCTTCTACGTGCGGGGCCGCCACACCGTGGCAGCAACCCGCGAAGAAGCAAGCCATGCGACCGACCCCGTGCCCGAGCACCACCGCGGGCAGCAGGATGTCGGCGAGCTTCCAGCCGTTGAATCCCTGCTGGGCCGCGTACGCGATGACCAACGCGCCTCCACCGATGAGGCCGCCGTAGAACGCGAAGCCTCCCCCAGTCGGCGAGAGGATGGTCAAGGGATTCTCGAAGGTCCGCGTGGGTTCGACGGCGAACATGTACAGCACGCGAGCACCGAACATGCCTCCGACGAACGCGGCGACATAGACCCCGATGAGCTTGTCCGGGTGGAACCCGACCCGGGGCGCTCGAAGCTGGACATAGGCGATCGCCAGCGAGAACGCGATGACGATGAACAACCCGTAGGTGCCGATCGGCTGCTCGCCGAATTTTGCGAGGTAAGGCCACATGTCCGGGCACTTACCATCCCACGGACGATGGGTCACCGCGACGCTCGCTTCGCCGGTCCGCTTGGCGGAACCTCACGGTCGACCGGCCGAGCTCCGAACCGTCCGGACTTCGCGCTGCGGCGTCTCCCGCCGCCCACGGCAGACCGCTCGGGTCGGGCCCGAGCCTCCCTTCCTCGGCGAAGGAGACGGAACGCTCGTCGCCGACCACCAGGTGGTCCACGAGCACGATTCCCAGGACCCTCCCGGCCTCCACGACCCGATCGGTGACCTGCTGATCGAGTCGCGACGGCGTGGGGTCACCCGATGGATGGTTGTGGGCGAGCACCACGGCCTGGGCGCCGACCCCGAGCGCCACCCGAAAGATCTGCCGTGGGTCGACCACCGTAAAGCCTTCGGAGCCCGAGGTGAGGCGACGCCGGGCGAGCACGCGTCGCCGGCGATCGAGGAACAGACCGTGCAGCTCCTCCTGCTGGAGCCCGGCCAGTCCGGGAACCAGCCAGGCTCGGGCATCGTCGGGATGGAGGACGGGGTCGGGTCCCGCCGGCTCGGGAAAGGCGGCGGACCGGCGACCCAGGTGTAGGGCCGCGTGAATGCGAACCGCCCGCTCCAGCCCGACCCCCGACACCGCGAGGAGCTCCTGCGGCTCGACCCGTGCGAGCGCCCAGAGGCTCCCGAACCGCTGCAGCACCCGCTCCGCGACCTGATGGGCCGAGCCGGCTGCACTCCCACTGCCCACCACACAGGTCAGCAGCTCCACGTCGCTGAACGCGGCAGGGCCGCGAAGATGGTAGCGCTCTCGTAGCCGCACCTCGTCCTCCGATGGCCGCCGCATCTGCAATCGACCTGCCATCGATGCGAAGAGGGTCGGCGCCCCGTGCGGGATGTCGGACCTGACGGAAGTCCCGACGATCGTCAGGCGTCGCGATCCACGGCGAGCGCACCGAGCAGCGGCACCAACGCCCACGCCCAGCGCCCCCCACGCTCGCGCGCCACCACGATGGACGTCACGTAGAACAACGCGAAGTCCAGCGTCATCACGTGGACGAACTGGTCGGTCGCGAACGCCTCGGCGTACGCCGACGGGTCACCCGCCGCGGCGGCCCAGCCCACGAGCACCAGCGTCACCGCCGCCACGGCTCCCCGGAAGCCGCGGCTCCGGAGCACCCGCTGCCACCCCGCGGTGCCGCCACGCTCACCCCCGAGCGCGAGGCCCGGAACCAGCGCGAAGGCGCCGAGGGCCATCGAGCCGGCGGCAAAGGGCCACAGCGGCACGGGGCGGCGCCTCAGGTCCGGTGCGAGCAGGGCCGCCATCGCGAGCGGCCACATCCCGAGCAGGTTGAAGACCACGACGACCGAGGGCTCCTCGCCCGCCCAGTCGCCCGTCAGCAGACGCCACACCCACGCCCCCTGGTCGGGGCGCGCGGGCGGCGCGAAGAACACCGCGTAGCCGATGATCGCGGCCCACAGCCCGAGCAGCGTCGCGCGGGCGGGGAGGGAGATCACCACGACTCCAGGTTCGGGCGCACCTCGAGCTCGAAGGTCCAGGCGCTCTTGGGCTGGTGAGCGAGGCTCAGGTAGGTCTTCGCGATGTCGTCGGGCTTCAGCGCCTGCTCGTTGGCTGGCTGGTCGGGCATCTGGATGATCCCGTCGACGATGACGAGCGCGACGTGAATGCCCTCTGGCCAGAGCTGCCGGGCGAGGCTCTGGCAGAGGCTGCGCTGGGCTGCCTTGCCGGCCGCGAAGGCGGTGGTGAAGGGCTTGCCACGGCGGGAGGCGGTGGCCCCCGTCACGAGGATGGCGCCTTCGCCGAGGCCGCGCATGCCGGGAACGACCTGCTTCGCGGCCACGAACAACCCGAGCGCGTTGGTCCGCCAGGCGAGCTCCATGCCGTCGACGTCGACCTTGTCGAGGTCCCCCCACACTCCGTTGCCGACGTTCCACACCAGGGTGTGCACCGGCCCGACCTCCGCCGCGACCCGCGCGAACGCGGCCTCGATCGAGGCGTTGTCGGTGGCGTCGCAGGGCACCGCGGTGCCGCCGACCTCCTCGGCCAGCGCCTCGATCTTCGACGCAGTCCGCGCCATCAGCACCACCTGGTAGCCGTCCTGCGCAAAGGCACGTACCAGCGCCTCACCGTTGCCCTTGCCGACGCCCACCACCACACAAACGGGTCCGCTCACGGGTCCCTCCTCGTCCGAGGCCGGAGTTGTAAGATCTCAGAAGCCGCGGTCGGCCAGGGCGTCCGCGATCGCCTCGTAGAGACGCACGGGCTCGATCCTCCCGCTCCGGCTCCAGCCCACCTGGGCCCAGTGATCGGCGTCGACGATGAACAACACCTCGCCCCATTCTTGGGACTCGGCAGGAATGATGCCGTCATTGTCGCCAGCCTGCGCCGCGAGCAGCTGGTAGGTGGGGACCAGCAGGGGGTGGACGTCGGCGAGCTTCTTGGCCCGACCGACCACCGACGCGTAGAAGACGCCGTCGCGGTCGGGCGTGTCCTCGTTGAACACGACCATCCGGCGGGTGGTGAGGTCCCGGAACATCTCGCCCACGTGCCCGAGCAGCCCCACCAGCCCCACCCCGGCGGTGACCGTGTGGCTGAGGTTGGCGAGCGGGGTGCCGTGGTGGGGGGTGCCGACCGTGGTCAGCGACGCCACGCGCTCGTGGAGCCCGAAATGCGTGATCGCGTAGCGGGAATCGAGTCCCCCCATGGAATGGGCGACGATGTTGACCCGCTCGACGTCGAGACGGTCGAGGTAGCGCACGAGCTGCTTGGCCCGCGTTCGAATGCCGGCCACCGGCGCGACCTCGGGGGTGAAGACCTCGATACCCTTGGCCTCGAGCCGCTCGCGAACACCGTAGAAGTAGGCGTGACGCTCGTTCTGGATGCGAAGCTCCTCGAAGCCGAAGGCACCGTGGAGGAGCACCACCGGGTACCGGGTGCCCTCGACCGGCGGCGGCGGCTCGATCTCGACCACCGCGGGCTCGACCGGGGTGGACGGCGTGGGAAGCACCTCGAGGTGACCCACCGGAGGCGCCGACCACTGCCGGTAGGCGACGTACCCGAGCGCCACGAGCACCACGACGACCCCGAGGGCAACCACCCAGAGACCGCTCATCCCAGTTCCCCCGAGGGCTCCTCGTCCCGACCTCCCCCATAGCCCCGAACGCCTGGAGTTCGGTGGCGCCGACAGCATCAGCCGGTGTCCGATAGACTGCAGACAGATCGTCCGCCCGGACTGGGGGTTGTCATGTTCGTTCTCGCCGCTCTGCTCTCCAACACCGCACAGGCGGGGCCATCGATCGGGGCGGAGTACCTGATCAGCTTCAACGTGAGCGACGACGACGCGGCCCCGGCCATCGGAGACGGGGTCAGCGGACGATTCGGCTGGAGCCTGGACCTCCTCGCGATCACCTTCACGCCCGAGGTCGGGGCCACGGTGTGGCTCGAAGAGCGGCGCTTCGTCCCCGAAGCCGGCCTGCGCGTCCAGTTCGCCAAGCTCGTCGAGCCCGGTCTGTACGCGCACATCGTGGCGCCGTTGTTCGCGGGCGCGCAGATGGGCTGGGATGCGGGCGTCACCGTCGACCTGACCGCCATTCCCAAGGTCGACATCGGAGTTCAGGCCGGCGCGCTCAGCTTCGACGGCAACCCCTACGTCACCGCCGGCGCCACGCTCCACGTCAACCTCTGACGCGTCGGACGCAGATGTCGCGGTCCGTCACGCGACGTCGCTGCCGATCCGGTTGCCAAGGCCATCCTCCTCCAGGCACGATCCGTGCACGATGACGTGGAGCCCGTC
Source organism: uncultured Enterobacteriaceae bacterium (assembly GCA_964655065.1). Lineage (GTDB taxonomy): Bacteria > Myxococcota_A > UBA796 > UBA796 > DRPG01. Next base: position 22,009 of record CAZZLC010000016.1, on the reverse strand, counting down.
GACGACGACGGACACGGAGGACGGGATGAAGCAGCTACCTTGGTGGAGCGCGCTGGCCCTCGTGACAGCAGGCTGCAGTGCAGACGCCGCGCTGTTCTCGGGTGACGAAGCGCCTCGGGACGGCGACTATGGAACGTACGCCCCATCGCCGGAGCCCGGCGGGGACTACCCGGGTGAGCCGACGGCCCCGCCCGAGGACGAGGCCGCCTTTGCCTCGCTGCCCCCGAGCCAGACCGACGTCTACGTGTTCGTGCCGAACCCGGACCGCAACACCGTCACTCGCATCCAGGTGGCCACGCTCGCGGTCGACACCACGCCGGTGGGGGTCGACCCGCAGCTCGTGCAGACCACGCGCGACTTCGAGCGCGCGGTCGTCTTCAACCGCGGCGAGGACACCATCTCGATCCTCGACGCGGTCACCCTCGAGCAGGATCGGGTCGAGGTGCGCGAGAACTTCAACGACATGCGGCTGTCGCCCGACGGCGAGTGGGCCGTGCTCTGGCACAACCGGGCCAACGAGCGACCCGACGACCCGCCCGTCGATGGGCTGCAGAGCTTCAACGAGGCGAGCTTCGTCCACCTCGAGACGGGCACCCACGTCCCGATGGCGGTGGGCTTCAATCCCCGCATGGTCGTGTTCACCCCCGACGGCACCCTCGCGGTCGTCGTCGCCGACGCCTACCTCGCCACCGTCGATCTCACCGTCTCCGAGCCCGTGCCCGTGCTCATCGAGCTCGAAGCGGACGTGCAGGCCGCCCCGCGCGCCGAGGAGGTCATCCTGGCCGCCGACGGCTCGTTCGCCTGGGTGCGCCAGTTCGGGGCGACCGAGCTGCTCGTCGTGGACCTCGTCGACGGGGAAATCGCGACCGTGCCGGCCGGCGACAACCCGACCGACCTCGACCTCTCGGCCGATGGCACGGAGGCCATCGCGCTCGCTCGCGGCTCACAGGAGCTGTGGGTCTACCAGGCCGACGCTCCCGAGCTGTCGCCTCGCGTAGTGCCGCTGCCCAGCCAGGCCGGCTACGGGTCCCTCGTCGTCGATCCCGTCGACGAGCGTGGTCTGCTCTACACCACCGCCAGCCTCGTCGAGCGCTACGCGGTGTGGGATCGCACGACCGACGAAGTGCGGGAACGCCCGCTCGTGAAGCCAGTCGACGGGATCGTGATCGATCCGACCGGGCAGAGCGCCCTCGTGTTCCACCCGCCCGAGAACGGTCCCGACACCGAGGAGCTGTTCCGCGACAGCTGGGCCATCACCATGGTCTCGCTCCAGGACCTGCGGACGAACCCGCTCAAGCTGCCCGCCGAGCCGATCGCGTTTGCGAACAGCACCGACGGCGCCTTCGGCTTCTTCATCATGGAGGACCAACCCCTGCTCGAGGTGCTCGACTACGCCACGCTGCTGCACACCGAGCGGACCCTGCGCTCGGTGCCCGAGTTTCTCGGGGTTCTGCCCGATCTCGACCCCTTCGACGCCGACGCCCCGCCCGCTTGGGTGAGCCAGGAGCATCCGCTCGGCCGGATCTCGTTCTTCGACGCCGACGACGACACGCTCGAGACCCTCACGGGCTTCGAGCTCAACTCCGAGATCGAGTGAGGATGCCATGACACGCGTGCCTTCGAGCCTCCTCCTGCTCGCCCTCGCAAGCTGCGGGTGGAACGACCTGCCGTCAGGCAACTATCAGTCCATCGACGAGCCACTGTGGGCCGCCGACGAAGCCGTGGCCACCAGCGAGGGGCTCTACGTACGGCTGCCCTACGCGGGTCGACTCGTGCGCATCACCCCCGACGGCGAGGTCACCTCGGTCGACTTCGGCCCGAGCCGGGTCTCCCGCATCGCGGCGGCTCCCGATGGCGACACCATCGTGGCCTTCGTCGACTCGTACTTCTGCAGCCCCGACGACCGGCGAGAGCTGCGGCGCGCGACCACGATCGACAGCTGCGACGCCGACGACCTCACCGTGGAGTCCGACATTCGGCTCGTGCGCGGCGATCAGGCCGACGCGGCTCAGGAGGTCGACGGCACCTACAACGCCGTCGAGTTCTCGGTCGATGGTCGCTACGGAGTGGCGTACATCGCCGACTTCAGCGACCTCTCGCTCGATGGGGTCGTGAACCTCAACGGCGTCGCGATCCTCGACCTCGAGGACGAGGTCACCGAGGTCGTGACCGTGGGCTTTGCGCCCGATCGTGTCCTGTTCAACTACGACGCCCAGGGACGCGCCAGTAACGCGGTGGTGCTGTCGCGCAACCAGGTGGCGAGCATCGATCTGTCGGAGCGCCCCTATGCGAGCACCCAGTTCCCGCTGACCCTGGACCCCGACGTCATTCGCGACCCGAACGGCATCGACCTCACGCCCGACGGCCGGTACGCGCTGATCAGCACCGCAGACTCGCCCGATCTCTACGTCATCGACCTCGTAGACGAGAGCATCAACATCATCGACCTCGAGTCGGACCCCGCGACGCTGATGGTCGACGACGCGGCAGACCGCACCGTGCTCGTCTACGACGACCAGCCGGTGGTCGAGCTCATGGAGCACGACTTCTTCACCGTCGAGCGCCTCGAGCTCGACGAGGCGATGAACCAGGTGACCACGGAGTCGGGCACCGCGCTGTTGTGGGGCAACGGCAACCAGCACGACCTGTACCGCGTCGATCTGAACACCCGCGAGCTCGTCGAGTACACGCTGCAGAACCCCGCAGTGTCGCTGCACGTAGCCCCCACCTCCGAGTTCGCCATCGCACTGACCCGTCCCGAGAACGGTCAGGGCGGTGACAGCGTCGATGCGCTGTACGACGCGAATCCCGGCATGGAGGTCCTCGACCTCGACGACGACGAGAGCGTCCCGTTCCTGCTCGAGGGGCAGGGGGTCGGTGTGGAGTTCGTGGCTGACGAGACCAGCCTCACCGCCCTGATCCTGCAGCGCGAGGTCGACTACCTGCTCGCCTACGGCCTCTACACCGGCGATCGCGAGCAGATCGATCTGTCGGCCCCGCCCGTGGCCATCGGGACCCTGACCGACGGGTCACGATTCTGGATCACCCACCAGTCCGAGCTCGGTCTCGTCTCCTTCTACGACCCGGCCACCGGCCGCCTCACCGAGGTCAGCGGCTTCGCCGCCGAGGGCCTCCTCGACCCCATCGAGCTCGCTGCCGAGCCGGAGGTGGAGCCATGATCCTCGTCAGCCTCGCCAGCGTGGCCCTCGCCCAGTCCGATGGGCCCGTCCTCACCGTCGGCCTCGACGTCGGCCACCACTTCACCGACCAGCCCGACTACGAGCTGTTCGAAGGCAACGCCCTCATGCTCGGTCTCGGGGCCCGAGCCCAGGTCGGCCTGCACGACCGGGTGCAGATCGTCGGCACGTGGCAGCGCAGCCAGCGTGGCGGAACCCTCGACGTGCCCGAGTTCGGAGAGCCGAGCGCCAACTTTCCCGAGATCCGCACCGTGCTCACGGTCGATCAGTTCGGTCTCGGGCCGCGCGTCGACATCGAGATCACCGAGATGTTCTTCCCCTACCTGATGGCGCAGGGGATGGTCTGGCGAGGCCTGGTGCGCCTCGACGACGACCCCGACACCTCGACCAATCCGAATCAGCTTCGTTCGACCGGCGTATCCGGCGGCGTGCTGGCGATGGCCGGCTTCGAGCTCCGGGTGCCCGACCACTGGTTCTCGGCCTACGCGGAGTTCGGCCACCGCTGGATCGGTCGCGCGTCGATCGGAGACGTCGGGTCGATCCGGCCGCGCGGCTACGTTCAGCGGATCGGCGTGGCGTTCCGGCTCTGATCGGGCGCGTCCAGCTCGCGGCGGCGTACCTGGATCAACCAGTCCTCCAGGACGTCGCGCCCCTGGGGCTCGGGGGGGAGCGGCGAGGCCTCGCGTGCCGCGAGGAGTCGCTCTTCGAGGGCGGGCCACTGACGACGCAGCGGCGCCGCCTGCTCCGGCACGATCACCGCCTTCTCCCCGTGCTGCTGTTTGTGCGCGATCACCTCGTGGACCCCGGAGACGCCGTACTCCTCGGCCAACGAGGCGAGGTTCGCCTCCACCGTGCCCGTCTCCAGCAGGTGGATCCCCGTCAGCGGGACGCGGATGCTGTAGAGCAGTGTCTTGGCCCGGGGCTCCCGATCGAAGAACTGGCAGGTCTGCCTGAAGAACCCCGCGTAGTGAGCGTGGACTCGACGGGAGAGCATCCGCGGCAGGAGGTCGCGGATCTCCCGCAGCTCGTCGGTCTCGAAGAGCTGGATCGGGCTCGCGATTCTCTCCAACACGTTGCCGTTACCCTTCAGTCCCGCGCGCAGGGCCATCCCGAGCTCGTGGGTGGTGAGGTCGTACTCGATCCCGTCGACCACCTGGGTGACGTCGTGGGTCTCCTCGATCGTGCCGAGACCGAGGAGACCCTCGGTAGGCGCGAGGTGGAGTCCCTTGAGATCGAGGTCGGAGTCGGGGGAGGCGAACCCGTACAGGTGAGAGCCGGTCAGCGCGCAGAGCACCACTCGGCCGGGCGGGGGTCGCACCTCCCGAACGAAGCGCCGTGCGCCGTCGAGGTCGAGTGCCATGCGGAACGTTACCGGGTCGCGGCAGGAGGAGCCATGGAGCCGTCGCGAAACGTGCTGGGAGGACCGCTGGAGCCTTGTTCTCACGACCCGAAGACGGGATGGTTCCGCGACGGCTGCTGCAACACCGACGCGCGCGATCGAGGCTCCCACACCGTCTGCGCCAAGGTGACCGCCGAGTTCCTCGAGTTCCTCCGCGAGCGCGGCAACGATCTCGTCACGCCGGAGCCTCGCTTCGGCTTTCCCGGGCTCGAGGAAGGGGACTGTTGGTGTGTGTGCGCGGGCAGCTGGCGCCAAGCCCACCACGCGGGGGTTGGCTGCCCTGTCTACCTCGAGCGAACCCACGAGCGCGCACTCGACACGGTCACCCTCGAGGAGCTGATGGCGCACGCCATCGCCCCCGAGGCGTGACTCACAGCTCGTAGCCGACCCGGAGCCGCACGGTGAAGAGCCGGCCGTAGCGCGACGCTGGCGTGACGGAGTCGACGGTCGGGTCGGGCCGGGAGTAGCCGCCGAAGGCCCCGTAGAGCTCGCCGCCGAGGCGCAGGCGGCTCGCGATCAGCGCATCGGCCCCGAGCGACCCGACGAGTCCGAAGTAGGGGTGGAAGTTGTTGACGGCGACGTTGTCGTCACCGACGTAGTAGAAGGTGCTCGCGTCGGTCACACCGAGCGACAGGTAGGGAACCAGGGTGTCGATCCGGTAGCCGAGCGAGAGATCCGCGCCGAGCGTCTGGGCCGTGAACTGGTCGTTGAACGTGGGGTCGTTCTCGCGACGCGGGCCCGAGATCTCGCCCACCGTCTTGTGGCTGGTGGCGTGGAAGCGAGCCCCGAACTGGAGCCGCTCCCCGAACTGGAAGCCCACGCCCGCCTCGAACGAGATGAGCACCGTGGACTGCTGCCCCAGGCGCGCCGGCGGCAGGAACGCGGCGCCCACGTAAGGCACCATCTGGCCGATCGCCGGTCCGGCCACCGAGAAGCGGAAGCGCGGCATCACCGGCGAGCGGTTCGTGTTCTCGGTCTTGGTGTAGTTGAGCACCAGACGCCGCTCGCAGCCGAGCGGCGGGATCAGGCCAGCGTCGATGCCGACCATCGCGCGGCCTGCGTCGTGGGGAACCGGACCGTGGTTCGCCGAGAACGAGGAGGCGAGCGCGTAGTAGTTCTGCAAGAAGTCTTGCTGGGCCTGCTCGTCGTAGTCCGCAGGCGGGCCGGCGTTGGCCAGATCGAGGCACCGGGGGTCCACCTGTCCCCAGGCTGTACCGAAGAATGCCCACAATGCCACCAGTGCCCACATGATCGACTCCGTTGATCCGCGCCGGCCACCATAGCCCACGGCGCGGCACCGAGGATAGTGGCCGCGATGCGAACCATCCTCGAACGATTGGCCCAGGGTGCGGCCCAGTGGGAAGTCCTGCAGCAGCGGCCTGCCTATCGTGTGGGTGGCGTGGGGATCGGGCTCGCCTTCGTGGTCGCCGTCCTGCTCTCCGAGCCGCCCGCCGGACTCTCGCCGGCCGGATGGCGGACCCTCGGCATCACCGGGCTGATGGCCTGGTGGTGGCTCGGCGGGGTGCTGCCGATCACGGTCACCGCGCTCGTGCCCCTGCTCGCGTTTCCGGTCCTCGGGATCGCGAGCGTCCGGGAGACCGCGATTCCCTACGCGAACCCCCTCGTATTCCTCATGCTGGGTGGGTTCGTGATCGGCCGGGCCATGGAGACCGTGGGGCTTCACGAGCGCATCGTGGCTCGACTGCTGCGGTTCGAGGCGGCCCGCCGCTCACCGCGGTGGCGCCTGCTCGGGCTCATGGTGGCGACGGGGGTGCTCTCGGGGTTGGTGAGCAACACCGCCACCACCGTGATGCTGCTGCCCCTGGCACTCTCCCTCGCGCCGCGGGACGTGCCCAACCCCGTCCGGGTCCGCTCGGCCTTCGCGCTCGGCCTCGCCTACTCGGCGAGCATCGGGGGGGTGTCGACGCTGGTGGGCACGTTCCCCAATGCGGTGTTCGCCGGCGTGCTGCGGGAGTCCACGGGACAGGAGGTCGGCTTCGCAGACTGGATGTTCGTGGGGGTGCCCTTCTCGATCGTGGCGATTCCCGCGGCCTGGTGGGTGGTCACCCGCCTCTTGGTGCCGTCCAGCGAGAGCGGCCACACGCCTGCCCCCGAGGTACCGCCGTGGCGGCCCGGAGAGCTGGCCGTGGTGGGCGTGATCGTGGCCGCGGCGCTCCTGTGGCTGTTTCGCAAGCCGCTCGACCTCGGGGTCGTCGAAGTCACGGGGTGGTCCGGAGAGTTCGGCCTGCAGGGTCTCGTCGATGACGCCTGGGTCGCGATCCTCGCTGCCGTGGCCCTGTTCGTGATCCCCGTCCGCCGCGAGGGGCGTGCCACCTTCCTGCTCGACTTCGACGACGTGGACAAGCACGTCCCGTGGAGCGTGGTGTTCCTGCTCGGCGGCGGCTTCGCGCTGTCGGCGCAGGTCAAGGCGACCGGGCTCACCGACTGGCTCGCCCAGGGCACCGACGTGCTCACCACGCTGCCTCCGGTGGTCGCGGTCGGGCTGGTGTGCCTCGGGGTGACCTTCCTCACCGAGCTGACCAGCAACACCGCGACCACGCAGATCCTGCTTCCCCTGCTCGCCGCGGGCGCGCTCCGAGCGGGAGCCGACCCCGTCCTGTGGATGCTCCCCGCCACGATCAGCGCGAGCTGCGCGTTCATGATGCCCGCCGCGACGCCCCCCAACGCCATCGCTGCCCAGGGAGCGGGCGTGTCACCAGGGGACATGGCGACCGCGGGCCTCATCTTGAACCTGCTGCTCGCGGGTTGGGCGACCGTGATCGCGTTTACCGTGGGGTCGTGGGCGCTGTGACCGGGTCGGCGTTCTCCGCTCGACGCAGGACCCGCCCGAGCCGCTCCGTGCCCAGGAGCTCGGTGGGTACGCCCCGATCCACGGCCTGGTGGCCCCCGACCCACACCCCGCGCACCGCGGCGTCGTTGCGACGCACCAGCCGGTGGAGAGCGGCGTAACCGTCCATGGGGGCCTCGTGGACCGCCTCGAGCGAGTCGTCGAGGGCGTCGGGGTCGATCACCACGACGTCGGCCCGCGCCCCCTCCACGAGGCGTCCGGCATCGACGCCGATGAAGTCGGCGATCTCGGCGGTGAGCCGGTGCACCGCGCGCTCGACGGTCATGAAGGGCCGCCCTGCCTGCTCTGCGTCCCGGACGCGCTTCAACAGGCGAAGCCCGAAGTTGTAGAACGCCATGTTGCGCAGGTGGGCGCCTGCATCCGAGAACCCGATCAGGACGGCGGGGTGGGACGCGATCCACTCCACCCAGCGTGGACGATCGTTGCCGATGACGCTCTTCCAGCGCAGGTCGTTGCCGTGCTCGGCGTTGAGGTCGAGGAACGCGTCGACCGGGTCGATGCCGCGCTCTCGGGCCACGTCGGCGAACGTGCGGCCGGCGAGCGTCAGGTCGGGTGCCGACACGATCGTCGCCTCGTCGAGGTCGCGATGGTAGGCCTTGGCGAACCAGCTCCGCCACTCCCGGCGGAACCGGCGCCGGTACGCAGGATCCCGCAGCAGCGCGGACCTCGCCTCCGCGTCCTTCAGCCCGAGCGCCTGCGTGCCTGCGTCGAACTCCTCGACCACGGGGACCTCGAGGCCGTCCGACCAGATGTCGAAGGGGTGAGGCAGGGACTGGAGGCGGAAGCGCCCGCCGAGCTGGTTCACGAGCCAGGCCACGAGGCCCACGAGGTGGAACGAGAAGCGCTCCGCCCTCGCGTCGAGGAGCGTGATGATCATGGTGCGCAGCGACCTGCGGAACCACCCCAGAGAGCCGAGGAAGAAGTGCACGGCATTGAGCTTCGCCGACACGTCGGGGACGCCCTGGAAAACCGCGTCACGCCGGCGGAGGATGCGCATCAGGGTGCGGTACTCCGACCACCGCGCGTAGACCGACGGGGTAGGCCGGCTGCGGAACTGCTCGCCGTCCATCTTGTCCCACGGCAGCGTGTTGATGGAGAGGCCCAGGTAGCCCGCGTCGAGGGCGGTCTCGAGGAGTCGCTCCATCTCCGACAGCTCGCTCGGGGTGGGTCGGACCGCCTCGTCGAGGCTGCGCCCGAGCCCCATGACGTGGGCGCGAATCGTCGAGTGGCCGAGCATCGCCGCGACGTTGGGGCCGAGGGCGAGGCCCTCGAGGTGCTCGAGGTAGCTGCGCGGATCGTCCCAGTCCTTGGTGTCGCGGAGCAGCGGCAGCACCACCTCGCGGGGAATGCCCTCCACGCGGCAGAACATGTCGGCGAGGGCCTCGGGTTCGCCCATCACCATGGACAGCCCGCAGCTCCCGAGCACCACCGTGGTGACGCCGTGCCGGACCGACTCCGACAGGCCGGGCAGCACCTCGACCTCGGCATCGTAGTGGGTGTGCAGATCCACGAACCCGGGCATCACCCAGTGGCCGGAGACGTCGATCTCCTCGACGTCTGGAGTCGCGGGACGCCGACCGTGTGGGGTCAGCGCCTCGACGACCCCGTCGCGCATCCACACGTCGACGCTCGCGGGGGGCGCACAGGTTCCGTCGTGAACGAGGCCGCCTCGGAGAACCGTGGCGGGCGGAGCAGGGGTGCGGGGAGCATTCATCCTCGGATTCTACGGCTCCGCCGTGGGCTGACTCAAGCCCCTTCAATTCCAGTTCGGTCAGCGAGGCCGGAGATGTCGTGAAAGGATGATCCGGGTTGGGAGGTTCCGAGATGACAAATCGACTCGCTTGGTCGACCCTGTTGACGGCCTGTAGCCAGGTGACCCTGCCAGGCTCCCCACAGCCGGCCGACGTCGACGTTCCTCCCATCGAAGACGTTCCCGACGGGCCGATCGGGGGCCCGTCGACCGCTCGGGGCACGGTGCCGCTCTACGGGGGCACCATGGCCAGCGACCCCCACCGCGTGGTCATTGCCGACCCGAGCACCGACGAGGTGGTGATCGCCTCGACGGTGGACTCCGACATCATCGTGAGCGTGTCGCTCGAGGAGCACAGCGAGCCCTTCCGGATCGCGTTGGCCGACGAAACGGCGTACGTTTCGCTGCGCGGGTCGGGTGACGTGGCGGCGATCCGACTGACCGACGGGGAGGTGCTCGCGACCGCGCCGGCCTGTGCGGAGCCGCGAGGCGTCGATGCTGGATTCGGCGGCGTCTTCGTGGCGTGTGCGTCGGGGAGGGTCGTGGAGTACGACGAGGCGCTACAGGTGCGGCGCAGCACCATCGTCGAGCCCGATCTCCGAGACGTCGTCGTCACCGAGGAGCACCTCTGGCTGTCGACGTTCCGCAGCGCGCGAGCGATCGCGCTCGACCGGGTCTCGCTGGCTCGCGAGGCCCGTCTCGTGCCGAGCTTCGAGGGGACCGACCAGCCCCACCAGGCGCCGGCCGTGGCCTGGCGGATGCGAGCTCACCCCGACGGCGGGGTGCTCGTGATGCACCTCGGCGCGACCACCGAGGCCATCTCGCTGGACCCGGTCGAGGAAGACCCCCGGGATCCGATCGATCCCGACGGCGGGGACAACCCTTACGGCGGCAACGCCTGCGAGCCCGCTGCGGCACGGACGTCGACTCACTTCACCCACTTCACGTCGGATTTCCGGGTGCGCACCGGTGGCGCACTGCTGGGGGCGGGCCCTCGCTACGACTTCGCGCTCGACGATCGGCAGCTCTTCGTCCCCAACGCCGGCGCGTCGAGCAGCGATGCCGCGTTCGGACCGATCACGGGCGGCACCACGCACCTTCCACTGGATCTGGCGACCGACGCAGGCCACTGCCTGTTCGACGTGCCGATCGGCCCAACCGGGTTCGAGGAGCTCGCCACCAGCATCACGGTCGTCCACGGCTTCCCGTGGCTGTTCGCGAGGGAGCCGTCGCGGCTGTGGGACGGCAGCGTGGTGCGGACGCTCGGCGAGACCGACCCGGCCACCGCCGAGGCCTTCACCGTCTTCCACACCGCCCAGAGCACGGGCATGGCGTGCGCCACCTGCCACCCCGAGGGGCAGGACGACGGGCACGTCTGGGTGTTCGAGGACCTCGGGCCCCGGCGCACCCAGAACATCGCGGGCGGCGTCGGATCGCGAGCGCCGTTTCACTGGGACGGGGAGTTCGAGTCTCTCGACGACCTGATGCACGATGTCTTCGTCGGGCGCATGGGAGGCGAGGAGCTCCCGCCCGAGAGCACCGACGACCTCGCGGACTGGATGGACGACCTGCCGCCACTGCGCAGCGAGGTCCAGGAACCCGGCCTGGTGGAGCAAGGCAGGAAGCTGTTCGAGAGTGCGGCGGTCGGCTGCACGGCGTGCCACGTGGGGGATCAGCTCACCGACTCGAACCTCCACGTCGTGCGGGCTGGCGACGACGCCTTCAAGACGCCGAGCCTCCTCGGGGTGGGTGGCCGGACGCCACTGATGCACGATGGCTGCGCGCAGACCCTCGAGGAGCGGTTCACCAACCCCGAGTGTGGGGGTGGCGACCTGCACGGAAGAACCTCGCAGCTCACGATGCTCGAGGTGCAGGCGATGACCGCCTACCTTCGGACGTTGTAGTCGATCGGCTCGGCGACGGTGCCAGCGTGAGATCAACGAGCGTGGACAGGCTGCGCTCGGGGAACCGTGCGCGGAAGAGCCGCTCCACCAGGCAACTCCGTCGACGTCGACGCTCCCGAGACGGCCCGGCCCAGAGGGCGTCCGTTCGTCAGAAGAACTCGCCCGTCACCGTGATGTAGACGAGCAGAGCGGTAACCGCGACCGGACACACGAAGCGGACCAGGAAGCCCCAGCCGGCGGAGGCGGGCAGCGCGTGGCCCGAGGCCGTCATCTCGTCGAGGGCGGGCTTGACGCCCCACACCCAGCCCGCGAACAGCGAGATGAACAGGGCGCCGAGGGACAGCGCGTAGTTGCCCCAGATCGCGTTCTGCAGAGACAGGAAGTCCATGCCGACCCCGGGAAGATCCGAGAAGAAGGACATCCCACCAAACGCGAGGGCGGACGGAAGCGCGAGCAGGAAGCACGCCGCCGTGGTGCTCCACACCGCGACTTCGCGGCCCATGCCGCGCTCGTCGACCAGGTAGGACACGATCACCTCGAGCAGGCTCACCGTCGAGGTCAGCGCGGCCGTCGCGAGGAGCAGGTAGAAGGCGATGCCGAAGAGCTGACCGAACGGCATGGCCTCGAAGAGGGTGGGCATGACGACGAAGACCAGTCCCGGTCCGGCTGACGGCTCCACACCCGACGCGAACAAGGCCGGAAAGATGATGAGCCCGGCGAGGATGGCGATGGCCGTGTCGAACACGGCGACGGTGGCGCCCGCGAACGGGAGGCTGCTCTTGCGGTCGAGGTAGGAGCCGTAGGTGATCATCGCGCCCATGCCGAGCGAGAGGCTGAACAAGGCCTGGCCGAGTGCCTTCACCACGACCACGATGTCGATCTTGGCGAAGTCGGGCATGAAGAGGAACTCCACGCCCTTCATCGCCCCCGGCAGGGTGAGCGAGCGGACGGCCAGGAGCACGAGCAGCACGAGGAACACGGGCATGAGGATGCTCGTGGCACGCTCGATGCCCTTCTGGACGCCCCCGCGCACCACCAGCGCGGTCATCACGAGGAAGACGGCCGTGAGGCCGATGGCCTGGGTCGGATCGGAGGTCAGCGCCTCGAAGATCGTGTTGCTCTCTTCGGAGGTGATGGCGCCCGAGAAGCGCCCCGAGACGGCCGCGACGACATAGCCGAGCGTCCATCCCGCGATGACGCTGTAGAAGGCGAGGATCGCGAAGCCCGTGAGCACCCCGAGGCCGCCGACCGCGACCCAGGGGCTGCTCCGACCCGGGCCCAGGGCCGCGAACGCGCCGACCGGGTTGCGCTGTGAGGCACGGCCCATCGCGAGCTCGGCGTAGAGGACCGGAACGCCGATCAGGAACACGAAGAAGAGGTAGACCAGCAGGAAGGCCGCTCCGCCGCTCTCGCCCGTCGTGTAGGGGAAGCGCCAGATATTCCCGAGGCCGATCGCGGACCCCGCGCCCGCCATGATGAACCCGACCAGCGAGCCGAAGTTCCCCCGGCCCTCGTCCTGTGGAATGTTGGCCATCCTGTCCTCCCAGACGTGAGCCGGGATGGTAGCTCGTGAAACCGTGTCGATCCCGGCGAAGCTCGACCGTCGTGACGATGACGCACGACCGGAGGTGTCCGTGGCCCACATCACACCCGCCTTGTTCCGCTTCCTCGCGGACCTGCGAGAGCACAACGACCGCGACTGGTTCGCAGGTCAGAAGTCCCGCTACGAGTCCGACGTGTTGGCGCCCGCGATGGCGTTCATCACCGCGATGGGGCCCGAGCTGAAGGCGATCAGCCCTCACTTCGAGGCCATCGCCAAGAGGCAGGGTGGCTCGATGTTCCGAATCTACCGCGACACCCGATTCAGCAAGGACAAGTCGCCCTACAAGGACCACGTCGGGCTGCACTTCCGACACGCCCAGTCCTCGCGTGACGTGCACGCGCCTGGCTTCTATCTGCACCTGGCGCCCGGCGACGTGTCGGTCGGAGCGGGGATGTGGCAACCCGACAATGCCACGCTCGGGCACGTCCGCGACCAGATCGTGGCCGACCCGGACGGGTGGACGTCGGTCTCCAAGGCGATGGCGGAGGCCAACCTGGCGTTCTTCGGTGATTCGCTCAAGCGTCCCCCCCGGGGCTATGACGCCGACCACGTTCACGTGGACGACCTCAAGCGCAAGTCGTTCGCGGTGATGACGTCGCTCGAGGAGGCGCAGGTCACCGGCGAGGAACAGGTGCAGCAGGTGGCGGCGATCTTCGGGCGTTCGGCGCCGCTCGTGCGGTTTCTGTGCGCGAGCCAGGGCCTGCCCTTCGAGTGATCGGCACGTGGGTTGCAGGGCGGTTCGATCGGATCAGCGTGACAGGGAGGCGCCCGTGTGGATCTTGATGCTGACGTGGACGGCACAGGCCGAGCCGCCGTACGGCTCGCAGGAGAAGGCCGTCGAGCACATGCGGGAGCACTTCGACTCGGCGACGCGGGTGGCGTGGGGGGTAGCCCGCGGTGACGTGAGCACCGTCCACGAGGCGGCCGGCGAGCTCGACCACTACACGCGGAACGTGCCGGTGTCCTGGTTCGGCAAGGTCGACCTGATGCGCACGGCGGCGCGCCGGTTGACCAACGTGAAGACGGTGGAAAAGGCGGCAGCGCGGCTGGGGACGCTGTCCGAGAGCTGCTCGTACTGCCACGAGAGCGTCAAGGACGGGCCCACGCTCTCGCCAGAGCAGCAGCGGATGGGCAACCGCACGCCGGAGAGCGACCATCGCCGCGCCTGGTACTGGATGTGGCTGGGGCTGACGCTCGGTGACGACACGGCCTGGCGGAACGGCGCCGCCGCCCACGGAACCGCACCAACCCACCCGGGGACCGAGGAGCAGCTCGCGCAGTACGCCAGGATTGGTGAGCGCGCTCGCGAGGTGACGGACGCATCGGACCGGGGAGTGGTGTTCCGCCAGACGATGAGCTCGTGCGCTCGCTGCCACGCGATCGCGGGGGTTCGGCTCGAGAAGGCGTTCGACGTGGGCGCGGAGATCGCGGCGACGCCTGGGGCATCCAGCCCACCAGCGGAGTGATCTGACCCGACGGGGTGGTGGTTGGCCGGCCCAACGGCACCCGTTATGGCTGGTCGCACGGGGTGTAGCGCAGTCTGGTAGCGCACCTGCTTTGGGAGCAGGTGGTCGTGTGTTCGAATCACACCACCCCGACTCGTCATTTCGGGCGTCGTTCCCGACCCTTCTGGATACCGAGGATGCGCGGTGTCGGAGGGTATGCCGGCCCCGGTATGCCGGGTGGCCGCGCGGGTCCTGGGTCCAACGCCAGGCGAATCGAGCGTTGCGCTGGATGGAAGCCTGGTCCGGAGGCGACGCCTATGCCTACTGTTTTCGCGTTCAGCTTCGGAGCCTCCACCTCGGGGCTCGGACATTGACTCGGAAGAATGGCTGCTCTGACGAGCAGCGCCCTGCACACTACCCACCCGTTCAGTGGGCAGTGGTCGACCACGGGAATCGCGCGTCGTCTTGGAAGCAACGCCAGATTCGCTCGCCGGACTATGCTCGCTGGGCTCGTGTTCAGATGCGCCGCGATGGATGGGTGGAGGCTCTACCCTCGAAGAAGGCCGAACATCGTCGATCTGGGTGTGCCGGCTCAGGTGCTCGGCCACCGCGACGGACGTGGCGGCGGTCCGCTCGAGGGTGGAGTGGAGGTACCGCTCCGTGGTGCGGAGATCCGAGTGGCCGAGCGCCGCTTGCACGGCGCGGATGTCGCCTGACTGCCCCGCCCACGTGGCGTACATGTGGCGGAGGTCGCGGAGCGTGATCGCCTGGTCGTAGCCGATGCGGCGACACGCCGAGCGGAAGGCCCGGTGGTGGTGCCCGGGGACGAGAGGCTCGTCGGAGCCCTTGCCCACCGCGAGCTCCTGGACGAGCTGGTACGCGCGCGACACGAGGCCCACGGGCCGAGGCTGGCGCGTCTTGGTCGAGGCCGCAGGGAGCTTCAGGTAGGCGGGAACAGGGGCGTCGGGGTCTGCGGGGACGACCCAGCGCGAGGTGAGCCTGCGGAGCTCCTCGGCGCGAAGTCCGGTGAGGAGGGCGAGCTCGGCCTGGGCCCGCGCTCCCTTGGCGCGCTTGTCGGTCTCGAGCACACGGAACCAGTCGGCGACGACCTGGGGCGGGTGCAGCTTGCCCTGCTGCTCGGGCTTGGGCGGGTCGTTGCGGATGGTGGGCCAGTCGTCGAGGACGGTGTCGATGAGACCACGGCGCCTGGCGATCTTGAGGCCGCGGGCGAGGGCCTGGCGCTCCTTTCGAAGGGACTGGCCGCGTGCGCCCGTCTGGCGACGACGGCGGAGGTAGTCCTCGACGACGTCGTAGGTGATGGCGGCGACCGTGGTGTCGGCACCCAGGGTGTCGCAGAGGTGGCGCCAACAGAGCTCGATGGACTGCTGCTGGGCGGCGGTGACGCCAGTGGCGGCGGCGCGAGCCGTGTCGAACCTGGCGAGGTCCGCCAGCGTCGTCGCCGGTGTGCAGGACTCGGTCGCCGGCTCCGCGGCGGCCGCCGGTGGCGTCGCGCCAACATCGACCAGCTCGGGCTCGGGCTCGGGCTCGGGTGGCGCACACTGCGACTCGATGTCGGCCCGGAGCCTCGTGGCAATCCGATCGGCGTCACGGCGGCGCGTCGTGCCAGTGGACAGGCGGTAGACCTTGCCCCGCAGCTTGAACCGCACGTACCAGATCTCGGAGTTCGGCTGCTTGTAGAGCCCCATCCGGGCCTCCTGCTCGAAGCCGAGTATTGCTCATAGAGACCGCTGTCGACCCGCTGTTTGGCCCGAACTCTGTGCCTTCTCGAGCTCCTCGGCGACGGCGACCGAGATGGCTGCTGTGCGCCCGACGGTGGCGTGGAGATAGCGCGCCGTCGTGTGGAGGTCCGCGTGACCGAGGGCCGCTTGCACGGCTCGGACGTCACCCGTGCAGCTCCCCCAGGTCCCGTGCACGTGCCGGAGATCCCGCAGCGTGATCACCTGGTCGTAACCCATGCGAACACACGCGTGGCGAAAGGCCTTGGCGTAGACGCCGGGGAGAAGCGGTTCGTCAGGTCCCTTGCCCTGCGCGAGCTCGCGGAGGAGCTCCAGCGCTCGCGGCACCAGGCCGATCGGGCGGGGCTGCCGGGTCTTCGTCGCCTCCGCCGGGAGGTGCAGGTAGGCAGGGACGGGTTCGGAATCGGTCCGGGCGAGCACGACCCAGCGCCAGGTGAGGCGGCGGAGCTCGTGGGCGCGAAGGCCGGTCAACAGGGCGACCTCGGCCTGGCGGCGGGCGGCCCACCCCTTCGGTTCGGCCTCGAGGGCGGCCAACCACTGCGCGATCACGTCGGGCGGGTGGAGCTTCCCCCGCTGCCTGGCGTTCGGTGGGTCGTTCCGGATCGTCGGCCAGTCTTCGAGGATCTCGGCGATGAGACCCCGGCGCTTCGCGATCTTGAGGCCGCGGGAGAGCGCCTGCCGCTCCTTGCGCAGCGACTGGCCGCGGGCACCGCTCTGTCGACGATGGCGCAGGTAGGCCTCCAACGCCTCGTACGTGATGGCCTGTGGGTCGGCATCGACGCCGAAGTGAGCGCAGAGGTGGCGCCAGCACAACGCGATCGACGCGATCTGGGCGTCCGTGACCCCGACGGCCATCGCACGTTCGACGTCGAACCCCACGAGATCGATCAGTCGGACTCTGGTGACGCGTGCGACGACGGGTCGACGGGCTTCGATGTCGGTGCGGATGCGTCGAGCGACGACTTCAGCCTCTCGACGATCGCTCGTGCCCGTGGATCGGCGGTACTCGCGACCGTGGAACGCGAAGCGGACGTACCAGTTCTCGGACTTGGGCTGCTTGTAGAGGCCCACGGGCTCGACTCCGGGGTTGTGCAGTTGTTGTCGATGAAGTCGTCGAGATCGGCGACGCGGTAGTAGAGGCGGCTGCCCATGC
The DNA here is from genome assembly GCA_964655065.1 of uncultured Enterobacteriaceae bacterium. GTDB lineage: Bacteria > Myxococcota_A > UBA796 > UBA796 > DRPG01. The sequence continues at coordinate 4,932 of CAZZLC010000016.1, read as the reverse complement.
GCACCTCTCGGGGCCCATCCACACCCGGATGACGGCGTGCGAGCCAGGAGAGGCTGACCCCGAGGTAGGAGGCGGCCTGGCGGCGCGAGAGGAGGTCGGACCTCCGAGAATTCGGTGAGTTCGTGTGGAGTGCGGAGCTTGCCTGCGCTGGCTGCGGTGCAGCGCTGGAGCGGACGCCTGGTCCATGGGGACGGAGACTCGGTTCCCGAGTCCGGACTGCCTTCGGAGGCGACAGGTCAGACGGCATTCGTCAGGCTCCTCCTCTGGCGCCCATGGAGACCCGCGCCTCCTCGACGACGTCCCAGAGATCTGCCTCCGGCACATCGTGGAGGTAGCGACTACCGAGCAGGTCGCGGCGGACGTCGGGAGAGAGTGGACGGCGGCGGTTGAAGATCTGACTCCAGTAGGAGCGGGAGAGCCCCAGGTGATCGGCGAATCGCACGTGCGTGAGGTGGTTGCGGTCGAGTACGGCTTGGACGAGCGGCGCGCGGAGGTAGAAGCGGCGTCGGGTCATCAGTTGACCTCCATGTGATGCGATGGCGTTTTCAACGTGACCGATGGCGCCTGCGAGATCGACCGATTTCGCTGACCGAAGCGCTCACCACATTCCGGTCAGTAGGTCCAGGACGCTGCGAGCTGCAAGTTCGCACAGATCGGCCACGGGAACCGCGAGAGTCCCCGTCGAGTGCGACCTGGCCAGAGCGGAAGTACATCCTGGAGATTCTGCCAGACGGGCGCATGGCGAAAATGTTCGCATCGCTGACCGTCCTCGGTGCGAGGGCTCGGTCAGTAAGTCTTGGACGGCCTCGGCGGTCTGGAGCCCCCAGCCCCGCGTGGTGAGGGAGAGCGGGCCGGCTGTATCGGCGAACGTACGTAAATGGATTGGCAACTCCCGATCGGCGTATCGGCCATGACAAGACATGGCCTTGGCAGACGGGCCTGTCGGGAGGCTTGTCATGCACAGTCCGAGCTCGCTCTACGACGAACACGATCCGGCGGAACTACCGCCGGAGCTCCAGCCCCTGCCAGAGGTCGAATGGGGTTCCATGAGTAGCGGAGCCGTTCAGCGGCTCGTCCACGAGCTCCCCGCCGGGATGCTCGCTGGGGTCCCTGGCAAGAGCGACCTGCTGAAGGGCGTGCTCGCGCTTGGGATCGGGGTCCGGTTCGAAGGTGCCGTCGTGCCGACGGTCGCGGGTCTGGCGGTCTTCGGTGTGCACCCCGAGCGATTCGTTCCGGGGATGCGGCTCTGCGTCGCGGAGAACGGACGACGCGTGGCGACCGGAAGTGCGGGTCGACTCTCCCGCTGGCTCGCCGCGCACGCGCTCGGCGCGAGGGTGGGCGAACCCGCGTGCCGCGCGCTCGTCGCCTTCGCCTTCGCCTGGCGATCCTGGGATTCGGCGACCCTGGACCGTGGCCTCCAGATCCGCGTCCAGGATGGCGTGCTGTCCCTGTGGTTCCCGGGTCCGGTCGAGCCGGAGGTCAGGAACCCCGTGTTGGCCGATCTCCTCCACCGTGCAGGGCTCCTCTCGGATGCCGAGGCATCCGTGGAGGCGCTGGGCGAAGCGGTCGACGACGTGTCTCCCGGCGCTCTCGACGTCCGGACAGTGAGAGACGGGACGATGATCTCCTTCCCCTTGGTCTCTTCAGCGGAGACCAGCGCCCTCGGATCGAGCCTGTCCAGGTCCGCGCGCGCGAACGACGCATGCAGCCCTCGACCGGCGACGGCTCGACAGAGCGAGCTCGTCCGGGCGCTCCGCGAGCTCGGGCCATGTCGCCGACGCGACCTCCAGGAGCACCTCGGCTGGTCCCGCTCCACGCTTCGCAACGTGCTTCGGGCCGCTGTCGAGGCCGACGAGGTCACCAAGCACGCCGAGCACTCCCGGTCTCCCTTCCAGGTCTACGAAGCCCGACCAGGTCCGGTGGCCGACGAAGACCTGACCACCTGAATCTGCGGCCTCTGTGGCCGTGACGCGCATCCGCAAGGGCCCCGGATGTGCGGAGCCCTCGAAGCGCACGCCTGGCAGCAACCGCTTCGAGGACCCCGGGCCCAGTGGAGCGACCATGAGCCTACTTGCTCATAACGGCGTGGTGCGTCCAATTCCGGGGCACCTCGTCACCTTCGTCGTCACCGAGGGAGTCCCATGACGCCCCACTGGATGACGGAGGCGAAGGGCCACAGCATCCGGCAGGTCGCCGAGGCGCTGGGGCTCGCTGTTCACGGAAACCGGATCCTGTGCCCGAAGTGCGGCAAGGAGAAGGACCGCTCCCGCCCCACGATCGGCCTCCGCGACGATCGCGGCTGGCGGTGCCACCGATGTGGCCAGGGGGGTTCGAGCCTCGACCTCGCCGCGGCAGTGCTCGGGGTCGAGATCAGGGGCACTCGAGGCTTCTTCGCCCAGTACGGGTTCTGCGACGCCGCAACGTCGCCGATACGCCCGCTCCGCAGGTCTCCTCCGCGGTCCGACCCCACCGGACAGAACCCCTACCCGCCCCAGGGCGAGGTCGAGCAGCTGTGGCGCGAGGGACGGCCGATCGCGTCGGACAGGCAGGTGTCGGCCTGGCTCCAGTCTCGGTGCCTCGACCCGGGGTGCGTCGAGGAGCGAGGACTGGCGCGTGTCCTTCCTCCGAGGCCTCCGCAGTGGGCACGGTGCTGGCTCCGGGACCACCGGGTCGTGCTCCCGCTCTACGATCACCAGGGCCAGCTCCGCTCGGTACGGTCGCGGCGGATCACCGAGGGGAGGTTCAAGTCCCTCAACCCGCGGCACCCGGAGAGGCCACAGGGCAAGAGCTGGGGGACCAAGGGGCTCGTCTTCGCGAACGGCGCTGGCGTGGCCTTGCTCCAGAGCGGTGAGCTGGAACCGGGGGCGATGGTCTACGTCGTCGAGGGCGGACCTGACTTCCTCACGCTGTCGTGCTGGTTGTCGGAGACCTGCCCGGACGTCGTGCTCGGCATCGGGTCCGGGCAGTGGACCGACGAGCTCGCCGCACGGATCCCGGACGGCACTCACGTGCTCGTGCTGACCGACCGCAACGAGGCCGGGGCCGGGTACGCGGAGGCCGTCGCCCGCTCCCTCGAGGGTCGGTGTCCGCTCCAACTTCCGGACCCCTCGTGGTCCGACGCGCGCGATCTCAACGACCGATGGAGGCAGGACGGCGCCGAGGCCTTCGACCCGTTCGCCGGGCTGACGGGCGACGAGCCGCCGATCGAGTCCATCCCGGACCGCTCGAGGGACGAGCAGGCTCCCTACCTGTGCGCGTGTGCGACAGGACCTGCGGGTTTCTACGTGGCGACTCCCTCCGGGAACTACGTGTTCGTCCGGAAGGAGCTGGTCCGCGTCGAGCTCGAGCGCATGTGGCCCGGGTTGAAGACCCGGGATCAGGAGGGGAACCGTTCGGACCGACGTTGCTGTACGAGCTCTACGGTCGACGTGCCGATCGCGTGGTCTACTCCTACACCTCGGCGACCCGCTTCGAGCACGGGCGTGATGCGGGCGGAACGCTGCATCTCCACGTCGTCATGGACGAGGCCCCCGAGCCCGTGTTCGACGCCGACTGCGACATCTGGCTGCGACTCGCCTTCTGCGAGGGCCACGAGAAGGTACTGGACTGGCTCGCCACGCTCCCGAGGTTGGGTGAGCCGACGGGCGCCCTGCTGCTCCTCGGCGAGCACGGTGTCGGGAAGTCCATGATCGCGAGCGCGATCGGGCGATATTTCGGATGCTCTCTGGCTGACTATGACGACATCTTCAAGGGCCGGTTCAACGACGCGCTCCTGCGCTCTCCGGTGATCCACCTCGACGAGAAGACCGAGGTCGACGCCAAGAGCGCTGGCTTCCGGAAGTTCCTCGCCAACTACCTCCACGCGATCGAGGCGAAGCACAAGCCGTCCACCACGCTGCACGGCTGCCCGCGCATGATCGTGACGTCCAACAACCCGGATCCTCTCCGGCTCGGTCGCGAGCGCCACACCGCGGCGGACGAACGGGCCATCGGGGTGCGCTGCATCGTCGTGCGCTGCAACGCGGCGGCCGCGGGATGGCTCGCGAAGCGGGGCGGCAAGCGCGGCATCACCCGCGACTGGATCCGTCGGCCAGACGGGTCGCACGGGCGCCTCGTGCAGCACATCGCCTGGCTCGTCACGAACCGGCGGGTCGAGGAGGGCCCGCGCTTCCTCGTCGAGGGCGACGCCGAGGGCTGGGTGGCGACCGCAGGGACCCGCACGGGGACCCCCGCCGACATCCTCGACGCCTTCCGCAACTGGAGCGAGCTGACCGGCCAAGAGCGGCACCGGCTGTTCGGCGATCGGAGTCCGTTCCTCTACCACCCCGATCACCCTGGTCACTTCTGCGTGAGCGCCGAGCGGATCCGAAGCGGATGGCAGCGGCTGCTCGGCCGAACCGAGGCGGTGCCATCTCACCGGAACATGGCGGAGGCCCTGCAGATCTTGTCGGGACAGGACAAGTCGACCAAGCTGACCTTCTCGAGCGACCGGATCCGGGTCTACATCATCTCGGAGGCCCGGGTCGACTGATTCGGGACCCAGCCCATGGCAGGCATGGAGGAGGCCGACACCGCGAGGTGCCGGCCTTTGTTGTTTGTTGGCCTCGATGCCGATGAGTCAACGTTGGGCTGACTGTCCGGGTCGATCGGTCTGCGATGTTGACCAGCAGCTGCCTGTCCGCGTTCGGAAGTCAACGGCCGAGTTCGTGTCCAGACCCAGTGGTCCCGACGATGCCGTTCAGCACTCTGCTGTCCGGGTTGACCGCGTTCTTGGAGAATACTCGGGACGAGCTGAGTGGGGCGGAAAATAGGGAATCTCGGGTGACCGGAACCCGGCCAACACGGACAAGGACCACTCACACTGCATCGTAGCCTGGACACCAGCCGGCCAGGGACCATGGGCCCGGACACACGAGCTGGACCGGTCCGGCG
>CAZZLC010000015.1:0-140925 GCA_964655065.1 uncultured Enterobacteriaceae bacterium | reverse complement strand
CACGCCCCCCGCGACCGAGCGACCCCCCGCGCCACCGACCTCGGCGCCGTCGATCGTCGACCCGTCCGAGCCCATCCAGCACGCTGCCCCGAACCCGTTCGCGACCCCCGAGCCCAGCTGGCTCGGCGCCGCGACCGAAGAGGCGTTCTCGATCGCGCCACCCCCGGCGAGTCGCCAGGCGACGGAGGTCCGCACCTTCGACCTCGCCCCCGACCTGCTCCCGCACGATCCCGTCGACGCCGAGGTTCCCCAGGAGCTCGACGACGAGCCGACAGCGAGCGACGACGAGCCCCTCGATCCGCCGCTCGGCGAGATGGAGGAGCCCACCGAGGCCGACTTCGCGTTCGGCGAGCCCGAGGGGCCCGAGCCGCTGGCGCCCATCGACACGGCCGAGCCCGAACCACCGCGCGCCGACCCCAACCCCACCATCGCCATCCCCGTGGGTACGGACCACCAGGACGACGACGAAGGCACCGAGGCCGAGGACTTCGAGGACGGCGTGGCCACCGTGGCCTTCACCCGGAACCCGGGGCCAGCCGAGTCGGAGCGCCCGGAACCGCAGGAAACCGCGGAGGACCCCGAAGACGCCGTCCGCACCGTGCCCCTGTCCCAGCTCGCGCCGACCGGGCCCAGTCCGGCCACCGAGCCCGAGTCGGCCCCCGCACCAGACCCGGAGCCGACCCCCGAGGCCGGACCCGAGCCGCTCTCTCCGCTCCCCGACGCGGTGACCTCGCGTCCCACGCCCCCTCCGACGGACCGCCTCCCCGAGCCGGAGGGCCCGGCGCCGGTGCGCCTGAACCAGCCGACCGAGTCCTTCCGCGTCTCGCACGAGCCCGCCCGGGCCCGGGTCGTCGGCGCGACCCCCACGCCGCGCACGGCGATTCCCGAGCGCACGCCCCCGCCGGAGCCCCCCGCGGAGTCGGATGATCCGACCCCGTCGTTCCGCGCGGCCACACCGGCCACCGCCCCCCGCCTCCCGTCGGTCCAGCCGCCTCGGGCGGCGACCCCTCGCCAGACGCCGCGCCGAGTCACCCAGCCCCTCACCCTGTCCCAGCCCCGCAAGCCGAATCCCGAGGCCTGGCGCCGGGTGGTCACCCTGTTGGTGACCGAGTTCTCGGCCGAGGACCTCCGCAACCCCGGGTCCCGCCTCGACCGGTCGGTCTACCTGGAGCGAGCCACCCGAATCGCCGCCCATCAGGTGGGCGACCTCGAGAAGGCCGTCGAGCTGTACGAGCGGGCGCGCTCGGCTGGCCGCAAGACGCCGGTGCTGCTCCGCACCCACGCAGAGGTCCTGGGCCGCCTCCACCGCTACGCCGAGCAGCTCACCCTCCTCGCCGAGCTCGGCGACATGCTCGAGGGCGCGGCCCGTGCCGGCGCCCTCCTCGAGGCGGGCCTCGTCGCCTGGCGACACCTCAACCAGCCCGAGGTCGCCGTCCAGCACCTCCGGAGCGCTGCCGCCGCCGAGCCCGACAACTACACGGCCCGCGCCCTCCTGCGCGCCCTGCTGCCTCGCGTGTCGGGCGTCGACCCCGCCGAGCGACTCCAGCTCCTGGACGAGCTCGCGCAGCTCGCCGAGGGAGGCATCGCGGCCGACATGCACGCCGAAGCCGCGACCGTGGCCGACGAGATGGGCGACGCCGAGGGCAGTCGGCAGCGACTGCGCGACGCGCTCGCGGCGGAACCCGGGCACACCTCGGCGTTCCTCCGCCTCGAGCAGGCGCTCTACCACGACCCCGTCGCCCTCGCGGAGCTCTACCGCAGCGAAGCCAACCGTCCAGGCCAGATCGAGGCCGGGTGGTGGCACGCCGAGGCAGCCCGGGCCTATCAGCGCGCAGGTCAGCTCGAGGAGGCGGTGGCCGGCTTCAACGCGGCCGTGGCCGGGGGCTACCCCTACGCGCTCCGTGAGCTCCAGGGCGGCTACATCCACAGCGAGTCGTGGATCGAGCTCGAGGACGCGCTGGCGCGCGAAGCCGACGCGCTCGGTCCCGAGGACGGCCAGGCCTACACGCTGTATCGGCTCGGGTGGCTGCGAGAGTCGCGCCTCGGCACGCCGAGCGCCGCCCTCGATGCCTACCGGCGGGCCGTCGAGGCCGATCCGGCGTCCGCGCCCGCCGCCGACGGCGTCGCGCGACTGCTCCGCGACGATCCCGACGCGCGACGCCAGTTCTGGCGTCAGCGCCACGAGCGCGCCACCCTCCCGGCCCAGCGGCGGTACCTCGCGCTCCAGCTCGCCGAGGCGGCCGATCTCGGCGACGATCGGGAGCAGGCCCGGACGCTGTACCAGTCCGTCCTCGAGGGTGGACGAGCCGACTCCGCAGCCAGCGTGGCCGTCGGCGGCCTCGAGCGGCTGCTCCTGGAGATGGGTGACCGCGCCGGTCTCTCGTCCCTACGCCGCGCCCAGGCCCAGGTGACCGAGAACCCGTCCGAGCGGGCCAACTTCCTCCGCGAAGCCGCGAACCCGCCCGCGGCGCCAGCCCACGACCCGGCGACGCGAGATGCGGCGATCGCCGACCTCCAGGCGGCACTCGACGTCGAACCCGACAGCCTGTCCACCTTGGGTCAGATGGCGGTGCTGCTGCACCGGGCCGAGAACTGGCGCAGGCTCGCCGAGGTGCTGCGGGCCGCGGGGACGGCGACCGAGGACCCGCAACGTCGCGCGGCCCACCTCTACCGAGCCGGGCGCATCTTCGCCGACCGCGTGCGCGACGACGCCTCCGCTCGTACCTGCCTGCGCCAGGCCCTGGTCGCCGACCCGACCTTCCGCCCCGCACGCTGGCTGCTTCGCGCGGTCTCGGGGCCATCCGAGGCGGCTGGCGACGCGAACGTCTACCGCGAGGAGGCCAAGCACGCCGAGGGACGCTCCGAGCGAGCGTGGGGGCTCTTCGCGGCCGCCGAGGCCTCGGGTCCCGGGCCCGCCGCTCGACGCGATCTGCAGCGAATCCTCACCGACAACCCGGATCACGCCGGCGCCCTGGCCGCACTCGAGGTGCAGTGCATCGCCGACGGCGACGAGGAGGCGCTGACCCAGATCTACCTGCGGTCACTCGAAGGTGCGCCCACGACCACCAAGGCGCGCATCGGCGCCCGGGCCGCCGTGTTGCTCGCCCGCGCCGGTAAGTCCCCCCGTGCGCTCGAGGTCCTGCGTCGAATCCACCGCATGCCGGTCGACGGCTCTCCCCTCCGGGCGTGTGCCCGCATGGCCCTGCGCCTCGGCGCCCAGGACCTCGCGCTCGAGCTGCTCGAGGGCCTCGACACCGTCGAGGATGCCGGCGAGCGCGCCCGCCTCGAGGCGTCCGCCGGACGCCCGTCCGACGCGCTGCCGCGATTCCTGTCGCTCGTCGACCGGGCGAGCGATCCCCTCGGGGTGGCAGCCCGCGCCGCCGCGATGGCCCAGCAGGTCGGCGACAACGACGCGATGCTCCGGGCCTACTCGACGATCGCCCGCCAGGCCACCAAGCCGCCTCTCGCCGCCGCCTATGGCTCGTGGACGGGCATGAACCTGCAGAGCAACGGCAACGACGCCGAGGCGCTCGAGTTCTGGCTCATCTCCCAGCGCGCCGCCCCCGGCTCCCAGCGCACCCTCGAAGGCGTCGTGCGGGGCCTCGTGGCCACGACCGACACCGCGGGGATGCTCACCGAGCTCTCGGATCAGCCGCCCGAGGCCCTCGCGGAGGCCCTCGCGGATGCCGGCCAGCCCGGCCAGGCGGCGGCAGCGCTCTACGACGCTCTCCCCACCTTCGCCGACGATCCGGCCCGCACCTTCGTGGCGACGGTGCTCCTCGAGCAGCTCTTCGAGGAGGCAGGCGACTGGCCGATGGCCTACGAGATGCTGGTGCGGCGTCGGGCGTCGACCAACGATCCCCGCACCGTGGGGCTGGCCGACGAGAAGATCCGCACCGTGCTCGCGGAGCACCTCCCGGAGACGGACGCGGCCTGGGACCTCTACCGGGAGCTCCACGCCGCCTCACCAGCCGACCGCGAGATCACCGAGTCGCTCGCCCGCATCGCGGGAGCCCGCGGCGAGGTGGCGATGGCCATCGAGTTCCTCGACGAGCTCTCCGAGACGGCGTCCTCGGCCGCGGAATCGGCACGCTACCAGCGTCGCATCGGCGAGGTCTACGAGCGGGCCAACCAGCCCAACGACAGTCGAGCCGCCTACCTGCGCGCCCTCGAGTACGTGCCCTACGATGCTGAGGCGCTCGGCGGGCTCAAGCGCCTCGCCGAGGCCCAGCAAGACTGGACCGAGCTCATCTCCGTGGTCAAGCGCGAAGCCGCTCTCGCCGAGGGTCTCGAGAAGCTCGAGCTGCTCCGGCGGGTGGCCGAGGTCACCGAGGACCACGGCGACGACGTCGACGAGGCGATGAAGGCCTGGCGTTCGGTGGTCGACCTCTCGCCGAGAGACGAGCAAGCCCTGCTGCACCTGCTGACCCTGTCCGAGCAGAGCGCGCAGTGGGAGGTCTTCGTGACCACCGGTGAGGCCCTCGCCGAGCTCCAGGCGGGCTCCGAGCGGGCGGCGCTCCTCCGACGGGTGGGCATCGCCTGCGAGGACCATCTCGGGCGCTCCGACGCAGCGGTGTTCTACCAGAAGGCCGTCTCGGTGGTTCCCCCCGATGCCATCGCGGCCCGGCGGCTCGAGAAGGCCGCCCGGTCGCGGGCCGACTGGTCCGCCGCAGTGCGGGCGCTCTCGCTACAGGCCGAAGCCGACATCACCGACGAGGAGCGCGTGGCGGCCCTCCTGGCCGCAGCAGAGATCGAGGTGGAGCTCCGGCACGACCGCGAGAGTGCCGCCCAGTTCTTCCAGCGCATCCTGGAGCTGCAGCCGACCCACGAGCCCGCGCTGCGCTTCATGGCCCAGCACCTCTTCGAGGCCGGCCAGTACAGCGAGGCGATGCCGATCTGCCAGCGGCTCGAGCCGGTGGTCGAGCGCGGCCAGGATCTCGACGACTTCGACGTGCGAATGGATCTCGCCAACTTCTACTTCTCCTTCGCCGAGATGCTGAGGTTCCAGGGCGACAGCCCCGAGGCGCTGCCGCGCTACGAGCGCACCCTCGAGCTGAATCCGACCCACCTCCCGAGCCTCCGCGCGGTGGGACCGCTCTACGTCGAGAGCGAGCAGTGGAAGCAGGCCGAGCGCGTCTACCGCTCGCTCCTCCAGCTCTCCGGAGGCACCGGCGACCGGCTGGAGGTGGCCACCACCTACACCGCGCTCGGCCTCGTCGAGCGGCGCCTCGGCAACATCGACAAGGCGTACAAGCGCTTCAACAAGGCGCTGGAGCTGCACGCCAACCACGTCGGTGCGCTCAAGGGCATGGCCCTCGTCCTCGAGGACCGCGGCGACTGGAGCAACCTGCTCAACGTCTACAACAACATCATCTACCACGCGTCGGTGCCCGAGGACGTCGTCGACGCCTACATGACGAAGGGTCGGATCCTCGACACCCAGCTGGACCGACAGGACAAGGCGGCGCAGCACTACCAGCGGTCGCTCGACTTCGACCCGAATCAGCCCGTGGCCCTGCTCCGGCTCGCCGAGCTCGCGATGCGGCGACGCGCCTACCGCGAGGCCGGCGACCTCGCCGAGAAGGCCCTGCAGCTCGACGTCGACCTCGTGCAGCCCCACCGGGCGCCGCTGCTCCTCGTTCGTGCCGCAGCCTGGCAGAGCGTGGGCCGAACGAAGGAGGCCGAGCGCTGCCTTCGTGAGGCCCGGGCGCTCGACCTGGCGCTCGTGCGACACCTCGGTGACGAGCCACTCGCGGACCTCGATGGGCTCCGACTGTCGGTGCACCAGCACCTCCCCTGACCGCCTCGCGGTGGCTCAGGGGCGCGTGAGCGGCGTCTCCGAGGGGATCGGTGCGCCGAACCAGGTGTTGATGACCGCGCCGAGGCCGAGCGAGCTCGCCACCACGAACACGGCCGTACCGAGCACGGGGACAATCGTGAGCGCCCCCAGGGTCACGATACCGACGAGCACCGCGATCCACTGGGTGGACGCCGTCCGCCCGAGCTCCATACGGGCGCCGATGGCGTGGGCGAGCGCGACGATGCCGAGCAGCCAGGCAGCGCCGAGCGCCGCAACGAGGACCACGCTGATCGGAAGACCAAGGCCCAGCGTGAGGGTCGCGAAGAGGCTGCTGAACAAGATCACGAACCCGCCGCTGAACAGACCGATGGCGGCAGTGCGCACGGGCTGGTGCTCCACGTGCTCCGCGACACGTCGGACGTGGTTGGGGAAGACGCCGGTGACGAGCACCGCCGCACTCGCGACCACGAGGAGCCAGACGACCTGGTGGTAGATGGAGCGCGCGAGCTCGAGGGGCTGGGCCGAGGGCGAGACGTCGGACTCGGACCCCACCGCGACCTTGTTGCCTTCGACGTTGGTTCCGCGCACCCGACCGCCGACCACGACGGTGTCCCCGATGACCCGACCCTCGCCCTGGAGCCGGATGTCGCCCCCGACCGCGATGACGTTGCCGAGTACCTCGCCCTCGACCTCCACGTCGCCACCTACGACCACCACGTCGCGCGCCCGCTCGTCGGCCCCCACCACGACGTTCGCGCCGACCTCCCAGCGCGAACCCACGAAGGTGGGCTCGGGCTCCGTCGCCCCGGCCACCGCGAGCAGGCACCAGATCATGCGGTCCTCCGACCGCGGCCGAGTCCGCCCGACAGGTCGCCCGTGGCGAGACGGAGCGTCCCGATCGCCCCCACCAAGGTGACCATGAGGATCGCCGTCTGCTCACCGAGCGACAGCGTCGACGCGAACCCGCTGATCACCGAGGCCGCCGCCCTCGCGACGGAGAACGAGTCCACGATCGGCCGCACCGGGCCGTCCACGACCACGATCAGCCCGGCAGCGACCAGCAGCAGGCCGACCCCGATGCCGAGCTCGAGCAGGGGAAGCCGGGGGCGCTCGAGCTGGGCGAGCACGGACGCGCCAAAGTCGTCGGGTACCTCGGGATCCTCGATGGCGGCGAACGCGGGGGCCAGCGGGTCGATGACGATCGCGCGGTTGCTGCACGAGACACACTCGTCGAGGTGCCGGGCCACCTCGACGGCCTCGACCTCGTCGAGCTCCCCGGTCACGAAGCGCTCGAGGTCTCCGTCGGAGATGTGCTGGGTCATGGCGAGTCGCCTCCCCGCTCCTGGTAGGCGAGCCGGAGCTTCTGCCTCGCGCGGAACAGCCGGTTCATCACCGTGCCCATGGGGAGGTCCAGGACCTCGGCGATCTCCGTGTATTTCTTGTGTTCGAAGTGGTAGAGCACGATGATTTCCCGGTACATCGGCGGGATGTCCTGCAGCGCGCGCTCCAGGATCTCGGCCCGCTGGTGATGCGCGGCCATCTGCAAGGGCGAGGGGCTGCGGTCGTCAGCGATCTCCCTCGTCTCTCGCGAGGGACGACGGCGGCGTCGCCGGTGCTCGTCGATGCAGGTGTTGCGAGCGATCTGGAACACCCAGGTCGCAAAGGGTCGCGAGGGATCGTAACGATCCAGGTTTCGCAACACCTTCACCATGGTGTCCTGAGCCGCGTCCCGCCCGTCTTGATCGTGACCGAGCATGCGACGACAAAAGCGGTAAACTGGTCCGCTCCACCTGTCGATGAGCCAGGCACGGGCCGTCCTGTCGCCGTTCCGGGCGGCAAGGATCCGCGCCGGCTCGTCATCGTCAAGTCCATCGTGAAGTCGCAGGGCCAGCAGAGTCTGCTCCGGTCGTGGGTCGGCAGGGGTACGCGGACCCGCGATCGACTATTTCACGGTGCTGCGCATTGTCTGCTAGTCTCTTCAGGGAGGAGTACAGGTCGGCGATGGACAAGAATTGGAAACTCCAGCGCTACGACCGGAAGGATTACTCCGAGCTCGTAGATTTCCCCGTGGAGATCGTCGGGCGCGACGGCGTGGTGCGCCGCTACACCTTCGAGGACTCGATCCGGCTGTACCAGCGTCGGATCACGTTCGCGCCCATCCGCTACCGCGACAACGATCTCGTACGCGCCGAGGTCAATCACTGCCGCTCGCGAATCGACCAGCTGCGCCGCAGCTACTTCCACCGCTACGGCTGGGGGACCCCCGACGGCGAGACCTCGGTCGAGGACAGCTTCGGCGATCTGGCAGGTGAGCTCGCAGCCTTCCTCTGCAGGGTGCTGAACGTCGAGGGAAGACCCGAGATCCGGTTCGACCCCATCGAGCCCGAGGCTGACGGCGTCTCTACCTGGTACGTCACCCACGACCCGGACACGAGCGGCCTGCTGCTGTACTTTCACCGCTTCGAGGGCCCTCGGGCCGACTCCATTCGCGAGCGCTTCTTCGCGTCGCTCAAGGCGTTCGAGCGCATGGGGCGCACGATGGGTGACGCCGAGCGCCTCGTCGCGTTCCACCACACGGTGGACTGTGGCTTCGTGCTGACCGGCCGAGGGGCCGATCACTCGGCGATCGTCCGAATCAAGGAGGACTCGCGGCCCGTCGACCTCGCGCCCACACCGTGGGACGAGCTGCTCGAGATCGTTCGCAAGGGCGACTACGAAGCGGGCCTCCGGCGGAGCAAGGAGCTCGTGGCCGAGCAACCCTTCCATCGCAACGCCTACGCGGCCGGCGCGATGCTCGGGGCCTTCCTCGGGGAGCACCTCGACGGCGAGGACCTCGCGCTGGTCGGCTCGAAGTACTTCCCGGACGACGGACTCCTCCATTACTACCTCGGCCTGTGCCGAGCTCGTCAGTCGCGCACCGCCGACGCCGAATCGGCGTTCCGCCAGGCCCTCGAGCTCGCGCCCGACCTCGTGAGCGCCCGCACCGCGCTGGTGGTCCAGCTCGTCCAGGCCCAGCGCTACGGGGAGGCCCTGGAGCTGCTGTCCGCCCGAGGCGACGTGGAGCCCGACGACCGGCGCGGTGACGCAGACCTCACCCACCTCGAGCACTGGATTCGCTGGCGCGGGGGCACCTGGTTCGGGGGGATTGGGCTCGCGACCATCGGGCTCGTCTCGATGCTCCAGCTCGGCGCCGCCGGCCTCGGCATCGTCCTGCTCGGCGTGTTCGTCGCCGGCCTCGGGTGGTTTGCCTTCCACCGTCAGCTCGACGCCGTGGTGGCTCGCCAGCGATTCGAAGAGATCAGCCAGGGTCTCCGACGCCTGAACCGAAACGCGCGCGCCGACCCCCTCGTGTCCTGACGCCCGGGCGGTCGTCGCCCACGGGGCTCTTGTCACGGATGCCCTCGCGATTAGGCTCGGACCATCTGGAGGTTTGCATGAGCGGGGTCGACAAGCCCACCGACACCGACGCGGCCGCGGTCGAGAAGACCCGGCCCATCGAGGCCCCCCCCGAGCGGGACCTGCTCGCGGAGGAAGACGAGCTCGACGCGACCGAAGAGCTCACTCCCGAGAAGCAGCAGCTGCGCGATCTCGAGGGTCAGCTCTCGGAGGCGCAGGCGCGGTTGCGCGCCGTGTCGAAGAAGTACACGGAGATGGAGTCGGACAACAAGGCGTTTCGCGAGCGCATGGAGGCGCGAGCCAAGTTCGAGGCGGAACAGCGGCGGTTCACCATGGCGAAGGCGTTCTTCGACCCCGTCATGAACCTCGAGCGCTCCCTCGAGAACGTTCCGGCAGGTGACTTCGGCCAGGGCCTCGCCATGGTGCACCAGCAGTTCGTCGAGGCCTTGCGCAAGCTCGGCCTCGAGGAGGTGCCGGGCCTCGGCGCCACGTTCGATCCCACCGTCCACGAGGCGCTCGGGATCACGCCGGTGACCGACCCCGAGCAGGACGGCAAGGTGCTCGTCGTGCACCAGAAGGGGTTCGTGGTCGACGGCAAGGTCCTGCAGGCTGCCCAGGTCGTGATCGGCAAGCTGCAGGAGCCGGCCGGCGACGCCTAGGTCACCCCGTGGAGCCGCGGCAGACCCGCCGGATCTTCGTGCTGTCCGCGGCGGTCGTGGCGGTGACGCTGGCGCTCTGGCTCGACCCACCGCCCGCGGCGCCGGCTCGGATCGAGGTGTTCACGCCCGAGCCTGCGCTCGATCGCGTCGAGATCGTCCGCGAGGACGGCGGGGTCGTCCTCGTGAGGCGGGGGGATGCCTGGTGGGTCGGCGGGACGGTGGAGCAGCCAGCCGACGAGCCCGAGGTGCGGCGGCTCCTCGACGCGATCCGGGGCCTGCGCTACGCCGACCCCGTCGCGGTCTCGAGCGAGGCCGACCCCGAAGACTTCGGACTCGGCGAAGAGCCCTGGGCGACCCTGCACCTCGACGGACCCGGAGGGCGGCAGACCATCGTGCTCGGCGACCCGGCCGAGGTGGGATTCCGCAGCTACGTCCGCGGTCCCGGTGGGGAGGTCCTCGTGGCCCGCGCCGGGCCCCACGCTCTCGTCGGCCGGCCCGCCTCGGCGTTCGCGGATCGACGCCTCGTCGCGTGGGCGCCCGAGCAGATCGCGAGCGCCAGCGTCTCGGGGGCCGAGCGCGCGCTGACGGTGCGACGACGAGGGCGGTCCTGGGTCGTGGCCGACCAGTGGCGTGGGGATCCCGAGCGCGTGGCCGCCTGGCTTCGCGTGTGGAGCTCGATCCGCATCGGTGAAGGGAGCGCTCCTTCGAACCCCGAGTGGTCGCTCGTCGTCACCCCCGACCGCGGCGAGCCGCTGCGAGTGGACGTCGCCCTGGACGGCACCCGCGCCCTCGTGGCAGCATCCGACGGTCGACTCGGAGCGGCCACCCTCGAGCCGACCCTCCTCGAGCTCACCCCGGAGATGCTCGCCGCGAGCACGCTCCTCGGGCTCGATCGATCGACCGCCGACCGGGTGAGCGTCGACCTGAACGGGGAGACCTGGGAGGGACGTCGCAACGGCCCCGCCTGGGAGTCCTCCCTCGGAGACGGCGCGAGCTGGGACGTGGTGACGGCGCTGGCCGAGCTCCCTCAGGTCGACCCGGAGTCCCCGCGACGATCTCCGCCTCCCCGTCCCTGGGGAACCATCACGGTGGTCGAGGATGGGTTCGAGCACCAGGTGGTCCTCGACCGAGCCCGGCGTGGGATCCACCTCGCGTGGCAGCCCTCGGCCACGCGCCCAGTGGGGGTCCCCGCTTCCGCCGTCAGTGACGTCCTTCGCGAGCTCGGCGTGGAGTAGGTCGGGTCACCGCCGGGTTGGAGGAGTTGCGGCAGGCCGCGCGCCTCCGCGGTATCTTCCCGCTCGTTGCCCGAGGACGATGTGATGTGGCTGTTCCTGACCAGCATGCTGCTCGCCCCCGTGGTCGAGGCGGCTCCCGAACCCGCGCAGACCGTTCAGATCGGGGCCCCCATGCGGAGACTGGCCCTCGATCTCCCCGACGCCGTACCGGAGGCGTTTCGCACCGGCGTCCCCGCCAGCGCCCTGCAGGTTCTCGGCGACCTCGACCCCGAAGGCCGCTCCGCCTCGGAGCTCGCCGATCTGGCCTTCCTCGAGGGCTGGGCCGCCATTCGCGCCGACGACGGCGAGGCTGCGGCCAAGCTGGTCGACAAGCTCGACCCCATCGCGGCATCGTCCGCGCCCGAGGCCTACCGCGCCCTCGTCCAGGGCGAGATCCTGCGAGCAGCCGGCCAGCCCCAGAAGGCGCTCAAGTTCCTGAAGGTCGTCGCGACCGACTCGCCGATCTACCCGCGAGCCTCCGCCGCGACCGCCGACGCCCTGCGGGGGCTCGACCGGACGAAAGAGGCCATCACCAAGCTCGAGGACACGGTGTCGCGCCCCGACCCCGCCCCGGGGAACGCCGCTGCGCTTCTCGCACTCGCCGAGCTGAAGGGCGTGCCGACCGAAGAGGGGTACGGGCTGCTCCGGCGCCTGTGGTCGTACTACCCCGACACCGAGGAATCCGACGTCGCCAAGGCGCTCCTCTCCCAACACCACGCGAGCCGAAAGCCCACCCTCGAGGAGGTGGGTCGGCGCGCCGACCGGTGGATGCGCGCCAGAGAGTACGACAACGCGCTCGTCGTGACCGAGGCCGTGAAGGACCAGGCCGCGGCGAAGACCACCGACGCCTGCCGTGTCCGCTTCGTACGCGGGCGCAGCGCGTACAAGAAGAACCGACTGTCCCAGTCGATCGCGGAGTTCGGGGACATTGGCGCCCAGTGTGCCGAGGTCGACGGGTCGTTCGGGGCGAGCGGGCTCTACCTGATCGGGACCGCGCAGTTCCGTCGCAAGGAGTACCAGGCCTCGGCTGACGCCTACGCGCAGCTCGTCCAGCTCTATCCGGACTCGTCGATGGCCGACGACGCGCTGACCCGCGGAGGGATCTCGCTGTTGGAGGGCGGCGAGGTCGAGAAGGCCCGTGCGCTCTGGGAGCGAGCGCTCACGGAGTTCCCCGAGGGCGACACCGTGCCCGAGGCGGCGCTGCGGCTGGCCTTCGCGCGCTACGACTACGGCCAGGTCGACGAGGCGATCCGCATCGCCGAGCGGCTCGCGGAGCTGCCGATGTCCGGCAACAGCGTCCACATCGAGTCCGGCCGCTACTGGGCGGCGCGCTGGCGCTACTACCCCGACCGCGACGCCCCCAACGCGCCCAACGCTGACGAGGGCGCGCGGGCGGAGGCCATCGAGCGGTGGGTCGCGCTGTGCCAGGAGATGCCGCACAGCTTCTACGCGCTGCTCGCCTCGGCCCGCCTGCGCGAGCTCGCGCCTGCGAGGGCGAAGGCGCTCGACGAGCGCCCCGCCGACCACTCGCGCGGAGAGAAGCCCGAGCCGTGGCACGTGCGCTACGACTGGCTCACCAACCCGGCCGTACGCGACGGGATCGCCCTGCTTCGCCTCGGTCTCGTGCAGGAAGCGCAGACCGAGCTCGGTCGCTCGCATCCCCTCACCTGGGAGACCGAAGAGAAGGCCTTCGTCACCGAGCTCCGGATCGCGGCCGGGGACTGGCTGCTCGCCCACGACGACTTCCGGGCCTGGATCATCGACCACCCCCTCACCACGCTCGGTCCCCGCGAGCCCCAGATCATCCGACTCGCCTACCCCGACCGCTACTACGACGAGGTGCGCGATGCGGTGAAGGACGGCTACCGGTACGATCCGCGCCTCTTCCACGCCCTCGTTCGCGAAGAGTCGAACTTCAACCGGCAGATCATCTCGTTCGCGGGTGCCCGGGGGCTCTCCCAGCTCATGTGGGCGACCGCCAAGCAGACGGCAGGCTGGCTCGGCGTGGCGCTGTCACGCAAGAGCGAGCTCTTCGATCCTCCCACCAACCTGACGATCGGGGGCCGCTACCTCGACGCGATGCACAAGCAGCTGTCGAACAGCCCGTTCCTCGCGCTCGCAGCGTACAACGGCGGCGCCTCCAACGTGAAGAAGTGGGTCGCCGCCCACGACAACCCGCCCACCGACGAGTGGGTCGAGCGGGTGCCGTTCCGAGAGACCCGCGGCTACATCAAGCGAGTCCTCGGCACCTGGCAGACCATGCGGTATCACTTCGACGTCGACAAGACGGCCTTCCCCGACCTCTCGGGCTTCAACCACCAGGCCATGCCGTAGACGGGTCAGACCCCGACGATCGAGAGGGTGAGCCCGCGGCGCCGCACGTCGTCGATCCAGTCCGCGAGGCTCCACGCCAGGTCGTAGACCCCCCTCACGAGCCGGGGTCGTGGCTCACGCCCCGACGGGGAGATCCCCGCCTTCGCCCACCACTCGCGATCCGGCGTGTCGAGGGCCGCCATGCCCAGCCGACGGAGCGCCCCCACGAGCAGTGAGAGCCGCCAGCTCGGGAGCTCGTCGTAGCGGGCCGTCGGGTCGTAGGCCTGCTCGAGTGCGACGGACAGCGGCCCCTCGAGCACCGGGATCACGTCGACCCTGATTCCCACGACGTCCGAAGGTCGCTCCACAGTGGAGGCACGCAGCTCCACGAGATCGTAGTGGAGGTCGATCGCCCCCGTCCGCACCCACGGCGGGTCGGGAAAGAAGTGGTCGCTCACCAGGCGGTACCGTCGCTGGACGTCCGGGAGCCCCGGCAGGCTCGCCTCGCCCAGCAGCCCGTCGTCGCACAGCTCGCCGAGGAGCACCGCGAGGTCGAGGAGCGGGCGGCCGGTGCGCACTTGGAGGCGCTCGGCGTCCACCTCGGTCGCATCGTGCAGTCGGTCTGGCACGTCGACCACCTCACCACGCTCGCTCTCGAAGCGGACCCCCGCCCCTCGCCGCCACCACACCCAGATCTCGCCAGCGAGACGCAAGGCGCCGCTCGAGCCAGCCTCGTGGACGGCCCGGAGCAGCCGCACGGGGCGCGACCCCAGCTTCTCGCCCAGGGCGGCGAGAAGCGCCTTCTGAAGGTCCACGAAGGCAACCAGCTCCGAACTCGAGACGACCGTGGCCATGCGGCACCCGTATCCACGTCGGGCGCGGACAGTTCGTGGTCCTGGCCGACGGTAGACTAGGAATTCGCCTGGGGAGCGACCTGTCCATGTCGTTTGTGCACCTCCACGTGCATTCGCAATTCTCGATCCTCGACGGCACCGCGACCGTCAAGGCGCTCGCACAGCGAGCCGCCGAGCTCGGCATGCCGGCGCTCGCGCTCACCGATGTCTCGAACCTCTACGGCGCGGTGCAGTTCCACAAGGCGTGCAAGGACGCAGGCGTCAAACCCGTTCTCGGTGCGGAGCTGCACGTCCAGGGCGAGGGCGTCGATCACGAGGACCCCTACCGCGAGGAGGGTGGCTACCAGCTGATCGTGCTCGTAGAGAACGAGGCCGGCTACCACAACCTCTGTCGGCTCGTCACGCGCGCGATCTTCGATGGCATGCACTACAAGCCCCGCATCGCCCTCGACTGGCTCTTCGAGCACGCCGAGGGCCTCCTCGTGCTCACGGCGGGACTCAAGGGCATCGTCGGTCGAACGCTGTCTCGCTCGGGGCCCGACGCGGCCGAGGCGGCCGTGGCGACCCTCGCGGCGGGTCTCGGCCCCGACCAGCTCTACCTCGAGCTGCAGGACCACGGGCTCGACGGGCAGCTCGAGCTCAACGATCACGTCCGTCGCATCGCGGCGAAGCTGGGCGTGCCTCTCGTGGTCACCAACGCCGTGCACTACCTCGAACCCGCCGACAGTGCGGTTCACGAGCTGCTCAATGCGATCTCGGCCGGGTGCAGCCTGCGCGACGACCGGCGGTGGATCGCCCCGACCGACCAGGCCTACTTCAAGTCCGACGAGGAGATGCGGGAGCTGTTCCCCGACGACCTCGAGGCCGTGGATCTCACGGCTCACATCGCACAACGGTGCGACTTCGAGTTCGAGTACGGCAACTACCACTTCCCGGCCACCACCCCGCCCGACGTGACCCCGGAGGACCCCCAGCCCGACACCGACGCCAACTGGGCCTACTTCTACGAGGCGTTCCCCCCGTCGAAAGACTGGGGGCTCCCGGTCGACGGCACCATCCCACCGCGGCCCGAAGGAGCGGGCAACATCGACGGGTACTTCCGTTGGTACGCGAAGGTCGGGCTCGAGCAGCGACTCGAGCGCATCGATCCCGAGCTCCACCAGGCGTACTGGGACCGGCTCGACCACGAGCTGAACATCGTCCTCCAGATGGGCTTTCCCGCCTACCTGCTCATCGTGGCGGAGTTCATCAACTGGTCCAAGGACAACCAGATCCCGGTCGGGCCGGGGCGTGGGTCGGCAGCCGGCTCGCTGGCGGCGTGGGCGATGCGCATCACCGACATCGATCCCATCCGGTACGGGCTGCTGTTCGAGCGCTTCCTCAATCCAGAGCGCGTCAGCATGCCCGACATCGACGTCGATTTCTGCCAGGATCGGCGCGAGGAGGCGATCGCCCACGTCCGCGACAAGTACGGCGCCCCGCTGGTCTCGCAGATCATCACCTACGGCACGCTGAAGGCGAAGGCCGCGGTACGCGACGTGGCCCGGGTGCTCGACCTCTCCTTCGGAGAAGCGGACCGCATCGCGAAGCTCGTGCCCGATCAGCTGGGGATCAAGCTGAAGGATGCGCTCGAGCAAGAGCCCCGTCTCCGCGCGCTGCGCGACGGGGATCCCAAGGTCCGTCGGGTGCTCGACATGGCGCTCGCCATCGAAGGCACCACGCGCCAGACCGGCGTGCACGCTGCCGGCGTGGTCATCGCCGACAAGCCGCTCGTCGAGTACGCCCCGCTGTACCGCGACGAGCCCGAGGGCGGGCCCGTCGTTCAGTACGACATGAAGAGCGCCGAGGACATCGGGCTCATCAAGTTCGACTTCCTCGGGCTCAAGACGCTCGACCAGATCCGCGACGCCCTGCAGCTCATCGAGGAGAACCACGGCACGGCCCCCGACATGGAGGCCATCCCCGACGACGATGCCGTGACCTACGCCATGCTCGAGACAGGTGACGCGCTGGGCGTGTTCCAGCTCGAGTCGAGCGGCATGCGGGAGCTGCTCACGCGACTCAAGCCCTCCGACATCAACGACATGGTCGCGCTGGTGGCGCTCTACCGCCCGGGGCCCCTGCAGTCGGGCATGACCGACGACTACGTCGAGCGCAAGCACGGCCGCACCGCCGTTTCCTACCCCCTGCCCATGCTCGAGCCCGTGCTGAGCCAGACCTACGGCACCATCATCTACCAGGAGCAGGTCATGCAGATCGCTCAGGTGATGGCTGGGTACTCGCTCGGTGAAGCCGATCTGCTCCGCCGCGCGATGGGCAAGAAGAAGCAGTCCGAGATGGACAAGCAGCGTGTGCGCTTCCTCTCCGGATCGGTCGAGCGGGAGATCCCCGAGGAGAAGGCCACCGAGATCTTCGATCTCATGGCCAAGTTCGCGGCCTACGGGTTCAACAAGTCGCACAGCGCCGCGTACGGCTGGATCGCCTACCAGACCGCCTACCTCAAGGCGCACTACCGGCCCGAGTACATGGCCGCCCTGATGACGATCGAGGCCGCCAACACCGACAAGGTCCTGGCCTACGTTCTCGATTGTCGCAAGGCGGGTATCGAGATTCTGCCGGTGTGCGTGAATCACTCGCAGAAGCACTTCTCGGTTCCCGCGCCTGCCGACCGACCCCGCAACGAAGAGGGCGAGATGGTCGACCAGATCCGCTTCGGCCTCGCCGCGGTCAAGAACGTCGGGGGAGGAGCCATCGACGCCGTCCTGGAGGCTCGCGAGCGGGCCGGCGGCAGCTTCGAGAGCGCGTTCGCGTTCTTCGAGTACGTCGATCCCACCAAGGTCAACAAGCGCGTGGCCGAGAACCTGGTCAAGGCAGGGGCCTTCGACGCGTTCGGCATCCCGCGTCGAGCGCTCCTCGAGGGGCTCGAGGCGGCGGTGACGCTCGGCGCCCGGGCCCAGCGCGACCGCGATGCGGGACAAATCGGGCTGTTCGCTGCGTCTCCCCAGTCGCCGAGCTTCCGCTTTCCGGAGCTCACGGAGTGGCCCCTCGCCCAGAAGCTGGCCTCGGAGCGTGAAGTTCTGGGCCTCTACCTGTCGGGCCACCCCATGCAGGCCCACGAGGCCGACGTCGCACGCTACGCCACCGCGACCCTCTCGCAGCTGGCCGAGCACGTCGACGCCGACGAGGTCCGAGTCATCGCCATGAGCGTCGACACGCGGGTCGTGCGTACGAAGCGCGGTGACAAGATGGCGTTCGTCCGCCTCGAAGACGCCAGAGCCTCCATCGAGGGGGTGTTCTTCTCGGAGCCGTGGGCCCGCAGCCAGCGCGCGGTCGAAGCGGGCGAGCCCATCCTCGTCACCGGCGAGGTCGAGCTCAACGGCGACGAGGTGAAGTTCCGGGCTCGCTCCGCCGAGACCCTCACCGACGTTCGGGCCCGCATGACCCGCGAGGTCCGGTTCGTCCTCGAGCTCGCGGATCTGCACGGCGACCGGCTCGACGAGTTTCGCAAGCTGCTGCAGGACCAGCGGGGTACCTGCCGGAGCATGTTGGTCGTGCGCGCGGAGGGTCGTTTCGAAGCCGAGCTCCAGCTTCCCGAGCTTCCGGTGGAGCCGAGTCCGAACCTCGAGCAGTGTGTCCAAGCGCTGTTTGGTCGGCTCGACGTGGTCGCGCTCTCGTAGCCTCCAGGGGGGACCAAGATGTTGCTCGCGTGGTTCGGGCTCGCCGCGGCCCAGCCCCCGCACCCGGGATCGGTGCTTCAACCGCTCACCGACGACGTCACCATCGACTGGACCGCGCTCCGGGTCGACATACGGGCCGGCGCACGGGTGCAGACGGTCGGCTCGCTGCGATCCGTCGAGGACCTCGCCCGGCGAAACGTCGAGAGGGCCCTCGAGCGCGCACTTCCGGAGGTGGCGCTCACCGCCACGACGAAGCTCGGTGACGTGCTCGTCGATCCCCACCTCGGGAAGCCCATCGCGGCACGCCGGGCCCGCTGGCGGGTCGTCGAAGCGCAGTACGCGACGTCGGGCACCATCACCCTCACGGCCACGGTGTCGCTCGCGAGCATCTCCAAGCCCTGGGTCCTCGCCAATGCGGTGGGCGACGTCCCCCCTGAGGAGGAGCTCCCGTTCTCCGGGGTGCTCGTCGACGCACGCGCCATCGACGTGACCATGGCGGTAGCGCCCCGCATCATCACCGAGGGCGGACTCGTGGTGTTCGACGGTGGGCTCGACGCTTTCTCGGCCGTCACCCGGTCGCCGGTCCGCTACGTGGCGTCGCCCGATCATCCGCTCGCTGCGTCGGTAGGGGACCGGCCGTGGCGCCTGCTCGCCACCGGAACCTCGTCGGGGGTCGATCTCGTGGTCGCAGAGGTGGAGGCGGCGGCGGTCGCCAAGGCAGGCCCCGTGATCCGAAGGGGCGAGATCGTCGTGGTGGTGGCCCATCGAGACTGATCTCCCCGTCCAGTGGCTCGGGCGACTCGAGTACCGATGGGCCGAGCGGCTGCAACGCGGACGACGGGACGGGGTGCAGCGCGGGCACGCCCCCGAGGTGGTGTGGCTCCTCGAGCACGACCCCGTGATCACGCTGGGGCGGCGGGGAGGGACCGTGGCGGCTTCGGCCTCCATCCCCGTCGTCGCGACCGACCGCGGCGGTCTCGCGACCTACCACGGCCCCGGCCAGCTCGTCGGCTACCTGATCGTCGACGTGGCCCGCCGTCGGTTGGGCGCCCGGGGACTCGTCGAAGCGATCGAGCGCGGACTGCAGGCGTGGCTGGCGGAGATCGGGATCGCCGCCGGCCCCCGCGCGGGGGCACCCGGCGTGTGGGTCGAAGACCAGAAGATCGCCGCCCTGGGGCTTCACTTCTCCCACGGTGTGAGCCTCCACGGCTTCGCGCTCAACCTCGGCGTGGACCTGGCCGCCTTCGAAGCGATCGCCCCGTGCGGCTTCGATGCCCGGCAGGTCACCTCGGTGGCCACGCTCCTCGGCGGCGACTGGCCCGTAGCCCGCCACGCGCTGGAGGTGGGGCGCCAGGTCCGGGCTGCCGTCCTGCGGTCTTCCACGTCTCGATCGCCGCGAGCCGTCCCTTGACCCGCTATCGGCCGCCGATTACTCCTGGTGGAGCGCAGGCTCGTAGCTCAGTGGGAGAGCACCGCCCTGACACGGCGGGGGTCCGCGGTTCAAATCCGCGCGAGCCTACTCCTTCCCCACCCGGGGGAGAGACACCCGGCGCAGACGCGCCAACGGCCTCTCCGCTCTCCGGTACCCCTCGCGGGCGAACCGTGGGGTTGGAGTGTTTCCGTCCGGTCACATCGGCTATTGTGACCGGGCAGGTGATCCGAGGGGCCAACCCCTGGCGAGCGTACCGCGTCATCGACAGAATCAACCGAGAGAGGGACATTGCGTAGAGGACCCCGTCGTCGCGTTCAACCCGAGCCAGAGCGCAACGAACCCCGCGTGAACCGCCGTATCCGGGTGCCCCGGGTGCTGGTCATCGACGAACAGGGCAACAAGCTGGGCGAATTCCTCACGGAGGACGCGGTGCGCCTGGCCGAGGAACGAGGACTCGACCTCATCGAGGTGGCCCCGAACTCCCGACCGCCCGTGTGTCGCATCCAGGACTACGGCAAGCTCAAGTACGAGCGCAAGAAGCGCGCGGCTCAGGCCCGCAAGAACCAGGTCCAGGTACAGATCAAGGAAGTGAAGCTCCGCCCCAAGACCGACGACCACGACATTGCGGTCAAGGTGCGGCACGCCCGTCGCTTTCTCGAAGAGGGGAACAAGGTCAAGGTCACGATCCGGTTCCGGGGTCGCGAGCTCGCGCACCGAGACATCGGCAGCCAGCAGTGCCTCCGCATCGCCAAGGAGTGCGAAGACCTGGCCACGATCGAGACGCACCCGCGTATGGACGGCCGGCAGATGTTCATGATCATCGCGCCGAACGCGAAGACCCGCGCCCGGGCCGCCGAGCGCGCCGCCGCCGCCGAGGACGCCGACGAGGAAGAGCTCGAGGACCTCGAGGACCTCGATGACGACGACGACCTCGATGACGACGACGACCTCGACGACGACGAGGAGTAGGGCCGGAGCGTCCTGGCCAGGATGCGGGAGCGCGGTTATTCCGTCTCCCGCACAGGCGTGGCCATCCTCGCGCGTGGTTCGACCGAACTTGTCGGGTTCCCGACCGTGTCGGTTTCCACCGCCAATCTCGCCCCGCCCCCGAGCCGACCGACGTGCTCTCCTTCGCACGCGTGGCCTCGACACGGAGTTGTGATGCCCAAGATGAAGACCCATCGCGGCGCGGCCAAGCGCTTCAAGAAGACCGGCTCGGGTCGGATCCGCTTCAAGCGCGCGTTCCTTCGTCACTGCCTCGAGCAGCAGCCGAAGAGCGCCAAGCGCGTCCTGCGCAAGCCTGGCTACCTCCGAGGCGGCGACGCCCGCGCCATCGAGCGCAAGCTGCGCGGCGAGTAGTCCCCTTTCCATCCCGCCGTCACCGTCGCGCCGGATGTCCCGGTTCGGCTGGGAAGCGGCTGTCAGAGGAGTTCGAGATGGCCCGCATCAAGCGCGCACAGATCCGCAAGACCCGAAAGAAGAACCTGTTCCGCCGGGTTCGTGGCTTCTTCCTCGGCCGCCGGCGCCTGCGCCAGGCGATCGAAGCCCGGATGAAGGCCGAGAAGCAGGAATACATCGGCCGAAAGCAGCGCAAGCGGGACTTCCGTCGGCTGTGGACCCAGCGGATCAACGCCGCGGCCCGTCAGCACGGTCTGTCCTACTCGCGCTTCGTTCATGGCCTGAAGAAGGCTGGCGTCGACGTGAACCGCAAGATGCTCGCCGACCTCGCGGTCCGGGAGCCGGCGGCCTTCGAGGCCCTCGTGGACTGCGCCAAGAGCGCCATCGCGAGCTGAGCGGTGTGGTGGTGGTGGCTACTCGCCTGCGGTGACGACGAGCTCGTCCCCGAGTTGTTCAACGCGGACGACCAGGACATCACCGTCTTGGTGCAGCCCGAGTGTACCGACGAGGAGCTCGCTCCTGCGAGCCTCACCCTGCTGTCCAACGTCGCGAAGCGCGAGATTGGCATCGCCTCGGTCTCGCCGGGCTGCGGGCCCGTGGGCACCGATCACGACATCGTCGTCGAGGTGTTCGACGATTGGCAGGAGCTCGTCGACGAAGCGCGGGTGGTCGCGATCCCGGAGGCCGTGAGCGACCTCGACGGCGACGGGGAGCGGGACGCTCGCGATCGGGCCACCTACACCCTCGAGCGCGACCTCTCCGACATCGGGCTGTTCGCGCTCGAGCTGCGGTCGCTCGGTGCGGCCGACGAGGCGCGGGAAGACCGCTGGCGGATCCGGCTGCTGACCTTCCCCGAGGACGCGGAAGACGAGGGCGGTCTGCTCCCCACCCTCACGCAATGACGTCGCGATCGCCGTGGAAGGACTCGACGTCGTCTTCGTCGAACTCCTTCTCGCCGATTCCGTCATCCGACGGGATGAGGGCGACCACCGCGCCGCCGGTTCCCACGATGGCCTCGTAGGCGAAGATGTCACCTCGGTAGCGGTTGTGGGCCCCCATGACCGCCGACCAGAACCAGAACGGCTTGAAGTTCTGGACCTTTCGCACGCGGATCTGGCGGTGGACCTCCCGCGAGAGCTGCGCTGCGTCCTCGAGACGACCCTGCCCCAGGAACTCGAGCAGCTTCGCGTTCCACTCCTCGTCCTTGGGGGAGTGAATGCGGTCGTGGGCCGGGTCGATCCAGTCGGTGAACAGCCGGTTCGACAGCGTGCCCACCACCACCACGGCCATGCGTCGCCCGGCCTCGCGAGCCGCGTTCCGGCAGGCCTTGCCGAGCACGATCGTCTCCGCTCGGTCCGCGTACACGTTGCTGCTCACGATCACCGCCGGCAGTGCGTTGTCGGGGTTCAGGAGCTTGAGGGCCACCACCGAGCCCGTGTCGATGGGGAAGCCGTGGTAGGCCACGGTTCGCGCGTGGAGTCCCCGCGCGTTCGCCGTGGCGGCCAGCTGCTCGGCGAAGGCCGCGTCGATCCGAAACGTGTAGGGAATCGAGCCCAGGTCGTGAAAGAGCTCGTCGACGTGCACCCAGGTAGGGCTTGGGTCGGCCTGGATCTGGTGACCAATGACCGACGGCCACATCGTCGAGTAGACCAGCAACAGATCGGGCCGCTGGGCAAGCAGGTGCTGTCGCGCGGCCTCGAACCCGTCGCGGAGCCGCTGGTAGCCTGGGTTCGCTTGGGGGCAGAGCAACGGGTGCGGCAGCCCAGGCACCATCACGCCGACCACTGGCGCTGCGTCGGCGCTCATGCCGACACCTCGACCGACGGGGCCCAGCCCATCACCGCGTTGCCCGTGCCGATCACGGTGCCGTACCCGAACAGAGCGGCTGGGTAGGTGGGAAAGTCCAGCGCAGCGAGCAACCAGGTGAGCGCGCCCGAGTCGGTCTCGGCGACCGCGTGATCCGTGAACTCGGGCATCAGGTCCACGACCTCCCGGGTACGCCCCGTCCGCATGAGCTCGATGAGCTTCATGTCCCAGAGGTACTGGTGGTGGTTCGTGACGTGCTCGTGGGTCATGTCCTCCGGAACGTCGGGCTCGACCACGAAGTGCCGGTGCGACAGCGACTCGCTCGCGAGGAGCACCACGTTCCGATCGCTCTTCTCGATGGCCTCGCGCGTGGCCCGCCCCAGGGCGAGCATCTGCTCCTGCATGACCTCGACGCTGTAGAAGTGGGTCGCCCGCTGCGAGCTCACCGACACGATGGGCTTGTCCCACTCCGGCCGGGTGAGGTGGCAGCTCACGATCGTGCCGTAGTCGACGCGAAAGTCGGGGTTGCGCATCATCTTCGTCACCAGTCCGGCCTCGCTCGCGGAGGCGCAGAGCTGCTCCGCGAGCGGCACGTCGACCTTCAGCCGGTAGTGGAACCGGAACAGGTTCGGAAACACCGGGTCGACGGACAGCGAGTCGAACGACTCCACGCCGAGGAAGTGTGTTCCCACGTAGGTCTGCCAGTGCGGAGACAAGACCACGATGGTGTCGTAGTCGATGTCGGCCAGGGCCGCGCGAAGGCGCTCGTAGCCCCAGCGCAGCGTCTCCCACCCACACTCGGCTGTGGGCTCGTTCTGCGCAGGGTTCTCGGCGTACACGAGGTGAGGGGGGTGGGGAGCGAGGGCTCCGTAGACGATGCGTCCCATGGTCACTCCTCGGAGACGGGCGGCAGGTGGGCCTTCCAGTCCCAGTACCAGCGGTCGGAGTCGGGGTCCCACTCGTCCCAGGTCGCGATCTGCGCGAGCGCGTCGACGCGGTCCGGCGGGACGACCCCCGGCACGAAGAACGCCTTCTGACGATGTAGCGGATAGGGATTGCGGAGCTCGAAACCGAGCACGCCGAGGATCGCCCGCGCGACGTACCAGGTGGCCTGGGAGTTCCAGCCGTGGGCGATCTTGATCACGACGCCGAGCCCGTCGGGGAAGTCGTCGTGGACAATCGCCATCCCGAGCAGGCCGTCCGCGCCTTCCTTCGCGATGATCCGGCCACGACCGGCCTTGATGACCGTCGAGTCGAGGCGGTTGAAGCCCCCCACGAGGTCGGGATGGGCGGTCATGGCGGACCAGATCCAGTCGTCGTCTCGCGTGCGGACCAGCCCTGCGAAGCACCGCGCGAGCTCGGTCACCGTGTTCGAGACGGTGGGCAGGCCGCAGCCGTCACGGGCCACCCGCAGCGGCGTCCAGGTGGGTCCGAGGAAGCGGCGCAGCTCCGTGACGAAGGCAGGGAACAGCGGGTGCGAGGGCAGGGTGTAGCCCACCCTCGGCCAACCCTTCTTGCGGCACCCGTGGAGGATGGCCGCGTGCTCGCCGGAGCAGGTGTGGTACCACCGACGCGGACGCCGCACCTGACGACCGAACTGCACGAGCGGTACGTCGAGCGGGGTGCGGACGAGCCCGCGCTCGGACGGAGTGAGCAGGGACTGGGCAGCGCGAACGTGCTCGGTGTCGCCGTTGTGGCTCGCGACCGCGATGGCGTGCTGCTCGGTCGTGCAGTCGGCGAGCTCGTCCACGAAGACCTTCATGGTCAGCGGCTTCATCATCGAGCGACCGTAGCAGAGCACGTTGCCGCCAAAGGAGTGCACCACCCGATCGCCGCTGACCCAGGCCACCGCTCCGTGGATCGTCGTTTCGCTCACGTCGTTGCGTCGATAGTCGACGAGGGGCTCCCACTCGACGTCACGGCCGGTGGCGATGCCCTCGATGGACTCCCCGAACGGCGACCGGGGGTAGATCGCACGTCCGGGCCGAGACCCGCTCACTGCGCTCGGTCGGTCGTCCATGGGGGAGGGAGGGCTTTCGTCGCTCACGGGGGCACTCCGCGTCAGGGCCTTCCGCCATCGTCGCGCAACACCGCGCGAACGGGGGACGCATCCACCCCGACGAGGGGCAACGGCAAGGCGATGAGCGTGTAGCGGCCCGGCGACACGTGGTCCAGCACCACGCCCTCGAGGATCGCGAGATCCCGACGCGCGATCGCGTGGTGCGAGAGCAGCTCCCGATCGGCAAACGGATCCACGGATGGCGTGTCGATACCGACGAGCTCTACGCCGTGGTCCGCGAGGTGATCCACGAGGTCGGGCGAGAGCGCGGCGAAGTCCTCGTTGAACGACCGGGGATCGGGGAACGTGCCGGTCTTGAGGAGCACGCGGGGAGCCCGGGGAACGGACGGCAGATCGGCGGGCACGATGCGGCACCCGCGCTCCACCGCGACCTCCATCACCTCACAGGGCCCGAAGTACCGCTCGAGGGGCCGCTCGGCGATCCCCGAGCCCTCGACGACGTAGTGGTTGGGAGCATCGGTGTGCGCACCGACGTGCACCGTCGTCCGAATCGACGAGAGGGTCAGGTTGTCGCCGCGCTCGAGCGACAGCGCGACGTCCCGCGAATACCCGACGTCGCCAGGCCACACCGCGATCCGCTCGTCGATGGGCGGGGAGATGTCGATGAGCCGGCTCACGGGATCCAGGCGATCGCCTTGAGCTCCACGGCGATCGGGGTCGGGAGCGCGCGCACCGCGACCGTGGTCCGCGTGGGTCGATACGGACCGATGAGCTCGGCATAGATCTTGTTGAACGACGAGAAATCCCGGTCCATGTCCACGAGGAACACGGTGACGTCGACGAGGTTCGCGAGCGACGCCCCAGAGGCGATCAGCACGGACTCGAGGTTCGCGATGGTCGCGCGCGTCTGGGCCGCCACGTCGTAGTCGCGCGGGGTGCCATCGGGCTCGCGAACCGGTCCGCCCGGAATCGCGTCGGTGCCGGGCTGCCGGGGTCCCATGCCAGAGAGGAACAAGAGATTGCCGACCTGGCGGGCGTGGGGGTACGCCCCCACGGGCGCGGGCGCCCCTGCGGCATCGACGGTGCGAGAGGGCTCGGTATCGCTCACGGGCTTCTCCAGCTCACCAGGTGCCCACGTTGGGCATCGAAGACCACGGCTCCTGCACCTCGAGGGGCTCACCGCGTTGGAGGAGCTCGATCGAGATCCCGTCGGGGCTGCGCACGAACGCCATGCGGCCGTCGCGAGGCGGACGGGCGATGGTGACGCCGGCATCTTGCAGCTTCGTGCACAGCGCGTAGACGTCGTCGGTGGCGAACGCGAGATGCCCGAAGTTGCGGCCAACCGCGTAGGGCTCCTCGTGATCGCAGTTGTAGGTGAGCTCGAGGGCCGCGGAGTCGCCCTCCTCACCCGTAGCGAGGAAGACGAGTGTGAAGCGGCCCTTCTCGTGCTCGGAGCGCCGGACCTCCTCGAGGCCGAGGAGGTCGCAGAAGAAGTGCAGGGCTGCGTCGAGATCCCGCACGCGAATCATGGAGTGGAGAAAGCGCATGCGAGCCGAGTAACCGGGAGCTCAGTTCTGACCCACCGGGTGGGGCTCGTCAGACTCCACGTCCTGGTCGCCCGCAGCGGTGATCTCCTCGAAGACCACCTCCCCGTCGCGAACCACGGCGTGGAGGGCCCGGCGTCGATGCCCGTTGCGGAGCATGGAGGCACCCAGAGGCTCGGCAACGAGCTCGTCGATGGCGCGCAGGGCCGGTCGCGCGCCCATCCCGGTTCCGCCCACGCTGCTCACGGGCTGGTAGCGCGCGCAGAGCTCGGCGACCTCGTCGGACCAGGTCAGCGTGACACCGGCCTGCGCGGCGCGTTCCTGGAGCTGCGCGAGGTGGATCCCGACGATCTGGACCAAGTCCTCTTCCTCGACGTCGCGGAACACCACGACACCGTCGAGCCGATTGAGGAGCTCGGGGCGGAAGCGATCCCGCGCCTTGGCCACCACGGCGGCCTTGCGCGACGCGGCCGAGTTGCCGCCGAAGCCGAGCTGGCTCCGCCCGGACATCTCGGAGCCGGCGTTCGTGGTGAGGATGAAGAACGCCTCCCTGGCGTGGACCTTGCGGCCCTCGGCGTCGGTGACCACGCCTTCGTCGAACAGCGACAGGAACATCGCCTGGACGTCGGGATGGGCCTTCTCGAACTCGTCGAGGAGCACCACCGCGTAGGGACGCCGACGCAGCGGGCCGGTGAGCTGCCCCTCCTCGCCGTGGCCCTGGTAGCCCGGGGGCGCCCCGAGCAGCCGGCTGCTGGTGAACCGGTCGCCGTACTCGGACATGTCGAGCTTGACGAGCGCGTTGCCCTCGGGGAAGAGGAAGTCGGTGAGCGCCCGCGCGAGCTCCGTCTTGCCGACGCCGCTCGCACCCGCGAAGAGGAAGACCCCCCGGGGACGCCGTGGGTCCCGCAAGCCCGACCGCGCGAGACGCACCGCGGCCGCAAGCTCGCCGACGGCGTCCTCCTGGCCGATCACCCGGGCCCGCAGGAAGTCCTCGAGCGTATCGAGCCGCTCGCGCTCGGCCGCCGTGAGGTCGTGGACGGGCACGTTCGTGCGCTCGCTCACGATTCGCGCCACCCGCTGACCGTCGACCAGGTGCGGCTCCGCTCCGAGACTCACGTCGGCACAGGCCTCGTCGAGCAGGTCGAGCGCCTTGTCGGGCAGGCGACGCTCGGGCACGAAGCGGACGGACAGCCGGACACAGGCGTCGAGGGCATCCCGGGTGATGCGGACTCGGTGGTGCTTCTCGTAGAGGCTCTTGATCCGCTCCAGCAACTCGACCGCCTCGGACAGCGAGGGCTCCTCGACGGGAATGGGCTGGAAGCGACGCTCGAGGGCCGAGTCCGCCTCGAAGTGCTTGCGGTACTCCGCCACCGTGGTGGCGCCGATCACCGTGACCTCACCGCGAGCGAGGGCCGGCTTGAGGATGTTGGCCGCGTCGAGCGAGCCGCCCTCGGTGCGTCCCGCGCCGACCAGGGTGTGGATCTCGTCGATGAAGAGGACGATGCCAGGGTTCTCGCGGGCCTCGCGGATGATGTCCTTGAGGCGCTCCTCGAACGTGCCGCGGTACTTCGTGCCCGCGAGCAGCGACCCCATCGACAGCTCGATGAGCCGCAGGTTCTTCAGCCGGTCGGGCGCGTCGTCGGCGGTGAGCGCCTGCGCGACGCCCTCGACGATCGCCGTCTTGCCGACCCCAGGGTCGCCGAGCAGCAGCGGGTTGGCCTTGAGGCGCCGAACCAGCGTCTTCATGACGCTGCGGATCTCCCCCTGGCGACCGATCACGGGCGAGAGCTTGCCCGAACGCGACAGCGACGTGAGGTCACGCCCCTGCTCGTCGAGCGTGGGCGTCGCGCTCTCGCCTTCCTCTTCGGTGACCGATGCCTCGGGCTGGAGGTTCTGCTCGCAGAACGCCTTGCCTTCGCGGGCGAACTGACTCTCCGGCTCGAGCTCCAGCGCCTTGTTCCACAGCGGGAGCGCCTCGCGGTACCGCGACAGCGTGTTGAGCGCCGCGGCCTTGCCCTGGATGGCGAACGCGTGCCGCGCCCCGACCTCGAGGGCCCGATCGAACCACACGAGACATCCGTGCAGGTCGCCCAGCATGCGCATGCACTCGGCCCGGCCGGCGATCGCGTAGAGGTAGTCGTCCTTGAGCTTGAGCGCGCGCTCGTAGGCGGTGATCGCCTCCTCGTAGCGCTCGTTCTTGCGGTAGGCCTCGCCGATGTTGGTCGCGGCGTGGAAGTGCTCGGGATCGATGACGAGGCACCGCTCGTAGGCCTCGATCGCCTTGTCGAGCTGCTTGTCCTCTTCGTAGGCCATGCCGAGCCGGAGGGCCGCCTCGGCATAGGTGTCGTCGTAGCGGAGCGCGGCCTCGAAGCAGGCGATCGCCTGCGGGTAGTTGCGCTCCTTGAAGAAGATCCGGCCGCGGTCGAGCTCGTCGCGAGCGCGAACCCGATCCGTCCGAGAGCGTGGACCCGAGAGCCCGGTGGGCGGCGCGGGCGCGGGAAGGGAGGGCTCGTCGCGACGCGTCGGCAACCCAGGGCTCCCCACCCGACGACGCAGCATCGGCGAGCCGGTGCGGTCGGGAGGCGACTCCCCGATTCCCGTCTTGCAAAGCGCGAGCCCACGCTTCACGAAGGCGGCGTTGGGATTCTCGCGCAAGGCGGCGAGCCAGAGCGGAAGCGCTTCGTCGAAGCGACGCAGCGAGTTCAACGTGGCCGCCTTGCCGCACAGCGCCAGGTAGTGCCGTGGACGCAGCACCAGCGTGCGATCGAACCCGTCGAGGGCCTCCTGGAAGCGACCGAGCATGCGCAGAGCCTCGGCCCGGCCCGCAGTCGCGCGGACCTCGTCGGGCCGCCGCTGGATGACCTGGTCGTAGGCCGTGATGGCGGCGAGGAAGTCGTTGTTCCGACGAAGGGCGTCGGCGCGGTGACAGGCTGCGTCGAGGTGCTCGGGCTCGCGGTTCAGCACCTCGTCGAACGCGCGGATGGCGGCTCTGAACTGCCGGTCTTCACTGTGAGCCAGACCGAGGAGGTACCAGGCGCTGGTCCAGCTGGGGTCCTCTTCGGTGGCGTGACGCAGCGAAGTGGCGGCCTCGGGGAACTGACCCTGCTGCATCAGGGAGCGACCCTGCTCGTAGGGCCCCCGAGCCCGGTCACGAGCGCCCGCTCGGGCGTCGGAGGCATCCTCGGGACCGACGACCCCCGACGGGGTCTCACCGGCGAGGGCGGCCTCGGCGCGGCGCATGCCGAGCACGGCGGCCTGGGCGCTCGGCTCGATGGCGAGGGCTTGCCGCCAGAGGGGAAGCGCCTCGGACCACCGCCGGAGCTCGTTCAGCGCCGTGGCCTTGCCCCGCAGCGCCACGACGTGGGTGGGTCGGCCCACCAGGGCCCGGCCGTACCACTCGATGGCTTCGTCGAAGCGGCCCTGCTGGCGGAGCGCGTCGGCCCGACCGGTGAGCGCGTGGACGTGGTCGGGACGCACGGCGAGGGCCCGGTCGTAGTCGACCACCGCCTCGTCGAAGCGCGAAGCCTGGCGCAGGACGTCGGCGCGCCCGACCAGGACGTCGGCGTCGTCGCGGAGGAGCGCCGCCAGGCGACCGTAGGTCGTGACCGCCTCGTCGAACTTCCGCATGCGCTCGTAGACGCGAGCGAGCTCCGTCAGCAGCTCGACGTCGTCGGGCATCCCGGCCCGAGCCTCCTCGAACGCCTCGGCGGCCTCGGCAGCCCGACCGTCGGCCGCGAGGGCACGCCCCCAGTTGCGGTGGGATTCCGCACGGACGCGCTCTGGCTCGACCGGCCGAGGGACCGACACCCTCCGCCCTGTTCGCAGCCCGTCCCGCGCTTCGGTGAGGCCTTGGGTGGCGAAGGCGGACTCCGGATCGAGCTCCGCCGCCTGCTCCCAGAGTACGATGGCGGCACCGAACTGCCCGAGAGCGTTGAGCGCAGCGGCCTTGCCACGCACGGCGAGGCCGTAGCCGGCGGACAGCTCCAGCGCCCGCCCGTACCAGTCGAGCGCCGCCTCGGGCTGGCCGGTGTTCCGCAGACACTCCGCCTTGCCCGCCAACGCACACAGACTGTTCGGGTCGAGTTCGAGCGCGACGTCGTACGCGCGCGATGCTTGGTGGTAGCAGGCAGCCTGACGCAGGCTCTCCGCTCGGGAAGTGGCGGCCTCCGGGTGGTCGGGCACGAGCTCGAGCACCTTCTGCCACGCCTCGGTCGCGTACGACCACTGCCCGCGTAGCTCTCGCAGCTGCGCGATGCGAATGGCCGCCTCGACGTGGGCGGGATCTTCGTTCAGACAGGACTGGAATGCATCGAGCGCCTCGGCCCAGGCCCCAGCAGTCTGGAGCTGGACCGCCCGCTCGAAGTACTTGCGCGCGTCGGACATCGAGCCTCGATTCCTCGACTGGTAGGTTAACCCCATTACGGCTGCGCGCCGCCATTCTGAAGGGCCAGGTCCTGACCGGTACCGAATCCGGACGTCACCTCCCCGCAATGGGTAGAGTCTCCAGCAGGTCCGTGCGATCGGACGAGGAGGATTCGTGCTCGCAGAGGGTGACACCGTCGACGACTTCACGCTGCCCGACCAGAACGGGACGGCCGTGAACTTCCGTGACTTTCGGGGCAAGCCGCTGGTCGTGTTCTTCTACCCCCGCGCCAACACGCCCGGTTGCACGAAGGAGGCCTGCGCGTTTCGCGATCTCCGGGCCGAGTTCGAGGCCGCGGGCGCGGCCGTGGTCGGGATCAGCGCCGACTCGGTCCAGAAGCAGTCGAACTTCGCGACCAAACACGAACTCAACTTCACCCTGCTGTCCGATCCCGAGCACGTCGTGCTGGAGCCCTGGGGCGTGTGGGGAGAGAAGAAGATGTACGGCAAGACGTCCAAGGGGATCATCCGATCCACGTTCTTGTTCGACGCCGACGGCGTCGTGCGCCACGTGTGGTCGCCCGTCCGCGTGAACGGCCACGTCGACGCCGTGCTGGAGAGGGTCCGGGCCGAAATCTCGCGAGGGGGTTGACGCGGCTCCCGGGGTGATTTGATTTCCGTCGAGAGGGGCGCGGGCCACGAAACCCCGTCCCTCCTCCAACCTCACCCGACAACCGTAGGGACCTTCGCGGTCCCGGGAGAATGAGTATGCTCGTTCCGTGGGTTGACGTCGATCGTGCGTTCAGTCAGGCCGAAGCCCTTCATCGGCAGATGAACGCCCTGCTGGGAGTGGAAGCCGCGCTCCGCAACGGAAATCAGAACCTGCCGCGCTGGTCGGAGGATGACGAGGGCTACCAGCTTTCCGTCGATCTCCCCGGCCTGTCCCGCGACGATGTCGAGCTGACCGTGACGAACCGCCACCTCTCGCTCAAGGCGGCCCGTACGCTCGAGTGGCCCGAGGGCACGCACGTGCGGCACCGGGAGCGCCATTCCTTCAAGCTCGACCGCACCTGGACGCTGCCTGCTACCG
The DNA here is from genome assembly GCA_964655065.1 of uncultured Enterobacteriaceae bacterium. Classification (GTDB taxonomy): domain Bacteria; phylum Myxococcota_A; class UBA796; order UBA796; genus DRPG01. The sequence goes on along the minus strand of CAZZLC010000015.1, from coordinate 109,300 downwards.
CGAACCTGGACGACATCGCCGCCTCGTTCACCGACGGCGTGCTCACGGTTCGCGTTCCGAAGACCCCGCAAGCGACTCCGCGTCGCATCGAGGTGCAGCATGGCTGACACGACTGCCGACCTTCCCGTCACCGAATCCGTACAGACACCCGAGACGGTACAGAAGCCCACCGAGTGGCTCCGTCCCGCCGCGGACGTGGCCGAGACCGAAGGCGGGCTCGAGCTCTGGCTCGACCTCCCGGGCGTCGCGAAGAATGCGGTGCAGCTCGAGGTCGAGGGTACGGAGCTCCGCGTCGAGGCGCCTCGCGACGAGCGCTTCGGGTACCGGCGCGCGTTCACCCTTCCTCGCGAGTGTGACCCGGCGGGAATCAGCGCTCAGATGGAGCACGGGGTCCTTCACCTCCGGCTCCCGCGCGCGGAGACCTTCAGCCGACGCGTCATCGACATCGCGTAGCGGACCCGGAACCGAAAATCGTCGGCGTGGTCACCGATAGGGCACCAAGCGTGGGAGTCCCGAGTGATCACGATGCTGGGGTTGGGCGGTCTGGCCGTCCTCTGCGGCCTGCCCGCCGCCCTTTCGACGCTGGGCCTGCTCTGGTATCGCTTCGGGCGACCACCCGAGCTCGGGAGGCCACTCCCGGTCTCGGCCGGCGCGTGGCTCGTTCGAGAGGTCGAGCGCCGTCTACCAGGGCTCGAGCTCCAGGTGCACGGCGCAGTGGGCCTCGATGCCTACTGGCCAGGAGTGGACGCCATCGGGCTGTCGGCCCGCACGTGGCACGGTCGACATCCCACGGATCTCGCCATCGCTGCGCACGAGCTCGGCCACGCCCTCAACGTTCGTCGGCACCCGCTGGCTGCGCAGGCCCTCCCGTTCGCCCGAACGGCCCAGGGGCTCGCCTGGCGGGCGTTCGTGGCCACGGTCGTCGCAGCGGTCCTGATGGGCGCGCCGGGCCTCCTTCCGGTCGCCTCCGGGATCCTCGTCGTCAGCATCGTCGTCACCTCGGTGGTCTGCCTCGACGAGGCGCTCGCGAGCCAGTTCGCGATCTCCGCGCTCCGGGCCGACCCCGACCTCACCGAGGCCGATCTGCGCGTGGTGCGAGGGTCCACTCGAGCCGCGGGTGCCGTGTACGGGCTGAATCTCCTGGGTCAGCTCCTGGTCGTCGCCGCGTGGCCCGGGATGGTGACCCTCGGGACGTTCGGCGCCGCGGTCGGTGACACGCCGGGCCCGGTCGCCATCACGCTCGCGATGCTCGCCCTGCCGGTGCTGCTGCTGCGCGCTGCTCAGGTCGGCCTGCAGGTGTGGGATCCGGAACCCGTGACCACCGACTTCCGACTGTTCACGATGATGCACCGGGAGTCGCGCTGGGAGTTCCTCACCGGGCTCGCGGTGCTCGCGGTGGTCGCGCTTCTTCACCCGTTGCTCGAGGGGCCGCTCGGCACCTCGGTCCTCGTGGGCGCCATCATGACCGCCATCGGACCCGTCGGCTTCCTGCTGCGGGCGCTGGTGCTGGTGCCCGTGGTCTACACGCTGCGTGCCCTCGGTCTCGGCGAGGACACAGAGCCGCCGTTCGCTTCACCCGGCGCAGAGGCGACCGCTCCCGCTCTGCTCGCGCTCTACACCGACCCGCCGTGGTACCTGCGCGTGAGCTGGCTCGCCAGTCTCGCCTATCTGCCCTTTCTCGGGGTCCTGGCCCTACGATTGTGCGTGTGACGCGTCCAGCCGTCGGCGGTCAAAGGCTGGCCGCGAGCCCGGTGGCCATGGCGTTGCGGGCAGGGTAGGGCCAGCGGAAGTGCAAACCGCGCGTCGGGAGAGAGAGTGGGAGCCATCCTTCTGCTGGAAGACGGCCGACAATTCGCGGGTGACGCCTTTGGGGCGACGACCACCCGTGTCGGCGAGGCCGTCTTCAACACGGCCATGACCGGCTACCAGGAGGTACTCACTGATCCCTCCTATGCCGAACAGATCGTCACCATGACCGCGCCCCACATCGGCAACACCGGGGTCAACGAAGACGACCCCGAGTCGCGCCGGGTGTGGGTCGCGGGCTTCGTCGTCCGGGCGCTGACCCGCGGGCCATCGTCCTGGCGGTCCACCGGGGGGCTGCACCAGTATCTGGTGCGCGAGGGCGTCCCCGGAATGCAGGGTGTCGACACGAGAGCGCTCGTGCGGCACCTCCGCGATCAGGGAGCGATGCGGTGCGTGGTGAGCACCGACGGTACGCCGGTGGAGGCCCTCCGAGAACAGCTCGAAGCCTGGCCCGGCATGGAGGGCCGCGCGCTGGCCACCGAGGTCACCTGTCCCGAGCCGTGGGTGGCGAGCGACCCCGAGTCACCGACGGCCAGGTTCACCGTCCTCGACGGCGGCTGCAAGCGCAACATCGTCGACCTGCTGAAGGCGAAGGGCGCCTACGTGCGGGTCCATCCGCTGACCGACCCGGCCGATGCCTGGCTCGACGGGGTCGACGGGGTGCTCGTCAGCAACGGTCCGGGCGACCCTGCCGCGCTGCCGGGCATCGTCGAGGAGCTCCGTGGCGCGCTCGGTCGCAAGCCCATGGTCGGCATCTGTCTCGGGTCCCAGCTCCTCGCCCTCGCGTGTGGGGCCACGACCTACAAGCTCAAGTTTGGCCACCGCGGTGCCAACCAGCCCGTCCGCGACGAGGCGACGGGCGCCGTCCAGATCACGAGCCAGAACCACGGGTTCGCCATCGACCGCGCCACCCTCGAGGCTGCGGGCGGCACGGTGACCCACCTGCACCTCAACGACCAGTCGGTGAGCGGATTCCGCCACGACGACCACCGCGTGTACGCGGTCCAGTACCACCCCGAGGCGCACCCCGGTCCCCACGACGGTCGGGTGGTGATCGACGAGTTCCTGGATTTCGTGAAGGGGGAGCCGGCATGAGCCTCCGCCTGCCAAAGGGAAGCTCGATCCTCGTCATCGGCTCGGGCCCCATCGTGATCGGTCAAGCCTGTGAGTTCGACTACTCGGGTACCCAGGCCGTCAAGGCGCTGAAGGAGCTCGGGTACCGCGTGGTGCTGCTCAACAGCAACCCCGCCACCATCATGACGGACGAGATGCTGGCCGACGCCACCTACGTCGAGCCGCTCACCGTGGATGCCGCCCGCCAGATCATCGAGCGCGAGAAGCCGAGCGCGCTGCTCCCGACCGTCGGCGGTCAGGTCGGGCTCAACCTCGCGCTGGAGCTCCACGAGGCGGGAGTCCTCGACGCCAACGGAGTTCACCTCATCGGCGCCGACCCCGTGGCCATCGCGCTCGCCGAAGACCGTCAGCGCTTCAAGGACGCCATGGTGGAGATCGGGGTCGGCGTGGCCGAGTCCGGCACGGCAACCACGCTGGCCGAGGCAGAGGCCCTCCTCGAGCAGGTCGGCCTGCCGGCCATCATCCGGCCGTCCTTCACCCTGGGCGGAGCGGGGGGCGGAATCGCCTGGAACGTCGAAGAGTTCCGCACCATCGTCACCGAGGGGCTGTCGCTCTCGCCCGTCACCCAGGTGCTCGTCGAGCGCTCCCTGCTCGGGTGGAAGGAGTTCGAGGTCGAGGTCATGCGTGACCTCGCCGACAACGTGATCATCATCTGCTCGATCGAGAACTTCGACCCCATGGGCATCCACACCGGCGACTCCATCACGGTGGCACCGGCGCTGACGCTCACCGACCGCGAATACCAGAACCTCCGGAACCTCGCCCAGCGCATCATCCGCCGCATCGGGGTGGAGACCGGCGGGAGCAACATCCAGTTCGCCGTGCACCCCGAGACCGGCGAGGTCGTGGTCATCGAGCTCAACCCCCGCGTCAGTCGTTCGTCGGCGCTCGCGAGCAAGGCGACCGGCTTCCCGATTGCCAAGATCGCGGCCCAGCTCGCGGTGGGGCTCACCCTCGACCAGATCGAGAACGACATCACGCGGGTGACGCCCGCGAGCTTCGAGCCCACGCTCGACTACGTCATCGTCAAGATTCCGCGGTGGAACTTCGAGAAGTTCGCCGGCGCCACCCGCACGCTCGGCACCGCCATGCGGTCGGTCGGCGAGGTGATGGGCATCGGGCGTACCTTCCCCGAGGCGCTCCTGAAGGCGATCGACAGCCTCGAGGGCGGCTGGGTCGACGTGTCCGACCACAGCGATCAGTCCATCCGGGAGGCCCTCGCCACGGCGACACCCGACCGGCTCTCCGCCATCTTCGAGGCGCTGCGCCGGGGCTGGAACAGCGGCGACATCGAACAGCTCACCCAGATCGACCGGTGGTTCCTCGACCAGATCGCGGGCATCGTCAACGTCGAGCAGTCGTTGATCGGGCGGTTCGTCGAGACCGTGAGCAGCGACGAGCTCCGTCGGGCCAAGCGCCGCGGTCTGTCCGACCGACAGATCGCGACGCTGCTCGGCTGCCAGGAATCGGCGGTCGCCGAGCGGAGGCGACGTGACGGCCTCGTGCCGACGTTCAAGCGGGTCGATACCTGCGCGGGCGAGTTCGAGAGCTTCACGCCCTACCTCTACAGCACCTTCGAAGACGAGGACGAAGCCGGGACCTCCCCCACCGACCGCGTGGTGGTGCTCGGCAACGGCCCCAATCGCATCGGCCAGGGCATCGAGTTCGACTATGCCTGCTGCCACGCGGCGTTCGCGGTGCGCGACGCCGGCCTCACCTCCGTGATGGTCAACTGCAACCCCGAGACGGTGAGCACCGACTACGACACCGCCGACAAGCTCTACTTCGAGCCCTGCACCGCGGAGCGGGTCAGCGCGGTCCTCGACCGCGAGCAGCCCCGTGGCGTGATCCTGCAGTTCGGAGGACAGACGCCCCTGAAGCTCGCCCACGACATCGGGCCCGTGCTCGGAACCTCTCCCGATGCGATCGATCTGTGCGAGGATCGGGAGCGGTTCTCGGCGTTCCTCCGAGATCTCGACATTCCACAGCCCGAGTCCGCAGTGGCCCACGGCGAAGGCGATGCTTCGGCCGTCGCCGCTCGCCTCGGGTTTCCGCTCCTCGTGCGTCCGTCGTACGTGCTCGGGGGCCGAGCCATGGCGATCTGCTACGACGAGTCCGACTTCAACCGGGTGGTCGGCGACGCGGTGACGACGAGCGAGGCCCGAGCGCTGCTCATCGATCGCTACCTCGTCGGGGCGAGAGAGTACGACGTCGACGCACTGTGCGACGGCACTGACGTCTACATCGCAGGAATCATCGAGCACATCGAGGAGGCCGGCGTGCACTCCGGGGATTCGGCCGGGGTGCTCCCGCCCGTGGTGCTCGGCCACGACGAACGACGTCGCCTCGAGTCCTACACCGAGCGCATCGCGTCGCAGCTCGGGGTGGTGGGCCTCGTGAACATCCAGTTCGCCGTGGTCGAGGGCGAGGTCTTCGTACTCGAGGTGAATCCCCGGGCGAGCCGGACCGTGCCGTTCGTGGCCAAGGCCACCGGGGTCCCGCTCGCGAGCCACGCGACGCGGCTGTGCCTCGGCGAGAAGCTGGCCGATCTGCCGCTCGACGCCAAGGGTGCCGGCATGTACTTCATCAAGGCTCCGGTCTTTCCCTGGCGCAAGTTCCAGGGTCACGACGTGGTGCTCGGCCCCGAGATGCGCTCCACGGGCGAGGTGATGGGCGTGGGCTGGTCGTTTGGTGAGGCCTACGCCAAGGCGCTGCTCGCCGCCGGCATGACCCTGCCCACCGAGGGCGGCGTGTTCCTGTCCATCCGCGACAGCGACAAGCCCGAGAGCGTCGGTGTAGCCGGAGCCCTGCGGCACCTCGGCTTCCGGCTCTACGCGACCGGCGGAACCGCGAAGTACCTCGAGGAGCGCGGCATCGAGTGCGAGGGCGTGTTCAAGGTCCGCGAGGGCCGTCCCGACGCCGTCGATCTCATCAAGAACGGCGACGTGCACCTGATCATCAACACGCCGCTCGGCAAGAAGGCACAGTACGACGAGATGGCCATGCGACTGGCCGGGCTCCGCCACGGCATTCCGTGCATCACGAACCTCGCGGCAGGCAAGGCCGCGGTCTCGGCCATCCGCAGCCTACGGGCCGGAGAGCTCCAGGTCATCAAGCTCCAGGAGATTCGCTGACCTCCGTGAGCGTGGCCACTTCTGCCTGCCCCGCGGTGCGGTCTCGCAGGGCCCTGCAGACGTCCTCGAGGTCCGCCTGCGCCATCCGCAGGCGCATGGTCACGCCATCGCCATAGACGGTGTCCAGCACCTCGGCGCCGTGGGTCGACACGACGTGGTGAACCTCTCCGGTGAAGCGATGGTCGAACCGCACCGAGAGCTCGGCCCAGGGGACGAACTCGGCCGCGTCGGCTCGATCGAGTGCCTGGCCAGCGCATCCCCCGTAGGCGCGAATCAATCCCCCGACCCCGAGCTTGGTGCCGCCGAACCAGCGCGCGACCACGACCACCGCGTCGATGATGTCGTGCCCCTCGATCTGGGCGAGGATGGGGCGCCCCGCCGAACCCCCAGGCTCCCCGTCGTCGTGGCTCCGGCCCTCGCCGTCGGCGAGCCGATAGGCCCAGCAGTGATGGGAGGCGTCCGGCCACCGCTCTCGGCAGCTTTCGACGTGGGCGAGCGCCTGCTCGGCATCGGTGCACGGAGCGATCGAAGCCACGAAGCGCGACCCCTTGATCGGGTCGGCCAGGAACGTCGAGGTCGAGGCGATCGTCTTCGGCACTCCCGACAGGTAACGCGAGAGACTGCTCGCACGGGCATCGGCGCCACCGTCGGGGGTTGCCCGCGTTTCGATTCGAGACAGACTTTTGTGTTCACCGCAGAATTCCGTTATCGTCCGAGTGCTGCCCGCGATTCCACCCCTCCTCCTTTCCTCCTCCCCCACGTCCCCTCTCTCCCCCTTCGTTCCTCCCATGTCACTCGCCAATGGTTCACTCTTCGGCGACTACCGCGTCCGACGCCGCCTGGGTGTCGGCGGAATCGCCACCGTCTACGCCGTCCAGCATCGCCACCGCGGCACCTGGCACGCGCTCAAGGTCCTGCAGCACGGCCATCACGGGCGAAGCGCCCAGCTGCGGCGCGAGGCGGAGCTCCAGAACGAGCTCGGCGAACCCGTCGTTCCCGTGCACGAGGTGATCGATCTGCACGGCTACGTGGGCAACCTCATGCCGCTCGTCGAGGGCTGCTCGTTGTTTCAGCTGACGAGCCGCCACCGCCCCACCCCCCGCCAAGCGCTGGTGCTGTTCCGTGGATTGGTCCAGTGCGTCGACCGCGCCCATCGCGGGGGGGTGATTCACCACGACCTCAAGCCGTCGAACGTGCTGGTGTCGCCCGACGACCCCATTCGGGTGTGGCTCACGGACTTCGGACTCGCCCTGCGTGTCGGCGAGCTCGCGCCGGCGGGCTTCGCGGGCACCCCCGCCTATGCGAGTCCCGAGCGGCTCGACGAGGCGATGGTCCCGTGCTGGGCCGGCGACCTGTGGTCCCTCGGGGTGATCCTGTACGAACTCCTGGCGGGGTATCGGCCGTTCGCGCCCACCGACCTGGCCGGCATGCGGGAAGCGGCGCGAGGCCCCGTCGACTACGACCCCATTCCGGAGCCCCTCGCCCCCATCGTGGCGGCGCTGCTCGAGCCCGTTCCCGAGTACCGGATGGGCTCCACGGGGGAGCTTCTCGACGCCCTCGCGGCCTTTTCGGGCGTCACCCTTGCCCCCGAGCTCGCCGCCGTGGTCACCGAGACCGCCGAGCACTTCGTCGAGACCGTCCCCGAGGCCGGCCAGACGTTGTTCCCCGACGAGGAGTTCGAGGACGAGGTGGAGCCCCCGCAGTCCGTCGACGAGAACCGAGAGATCGAGACGCATCTCGCGCTCGGTTGAGCGTTCGCCCACCGGTCGTGGGGGGCCCCGCGCGCGCCTCTCCCCCCGCGGATCTCGGCCGGCGGTCGACGTCGTCGCCTCGTCCCGCTCGGCTTCGCCAAGCGCCCGATCGATGTCGGCGCGCGACGCGCGCCTCCTGCTGTGAGCCGGGGTCAATTAGCGTTACACCAGCGGCACCAACACTGTTCCCCGCCGGTCCAACGGGCGAGGAGACGGGCATGGATGCGCTTCACCGTTTGGGTCCCGTCCTCACGTCGACGGCGTTGATGGTCTCGGGCATAGGGCTCGTGGGCTCGCTGGTTCCCCTGCAGATCGCGGCGCGCGGTGGTTCGGAGTGGTCCATCGGACTGATGGGGTCCGCGTACTTCGTCGGCCTCGCGCTGGGGAGCTTTCGCGTGGGCCCCCACCTCGCGCGGGTCGGCCACGTGCGGGCCTTCTCGGCCCTCACCAGCGTCGCCACCGCGACCGTGCTCGCGCTCGTGGTGAGCGACGCCTACGGAACCTGGCTGGCTGCTCGCTTTGTCTTCGGGGTCGCGATCGGCGGCATGTACGTGGTGATCGAGAGCTGGCTGTCGGCAGGGTCCGAGCCGAGAGAGCGAGGCCAGGTCCTCGCGGCGTACCTCATCACGGTGTACGGCGCGCTGTCGGTCGGGCAGTGGTTCGTCGCGGTGCCCGACGGCGGCGGATCCACGCGCATGGTGCTCGCTGCGGGGCTGATGGCGCTCGCGTCGGTCCCTCTCGTCGACACCGACCGACTGCCGCCGACGGTGCTGACCAAGTTCCGCTTGCGCCCGCGCGAGGTGATGTACCAGGCCTCCGGGGGCGTCGTCGCCGCGGTCGTCGCGGGGTTGCTCGCGGGGGGCGTGTATGGCGTCGCGCCCGCCTTTGGGGCACGCATCGGTCTCTCCGACCTCGAGATCAGCGGCCTGATGTCCGCGTTCGTCGCCGGCGGCATGCTGATCCAGTGGCCGCTCGGACGTGCCTCCGACACGGCCGACCGGCGCCACGTGCTCGCCTTCGCCGCCGGTCTCGCCATCGTGGGGAGCGTCGCCGCCATGGCCTCGCTCACGGCGCCGCTGGCCCTGGGTGTAGCGGCGCTGATCATCGGCGGGGGAGCCTTCTCGATCTACGCGATCGCGGTGGCCTACACCCTCGACCGCGTCGACCCCGAGGCCTCGCTGTCGGCCAACGCCACGCTGCTGCTGCTGTACTGCGGGGGATCCGCTGTCGGATCGGCGGGGTGCGCGACGGCCCTCGGCGCCCTGGGCCCCCCGGGCTTTCTCCTCTCCTTGCTGCTGCCCGCTCTCGGGCTCGCGGCCTACGCCCTGGTGCTCGCCTCGCTGAACGACGCGGCGACCGAGAAGCACGCGACCATGTACGCGCCACGAACCTCTCCCCGGGCCCTGGAGCTGCACCCCGACTTTCCCCCGTCGCAGGACGCCGAAGTCGAGCCCGTCGAGCTCGAGCCGCCCGCCGGCGGTCAGGCGATGGGCTTGTAGACCCGCCGCGCCTTCACCTGGACGATCGCGCAGTCGTCGAGCCACACCCCGCTGAGGTGACCTCCGTACACGCACCCCGTGTCGAGGCCCACGACCCGGGGGCGACCATCGGCGGCCCGGTGCGCGAGAAGCAGTCCCTGGCGCGCGTCGTGACCAAAGACGACCCGCCGCCCGCCCTCGTAGACCTCCCACCATCGCGGGTCCGTGGGGGCATCATCGGGCCAGCGGCGGAGGTACTGGGCCGTCCTGCGGGTGGTCCGCTCCAGGCTGCCCGAGGGATGAAGCGCAGCGTGGACCACCGTCCATCCGTCGACTTCGCGGAAGAGCGGCTGGTCGGCGAGCCAACCCGACCATCCAGGATCACGACGATCGAGCGTCTCGACCACCTCGCGTCCGTGCGCGTCGTGTGGCCGCTCACCCGCGATCACGTCGAGCAAACGCTGATCGTGGTTCCCCAGGACGACGTCGATCCGGTGCTCGGCGACGAGGTCGAGGACGCCTGTGGGGTCCGGTCCCTTGGTGAAGAGGTCGCCCACGAGGATGGTGCGGTCGGCGCGGGTCCGCTCGAGCAGCCGGGCGAGTTCGTCGCTGCACCCGTGGACGTCGCCGACGACGAGGGTTCGTGTCGTCATCAGGCCTCTCTATCCGCAGCCAGCGGTTGCCGGGCTGGTTACCCTACTCCGAAGGTTGGCGGCCGCCGACTGGAGAGGAGGTGCCGTCACGGTGTCGTGGCGAGCCCTCCGCGCCCCCATCTGGACGGCGGATCGAACCAAAAACCCTCCACTTTCGGAGGGTGCGCGGTTGGCGGTCGCACGGACGGAGGTGTGGATTGTCGGTGCGGCGCTTTGAGTTCATTCAGGGAAACCAAGCCAAGTTCTGGGAAGTCAACCGACGGGGCGAGACCCTCTCGATCCGCTCGGGCCGCATCGGCGCCGATCCCGAGGTCAAGTACAAGACCCACGAAGACTTCATGGCCGCGGAGCGGGAGTTCGACAGGCTCATCCGCGACAAGCTCCAGCGGGGCTACGTCGAGGTCGACCCCGAGAACCCGAGCGAGCCCGAGGCCCCGATGCCTCGCCGGTGGCTCGAGCTGCGGGCGGTCGACGGCGACGCGGCGCTGGATCTCGATCCGCTGGCCACGGACTACATCGTGTGGCGCATGGTCGAGGTGGGCGTCATGGACAAGCAGCTGACCCCGCCAGACACCGAGCGGTGGCTCCATCGCACCGCCCGCCGGCTCGGCCTCGAGGACATTCCCGACGAGGGCCATCCCCAGGAGGACGCCTTCTGGGACCTGTACCTCGAGCTGTCGGAGCGCGATCGCAGGCAGGAGACCCGCCAGCACTCCGTCGTGGGCGCCTACAAGCTCGCCGCCTGGACCGACTGGATCGTGACCGCCCGGGAGGCGAACTGGCTCGCCGAAGCCGCGTCCACCCGTACGCCCCGTCGTCACAAGCCCTCTGCCGCCCAGCGGCAGATCCTCGAGGAGTGGATCGCGTTCAATCAGGATGCGGCTCGACAGGGCGGCTACCGGGTCGACTGCGTGGCCCAGGAAGATCGCTGACCCTCAGAGGATCCACTTCACGCCGAGCGTGATCCCGTCGTTCTGCGCCCAGTAGGACAGGGGGCCTCCTCCGTAGGTGAACGCGTCTTCGAGCGTCTCGGGGGGCGCGGTCGTGAAGCCATCGATGATGATCGCGCCGAGCTCGATCTCGAAGGGCTGGGAGACCCGCCACGCGAGCGTCGGACGCACGAAGGCCTCGGCGAACGTCGCGTCGACGGCGCCGGCGATCTGCCAGGTGAACCGGTCCGCCGCGAACGACCCGCGAATGCCGCCAGCCAACTGCAGCTGGAGCGGCCTCGCGAACACGAGACTGTCCGCGACGCCATCGTCGACGAACAAGCGTGTCACGCGGCCCTCGAGCGAGAGCTGCAAGGCGCTCCCGCGGGCGTAGTCGAGGCCCACGCCCCCCGAGAACTGGGGCACGGTGCGCGACTGTCCCCATTGCTGACGCACCACGCGGTCGGACAGGTAGCCGACCTCTCCTCGCAGCGCGACGTTGCCCACCAGCGTCGATCCCTGGGCCCCCACCATCCAGGTGTACGGCCAGGTGAAGGTGACCGCGCTGTCCGTGACGGAGCTGGCGCGGTCGACCCGCTCCTGGGCAGTACCGAACAGCCCCTCGTCGATCTGCTCGAACAGCGCCTCGCGGTCTCGCAGCGCCTCCTGGAGGTCCTCGCGGAGCACGGCCTGGGGAAACCGGCTCCGCAGGTAGCCACCCACGACGCCCACGTCATAGCCGGTGCCCCGGATCGTGAGCTGCTGGACGAGGTCGCCCACGAAGGCCTGCGGGAGGTCGTTGTTGTTGATCGCCGCGTCCTGGCCCCGCCGGAAGCTGGTGTTCTTCGACTCCCGCCGCTGGTTGCGGCGGATCTGGGCCACGAAGTCACGCCACTGCGAGGCGCCACCGAACCCTGACGGAAACTCGCCGTTGCGCAGCGCGTCGGGGTCCTGCAGGTCCTCGAGGTAGTCGTCGAGCATGCGCTGGCGGAGGATCGACCAGTCCGTCTCGCGCAGCCACAGTCGGTCGGGCGTGGCGAAGGGCACGTAGGTCGTCTCGCTCTGGAACACGCCGCGGCTCACCTTGAGGGTCGCCATGGGGACGGGCAGCCGCTGGTACTCGCGGGGTGTCAGCAGCCCGATCCGACCGTCGACGGGGTTCAGGAGGTCGTTGACGGGCAGGAGCTCGAGCTTGCCCGTGGACTCCACGAGCGCACCCGCCCGCAGCCGGACCGGGGAGTCCGCGCCGCCGAGTCGGACGTCGACGCCGGTGGGACCGAGCATCAGCTCGTAGAAGCCCTCGTTGTTGTCGAGTCCCTGCGCTCCGGGGTCCTGGCCGATCAGGACGTGGTGCTGGAACCACCCCTCGACGAACCAGCGGTCGCCACGCGCGGTCTCGTCGCGCACGAACCCGCGGACCCAGGTGTGCGTGGCGACGGGGTCCTCGCCGTCACGGTCCGAGGCCGTGTCGACCACCACCTGCGGGTTGACGATGGCGCCGAGGGTCGGCGCTCCCCAGGCCACACTCGACCACCAGATCATCATGGCCCGGCGCTATCGCAGTGCGCCGCCCCTCACCAGCTCGCACGAAGCCCCGCGAGCGGCAGGAGACCCGGGCCGGCCACCCACGCCTGCTCGGAGTAGTCGAAGTTCCAGATCGGGTACAGCTGGTTGGCCGCCGGCGGCACGTACCAGAGCTCCGCGCTCGCATCGAGCGACCAGCCGCGGAACGTCCACCGTCGAGCCACCCGCACGTCGACCTTGTGGTAGGTGGGCAGTCGCTCACCGTTGGGTGGGCCCACCACCGGCAACCACCGATCCGCGGTCGCGTCGTACACCGACGAGGCGACCTGGGTGAACGGCAGCCCCGAGGCCACCTTGTAGCGCAGTCCGAGCGTCCATCTCCCGAGCTCGGCCGAGCCCACGATTCCCGCGGCCACCCGCTGATCACTGGACGACGCGACCACCTCGCCCGGATTGGCGAGCCGCGACCGGCCGACCGAGACGAAACCCCAGAAGAAGACGGTCTCGCGAAGGCGATACCGGGTGGTGAGCTCCGCCCCGAGCACGTTGCCGGTGTCGAAGACCCGCGGCGGCGCGTCGAGGAGGACGAGCGTGGGTCGCCACAGCGCCTTGGCGTACCCCTCGAGACCGAGCTCGAGTCGTCCGCCGATCGTCTGCTCGATTCCGGCGGCGACCTGCCACGAATCGGTAATCGGCAGTGGCCGGGCCAGCAGCTCGGCCGTGCGCGGGGTCTGGGTGTACCGGCCGCCGGCTGCCTTCACCATGGTGGCGTCGCCGATCCGCGCGCGGACCGCGACCCTCGGCTGGACCGGCACCGCACCCGTGCCCGTGTCGCCCTCGACGCGCACCCCGGGCATCACGCGAACGCGAGCCGATCCGAAGTTCGCGGTGCCGTACACGCCAACCTGCAGGCGGTCGAGGCCGTCGTCCACCGCGGATCCCCGGGCGAGGAACGGCGTCTCCTCCGCCACCCTCACGCCGAGATCCGTCTCGGTCACCTGAAGCCGGGTGCGCCCCGCGCGGATCTCGGTCCCCGCTTCGAGCGAGAACGCCGCGGTCGACTCGGGCCGTGGCGTGAGGCGGAGATCGGTGCGATGGGCGAGCCCGTCGCTCACGAAGCGCTCCGCGCCGATGCGGTCGACCACGCCATCGCGGCGGTGGCGCACGTAGCCCGTGACGGTGCGGAGCGAGAGCTTCGCCCCCTCGATCCGTCTCCTGACCCCGGCCACGGTGAAGCCTTCGTCGTAGGCCAGGTCGGGGGTGCCTTCGATCTCGAGCGGGTCGAGGACGTCGAGCTCGCCGACGGCGCGGGTGTAGCCATCGCCCGCCGCGGCCACGAACAGCCCGGTCCCGTCGCGCTCGTCACCGCGCTCGGCCCGGACGACGAGGTCGTAGAACGTGGGCCACACCGAGAACTGCGTGGTCTGCTCGCCGGCCAGATCCTGATAGGACCGCCGACCCGACGCGCTGACCCACCAGTCCTCGCCGATCGGGACGCGTACGTCACCGCCGAGCATCACGAAGTTGACCGACGCCGAGCCGTGAACCGCCTCGGGACGCTCGAGTCTCGACTGGGCCTCCACCACGGCCCCCACGGCGTCGCCATAGCGCGACGAGAACGTCGACGAGAGCAGCTCGAGCTGCCCGATCTGCGAGGCGGGGAACACGCTCGCGTACTGGTTGAAGTGATACAGGTACGGCACCTCGATGCCGTCGAGGTAGTAGCGGTTGTCGCCGGGCAGCGAGCCACGGACCGCGAGGTCGCTCGAGGTGGGCGAGTACTCCCGCTGCACCACGTTGCCGGGGAGTGCCTGCACGAGCCGGAAGGCGTCGTCGAGGGTCCCCGGAGTCTCGCGGGCCTGCTCGGCGTCCACGACCTGACGCGAGACGTCGGAAGTGAAGGCGAGTCCCTCCACCACGATCTCGACAGGGCGCTCTGCCTCCGACAGCCACACCCGCATCCTCCCCGGGGCCGGAGCGTCGACTGTACGCTCGAGCGCGTCACGACCCTCGGAGGCGATCCGGATTCGCCACGGGCCGGCGCCGTCGAGCTCGACGGTGACCCGACCCCGGCGGTCGACCTCCGCGGGACCGGCCCCCCCGACGACCTCCACCGTGGCTCCTCGCACGGGGTCTCCGTCGTCGCGGGTGCGTACCAGGACCTCCACGGGAATCGCTGACGCCACCGCCGCCCACAGCAGCGGACTCACAGGTCCACCTCGATCTCGACGATCCGACCGTCGAGGGCCCCGAGCGTGCAGCGCTGGGTGAGGAGCCAGCGCGGCTCGAAGGGGCCATCCACCGCCTCGCGGCAGGGAAGCGCGGCGCTCGACCAGCTCGCGGGGGGATCGTCGAGCGCGGTGGCATCGACGAGCCGCAGGCCGACCGGAGCGTCCACGTCGCGCAGGAGCCGACCTCGGAGGAGCGCTGCTCGCGGCAGGGCCTCGCCAGGGACGAAGCGACCGCGGGTCCACACCCCAGGGGGCACGTCCCCCACGAAGAGATCGTGAGCGCGGAAGGCGGTCGCGAGGCCCGAGTCATCCAGCCACAGCGTGAACACGGTGACGGGTCCGGGATCGGCAGGCTCCCGCGACCCTTCGACGGTGTCGTCGTCGAGTCGCAGGTCGCCGGCGGCCCAGTCCGCGGTCGCGGGCTCCAGCTCGAAGAACGACCCACCGCCCGTGGCCATCCAGCGCACGGTGCCGTCGCGCTCCGGCACGTCGACCCGCAGGCGCACGAAGCCGCCGGGCGACACCTGGCGCTCTGCCGCCAGATCGGCCGAGACCGCCCGGCGGGCGTCGAGCGTCAGCGCCTCGGCTGGCACATCGGCGACCGACCAGGGGAGGCTCGCCACCCCGAGGACGCCGAGCGAGGCGGGCTCGGCGTCCTCGCGCGGCACCCGGACCGCGGCGCGGCGAACCTCGCCGGCGTACTCGGCCTCGAGCGCGAGCCATCCCGCGTGTCCGTCCGGTCGCACGAGGAGGGGAGCGGGCCCCACGCCATCCGAGACCTCGGGGACCCCCTCCTCCGGGTCCTCGACCCACTGCCACCGCAGGGCCACGGGCTCCTCGGACCACGGGCGACCTCCGGTGAACACCGCCGCTTCGACCTGCACGGGCTGACCCTGCCCGGCCGGCTGCGCAGAGATCGCCGCCACGCGGAAGCCGACCAGGTCGTGCCGGTCCGTGTCGAATGGCTCCTGACAGGCGAGCATCAACCAGAGCACGGCGCCCTGTAACGAGGCGTCGTCAAGCGGGGGCCCCGAAGGGCCGAGAGGTTCGCGTGGAGGGACAGTGCTGGTTGGACCTGGTCTCGTCATCTTCGGGCTCGCGGCGTGCGACCTGCCGCCTCCGGAGTTCGGGGACGTGCTTCCTGGACAAGAGCTGATCCTACGCGAGGACGAGCTCATCGCGAGGGGCTTCCCCGAGGACCCGTCGCCCTGGGCGACGTGGCTGCTCGACGAGGCGAGGGCCGCGAACCGCCGTCACACCGAGCTCGTGCTCCTCGTCGAGGCGGTGACCCTGTTGCCCGCGAACTACCGCGACCGTGGTTCGGAGCTCGCCGTGGCGTGGGGCCCCTGGATCGTCGACGACACCGCCGAGCGGCTCTGGGTCGAGGACGCAGGGACGGAGGGCTACGAGTGGGCGATCGATCGCCAGACGGTGGACCCCGACCGGGTACGCTTCGACGACGACGCCTGGATCGAGGACCTGACCGGATCCATCCAGGTCGCCGACGACGAGCCGATCGGCGGAGAGTTCGTGCTCGACGTCGACGAGGTGGGCTTCGGACCCGTCGACGACGCGCTCGAAGCGTTCGGCGACGGCAGCAGCACCGAGCCCTACGAGGACGACGTCGACGAGGTTGTCGACGAAGAGCCGATCGGGCGGGTGGGGCTCCGGTACACCACCCAACCTGACGGCACGATCTTCACGACGTTCCCCGAGCTGACCGGCTCCACCGTCCCGTCGAGCGGCGGTGTGACCTTCGCGCCCCGCTCCGAGGGCGGCGTGGCCACCGCCACGCTGGATCCCGCGCGCGACGACGTGCCGGAACCCCTGGAGGTGACCGTCCAGTGGGCGAGTAGCGGCGGGGGGCGGGCCGACGTGCGATCGGTGAGCACTGGGGCCACGGCCGTCGAGTGTTGGGCGCCCGACCACCAAGTCACCTTCGCATCCGGGCTCGGCGACGAAGCGAGCTGCCTCTTCTCCGCGCTGCCCTGATCTTCCTGACGGTCCAGCGTCCCCGCGGGCATCCTGTCACGGCCCCGTCTCGCACGACGGGATATGCGCCGGGGCGGACCCCAGGAGTGACGACATGTATCGAACGCTGCAGTGGACGTGGATGGCCTGCGTCGTGGGCCTCGGCATCACGGCCAGCGGCTGCACCCCCGGCGACGACGGCGGTGCGACGGGCGACACCGGTGTCGACGAGCCGGAGCTCCTGGGCGCCCCCGACCTGACCGTCGAGGACGTGTTCACGCAGACCACCTTCCCGGCCGTGAACATCGTGTGGGTGCTCGACCCCACCTGGGATCCCGTGTTTCGCGAGCATCGCGACATCATGGGCGTCTTCTACGAGCAGCTCCTCGTTCACGGCGTCCCCTGGAAGGTCGGGCTGATGTTCCCCGTGACCGAGCCGCCCGAAGCTTGGGGACAGCTCTACAACACGCACTCGGCCGTCGCGAGCCTCGACAGCATGGGCCAGCTCTATGCAGTCTCGACCCCCGAGCAGCAGAGCCGGTTCCGGGCGGGCGTTCGGTTCCTCATGGAAGACCGCTACCTCGAAGACGAAGACATCCAGGAGTTCTTCTTTGCGGGTGGCCACCTGTCGATCATCTCGTTCGACGACTCGGCCGACGAGACGCCGCCGGGCTTCGTGGGTCGTCAGGAGTTCCTGAACTTCCTCGACGAGCAGAACGTCGTCTCGTCGGTCAGCATCTCCGCGATCACGGTCGGCAACGCGACTCCCGACGAGGCCGACATCCGGCAGGAGTGGATCGACTACGCCAACGCCACGGGCGGGGTCGTGACCAGCTCCGCCAACCCCGCGCTCAACCTGGAGCGCGTGGTGAACGCGTCGCTCGGCCTGACCAAGACCTGGACGCTCTCCGAGCTGCCTGCCGTCGCGCCGCAGTCCATCGTGAGCACCTACCGGGGCAACCAACAGCGGCTCTTCATCGGCGAGGACTACACCTACACCACGGCGCGGGATGCCGACGACGCCATCGTCCCCACCATCACGTTGCTGGGCCCGGCGCCGCTCGCGGGCACCCGGATCACCGTCCGCTACGAGCGTCGCATCGAGGGCCCCACCGGTCCCGCCGAGGCCCAGCGCGACGACGAGGACACGTCGAACGGTGGCGGCACGCCGTAGCGTCGGGCCGGCTCGGCCGGCCGGCCGCCCGTCCAGTCAGAGCTGATCGATGGTCAGGACGAAGTCACCGGCCGCTGCGCCGTCACCGTCGATCACGAGCGCGACGAGAGTGCCCTCGCCGAGGGCACGGAACAGCCGCGAGGTGCTGACGTCGTTCATCTCGTCGTCGTTGTTGCAATCCTGCGACGCCGAGCACTGGTTCACGTAGATGGACAGCACGGTGTCGAAGTTCGAGCCCATCGTGCTGAACGAGTAGTAGCCCGTCTCGGGGACCCGCCACTGCAGGACGACGTCAGGAGCGGTGGACACCGGGGCACAAAAGAAGTTCGGCAGGAAGTCGTCGGTCGGCTCCGAGCCGGTGGGGAGCGGGTCGACGGTGCTTCCCGCGAACACCACCGGCAAGCTCGTGTCCGTGATGATGATGTCGGTGCAGGGCAGACGACAGGACGGGGAGCTCGCGCAGTCGTCATCGGCGCAGTCGATGTCGCCATCGCAGTCGCCGTCCTTGTAGTCGTCACACTCCTTCTCGAACCGGTCGTCGATCGTGCCGTTGCAGTCGTCGTCGAGGTCGTTGTCGCACACTTCCGTGGCCCCGGGCGACACCCCGATGTTCTGGTCGTCGCAGTCGGTGTTGTCGAGCACGTACGCCGCGCCGGGATTCTCGCAGGTCCGCAGGAGACTCTCGGGGTCGCCGTAGCTATCTCCATCGTTGTCGAGGTAGTAGTCGCGCGGGTTGAAGTTCTCGTCGATGCCGCCGTTGCAGTTGTTGTCGACGTTGTCGCAGATCTCCTGCTGGCCCGGGAAGACGAGGGGATCGCTGTCGTCACAGTCGACGTTGTTGGTGGACTGCCCCTCGAGGAGCTCGCAGCGATAGCCGATTGCACGAGCCCCAAAGCCGTCCTGGTCGGCATCCTCGAAGACGAGCACCTCGTCTGCGGCGGCGCACAACGGCTCCTCCTCGGCCGTCTGGCACGAGAGGAGCCCGCCCACGGTCAACAGTACGAAAGCCACTCGCTGCATCACACCAACCCCATTGTCTCTTTGCGCTCGACCGGTCATCGAGCGGGCGGCCGTTCGCGGCACGATACCTCGTTACCTGACCGCGCGGCCACCTCGGGATGGCCGTCACCGGGGCTCATGCCCGCTCGGCATCGACACCTGCACCCCGAGTGGGCGGCCAGGGCAGGAGCATGGGAATTCGACGCTGTACCTCCGCATACGCGGGACGCTTGTCGACCATCCGTCGCTCCATCATCGGAATGGAGATGCCCACGAACAAGACCAGCATCGAGAACGCGCCCACCCCGGTCCACGCCGCCTCGGGACCCGTGGCGAGGGCGAACAGGTACAGGCCGACCCAGAATCCGATCTCGCCGAGATAGTTCGGGTGACGCGTCCACGCCCAGAGACCGGACTGCATCACGGCCAGCGGGTCGGTGCGTTCGCGGGCGAACCGTCGCAGCTGGATGTCGGCGATGGCCTCGGTCGCGATCGCGGCGACGGAGACCACGAAGGCCACGAGGTCGAGAGCCCCGAGCGGCGCAGCAGACGTCAGCGCGGGCCACATCGCGAGGCAGCCCCCGAACACCAGCACGGTGGGCATGAGGTGCACGCCGGTGAGGCTGACGAGCGGCCAGAACATGCCCGTCTGCTGCGCCAGCCGACGGTATCGCCAGTCCTCGTGGGCCATTCCGGTCCAGCCGGTCGCCCAGTTCAAGGTCAGCCGCACCGCCCACGCGACCACCACGACGCCGACCAGTCCCTGACGCACCACGTCGCCGTCGGCCGCGGCGGGCTGGACCAGGAACAGGACGTAGATCGGTACCGGCGCCACGCTCCAGTAGGCATCGTACATGCTCGAGTTCGAGAACAGCATCGAGAACCCGAAGATCACGAACGTCGCCACCACGTCGGCCACAAAGGCCCGAACGAGCACATCGTCGCTGTAGGCAACCATCGCGATCTCGGTGCCCCACGCGGCGGCGAGAGCGACGAGGTAGGCCACGACGACCCAGACAAACGAGACAGTACGGCTCACGAGGACTCCGGAGGCTGCGCCGCGACCGACCACGACCGTCGACTCGGCAGAGTCCGAGACCCTACACGAAGCGGCCGCATCGCGCTTCGCCACCGATGGTGGCGTTCACGCCATCTGGGGGTCGAACCCGCGTCGCTCGAAGACGTCAGCGAGGGCCTGGTGGATCCACTCGCGGGACAGACCCATGCGCTCGAGGTCGTAGCGGTGGCTGCTGCGGTAGCCCTTGGCCTGCTCGGACAGCTCGTGGAGCGTGGCGCCGTAGGGCTCGGTGAGCGGCAGTCCGAGATGGCGGTAGACCCCGCGCACCGTGCCCTCGGGGTCGTGCACGAGTTCGTCGTAGAGGATCTCGACACGGCGCTCCGGCGCGAGGTCCGCGACGAAGGCGTCGAGCTGCCGGTAGTAGTCGACCCCCAGTCGAGCGATGGTGCGCAGGGCCTGGGGATCCTTCGTCCACTCGGGGTGCAGCATGCTCCAGGGTCGGGAGAACATGCTCACCATCGACGGAATGGCCTGGTAGGGGTGGCGCAGGAGGTGCACCACCCGGAGGTCCGGGAACGCTTCGCGGTAGATCTCGAGGCGCCCCGCCGCGAGCGCGTTCTTGACGAGCAACCGACGCCCCCCACCGACGGCCCAGGCGTGTCGTTGCCAGGCCCCTCGAACGTCGGCGGCCAGACGGGCGCGCTCCTCCGGAGGCAGCGCGCTCGGCTCGCGAACGTCGGGAAGATCGGCGAGCGCGGGGTGCACCAGCATGAGGGCGGGCGTGCGCATCGCGTACAGGAACAGCATCTCGTCTTCTTCGGGTGCGCTGAACGAGACGCGGTGAATGCCCTTCCAGCCCTGGAAGAAGAACCGCTCGGCTGCGCCCACCAGCCGCTGGACCGGCCCGCCGATCGCGGTGTCGAGGCGAGACAGCGCAGAGAGGCTGCGGATCACGAAGCTCGAGGGCAGCAGCGTCTCGTAGAGCGCGAGGCTCGAGAACTGCTCGTCCCGGCTCATCATGCGATGCAGGAACGTCGTGCCGCTGCGCGGGTTGCCGACGATGAACACCGGCGCCTCGACGGGCTCTGCCTCGAACTGCGGGGTGACCACCCGGTCCAGGGTCTGGAATCCTCGCATGATCGCGTAAGCGGCGAGGAAGGCGCTCACGAAGAGGCCCGCCGTGGCGACGTAGCGAGGGGTGAGCTCCCCCCGCTCCCGCGACAGCTCGACCAGCTGACCGAGAACTTTGGGATCCATTCGCATTTGAACCCCTTCATAGCGCGTCCGTCTGGTCAGCGGGGGTCACAGCTGCGACACTCTCCACGTGTGGACCTTCTTTGTCTTGTCGACGGCGTGGTCGACCCCGCCGACTCCCGAATGCGTGCCCGACTGCCGCGACGTCCGCTGGCAGGGTCTGGACCTCCGGGGGGCGGGTCTGCGCGGAGTGGATCTGCGGAAGGCCCGTCTGCGCGACGTGGACCTTCGCAAGGCGGATCTGCGCCGGGCCGACCTGCGCGGTGCCGACCTCGCGACCGTCGACCTGCGGCGCGCCGACCTCGGCAACGCGGTGGCCGACCGCACCACCCGGTGGCCGAAGCGTCGCCCCAAGGACGTGAGGCTGCTCGAGCCCGGTGCCTGGCTGCAGTCCGCGGACCTCTCGGGCCTGGACCTCCGGGGGCTCGACCTCCAGGGAGCCCACCTGGAGCGCGCGCGGCTCGCACGGGCCGACCTCCGCGGCGCGGATCTGACGGGCGCTTCGGTCGAGGGGACTCGATTCGAGGAGTCGCTGTACGACGCCACGACCCGCTGGCCGCAGCGCGCCCCGGCCGAGGCCTACGGGCTCGTCCCCGGGGCGAAGCTGTCCGGCGTGCTCGTGGACCGAGGACGCGATCTCTCGCGCGCCGAGCTGGCGGGCGCGGATCTCTCGCGGGCCACGCTTCGGGGCGTGCGTCTCGTCGGGGCGGACCTGTCGGGTGCGAACCTGGCGCGGACCGATCTGCGCGGCGCCGACCTCTCGGGCGCGGACCTGACCGGCGCGCGGATCGTGGACACCCAGCTCGAGGGGGCCGTGCTCGACGGCGTGACCTGGTCGAACCGCGAGAGCTCCGAGTGACCTTCTTCGTGCTCGCCAGCCTCGCCACGGCGTCGCCCTGTCCCGATACGGTCGAGGGCCTGAGGACCAATCAGACGGACCCCCGACTGAAGGGGCCCTCGGTCATCGTGGTCGACAAGACCGCCCGGCGCCTCATGCTGTTCACCGACGGCAAGCGACGCGAAACCCTGTCGGGCCGCGATGCCTGCTTCGACGTGGCCCTGGCGAGCGGCTACCGCAGCGGAAACAAGCAGCGGCAGGGCGACCTGCGGACCCCCGAGGGCTGGTACCGGACGTCCGACCGGCCCTGGTCGCGCTTCTACGCCGCACTCACCATCGACTACCCCGCCACCCGCGACGCCGAGCGCGGCCTCGCGGCCGGACTCGTCACCCAGGCCCAGCACGACGCCATCGTCGAGGCCCAGCGGGCGGGACGGCTGCCCCCGATGAACACGCGGCTCGGAGGACAGATCCTGATCCACGGGGGAGGCGGTGGCGCGGACTGGACCCTCGGCTGTGTCGCGCTCGACAATGCCGACATCGACGCGCTACGCGCCGCTCTGCCGAAGAACCTCCGAACCGACGTGCTGATCTTGTCCGATTCGAGGTAGATCGGGCGGCATGTTCCCCCTCCTGCTCCTGGGGCTGGCGTGCCGCGAGCCTCCGCCCGAGCCCGAGCCTCCGCTCCGCGAGACGACCGCGCTCGTCGACCGAGGTGTTCTCGCGGCACGACACGGTTTCGTCGACCGCGTCGCCCTGCCAGCGCCCTTCGACGACGTGCTCGAGGCCTCGCGCGATGGGTCCCGGTTCGCAGTGCGACTGGCCGATGGCGCCGTCCACGTCCACGACGCGGACGGCACCCGCCGGTTCGTGGTTCGCGGAACTCCGGGTGCCGCCCGGGTGATCACCTGGGCAGACGACGGAAGCCGCCTCGCGATCGGCGGCAGCGAGCGGCTGACCGTCATCGATGCCGACGGTGGGCGCGTCGCAGAGTGGTCGGTCGAGGACCTGCGCGACGCGGTGCTCTCTCCTCGAGGTGGCTCGCTCGTGGCCTCGGCCGGCACCGACGTGACCTGGTTCGATGCGTCGACCGGCGAAGTGCGGTTCACCCTACCCTACGGCGGCGGCCCGCTCGCGTTCCTGCGCCAGCACGAGGCGGTGGCCGTCAGCGACGGCACCACGGTTCGGCGTCTCGATCGACTGGGGGGGATCCAGGCGGCCGTCGAGCGCCCGGGTATCGCCGAGCTCTCCGCGAGCGAGCAGTGGGTCCGGGGCATCGACGAGCAAGGGCAGAGCTTCGTCCTTGCTGCCACGGACCTCCGCCCGGCGCCCTGGACGCCGTGGTCGAGGCGCATCCAGCGCCTCACCCCGGGACCCGGCGATCACTGGTTCGTCGACGGGCACGTGGTGACGCACGGCCTCGCCACCGAGTCCGAGGCCGCCTTCGTGACCCGCGAGGCCCGTGCGGCCGTGTTCGTTCGGATCGACGGGGAGCTCGCGCTGCAGGTGGCGACCGACGACCGACTCGAGCGGTGGTCGTTGTGGCAGCCCCCGCGGGTGACCGCCCTGCCAGTGCTCGCCGACCTCGAGCGCATGACCTTCCTCGGCTCGGTTCCCAGCGGGCCCTTCGTCATGGGCTCGGACGACGGCCGACTGTGGTCGGTGCCCGTCGACGGCCTCGAGCGAGTGGCGTGGACGTTCACGTTGCCTGGATGCCCCGCGGACCCTGATCTGGGCTGCGAGGTCCTCGACGTGGGCGGCACGCTGGACAGACTCGAGGTGGCCACCGACCAGGCCGCCTACGCGTGGAAGCGCGGCAAGCGCGAGGCCGACCGCATCGCACGGCTCCGAAGGGTGAGGGGCTCGCTCGCGCTGCCCGATGGACGCTGGGTCACCTGGAGCCGCGACGCCGTGCGCCTGGGACCGAGGCCCGGAGCGGGACGCCGGGTGGGCCCCCCGCTCGACGTGCCGCGGGTGGCGGTGGGTGATGCTCATCACGCCGTGATCTGGGACTCCGCGATCGTGGTCCGCGACGCGCGCGGTCGCGCCCACGGCGAGCGCTGGCCGATCCCCTACGACCAGCTGCCCGCCGCCGTGGCGGTCGCGCCCGACGGCAACGTGGTGGCCGCGGCCTTCGAGCACCAGGTGCGGCTGTTCTTCGTGGAGTCGGGGTTCGCCCAGGTGGTGCAGCCCGAGGTGCCGGACGTCCACGGGCTCGAGTTCTCGTCGGACGGGCAGACCCTCTGGGCAGCCGGTGAGGGGCTCACTCGCATCGTCGTGAACCAGGCGCAGGCCACCGAGCGCTGGTCGCTGGCCCGCAGTCCCCTCGTCGACGCCACGAGCGTGCACCCCGACCTCGGACGGGTCGCGACGCTGCAGCACGGGGCCGACGGGCCCTCCGTGGTGGTGCTGCCGCCTCGCTGACCTACTGGAAGTGCGTCATCCGACCGGGCACGAAGCCCGACGGCAGGATGTGGAAGTCCTTCCTGGACGACGCCGCGTCGATGAAGCGGAACACGTCCACGCTCGGCTGATCCGGCGGAAAGACCACCTCGGACAGTCGCACGTGGCGGCGCTTGGAGAGCAGGCGTGCCATGACGTTCAGCGTCTCGTAGGTGTCGGAGCGCAGGTCGACGGGCAGCGTGCCTTCCTTCACGATGGCCATCACCTGCTCGGGACTCCGCATGCCCAGCGCCGCCCCCATCGACGCCGCGAGCTCGAACTCGAAGCGGAGCACGCAGCCGAGGTCGTCGTTGTCGAAGGTGTACATCGCCCAGACCGCCGGGGCGGTCTTCTCGAACGGCTCGGGGTCGAGCTCGCGAACCCCCATCCGACGACTCACGAGCTCCGTCAGCATCTTCTGGATGGCGGGGGCGTCGAAGCGGTCGTCGACGTAGTTCCGGCGAGCGCCGGTCTCCTTGACGAGGCCGGCCGACTCGAAGGCCGCCCGCATGGACTCGGGGGTGAACGGCTTGTTCACCACGAAGAGCGCGCCGGCCGCCGTCGCGCGAGCGCGAAGCTCGGCCGTCGACTCGGAGGTGATGAAGGCGAAACGGGTGTGGTCGCCGCTCCTCCGCAGGGCCCGGAGCAGCTCGATGCCGCTCATCTCGGGCATGTTCCAGTCCGATAGCACCATGTCGACCTTCTCTCGTGCAACCTCGTTCAGGGCCTCCTGACCGTTGGCCGCTTCCCGCACGTTGAGATTCTTGAAGCCCGCCTGGCGCAGTGCACGTCGCACCATCTTGCGCATGACGGAGCTGTCGTCGACGATCAGGACGTCCATGCCGGCACCTCGCTCGATTGCAGAGAGCCGATCGGATCGAGGTCCCGATTCTTCGACCCATTTCATCGCCGCTGGGGCACGACCAACCGAAACCGGGTCCCGAGGCCACGATGCGACTCCACCGTGATCTGGCCCCCCAGGTGGAACACCGAGTTCTGGACGACGTCCATGCCCACGCCGCGGCCCGAGATGCGCCCCACCCCGTCGGCGGAGGACAGTCCCGGCTCGAAGATGAGGGCCTGCACCTCGGCGTCGGACAGGCGGGTCCCCTCGCCCGGCGAGACCAGGCCCATGTCGATCGCACGCTGGAGCACGCGGGCCACGTCGATGCCCGCGCCGTCGTCAGCCACTTCGATGACCACGCGGTTCCCGTCGAGCTTCGCCGCGACGGTGAGCGTCGCCCGGGCCGGCTTGCCCGCCACCTGACGGACCGGCGGGCGCTCGATGCCGTGGTCCAGCGCGTTGCGAACGAGCTGGAGCAGGGGTCGGTCGAGGGCGTCGACGAGGTCGCGGTGGAGCTCGATCCCGGCTCCCGCCACCGAGACCCAGACCTCCTTGCCGAGCTCCTCGGCCAGCGCCCGGGCGGCCCGGGCGAGCTTGCGGAAGAGGGTTCCGAGCGTCTGGCGCTGGAGCTGCTCGGTGAGCCGCACCACCTCGTGGACCAAGGGGATGGTCGTCAGATCGACGACGCGCGACTGCAGCTCGCGAACCGCTCGAGTGAGGTCGCGGAGCGTGTCCTCGGAGACACTGGCCCGGCGCACGTGGGTCGCGCTCGACGCGGTCTTCACCGCACCCTCCCGGCGCAGCTCCCGCTGTAGCTCGAGAACGCTGTCGAGCTCGTCGTCCCCGATGGCGCGGAGGTTCACGAGGGTTCGGCCGACGGGCCCACTCTTGATGGCGAGGGCCAGCTCGAGGTCGTGCTCGTCGACCATCTGCTGGTTGACGAGGAGCTCGCCGAGTCGAGTCGCCTTCGCGAGCGAGCGTCCCTCGTCGAGTCGGGCGGCCAGCTCGTCGAGCGCGGTCGTGTCGAGGGGTCCGCCGGGCTGCTCCACCGCCTCGACCGCGTGATCCACCATCGTGCGACAGGCCTCCACGATGCCGGTCGTGGCCACGGCCTCGTCCGAGCGCAGGGCCTCGAACATCGTCTCGAGTCGGCCGCACACCTCCTCGAGGGCTCGGGCGCCCATCACCCCCGCGTCGCCCCTCACCGAGTGCACGGCCCGAAACGCCCGGGCGACCGCCGACCGATCGGTCGGGTCCGCAGCGAGCCGCGCGAGCGCGTGGCGAGTCACCTCGAGGTCGCGGATGGCGTTGCCGACGAAGAGGTCCAGGTCCGAGAGGGCCTCGCGCTCGTCGTCCCCGGAGAGCATCGCGGTCGCGACGCGAAGCCCGTTGTCGTGAGCTTCGACGGCCCCTCCCTCCGCCAGCGTGTCCACGACGGCGCGGATCTCCTCGAACACGCGACGCAGCGCGACCTGAACCTCGAATCGCGGGGGCTCGGGCATCGGTAGCTCGGCGAGCGCCTGCGTCGCAGCGTCGGTCACCCGGAGGAGCCAGTCGGACTCGATCAGCTCCGCGATGACGCGAACGCTCGCGAAGAGGCGGGAGAGCTCCACCACCCTCGCGAACGACAGCTCGTCGACCGCGTCGATGGCGGCGAACGATCCCTGGAGCCGCCGGGCGATGCGAGCCGGATTTGATGGTTCCAACAAGGTCATTGGCGCTCCACGGATGGACGGTAACCGGGAACGTCTCGGGGAACGGTTCGCAGGGGCTCCACGCGAGCGCGGGTCCACTCAAGCGGGACCCCGGCGCGACGATGAGGCGAAGGAGCCAACAACCCCCGGAACGCCATGTCGACTGACAGCATCGCGACCTCCGACCGTCGTTCGCCCGCCGAGTCGGCCCTCTGGGCTGCGGCGGCCGTCTTCGACGTCGCCCCCGACGGTCGGGTCCGAGAGGTGAGCCCCGTGGCCCCCCAGCTGCTCGGTTTCGCCGAATCCGCCATCGTGAACCAACCCCTCTCGAACATCGTGAGCGGCGGCGCGACCCAAGACTACGCTCTCGCCTGGTCCTCTTCGACCGCGGGGCGCGCCTCCTCCACCGAGCTCGGGATCGTCACGGCGAGCGGTGAGAAGAAGGTCTGGGCCACGTTCCTCCCCGTGCAGGACAACGGCACCGTCGCGTTCGTGCGGCTCGTCCTCCAGGAGGTTCCCGCCCTCGGGGCGCGCTCCGACGAGCTCGCCCGGTATCCGGCGATGGTCCAGGCATCGTGCATCGCGACGCTCTTCGCGGACGAGACGGGCACCATCCAGCTGGTCAACCCGGCGGCGACGACGCTCGCGCAGTCGTTCCAGCAGAACGTGTCGGTTCCGCTGGCCGGACTGGTCGGCAGCCCCGTCGACGTGTTTCAGACCCGTCCGCGCTCCATCGGCGACATCGTGCGCGAGACGCGCGACCGGATGGTGACCAACGACGTCGAGATCGGCAAGGAGTGGCTCCGCGTCAGGGTTGCCCCCATCCGCGACACGAGCGGGGCGTTCCAGGGCTCGATGATCATGCTGGAGTCCCTGACTTCCGACCGGGCGGCCATTCACGGATTGGACGCGAGCGCGAACCGCGTGGCCGAGGCCTCCGGGGAGCTCGAGAGCGTTGCGAAGCAGCTCGAGAAGAACTCCCAGGACACCACCGAGCAGGCGAAGCGCGTGGCCGAGACGTCGTCCCGCGTGACGCAGAGCGTGGCGTCGGTCGCCGCCAGCGCGGACGAGATGAGCGCCACGGTGCGCGAGATCGCGCGGAGTGCCAACGACGCCGCCCAGGTCGCCACCACCGCCGTCGAAGCCGCCGAGCAGACCAACGGAACCGTCGCCCAGCTCGGAGCGAGCTCGGTCGAGATCGGCAAGGTCATCAAGGTCATCACCTCGATCGCCCAGCAGACCAACCTCCTCGCGCTCAACGCCACGATCGAGGCGGCACGGGCCGGAGAGGCCGGCAAGGGCTTCGCGGTCGTCGCGAACGAGGTCAAGGAGCTCGCGAAGCAGACCGCGGCCGCGACCGAGGACATCAGCCGAAAGATCGAGGCCATCCAGTTCGACACCAAGCGGGCGGTCGACGCGATTCAGCACATCTCGACGATCATCGGTCAGATCAACGACTACCAGAACACCATCGCGGGTGCGGTCGAAGAGCAGGCGGCCACGACCAAGGAGATCGCCCGCAGTGCAGCCGAGGCGGCGTCCGGAGCCGAGCAGATCGGCCAGAGCATCCACGGCGTGACCCAGGCTGCCCAGAGCACCCGATCCGGCGCCCAGGAGACGCTCACCGCTGCAACCGAGCTGGCCAGCCTCTCCGGCGAACTCCGCCAGGCGGTCGACGCGCTGTCCGACTGACGGAGGGACCCGATGACCGAAGACGCGGAGCTGCTACAGGAGTTCGTCCTCGAGAGCCGCGAGAACCTCGACCAGCTGGACGGGGAGCTCGTCGCCCTCGAGACCGAGCCGGACAACACGGACCGGCTCTCGAGCGTGTTCCGCATCGTGCACACGATCAAGGGCACGGCAGGGTTCTTCGGCTTCGATCGCCTCGAGAAGGTCGCCCACGCGGGCGAGAGCCTGCTGTCGGGCCTGCGCTCGGCCGAGATCGCGCTCGAGCAGGTGCGGACGAGCGCCCTGCTCGCCATGGTCGACGCCATCCGTCGGCTGCTCGACAGCGTCGAGTCGTCTGGCGAGGAGGGCCAGGGACACTTCGGGACCCTCATCGAGGCGCTGTCGCTGGCCCGGCAGGACGAGGGGCTCGAGGAAGCTCGGCTCCTCCTGGCGCAGGTGGGCGAGGGCGGCGCCTCGGCGCCCCCGGCTCCCCCCGAGCCCGTCGCCGCCGACCAACACCCGTTCGACGAGGAAGACGAGGACTACGCCACGCCGGTCGACGAGCCGCAGCTCCTCGAGGCGCTGGCCGAGCCGCCCACCCACGTCGACGACCCGCCGCCGGCCTCCGAGCCGCACGACGCCGACGTGCCCACCGAGATCCCCGCCGAGGCCCACGAGCTGTCGCCGCCCCCGGCCGCGCGCCTGCCCGAGCCCGGTCACGAGCCGCCCCCAGCGCGGGACGCGATGTCGCGGCGCGGCGACACCCGGATCCGGGTCGACGTCGGGCTCCTCGACACGCTGATGAACCTCGTGGGCGAGCTCGTCCTCGCCCGAAACCAGCTCCTCCAGTACACGAGCCAGAGCGCCGACGCGATCCTGACCGCGACGTGCCAGCGCCTCGACCTCATCACCACCGAGCTGCAGGAAGGGGTGATGAAGACGCGGATGCAGCCGATCGACAAGGTGTGGTCGCGCTATCCGCGAATCGTGCGTGACCTGTCCGTCGCGACCCAGAAGGACGTGCAGCTCAAGATGGAGGGGAAGGCCACCGAGCTCGACAAGAGCATCATCGAGGCCATCGCCGACCCGCTCACCCACATCGTGCGCAACGCCATCGACCACGGCGTGGAGACCCCCGCCGAGCGTCTCGCCGTCGGCAAGCCGGAGAAGGGCACCCTCTGGCTGAGGGCCTTCCACGAAGGCGGCCGCGTGAACATCGAGATCGCGGACGACGGCCGCGGGGTCGACCCCGAGCGGGTCAAGGCCAAGGCGGTCGAGAGGGGACTCGTCACTCCCGACCACGCGCGGAACATGCTCTCGAGCGAGGCGGTGAGTCTTCTGTTCCAAGCCGGCTTCTCGACGGCCGACAAGGTGACGAAGCTGTCTGGCCGCGGCGTCGGCATGGACGTCGTACGCAGCAACATCGAGCGCATCGGCGGCTCGGTGGATCTCGACAGCAAGCTCGGACACGGCACCACGGTGCGCATCCGGATCCCCCTGACCCTGGCCATCGTGCCTGCCCTCGTCGTCGCGACGCGGGGCGAGCGGTTCGCGATTCCCCAGGTGAACCTGGTCGAGCTCGTGCGGCTCGACGAGGAGGAGGGCAACCGCTCTGTCGAGCGCATCCAGGGCGTGCCGCTGTTCCGACTCCGCGGCAACCTCCTCGCGCTCGTGGACCTCGGCGACGTGCTGGGGCTGCCCGACGTCGAGCAGGACGGAGACACGAACATCGTGGTGCTCCAGGCCGACGATCGACAGTTCGGGCTCCTCGTCGACACCGTGCTGGACACCGAGGAGATCGTCGTCAAGCCGCTGGGTCGCGAGCTCAAGGGGCTGTCCACCTACGCCGGCGCCACCATCATGGGCGACGGCCGCGTGGCCTTGATCCTCGACGTGGTCGGGCTGGCGGAGCGGGCGCGCCTCGACGACGTGGATCGCCACATCGCAGCCGCCGCGAACAACAACCACGTCCTCGACCGCGAGCCGCCGACGCGCTGGCTGCTGTTCCGCGCTGGTGGCAAGGCCCCCCTCGCCATTCCGCTCGACGACGTCGCTCGGCTCGAGGAGTTCCCGCGCAGCCGCGTCGAGCGGGTCGGCCGTCAGGACGTCATCCAGTACCGCGAGGCCCTGCTGCCGCTCATCGACCTCGCCGAGTTCTTCGGCGGCATGCCCGTCGAGTCCGACAGCCTGCAGGTGGTGGTCCACTCGGACGGGGAGAACCACGTCGGCTTCGTGGTCGACTCGATCGAGGACGTCATCGAGCGTTCGCTCACCATTCGCGGTCCGAGCAGCCGACAGGGCGTCTCCTTCACGGCGGTGATCGACGGGCGCATCACCGAGCTGCTCGACGCATCCTTCGTCCACGACCTGGCGAGGCCCTGATGACGACCTCCACGCAGCTGTGCACCTTCCACGTCGACGAGCTGCTGTTCGCGATCGAGGTGGTCCGAATCCAGGAGGTGATCCGCTTCGAGCAGATCACGCGGGTTCCGCTCTCCTCTCGCGTGGTTCGTGGGCTCATCAACCTTCGGGGTCAGATCGTCACCGCCGTGGATCTGCGCAGCCGCCTGGGACTCGAGCCGGCCAGCGACGAGGAGGCGCCCATGAACGTCGTCATCCGACTCGAAGAAGGGCTGATCAGCATCATCGTCGACAACATCGGCGACGTGCTCGAGGTCGACGAGAGCGCGTTCGAGCCTCCGCCTCCGACACTGCCCGCGAACCTGCGACGCGTCGTCGACGCGGTGTGCAAGTTGCCCGACCGACTTCTCCTGGTGCTCGACCCGGAACGGGCCGCGAGCGTCGACGAGGCCAATCCATGAGCAGTGTTCTGCGCCGACGCGCGATCGTGGTGGACGACTCCCGAGCGATGCGAGCCCTGCTGCGGCGCGGCCTCGAGAACTTCGGCTACGACGTCATCGATGCCAGTGACGGCCGCGATGCGCTCAAGATCCTGGCCACGACCCGAATTCCCGACATCGCCCTCGTCGACTGGAACATGCCCGGCATGGACGGACTGACGCTCATCGAGCTCCTCCGCGAGGACCCCGCCTACGACGAGATGAAGGTCGTCATGGTGAGCAGCGAGTCCGCCCCCGACCGCATCGAGCGGGCGCTGCGGGCAGGGGCGAACGACTACATCATGAAGCCGTTCTCGAGCGAAGCACTGGCGGAACGGCTCGAGAGACTGGGCCTGGTGCTCGATGCGCCCAGCTAGCGTCGTCCTCGTCGACGACTCGGCGACGGTGCTGCGCATCGTCGGCCGCGCGCTTCGGCAACGTCCCGACATCGAGCTGATCGGCCTCGCGCGAGATGGCGAAGAAGCGCTCGCACTCGTCCAGCGGGTGAAGCCCGAGGCGGTCATCCTCGACATCGAGATGCCAGGGATGAACGGACTCGAGACCCTGTCCGAGCTCCGCCGCTCGCATCCGCTCATGCCGATCGTGATGTTCAGCAACATGACCGAGCCCGGAGCTCGCGCGACCTTCGACGCCATCGCGGGGGGGGCGAGCGACTACGTGCTCAAGCCCTCCTCGGGCGGTGATGGCGTGGAGACCACGGTCGAGAAGCTCGGCGACAAGATCGTGGCCCTGGTGCGGACCCGGCGCCGACTCTCGCGAATCTACGGGCTCGAGGATCGGCCGACCACGCGACGTCGTCCGCTCCCCCATCGCCAAGCTCCGAAGGCGAGTGTCCCGACGCCCTCCGCTCCGACCCCGGACCCGGCGACGCCACCACCGGCCCCTCCCCCCGCGAGACGACCGCGTCGGGCGCGTCCCTTCCGGCCCCAGCTCCTGCTCATCGGAACGTCCACCGGCGGTCCCCAGGCACTCGGCCAGCTGCTGCCCTCGCTCGGGCACCCGCTGCCGGTCCCGTGTCTGATCGTCCAGCACATGCCGCCCATGTTCACGCGGCAGATGGCCGCCCGCCTCGACCAGCTCTGTCCGGTACCCGTGCACGAGGCGGTCCACGGGGAGCCGCTGCGGCCGGGACACGTGGTGATCGCGCCCGGGAACTTCCACCTCGAGGTCGCGAGCCGAGGCACCGACCTGTGGTCCCGGCTGACCCAGGACGAGCCCGAGAACTCGTGCCGGCCCTCGGTCGACGTGCTCTTCCGGACCGCGGCCAGCGTGTGCGGCGGCAACGTCCTGGCCGTCGTGCTCACCGGCATGGGGCGCGACGGGTTGCTCGGCGCCCGCTCCATCGTCGAGGCGGGGGGGCGCGTCCTCACCCAGGACGCGTCGAGCTGTGTGGTGTGGGGAATGCCGCGAGCCGTCGAGGAGGCGGGGCTCGCGCACGAGGTCGTGAGCATCGGGGGCATGGCCGGCGCCATCGCGAGGCAGCTCGGAGAGCTTCCCGCCGCAGGACCGGAGCGTGTCCGGTGAGGAGGGCGACCTTCGATGCCATCCGCTCCATCGTCCGGGAGCGCTCCTCGATCGTGCTGGAGGAGGACAAGGGGTACCTCGTGGAGTCGCGGCTCGCCCCGCTGGTCCGCGCCCAGGGGCTGCCCGACGTCGATGCGCTCTACGACCGCCTGAACCGCAGCGACGATCTCGCCGAGCTCGTGGTCGACGCCATGACGACCAACGAGACGAGCTTCTACCGAGACCAGAGGCCGTTCGACGTGCTCCGCACGCAGGTGCTCCCCGACGTCATCCACCACAACGGTCGCAGCCGACGCCTGGACATCTGGTCGGCGGCCTGCTCCACCGGTCAGGAGCCGTACAGCGTCGCCATGCTGATCGCCGATCACTTCCCCGAGCTCGCCGAGTGGGAGGTGAGGATCGTCGGCTCCGACCTGTCGCGGACCGTGCTCTCGCGAGCCGAGAAGGGGGAGTTCCGGCAGGTCGAGGTCAACCGGGGGCTGACCGCCCAGCAGCTCGTTCGGCACTTCACGCGCCACGGGATGAAGTGGCGCCTCAACGACCGCATCCGCTCTCGGGTGAGCTTCCGACAGCTCAACCTCACCGCACGCTGGCCGACCCTGCCGCGCTTCGACGTCGTGTTGCTCCGCAACGTGCTGATCTACTTCGACGTCGGGGACAAGGACCGGGTGCTCGCGCGCGTGGCCGAGCAGATCCGGCCTGGCGGGTACCTGTTCCTGGGTGGCTCCGAGAGCCCGCCCACCCCTGGACGCTGGGAACGCGTCGAGGTTCCGCGGTCGGGCTGCTACCGCCTGCGCTGAAGGAGTGTGCACGTGCTTCAAATCGAGATCGAAGACCTCGACGCCTGCGTCTACGAGGCGACCCGTGGCCTGTTCGAGCAGATGATCGGAGCGGAGCCCTACCCCGCTCCCGCCCCCGAGGAGACGCCGCACGGCTACGGCGCGATCATCACCATCGGCGCCCCCGAGCCGCTGCGGCTGCACATCGTGATGCCCGCCACGATCGTCCACGAGGTCGCCGAGGCCGTGTTCGGGCTCCCTCCCGAGCAGATCGGGGACGCCGAGTGCCGCGACCTCCTCGGTGAGATGGTGAACATCGTGGGCGGCTCGCTCAAGGGCATGTTCGACGATGCGACCTCGCTCTCCCTCCCCACCACCTTCGTGACCACCGCGAAGTACACCCCGCCCGCCGAGAGCCACCAGTACTGGTTCAACTTCGGCGTCTCGACGTTCGGGGTGTGGTGCGAGACCATCGGAGCCTGATCCGCTGCGAGCCCTGGTTAAGAGGACGGGACCTGGGCGAGCAGGGGGGCTTGTGGAGTCCGTCGAGAAGGGAGCCCGCGTCGCCATCGTCAAGGGGCGCAAGGGCAATGGCGTAGTCGGGACCGTCTTCTGGATTGGTGACGACAAGTACAACGAGGGCAAGAAGCGGCTCGGAGTCCGCGGCGACGACGGCGAGACCTACTGGATAAGCGCCGACAACGTCGAGGCGACCGACGTACCCGAGGCCGAGCCCGCCGAGCCCGACTACGAGCGGGGCGACCTGGTCGCCTTCGAGCATCGCGGCGAAGAGGGCCTCGGTGAGGTCTTCTGGGTCGGGCCCTCCAAGCACGGTCCGGGCTATCGGGTGGGCCTGAAGCTCGAGGGCGAGGAGGACCTCTGGCTCGACAGTCGGCAGGTGAAGGGCCGGGTGGATCGCGGTGACGTGCCGCCGCTCGACGACGCGGACGGCCCACCACCGGAGCCGCTCTCCGCTCCGGCCGGGGAACCGCCGGCCTGGGAGGACGGGGACCCCGGCATCGCCGAGCCCCCGGCCGAGTGGAACGACGAGGACCCCCCGTTCTGACATGGCGCTCGGGACCCTGCTGGTACTGGTGACCTTCGGCATCACGCTCGTGATGGTGGTCACCCACGTCCTCGGTGGATCGAGGACGCCCGAGCTCGACGAAGACGAGGCCCGCCTGGCGTTCCGGGCCGAGCACCCCGCGCTGGCGATCGACACCGTCCAGATGGACGTCACGGGTCGGACGGCGGTCCTGTTCCTCGCCGACGGCCGGGTAGGCGTGGTGACCCGGCTCGGCGACCACCCTGCGGTGCGCCTCGTGGACGGCAGCGGGGTGGCGCACCTCGACGCCGGTCGGCTGCGCGTCCGCTTCGACGACGTGGGTTGGCCCGTCCGGGAGCTCACGCTGCGCTCCGACGACCCCGACCCGGGAGGCCCCGATGCCCGACTCTGAGCTGCCCGACATCATCGAGCTCTCGATTCCGTTCTTCATCGTGGCGATGCTGCTCGAGCTCGCGGTCTCGCGGCGCGAGCGGCGGGTTCGCTACGAGACGCGCGACACCTTCGCGAGCCTCGCGATGGGGGCGGGGCGCGTGGTCGAGGGCATCCTCTTCGGCGGGATCAGCGCGGCGGTCCTCGTGTTCGCGAGCCGCTTCGCGCTGCTCGA
This sequence comes from uncultured Enterobacteriaceae bacterium, assembly GCA_964655065.1. GTDB lineage: Bacteria > Myxococcota_A > UBA796 > UBA796 > DRPG01. Next base: position 73,924 of record CAZZLC010000015.1, on the reverse strand, counting down.
CATCCCCTTCACGCCGCTCGCCTTCGTGGTGGCCTTCGTGATCGACGACCTGCGGTACTACGTCTACCACCGCGCCGCTCACCGCATCCGGTGGTTCTGGGCCGAGCACGTCAACCACCACTCGAGCCAGCACTACAACCTGTCCACCGCGCTGCGGCAGAGCTGGACAGGCTCGCTCGGGGGGAGCGTGATCTTCAAGGTGCCGCTGGCCCTCTTGGGCTTCGACCCCGCGATGCTGCTGTTCGTGGCCGGACTGAACACGGTGTACCAGTTCTGGATCCACACCGAGGCGATCCGACGGCTGCCCTGGCCGATCGAGCTCGTGTTCAACACCCCGTCCCATCACCGGGTGCACCACTCGCGCAATCCGCGGTACCTCGACGCCAACTACGCGGGGACCTTCATCGTGTGGGACCGGATGTTCGGCACCTTCGTGCCCGAGGACGATGCCGAGCCCTGTCGCTACGGGCTCGTGAAGAACCTGGGTACGTTCAACCCGGTTCGCATCGCGTTCCACGAGTGGGTGTCGCTGTTCCGGGACGTCGTGCGTCCGGGCCTCACCCTGGGCGAGCGGATACGCTACGCCTTCGGGCTACCCGGCTACAGCCACGACGGCACCCGTCGGACCGCCGACGAGATCAAGGCCGAGGCGAAGGCGCTGGCCGCGAAGTAGAGGAGGAGATGCGTCATCTCCCTCCCGACCCCCGCTTCCGCGCTCTCGTCTCCACGGCCATCGCGCTGGCGGCGTGCACGCCCAAGGCCGTCCCTCCGCTCGCCGCGGCGACTGCCGGTGCGTCCGCCACCTGCGAGGACGAAGCGGGCCTGGCCGCAGGCACCGATCTCTCGCCCGCAGAACCCGTCGACGCGCTGGGCCTGGCCTACCGGGTCGACGAGGGCGTCGAGCTCGAGCCCCTGGTCGGCGACGTGTGTTCCGAGGGGGCCACCTGCGTGGAGTCTCTGCTCGACGGTGCGCTTCGCCGGGACTGCGGCCAGATCGGCTGCCGCGAGTCGTCGCTCGTCTGGTCCCGGGCGGGCGCGCCCGGAGCGGCCACCGACCTGCCGACCCTCGTGGCCTTCCTGGGGACCATCGACACGCCGGGCGAGGCCCGGCTCGTCGCGTGGGCGAACGGCTACACGCCGACCTCCTGCCCCGTGGAGGCCGACGCGAGCGGCACCTGGACCCTGACCGTGTCGCGCCGGATCTCGGACTGCCCGATCACCGTGGACCGCTACGATCTCACGGTCGCGCCGGGCGGCGAGGTCACGGTCGCGGCGCACCGGCCCGGCGAGCCCACCCAGATCTGCATCGGACGGCTTCCCGCGGGGCTCGCGAGCGTACCTCCCGCGGGCGAGACGGTGGGAGGTTGGCTCGCGAGGGCCGCCTACCTCGAGGCGGCCAGCGTCCACGCGTTCGAGCACCTCCACGCCGAGCTCGAGTTCCACGGCGCACCCGACGCGCTGTGCGAGGCGGCGCTCGCCTGCCGCGACGACGAGATCCGCCACGCCATCCTCGTCGGCGAGCTCGCCCGATCGTTCGGCGCCGAGGCGCTCGTCCCCCCCAGGGTCCCGACCCCGATCCGAGCCCTGTACGCCATCGCGTGCGACAACGCCGTCGAGGGCTGCGGACGCGAGGCGTGGGGCGCGGTCGTGGGCCGCTGGCAGGGCCTGCACGCCGCGGATCCCGACGTCCGTGCCGTGATGGCGGCGGTCGCTCGCGACGAGCTGCGCCACGCCGAGTTCAGCTTCGCGTTGGACGCCTGGATCCGCTCCCGACTTCCCGGCTCTCGACGAGCTCGCCTCGACGGTACGCTCCGCCGAGCCCGACGCCGCCTCGCTGCAGCCTCGCAGCGCCCCGTGCCCCCTCGCTTGCGCGAGGCGCTGGGCCTGCCGTCACTCGACGAGACCCGCGCCCTGTGGTCGGGCCTCGCAGGGTCACCGACGCCGACGGCGTAGCGACCCGAGCGCGACCAGGCCGCCGAGCCCGAGAAGCGCGGAGCCCGGGGTGGGCGTCGCGCCGCAACCGCACGCCTCGAGCGGCTGGAAGCCGCCGCCAGACTCGGTGCGGGTCGAGCCAGGATCGAAGGGAGGCGGGGGCTCGCGCACCGTCACGAGCCCGATCTCGACCAGGTTGTCGTCTTCCTCGAACTCGGGCACCACCCTGTCGGGATCGATGTCGATCAGGACGCGGTAGTCGCCGGGCCGAGTGGACCGCGGCACCTCGAGCTCCGCGCCGGTGACGCAGTCGGTGAAGCGCTCCACCGCCCCGCATCCCAGCCGCCCGAGAAACCCCTCTCCGCGCGCCCCCGAGAGCAAGACGTCGACGTCCGAGGCGCTGGCGGTCGCGGTGCCCAGGTTGCGCAGGGCCACGGCGACGGGAATGGACTCACCGGTCAGATACAGACCACTCTCCGCGTTGCTTCCCGTGTCGACCAGATCGGCCAGGTCGGTCGGGGTCGCCGACGCTGCGACGTAGTCCGTCACGTCGGCCATCCGCGCCTCGTTGAAGCGCGTGGCGCCCTTGTAGGGCAGTCCGTCGAACGCGACGACGTGCACCCCCCAGGCGAAGCGGTCGGGATCGGTGAAGCGGTAGAGCACGCCCCCCGACGAGCCCGGCTGCGAGTCGAGCTCGTGGTAGAGCACCAGGTCGTCGGCGTCGATGATGCGGTCGTAGCCGCGGTACAGCGTCTCGCCGTCGCCCCACTCCTGGGCCGGGTAGTGGTTCATGTTGGCGCTCGCGCCCACGTAGCTCGCGCCATCGACGTAGTACTCGCGCCCGAGGTAGCCGAGCGCGTCGCCGAAGCTGCGGTCGAGGTTGATCAGGGCGAAGTCGTGCTTCCAGTCGCCCTCCTGGTACGCCACGTAGGTCCACAGCTCGGTGCTGTGGGCAACGCCAAAGGGCGCGACGCCGTCCTGGTAGCCGGGGATCACCTCGACGGCGTCCGCCCAGTCGAGGAGCTCCTCGTTGTCGTAGATGCAGTGTCCGGCCGTGAGCACGGTGTGGGGTCCGACGAGGGCCCCCGAGCACGCGCCGACCTTCCCGTTGCTGTACGACGAGAACAGCTTCACCGCCGTGCGGAACGGGAACTCGGTCGGATCCGCCACCTCCTCGGCGTCGATCTCCCCGACGAAGGCCGCGCTCGCCTCGGGGACGCAGGGCAGCTCGGCGAGCCGCGGCTGGTGGGTGGCGATGCCGCCGCTCCCCGAGGCTGCCGGGACCGCGCCGGGCCAGGCCACTCGGCGCACGGGCGTCGGGACGACGGCGCACGGAGGCTTGCCCGTGTGGCGAGCCAGGGCGGCGAGCGTGGGTCCGGCGGGGGCCGCCGGCGCCGTCAGGGGAAAGGTCGCGAGAAGGAGCCCGGTCATCGTCGTCCTCCGCGGAGCGGTCAGCGGTCGCCGGACTGCGGTCAGCCGGTCGCCACCTCGCTAACACGCTCCCCGAGGAGAGCAGATCGGAGCTGACCACCCCGCTCGGCTCACTCGAGCCGCACCTTCAGGGCCTCGTCTTCGAGCCGAGACGCGATGGCCAGCGCTCGGGCCCGCACCCGCTCGCCCTCGTCGTCGTCGAGCGCCCGGGCGAGCAGGTTGAGGGCCATCACCCGCAAGCGCAGGGAGCCCGCGTCCCCCGACTGCTCGACCGACGTTCGAGCGTGGGAGATCGCCTCGTCGCGACGTCCGAGCTGCAGCGCGCTCCACCCGAGCCCGTTGTGGCGTCGCACCAGCGCGAAGGGGGGGCCGCTCCTGGGCAGCGTCGCGTACAGCTCGTAGGCCGCGGCGGGGTCACGCTGGCGAACGTTGAGCTCGTAGCCGCGCTGGTCCACGAGCCGGGCCCACAGGCACGCACGGTCGTCGCCCGAAGGAAGATCCAGGATCACGGACTCCGCCTCGTCCAGCATCACCGGCACCTTGACCGGCCGTCGGCGGTGCTCGACGAAGGCCCTCAAGAGGAGGGCTTCGGCCTGCGCCGCGTCGCGAGCCACCGGCTCGGCTTTCCGCAGGTGCTCGTCGGCCTCGACGACGAACCGACCGCGGAGGGCCACCGAGGCCATGCCGAGCTGAACCCACGCGCGCGCCGGCGAGTCGGCGACCGGCGGGTGCAGCCACGGGCGGAGGAGGTCGAGGCACACCGATCGCGGCAAGTCGGTGAAGCGGCTGTGGTAGTGGCCCATCCACCGGACCCGCTCCGAGATCGACTGCGGCACCCCGAACGCTCGCACACACCGCTGGCCCCAGCTTCCCCCGTCACGCTGGCCCCGGCTCCGCAGTCGGCGGAGCGCCCGCTCGATCGACTGGGCGTCCTCGGCAAAGCCGCGCAGCTCCCCGAGCCGGATGGCCACCGCGGCAAGGGTGCCGTGGGTGGCGACCAGCCACTTCACGTAGGCCCCCCAGTCGAAAGGTCCCTCCTCGAGGTCGAGGGGCGCCGGTGGAGGAGCGGAGCTGTCGATCGTGGATTCCGTGGCCACGAACCTGTCCATATCGCGGTGCCGTGCCTCTCGCGCCCATCTCGACTGGTCTGTTGCTGCAACCCTCCCCCGCCGAACGGAACCCCGACCGACGCCGACGGGAGGATCCGCGTGAGACCTTCGCTCCTGGTCACCATCGCCGCGGCTGCCTGCGCGCCCCCCCAGGTCCTCGAGTGGGAGGGACCCGAGGATCGCGTCATCGACGTGTGGTGGCAGAACATCGACACCAACGAGGAGGAGTACGAAGGCACCTGCGCCCTGCTCCAGGACGACGGTGACGCGTACGCGCTCGTTCCTTCGATCAACTGGATGTACGAGACCCAGTGGTCCGCTGGCGGCCCCGGGCTCATCGTGCTCCGTGAGGGCAGCCTCAGGCTCGGATCGATCGAGCTCGAGGCCGAGTCCGAGGACACCTGGCTCGCCCGCTACTCCGGGCTCGTGCTCGGGGGGATGGAGGCCACGATGGTCCCCGGCTGCGACGCGTTCGACCTCGACCGCATCGTCCTCGACTGACGCGATAGAGGCAGGCATGGCCGTGCTTCTCGCCTCTGATGTCCACCGTTCGTTTGGTCCCCGTCGCATCCTCCGAGGCGTCGACTTCCGCGTCGACAAGGGCGAGCACGTCGGGCTCGTGGGCGTCAACGGCGGCGGCAAGTCCACGCTGCTGAAGGTGCTCGCGGGCCGTCTCGAGCCCGATCACGGAACGGTCCAGATCCAGGGCCGCATGGCCCTCCTCGACCAGGATCCCCACTTCGAAGGGGAGCGGGTGGGCGACGTCGTGCGGGCGAGCGTCGCGTGGCACGCGGAGCTCCGAGCCGACTACGAGCGCCTGATCGCCGAGGAGCGCTACGAGCAGGCCGAACCCCTCCAGTCCCAGCTCGACACCGTGGGCTGGGAGATCGACCACCGCATCGACGCAGTGCTGGACCGGGTTCGCGCCCCCACCCAGGACCAACGGGTGGCCCCGCTCTCGGGGGGAGAGCGCCGTCGCGTCGCGCTCGCCTCGGTGTTGCTGCAGCAGCCCGACATCCTGCTCCTCGACGAGCCGACCAACCACCTCGATCCCGACGTCGCGGAGTGGCTCGAGTCGTGGATCACGGGCTTTCGCGGTGCCGTGGTGCTCGTCACCCACGACCGCTACCTCCTCGAGGCCGCCGCCGAGCGCATCGTGGAGGTCGACCAGGGTCTCGCCGTGTCGTACGCGGGCTCCTACGGAGACTACCTGGTGGCGCGGGCGGAACGTCACGCCCGACTCGAGCAAGCCCGCGAGCGCCAGCTCTCCCTCATCGCCCGCGAGGCGGCGTGGGCCGCGCGCTCGCCATCGGCCCGGAGCACCAAGCAGAAGGCCCGGCTCGACCGGCTCGAGGAGCTCCAGACCTCGGTGCCGACCCTCGCCAAGCGCGAGTATGCGTTTTCGTTCGAGACCGGGGTGGCCAAGGGGAGCACCCTGCTCGAGGTGCACGGGCTCGCCAAGTCGTGGCCTGGCAAGCCGCTGTTCTCCGGGCTCGACTTCACGATCCGACCCGGCGACCGCTGGGCGATCCTCGGACCGAACGGGGCGGGCAAGTCCACGCTGCTCGAGGTCCTGCTCGGCAACATCGAGCCAGACGCCGGACAGATCCTGCGCAGCGGGCGGCTCGCGGTGGGGCTGCTCGACCAGGCACGCACGGGGCTCGTCGACGACGACACCGTGCTCTGGGCAGCGGGCGACGGGCGCGAGCACCTCGACGTTGGAAGCAACACGATTCACGTCGCGGGGTTCCTCGAGCGCTTCGCGTTCGACCGGTCGATGTTCGAGCAGAAGGTGGGCGCGCTCTCGGGCGGCGAGCGGGCCCGGTTGCTGCTCGCGAAGCTGATGCTGTCGGGCGCGAACCTCCTCGTGCTCGACGAGCCCACCAACGACCTCGACCTCCTCACCCTGCGGACCCTCGAGGAGGCCCTGCTGGGCTTCGACGGCGGCGTGATCGTGGTCACCCACGACCGCGCCTTCGTCGACCGCGTGGCCACCCAGATCATCGGCTTCGAAGGCGAAGGGCGGGTTCAGCTCTACGCTGACCGCGCCCAGCTCGTCGCCGCGCGGACCCGGCGAGCCGAGACCTCGAAGGCGGCGGTGAAGCGCGCGGAGCCGCCGGCGCCCCGGCCGCGGACCGAGCGGCGCCGCCTCTCCTTCAAGGAGAAGAAGGAGCTCGAGGAACTGCCCCAGCGCATCGAGGCGTTGGAAGCGTCGATCGGTGCTCTCGAAGCGAAGCTGTCCGACCCCGCCACCTATCGAGACCACGCCGACGAGGTCGGTGGGTGGACAGAGGAGCTCGGGAGCCGGCAGGCCGAGCTGGAGGGGCTGTTCGGGCGTTGGGAGGAGCTCGAGGCGCTCGCCGAAGAGGGGGGGACGTGAGCGGGCACTGGAAGCGCTGCCCCGGCGATCCGAGGGAGCCCCTGATCCGCTTGCCACTCCGGCGAGAGGCCCGCAGGAGCGCTTCGTGACGAATCCACGACTCGACGTCGAGGTCGGCCCCCGCAACCGCACCCCCGTGCCCTGTGTGCTCGAGACCATGGACACGCACCACGCGCGAGTCCGGGTGCCCATCGAGGACGCGCTGCCCGAGCAGTCCGCCGTGGATCTCTGGATGACGGAGCGGCAGACCGGGCGCGCGATCATCGTGCCGGCGTTCACCAGCTGGCCTCACATCGAGGGAGCCGAGCAGATCTGCGAGCTGCACTTCGCAGCCCCCGGCGCCTTCGGAGAGCGCCCCGCTGCCGACGGCGACCGCCGCTCCTCCATTCGGGTCGCCCCCGGTGACGACGGCGTCGAGGTGTGGATCACCTCCGACCGCGCCGACAGCACCGAGCCCATCGCGGCGGGCGTCATCGACGTGTCGGTGGGCGGGATGCTGATCGAGATGAAGGCGGGACACGAGCCGAGCACCCCGTTCACCGCGGCCGAGTTCCAGATCCTGTTGCCGGGCGACACCTGGCCGCTCGTGCTCACCGGCCAGGTGAGGCACCGGGCGCGCGTCACCCGCGAGACGGTGCGCTATGGGGTCGAGTTCGATCGACGTCGGAGCTTCGCGTTCGCGGAGCAGATGGCGCGCATGGCCGAATACGTCGAGTCTCGTCGGCGGGACTTCGCAGCCCGCTCGCCCATCCCCGAGCTCCTCGGCGCCGAGGGCGACTGATCGGCGAGCGCCGACCGCTCCGGGATACGCCCGATCCCATGGACGACGTGGATGCACTGGTCATCGGGAGCGGCTTCGGAGGACTCGGAGCCGCGCTCCAGCTTGCGGAGAGCGGGGCGCGCGTGGTGGTTTGCGAGCGCCTCAACTACCCGGGTGGGTGCGGAGGGACGTTCACCCACCGCGGCGTTCGCTACGAGGCCGGCGCCACCCTGGCCATGGGCCTCGAGCCCGGCGGGATCTTCGCCGACATCATCGACGACTACGACCTCGACGTCGGACACCGCGCGCTCGACCCGGTGATCGAGGTCCGCGACGGCAGCCACGTGACCGCCCTGCCTGCCCACGAGGACGGGTTCGCCGGGGTGGTCAGGGAGCTCGGTGGCCCGCCCGCCTTCGCGGACGAGGTCGAGCGGGTGGCCAGCGCGCTCCGCCCCCTGCTGCGCGATCCCGACCTGCTGCCGCCTCTCGACCCGCGGAACCTGCTCGTCCACCTGAGACGCGTGCCCCGCTACCTGCCGCTGCTCTCGGTCGTGGGACGGTCGCTCACCCAGCGGCTACGCCGCCACGGTCTCGACGTGCCGAAGTGGCGCCACTGGCTCGAGCCGCTGTGCTGGGTCTCGGTCCAGACCGGCATCGACGACGCCGAGGCGCCCTTCGCGATCGGTGCGGTGGACGCCCTGCTGCGCTCCGCCCATCACGTCCGCGGGGGCACGGGGGCGCTCGCGTGGGGACTCGTCCACGCGATCCGGCGCGCCTCGGGCACCGTCACCTTCGGCAACCGGGTGAAGGGGCTGCGACGCGAGCGCGGGCGTTGGGTGGTCGAGACCCGACGAGGGGAGTGGCGCGCCCCCCGAGTGTTCGCGAACGTGCTCCCGCAGAGCCTGCCCGGGCTCACCGGCGGACGGGTACGGCTCGAGCGCCTCGCCCGGCGCATCGAGGGCGGCTACGGAGCGGCCATGCTCTACCTGCAGGTCGAGCCCCTCGAGGATCTCCCCGCCCACGCCTTCCACCTCGACCTCGTCGACGATCCCGGGCGCAGCTACCACGAAGGCAACCACGTGTTCTGCTCGGTGTCCGCGGTCGGCGAGGACCGGGGCGCCGACGGACGCCGAACCGTCGTCGTCTCGACCCATCTCCCCGCCAACACCGATCGGCTGGGCGTGGAACGGGTCCAGCGGCAGATGATCGCGACCGTCCAGCGCCGCGCCCCGGAGCTGTGGCGGGCGCATCAGGCCTGCATGACCGCCTCCCCGCGCACCTTCGCGAGGTTCACCGCCCGCGACCGCGGCTACGTGGGGGGGATCCCGCGTCGGGTGGGCTTCGGAAGTTATCGCGAGCTGTGGACGCCGTCCGCGGCGCCGGGGCTCCACCTGGTCGGAGACAGCGTGCTGCTCGGACAGTCTACGCTATCGGCGTTCGTGTCCGGGGCGCGCATCGCCGGGGCGGCGACCGGGTCGACGGTGCGGGTGCGCCCCCGTTCGGGCGCCCCCGCAGCGTGGGGGACCGCCGAAGCGGGCGGGTGACCCACCCTTCGGCCCGGCGGCCTGCGATAGACTCCGGACTCGCGCGACGGGGGGGCTTTGCAAATCGTGGACGTCAACCGCCTTCCCACGCGGTACACCGGATTCTTCGCCGGCCGTGACGCCGACGGGGCACGGTTCCGCGTGGGCTACCTGCAGGGCGGCCACCCCGAGGGGCCCGAGTTCGTCTGGGACGCGCGCGGGATCGAGGCCCAGTGGAGCCGAGCGCCCCGACTCCCCTGGGCGGAGAGCACTTGCCACGGGCCCCGCTGGCGGTGGTACCGCGACGGCAGCCCGGCTCACGAAGCGCTCTTCGAGGACTACTACTGCCTGCGGCAGCGCGCGTTCACTCCGGACGGGGCGCCCGTGCCGACGCGACGCTTCGCCATGCCGGAGCCCTGGAACCTCTGGCAAGCCCGCCAGTCCCCCATCCGCGACGTGGCCTACTGGACCGACGCCGGCGTGATCGGGTACGCCCCTCTCCACGACCCGGGCCCCATCCGGCCGCTGCCCCGCGAGCTCGTGACGCCCGGATCGACGCGGCCCGAGGCGTTGGTGCGCGCGCTGGCCCCGCTGACCCGTCGCGCGGTGTTCCAGCCCGCTCCCTCGGTTCGGGACCATCTCGAGGCGCTCGAGGCGGCCGTCACCAGCTCTCCCGGCAACCTCGAGGCATGGGCGGTGCTCGCCGACGCCCAGTCCGAGGCTGGCCACCCCCTGGGGCCCGCCGCCGCGTCCGTCGTGGCGATTCTGCGCGCGAGGGACGTGGACCACGCCCTCCAGAGGGCCCGGCGGCTCGCTCCCGTCGAGGACTGGGCGCGGGTGCTCGCGGAGCGGGCGTGGAGCCACCAGGACCGGAGCGGGGTGGAGCGCGCGGCGAGCGATCTCGGGGTTCGGCTGCCCCCTCCGGTCCAGCTCGCCATCGAGCGCCTCGCCGACCAGGGCGATCTGCATGTCCGGGGGGCGTTGTGGGTCCTCGCCGTGGCCGGTCGGGGGTCCAGGACCACGGGCATCGTGGAGACAGAGCCCCGCGGCCCCGCGGTGCGCGGTCGGGCCTTCATCCAGTGGGCGGCGACCGTCGTGGACGAAGGCCATCTCGCCCTCGAGGTGTGGGCGCGACCTCCGGCCCGGGAGCTCCCGCCCCCGATCGCCCGTGTCGGAGACAATGCACTGCGGATCGAGCTCACCACCCCGGCCGAGCGACCCGACGCGCCACCGCTCGGGGTGCCGGAGGGCGTGCTGTCGCTGTACCGGCGCTTCGTTTCCCCAGGGTCAACCCCGTCGGCGACGAGCCGATGGTAGGCTCGTGCCATCCAGCCCGGGAGTTCCGATGGCCGAAGAGACCGACGAGGACAAGGATGCCGAGGCCGAGGCCCAGCCACCGCCTCCTCCTCCGGCCCCCGAGCCCGTCCCCACGGCGGAGCCACCACCCGAGGCATCCAACGGCGCGAACCTCCGCGTCATCGGCATCGCGGTGGCGGCGAGCCTCGCGACCGCGTTCGTGACCTACGGCGCGACGTCCCTGTCGATGTCGTCGGGCGAGCGGAGCCGGGCCGACGCCGCTCGGGCCGACTTCCAGACCGAGCTCGCCGCAGCGGAGCAGCGCACGGCCGAGGTGCGGGCCCAGCTCGAGGCGCTGCACCAGAAGCAGGCGCTGTACGTGGCCCACACCTCCGTGGTGCGGGCCATGCAGGAGCTCGACAAGACCAACTACGGGAGCGCCGCCGAGCTGCTGAAGCACGCCGGCGAGGCGCTCGGGGCCGCCGACCCGGCCGTGGCGGGCGAGGTCCGCCAGACCCTCCTCGAGACCCAGATCGAGGTCGGCGAGGACCGCATCGGGCAGCTCAATCGGCTGCGGGAGATCGCGAAGCAGCTTCAGGTGGCGATGGGCGCGTGAGGCGATCGGCACCGAGCGCGGCCGCCACCGCCCCGGCGACGGGAAGCAGGAGGCCCGCGATCCCGAGATTGCCCGCCGCAAAGCCGAACAGCAGACTCCCCAGGAGTCCGAGCAGCGCCACCGCGAGAATCGCCGCGCCGACCACGGCGGGCCAGCGGGCGTCGGGCTGTCGGGCGGCCCCCCACGCCGCGATGGGCACGAGCCACCACAGCGGGCTCGCGAACGCGAGGTTGTCGTGGCCCCAGAACGGGGCGAACGTGCCCGCGAGACCCACGACCAGCGCGGCGGTGCCCCAGGTGGCCAGCCCCGCGCCGACCACGCCCACCGCCACCATCCCTGCGGTCCGAGACGTCCGCAGCAGGCCGATCAGGCCTGCCCCCAGCGCCAGCCCGAGGATGGTGAAGCCAGCCCAGCGCGACGGCGGGCGCTCCAGGATGGGCGGCCGGCTGTCGGGCAGGAGGCGGCAGGTCTCGACCACGAGCGGAGAGCCGTCGGGCCGGGTGGCCTCGGCGAGACGCACCCGCATGGGGTCGGGGAGGTACATCGCGTCCCAGTCGGTGATCTCCTGACGCGCGTAGCGGGTGGAGCCCCACTGCAGTCCGAGCCACAGCGGGTGACCAGCGGAGTGACGGAGCACCTCGGCCGCCGGTGACGTGCCGCTCGGCGACTGGAGCTGCTCGCGCAGCGAGCCACCGAGCGCCTCGTCGATGCGGTCGCGGATCTTGGTGGAGCAGTTCGCGTCGTACCAGTTGTAGCGAAACGTCGGATCTCGCCGCGCCTGCTCGTCGATCGACCGCTGCAGGAGTTTGGCCTCGTCGAAGGTCAGCGCGAGCCGCTGCGCGATCACCCCGCGACCGAGCTGCCGGTAGCGGGCGATCGTGCTCTGTAGCGGATTGACGCCCACGAAGTAGGTCTGCTGCATGGTCAGGTAGTTGACCACCGTGTCCACGATCGACGGGGGAAGCCTGAAGCGACCGTAGTCGTAGACGTCCGAGCGGGCGCCACGGGCCGGATCCCAGGCGAGCAGCGCGGTGTGGCCGAACAGGTGGATCACCGTGGGTCGAGGTTCGACGGTGAGCACGTAGATCGCCGAGTCGTCCCGGGGAAAGGCGCACTCGGGCAGCGATTCGGCGGGAGCGGGGGACGTGAGCAGGAGCCCGAGCAGCAACGGAGCCTCGCCAGAGGGTACCGGCGCCTCGTAGCCCGGTCACCAGGCGTCGGTCGGTGTAGGAGGAGGATGGAGGACCCACTGGACGCATCCCCGCCCGAGGTGACCGTACGGCGCGCCGAGCTGGCCGACGTGCCCGCCATGGCCCGCATGTTCACCGTCGACCTCGAGAGTCGGCTCGCGAACCTGGGGCCGGGCTTCGTCGACACGCTCCATCGGCACGTCGTGCGGACGCCGTACTGCGTGAGCCGCGTGGCGGAGAGCGACGGCGTCGTCGGATTCGCGGTCGCCCAGACCAGCGGGGGACCGTTCTTCCGAGACTTCCTGTGGCGCCGGGGGCTCACGGCGGCGCTGCAGGCACTGCCCCACGCGCTGTCGCTGGCCAACCTCCGCATTGCGCTCACCGGGCTCGCCTACTTCGGCCGCGCCCCGAACACCGACCCCGAGGCCGAGCTCGTCAGCATCGCCGTCGACTCCCGCGCTCGCGGCCAGGGCATCGCGAAGCGCCTGTTCCGCAGCATCATCGCCGGCCTCGCCGACAAGGGGGTGGGGACTTTCAAGGTGTGCACGCGATCCGACAACCAGCCCGCGAATCGGCTCTACGAGCACTCGGGGTGCCGCCTCCTGCGGCAGGAGCGGCTGTACGCCGACGTGGAGATGAACGTCTATGTCTGGCCCGGCGCCTGATCCGAGCATCCTCGACGGCGCCCGTGCGGTGACCGTCACCGAGCCCACCGTGATCCTGTCGCTGGACCTCGAGGGTGACTACAACGGGCCCCGCCGCGACGGGCTCGCGGGCCTGCCGCGCCTCCTCGACGAGCTACGGAGGGCCGAGGTCCCGCTCACCGCGTTCGTGGAGGGGCGGTTCTTCGTCGAAGAGCCCGCGGTGATCGACCAGCTGATCGAAGCGAACGTCGACGTGCAGCTCCACTGCTGGAATCACACCGACCCGGGCGACACGCCCGACACCCTCGCGCGCAGCGTGGAGGCCTACACGACGCGGATGGGGCGGCGTCCGACCGGCTACCGCGCCAACACCTACCGGCTCGACCGCGCGCTGCACGATGCCCTCGTAGACCAGGGCTTTGCGTGGGACAGCTCGGTGCTCCCGGCCACCGGGCTCGGCGGGTGGCCGGTGACCCCGGCCGATGCGTGGCGCCTCTCCTCGGGGCTGTGGGAGCTCCCCGTGGCCGCGTGGCGGGGCATCCCCTTCTCGCCCCCGATCACGCAGTCCTACCGGTTGTTGATGGGTCCCTGGGCCGAGTCGCTGATCGAGGCGGCGGCCCGGCCGCCGTCGCTGCTCGTCTACGACGCTCACATGGTCGATCTCGTGCGCACGAACTCGCTGCGGACCGCCCCGCTGTCGTGGCTGTTGAAGGCCGCCTATGCCGCGTCGTGGCGGTTCGGCAGGACCGACAGCTTCGATCGGCTGACCGAGTTCGTCGACCGCTACCGGACGCGGGGCTACGCCTTCGTCACCGCGTCCGCGCAGGTGAACGCCCTTGCCCAGTCTTCCGACGATTGACCTGTCCGAGCGCTTCTCGCCGTCCTTTGCGGAGGCCTGGCGATCCGCGGTGTGCGGGGCGATGGGCTGGCGCACCGAGGGGCCGTTCGTGCGGGTGCCGTCGCTGTCCGCGCGGACGGGGCTCTCGTACCTGCCGTTCCTCAACTACACCGATCTCGACCCCGAGGCCGCGGCCGAGCTCGCGACGACCGCGCGACGGTCCTACCTGATCCGCGCGCTGGGTCGGCCCGACGAAGCCATCGCCGATGGCGCGCCCTGCGTCCTGCGGCTGCCGCTCGGGGGCTCGGCCGAGGAGGTCCTCGCACAGCGGGTCAAGCCGCGATGTCGGACCAAGGTGCGCCGGGCGCTCGAGGGCCCGGTGCGGCGCGACGAGGGACCACCCGCGGCGCGGGTCGGGCCCTTCTACTCCTTGTTCCAGCGGACCCAGCACCGACATGGACTGCCCGTGGTCCCTCGGCGGCTGATCGACGCACTGGTCGCCGATGCGGGGGCGTGGGTGGAGCTCGGGTGGCTCGACGACGAGGTCGTCTCGGGGGCGCTGGTCGTTCGGGACGAGGGGATCGTGTGGGTGCCGTGGGCCGCGTCGGACGCGGGGCGCGACCGCGACCGGGCGTACGCGATGTACTGGGGAGCCATCGCCGAGGCCGCCGAGGCCGGGGCGCGGCTGTTCGACTTCGGGCGCTCGCCGAAGGGGTCGGGGACGGACCAGTTCAAGCGGCAGTGGGGGGCTGAGAGGGTGCCCGTGCACCACCTGGAGCCCCGACCGGGAGACACCCCCTACGCCCGCTACGAGATGGCGACCGAGGTGTGGCGGAGGCTTCCCCGCTGGATCGTCGACCGGCTGGGCCCACCGCTGACCCGCTTTCTCATCGACTACTGAGCGCGAATGTCTCGGCGCTCTGGGCGACGGCAGGATGGTCGTGGGACGTCCCCTCCGCGAACCAGCGGCGTCCTCGCTCGACGTCTCCCACCACGGTGAGGAAGTGCCCGAGCCGAATCTTCTGCTGGGCGTGGAGCACCGGGTGCTCGGGCAACCAGTCCGGGGGGTCGATCGCGGCGGGCTCGAGCCGGTGGGCGCCCAGGTAGTCCGCCGCGGTCTCGGGAACGAGCACCGCCCCGATGGAGTCCACGTAGACGAGCGCCCAGCCCTGTTCGAGGAGGTGGGCCGCCTGATGGTGCTGGGCGGGCTCCCGAAGCTCGACGACCACGAAGCCCGGCGCCCACTCGTCGATCATCGTGTCGAGGACGTCGGGGTCGTACTGCATCGCGAACGTCTGCGCGAGGAACCGCTTCGGGTAGGCCTCCCAGCGGCCGTCCACGAACACCCGGTGCTGCGGGTAGGTCCCCCACACGAGGAAGTTGGCGGCGCCCCAGCCGACGTTCATCATCTCGCCGGGGGGCGGGTGGGTGCGCAGGAACGCGCAGATCTCGTCGCCCCACTCCCCGACCGAGCGCCCGAGCCCCTGCTGACGGCTCATGAAGGCGTGGGGACGCGGGAGCAGCTGCGTCACGAGCAGGAAGCCCGCGAGGAGGACGGTGGCGAGATCCGCGGCAAACCTGGCGAGCTCGGGCGTCGGCCGATCCACCCGCAGGGCGAGGCGGGTGCTCACCGCGGCCGAGGCCACCGCGAAGAAGGGCACGCCGCGCAGCGCGAGCATCACGAGCCCCGTGCCCATCGCGAGCACCCCGAGCTCCAGCACCTGCCACCGACCGCGCGACCGCCACAGCTGCACCGCCACGACGAGGAGGAGAACGGCGGTGACCGGTCCCCCGATGGGATCCGTCCAGATCGGCCGCAGCTCTGCACTCTCGGACCCCGGCTGCATCCCGAGCTCGGAGACCGTCGCCACGAGCGAGAGCGGCGCCCACCACGCGCCGAACCCGAGCGGCGAGATCGCGATCGCCACGACTCCGGCCAGCCAGGTGAGCACCAGGGGGGCGACAGGCAGGTCGGCGTCGGTGTCGTCGAGCCAGCCCCGTCTTCGGACGGCCCGAGTCACCGCCACGTGCACGACGAAGCCCGCCACGAGCACCACACCGATCACGTACAGCTGGTGGAGGTTCACCATGGCCCACAGGATGGCGACCATCGCCACGAGCGGTCCCGTCCGGGGCTGCCGCCGCCACGACTCGAACGCCACGAGCAGCGCGGCGAGCCCGAGGATCGTGAACACCTCGGGGCGGGCCACCAGGTGGCGCTGCACACCGAGCACGGCGAGGAACCAGATGGGAGTGGTGCGCACGAGATGAGGCACCGGCCCCGCCCATCGCATCCAGAGGAGCACCGCCGCGGTCCACGAGACGGCAGTGAGCACCGACAGCGCCCCCCATCCGAAGGTCGCCTGGAGACCGTAGAGCATCAGCTGGTAGATCGGGTACTGGTTGCCATTGACGACGTCGGGGTGGGTCCACGACAGGAGGTTCGTCGTCACCGGCGCGCCCGTCTCCCAGATGATGCGCCCCATGGCGGTATGGCTGGGCAGATCGACGGGCTCGAGGCGGAACACGCCGAACACGACGAGCAGGGCGACCACGACGGCAAGGCCGACCCGGGCGAGCACGGTGGGGATGGACACCTCCGTCCCGGACCTACCCCGGTCCCCGGTCGCGCGGGATCCGGGCAGAACCGCCGACGCTCCGCCCTTGCGCCCGCGATCCCGGAATCGCCCCCTCGATGCGGCGGGATCCCGCGCACGTCCGAGGACCTCCGGGGGTAAAAGGCTGGTAGTGAGCCCGCGGAAGGAAGCCGTTCCGCCTGGTCTCGGACGGAGGGAAGCATGACGTCGACCGCACTCCATCGGGTCTGGACCCAGATTCGCCCGAAGTCCGAGGAACGCAGAGCCGCCCGAGACATGCGCGAGGCCACGACCTACGCCGAGTGGCGATCTGCTGCCCGGCGGTACGACCTCGCCACCGGGGGGGAGGCCTGGCGCCAGAAGGACGCCTCCCCGTACTACGACCACGAGGTCATTCGGGCCCGGCTCGACGAGCTCGAGGATCTGCGCGGTCGCGGCGATGACCACCGACTGCTGTTCTCTCTCAACGAAGGACTGCACGGTGACTTCGGCAGCATGGGTCGCGAGGTCCTCTACCGAAAGGCCGCATCGGGAACGAAGTACCTGATCGTCCGCTACGTCGACGCCGTGGTCGAGGCCCTCGAGCACCTGGCGACCGAGACACGGTCGGGGATCCCGCGCCACGCCAAGCTCGCGTTCTTCCGTCGGGCGAGCCTGTGTTTCGGCCACACCGCGCTGATGCTCAGCGGCTCGGGCACCTTGTTCTTCTTCCACGTCGGCGTGCTCCGGGCGTTGATCGGCGAGAAGCTGCTCCCGAGCATCCTGTCGGGGTCCAGCGGGGGGGCACTCGTGGCCTCGATCGTGGGCACGCGGGACCCCGAGTCCCAGCTCGACGCGCTGGTGAGCGACACGTTCCGCCACTTCCTCCGGAAGCGCCGGTCCTTCCTCCCGTCGAGCGTGCACCGCGTGGTCCTGGAGCGACGTCAGGAGATCCTCGAGGCCCTGATGCCGGACCTCACCTTCGAGCAGGCGTACGAGCGCAGCGGAGTCGCCGTCAACGTCTCGGTGGCGCCGACCGACCTTCACCAGCGCTCGCGTCTGCTGAACGCGGTCACCTCGCCCCACGTGTACGTGCGAGAGGCGGTCCTCGCGTCGACCGCCTTCCCTGGCCTGTTTCCCCCCGTCACACTGATGGCCGAGTCCGCGGATGGCGAGCGGGAGCCCTACCTGCCGGCCCGGCAGTGGGTCGACGGCTCGGTGAGCGACGACCTGCCCGCCAAGCGTCTCGCCCGGCTGTTCGGGGTCAACCACTACGTGGTCAGCCAGACCAACCCGCACGTGCTGCCGTTCTTGACCGACTCGAAGACCGCGGTGACCGCGCTCTCCGTGCTGCGGCGGACCGCGCGACGCACGCTGCGGGAGCTCGTCAACGGGACCGCGGCCGTAGCGCTGCCCGCGATGTCGTTCAGCCGCCAGATGACGCGGGCCACCACGATGTTCCTCTCGATCATCAACCAGGACTACCTCGGCAACATCAACATCCTGCCCGACCTGCCGCCGCCGAACCCGCTGCGCATGCTGGACTTCCGCTCCGAGGAGGAGGCCCGGGAGCTCGTGCACGCCGGTCAGCACGCGACGTGGCCCCGCATCGAGATGATCCGGACCCAGACCAAGATCAGCCGAACCCTCGATCGGCTGCTGGCCGCCGCTTAGCCCAGGACCCGGCCACCCCCCTCGAGCGCGACGAGGTAGCATCCGGCCCCGGGAGGAGACGGCGTGGAGACACTCTTGCAGCAACTCGAGCAGCTCGAGGAGGTCAGCACCCTGATCACCGCGTTGTTGACGCTGTTCGCCGGTCTCCCCATCTACTTCGGGTTCCAGAGTCGCCGGGACGCGCTGGTCGCCGCGGCGAACTCGTTCGAGGACGTCGTCGACAACCTCGCCGCCGACAGCGAGACCAAGCAGCTCGCCGCGGCGATTCTGCTGAGGCGCTTCTTCGACCCCGCCTCCGAGCAGGGCGGACGGCCTCTGCTCCGGCTGCCCCGGGCGGTGCGTCCGTGGGTCCCCTCGTTGTTGAAGAAGCGCCTCCCCTACGCCAAGGAAGCCATCTCCGTCACCGCCGCGATGCTCCGGCGGGAGGACATCCTCGAGACGGTGCGGACCGTCCTCGCGGATGGCCTGCGGTGGGCGCCTTCGCTTCGCTTCGCAGACCTTCGGGAGTGCAACCTGGAGAACGCCTATCTGGGGCGGCGAAGCGACTCGGGCAGACCCGATCTGGCCGGGGCGGAGCTCTTCGAGGCGCGTCTGGCCCGAGCCTCGCTCCGTCAGGCCCACGCGGTGAGAGCGGTCTTCTACGGTGCCGACGTGACGCGAACGGTCTTCGACGAGGCGAACCTCCGGAGAGCCGACTTTCGGGGTTGCCAGGGTGCTGGGGCCCGATTCCGCGGGGCGAAGCTACACCACGCATTGTTCGACGACGCCGACCTCGCCAGTGCGGACTTTCGCGGGGCCCGACTGACCGGCGTCGACTTCACGCGCACGAGAGAGCTCGAGGGGGCCAAGTTCTCCAGCGCCTCGTTCGCGCTTCCCGACGGATACGGATTCGAGCGAGCCGCGCAGGGAGCGTACCAGGTCGTCACGAGGACCAGCCCGCCCAGTTAGAGGGCCTCTGATGGCAATCCTCCCCCGACGGTCTCACGATCACGAGGACCGACCAAGGCATTTCGTTGCCACGCTCGGCTGCTTCGAAGGCGTGGTGCTGCGCGACGTCTGGGTCAACGTCGCGGGCCTCGTGCGGGCGTCTGACGGGCCGACGGCATTGATCGTCGGGTCGGCCATCGAGCTCGAGCAAGACGGTGCGCGGATGGCCGATGTGACGACAATTCGTCGAATCTGCCAGGAGGTCGCCGAAGAGCTCGTGCAACGAGGCTACAACCTGGTCAGCAACGGCTCTCCGGGCGTGCCCGACATGGTGATGTCTCGCTTCACCTCGGTCCCCGGAGCGGAGCGGGGCGTCGCGGTTCAGCTCTCGGTGCTGCTCACACCCGCCGACGACTCGTCGCGACACGGCGACGCGCCCGACGGGTTTCCCATCGGCGGCGACCTGACCGTTTTCTGTAACGTTCCTTTTCCGGTCCTTTCGACCATGGCTCCGCAGATCTGCGACGTCGTGGTGGTGGTGGGAGGCGGACTCGGCACGGTCTTCGAGGCGTCGGCGAGCGTCATGGCCGACCTTCCGATTGTCTGCCACGTAGGGGGGCTCGGCGCATCGACCGTGATCGACCCGCTCTTCCAGTCGTTCACGTCTCGCTACCGCAACCTCGACGTCCGCATCGTGGCGAACCGAGAGGAGCTGTCCACGACGCTGAAGGGCATCGCCGAGGGTTTCGACGGCGCAGGGCGAAGGTCTCGCCTGCTCCGAGGTCTGGTCGCGATCCGGGACGCGGAACGAGCTGGCGAGCGTTCGGTGAACATCGAGGTGGCCCGTGGCCTCGAGACGGCGACCTACCGCTGGGAAGGCCACTCGCATCAGGTGTCGAACCCTACGCTCGTTCGCTCTGGTCTCGAGGCGCCGTTCGTGGCCATCGGCGCCTACCACGTCTTCCACGCGGCGCTGTCGGAGGGGCGGTCCTACGCCTACGACGGTGTCGAGGTGAAGCTGACCGCCCATCAGGTGCGGACCGTGTGGGGTCCCAGCATCGACACGTTCCTGCTGCTCGAAGCCCTCGCCGAGATCGCTCCTCCCGCCACCGCCCTCGACGTGGGCTGTGGAAGCGGCATCATCGCGTTGTGGATGGCTGCGCGCTGGCGAGCCGCCGAGATCCTGGGCATCGACCACGACGAGGCCGCCGTGGTCTGCTCCCTGTCGAACGCGAGCTCGTTGCTCGCCGATGGTCGCTCCATCGCGTTCGTTCACGAGGACTTCGCTGCGTGGGAACCACCGACGGGCGGCATCGACCTGGTCGTCGCCAATCCGCCCTCGATCCCCGCGCCTCCCGGGGGGCGACGAGCTCCCTCTGCGTTTGGCGGAACCGCGCTCCTGGTCGACTTGCTACAGCGCCTCGACCGCCTCGTCGCCCCCGGAGGGCGCGCCGTGCTCGTCCTGTCTCGCGCCGCCCACGGGGACCCCGTCGTGTCTCGACGGCTGACCGAGCTCGAGCACTCGGGTCGCGGACGTCGCATCTCGGAAACAACGGTGCCGTTCGCCGTCTCGTACGTGCTCTCGGACGACGACTGGCTGCAGCATCTCGTCGATGCTGGAGCCGTGACGCGCGACGACCAGAGGCCGCACCCGTACAGCCACGTCGTGGAGGTGTGGGACCTGCACCCAGGGTGACCGCGCCGGCGTTGCGGATGGCCGGTGCATTCCTGCACACCAGAGCCGCTCACGCCACCAAGCGCTCGCCAAGGACGTGCCGCGTTCGAACGTCCAGTGTGGGTCACCCGCCCCGATCCACGAGAAAACCCGTCGGAGCGCTGCTCCGACGGGTTCGATCGCTGATGGGCGATACTGGATTTGAACCAGTGACTTCCACCGTGTGAAGGTGGCACTCTCCCACTGAGTTAATCGCCCAGTGCGAGATGCTTAAGGCGGCGGATCGGTGAACGTCAAGGCCCCCACCACTTCCTCTCCCTTGCGATGGGGCCCGGTAACCGGGCTTCTCGTGCTCCTGCTCGTCTACGCGTGGGCGACCCAGACCGGGCGCGTGGGCTATCGCGGCGTCCTGACCGCCGAACCAGGCACCCACCACGTGCTGTCGCTCTTCGAGGTCTCCGACATCGGCGAAGGCTCGTACGAGCTGTCGCGAGGCCAGCTCTCCTTCACCGTCCTCGCCGAGCCGTCGGGACTCGAGGTCGGCCAGGAGCTGACCGCAGAGGTGGTCGTCGAGGAGCCCGGCCTCGTCACGGAGGAGTGGCGGCGGATCGCTCCGGGACGGGCCGCCAAGAAGCAGCTCGGCGTGCTAGGTCTCGTCCTCGTGACCATCATCGGGCTCGCGACCGTTCGCATGGGCACCGAGGGAGTGTCGTTCCGTGGCTGACCTCGTGACGCACGTCTGCAGCGTGATGCTACCCGGCGCCTTCGTCCCCCACCGCGCCGTGGGCACGGTGGCGATCGGCGTAGCGCTTCCCGACGTGTTCGGTCGCGTCGTGCCCCTCGGTCTGGAGCTCGCCCAGACCCGGGGGCTCGGCATCCCCGACCCACTGGTGTGGGCCTTCGGCGCCTTTCACACCCCCGCGGGGCTCCTGCTCACCAACGCGGTGTTGTCGCAGTCGTTCGTCCGCGGTCAGCGCACGGAGGCCTTCGTCGCCCTGACCATCGGCGGCACCCTGCACCTCCTCGTGGACGTGCTCCAGTTCCACCACGGTCGGGGCTACCCCCTGCTCGCCCCGTTCTCGTGGGAGACCTTCGAGCTCGGGCTCATCGGCAGTGAAGCCACCGTGGACCTCGCCTTGCCGCTCCTCGGGCTCACCGCCTTCGTGTGGGCGATCCGCGGCGCGATCGCCTGGTCGCGCAAGCCCCCCGAACCTCCATCGGAGGACGCCGCGTGAGCGCTCCGGTCCGGCTGGGTCCGGTCCTCCTCTCACGCCCGATCGGCACCGGTGGCATGGGCCACGTCTGGCTCGCCCACCACCCCGAGGGCGTACCGGTCGCGGTGAAGCTCCTCCTCGAGGAGTTCGCCGGCGACGAGCGCCTGCTCGATCTCTTCCGATTCGAGGTGCGGTCGGTGGCCTCCCTCGACCACCCCGCGATCGTGCGCGTCTACGACTACGGCGTGGTCTCGGACGATGCCGCGGCTGCCTCGGGAGGGCGCATCGGGGCCGGAGTGCCCTGGCTCGCGATGGAGTACGCGAGCGGCGGGTCCTTCGCCGAGCGTCACCCGGGGGTTCGCTCGTGGGACGAGCTCGCCGGCATCGTCCTGCACCTGCTCGACGGACTCGCGCACAGCCACGCCCGCGGGCTGGTGCACCGCGACCTCAAGCCCCACAACGTGCTCGTCCGCGCCGATGGCACCCCCACGCTCACCGACTTCGGCATCGCCCACGCCCTGCGCACGGAGTCGCCAACGAGCGCTGCCGCAGGCACGCCCGGCTACATGGCCCCCGAGCAGGTGCTCGGACGCGTGCAGGACATGGGGCCCTGGACCGACCTGTACTCGCTCGGCACGCTCGTCTACGCGCTGCTCGCCGGCCGGCCTCCCTTCATCGGGGAGACCCGGCGGGACGTGCTCCTCGCCCAGCTCAACGACTCGCTGCCCAAGGTGACCGCCCCCTTCCCCATTCCCGATGGCGGCGAGGCCTGGCTCGCCCGCATGCTCGAGCGCCAGCCCGAGCACCGGTTTCGCTGCGCCGCGGACGCCGCCTGGGCCTTCGGTCGGCTGGGTACCGAGCCTACCCTGCCCCCGCCGCTCCCCATCGACTGGCGCAGCCCACGTCCGCCCACCACCGAGCGCCCAAAGGGCATGGGCCTCGCCGTCTTCCTGCTCCGACCCTGGCCGCTGGTCGGCCGTGCCGTGGAGCAGGACCAGCTCTGGGAGGCGCTCCGGAGCGTCGTGGAGGACGGCGAGCCTCGCGGCGTCCTCGTCTCGGGAGAAGCAGGCCTGGGCACGACCCGGCTCGCCCGGTGGATCGGGGAGCGCGCCCAGGAGGCCGGTGCTGCCGAGGTCCTCTGGGTCCGCCCGCAGGGTCGGGCCCCGGGACTGCGGGAGGTCCTCGCGAGCCACCTCCGCGTACCGGCTCTCGATCGCGAAGACACCACGCACGTCCTGGAGAGCTGGCTCCGCACGATCCGCCACCCCGATCCCGCAGGCCACGCGAGCCGCTTCGCGGCCCTCCTCACCGGCGAGGCCGAGCCCGACCCCGACGACTGGATTCCAGTACTGCGGGCCTGCGCATCCGAGCGTCCGCTGCTGCTCGTGGTCGACGACGTCCATCGCCCCGCGCCAGCCGTCGAGGTGGCGCGCCGGCTGCTCGACACCGACGTCCGCGTGCTCGTCGTGGCCACCGTGAACCCCGACCTCGTCGTCCACCCCGGACCCATCGACGCCCTACGGGCCCGCGCGCTCGAGCTCCGGCTCGGCCCGCTTCCCGACGGACTGCAGCGTGAGCTGGTCGACAAGGGCACCGGTCTCGCGCCGCGGCTCGCCCGGGAGCTCGTGGCGCGGACCCACGGGAACCCCCGCTACGCCGTCGAAGCCGTCTTCGACTGGGCCCGCCGGGGGCTGCTCGTCCCGACCTCGACCGGGTTCGACCTCCGCGAGGCGGCCGCGCCGACCATGCCGCGGTCGATCCGGGAGAGCTTCGAGGAGCGTCTGGCGCCCCTCTCGGCCACCTGGCCCCGAGCGGGTGAGCTCCTCGAGCTACTCGCTGCGCTCGGCGGCGACCGGATCCGGGAGACCGACTGGCTCGCGGTCGCCGAGGAGGCGAGCGTCCCCGCCCCCGACGAGCTCCTCCGCGACCTCGAGCGACGGGGGGTCGCACGGCCGTCCGCCCGGCCGGGACGGGCCAAGCGCTGGCGACTGGGTCATCCGCTCATGCGCGACACCTTGGTCCAGCGTGCCATCGACGCCGGGCGCCACGACGCTCAGCACCGCGCCGCAGGGCGCGCCCTGGTGCGGCTGGATCGGGCCTCGGCCCAGGACCGTGGACTGCGCCACCTCGTGGAGATCGGTGAGGTGGCCGTCGCGGTCCGGACCACCGCCGATCTGGTCCAGAATGCGGAGCTGGAGCGTCGGCTCACGCTGCACGCCTACGTCGATCCCCTCCTCGACCATCCCGGCGTCGACCCTGCGACGTCGGAGACCCTGCGCACGCTGGCCGCTCGGGACCGCGGCGCGGCCCCCCACCGACCGGACGTCGCGAAGGCGGTGTCGCCCGCCGCCCCGATATCCGAGCACGAACCCGCCGTGGCCTTCGTCCAGGTCGAGTACGACGAGGACGAGGACGACGCGGAGCCCGCAGGGCGTGTCGCCTACCTGCCCACCGGGGCGCCCGGTCGGCCCCGCAGGCCGCCGACCCGCGAGGTTCCGCTCGTCAAGGAGCCGTCGATCGACGTGGAGCCCGTCGACCCCTCGATCCCCGGGCCCGAGAGCGATCCCCGGGCAGCGGACCCCGAGGGCTGGCTCGAGCGCGCGAGGGCGTTGCTGCGCCAGGGCGAGCCAGAGGAGGCCACGACGTGGCTCGAACGCGCGGAGCGGGCCTTCCGCGACGAGCGTGATCGCCTCGGGGAGGCCCGAGCCACGGTCCTGCTGGGCGCGGCAGCTCGGGCCAGCGGCGACCTGCAGGCCGCCGTGGATCGGGGGCGCCGGGGTCGCGACACCCTGCGGGCCCTCGGTGAGGACGCGTCGGAGGGGGACCTCGAGGTGGCCCTGGCCCAGCTCGCGCGGGGGGAGCTCGCCCAGGCGCGCTTCGTGCTCGAGCGGCTGGTGACCGCCGCGGACTGCCGGGTGGCCTGGATCGCAGCCACCGCCCTGCTGTGCTGCGTGGCCGAGGACCGGTCGGCCTGGCGCCAGTACCTGGCCCTCACCATCGATCTGCAGCGGACGAACCCGGTGCCCGAGGTCGACGCGGCCTGGCCGCTCGAGTGGGCGGGACGCCGCGCCGCCACTGCCGGGGCGGACCGACGAGCGCGCGAGGCCCTCACGCTCGCCGAGGAGCGCTACCGCCGACTCGGCGACGAGGCGTCAGCGGCTCGGGTGGCGGAGGTGCTGGCCAGCCTCGGGTGATCGGATCACGGGCCGCTCGGCGCCGGACGATGCCGCGGGGACCGGCTACCCGCCGACCAAGCTCGCCCGAAGCGCCTCCATCCGTGGACCGTAGAAGCCGTGGTAGGCCTCCGGGAGCCGCGAGAACGCCTCGTCAGCTGCCGCGAGCGCCCCGCGCGCCCGCTCGGGATCGCGGGTGCCGAGCGCGGCACGCCCGAGCACCAGCATCGCCTGAATCCGAAAGCCGGCCAGCACGTCCTTCTCCTCGGAGGCGCTCGCGGCTGCCTCGGCGTAGGACAGCGCTCCCTCGGCGTCCCCCGTCGCGAGCAGGGCGCTCGCCACGCACACGTCGGCGAGCAGCACGTTCGTGGCGTCGCCAGCCACCTCCCACCACGCCCGCGAGGTGCGCGCAGCCAGGACCATCAGCTCGTCCTGCGCCGGCGACCGCGACAGCAGGTCCTCGAGGTCCATCGCGAGGTTGTTGCCCGTGATCGCGAGCGACCTGGCCGCCGGATCCTCGGCCCCCGGCTCGTAGCCCGCCGCCGCGAGGGCCTCCTCGAAGATCGACCGGGCCCGATCCACGTCACCCCGCGCCGACAGAGCGGCGCTGGCGGTCGCGAACACGCGCACCCGTGACGACGCCGCGGGCCAGCTCGGATCGGCGTGGTCGCGGAGTACGACCTCGGCACGCTCCCGGTCACCCGACGCGAGCAGCAGGACGGCTCGGCTGCGGTGAACGGAGCGTCGCCCGACGTCGTGGCCAGACAGCCGGGGATCGTCCAGCGCGTCCTCGAGCAGGCGCAGCCCGTCGGCCCACCGACCGAGGTGCTCCCCGGCGACGTGGGTGGCGAGCCCTGCCCAGGCGACCACGTCGGACGCGCTCCTCGCCAGCGCTCGGCCCGCGGTGAGGCCGTCGAAGACGGCCTGGGGCTCGTCTCCGTGGCGCCGCCAGGCGTCCTTCAGGTAAGGGTCGAACTCCACGCTCCCTCCCACCACTCCGGGTACGACGGAGGCGCCCCCTGTGCTGACGCCCCGGTCGCGGCCGCCGCCGACGGCCCGACGATCACCGTGGCTCCATCGCCGTGGTGGAGGGGTCTTCCCGCACGAAGCCGAAGCGGACCTTGAGGGTCATCTGGCGCTCGTCGACCACGAGATCGAGGTCGTCGACCCCGAGCCGCAGCTGCAGCGACCCGCCCATCGGGCCCACCATCTCCTCGACCTGGCCGCGACGCAGGATCTTCACCGGCTGGGTCCGGGGCAGCTGTTGGTCGAGCAGCATGCCGGCCCCGCGCGCGAGCACCTGGAGCAGCTGGTTGTCCTCGGACATGTCGATCGCGAAGTCCTGCAGCTTACCGGTGACCGCCTGGTGGTCGCTGTCGTAGCGGATGTCACCGAGTACGACCGAGGCGCCGACGCGACGCTCGAGTCGGAACGGGATCTCGACGTTGTCGGCGAGCAGGTGGATGGTGCCCTCGAGCACGCCGCGCACACAGGCATCGGCCTCGACCTTCTGGCGCCCGTAGCGCAGGTGGGTGCCGAACGCGTCGAGCTCGACCTCCCACTCGCCCTCGATGCGAACCACCTCGTCGATGCGGTCGAAGAGGGCATCGCGCTGCTCGTGCCACAGCGCCCGGACCCGACGGAGCACCTCGGGGGACCGATGGTCCTCGATCAGCCCGCGGACGCGCTCGCGGAAGCGCAGCCGGCCCACCACCTCTCGCACCTGCCGCGTCACGTCGATGGGCTGCCCGGCGATGCGCACCGGGAGGGCAGCAGCGAGGAGCTCGTTCCAGAGCTCGCGAGACAACGACAGTGAGAGGTGATGCGGCTCCGCCACGCTCAGCGCAGCTCGGTGGCGCGGAAGAAGTACGCGATCTCGATCGCGGCGTTCTCCGGGCTGTCGGAGCCGTGCACCGCGTTCTCTCCGATGCTGTCGGCGTAGAGCTTGCGGAGGGTGCCCTCGGCGGCCTCGGCGGGATTGGTGGCGCCCATGATCTCGCGGTTGCGGGTGACCGCGCTCTCGCCCTCGAGCACCATGACGACGCACGGGCCAGAGCTCATGAAGTCGGTGAGCTCCCCGAAGAACGGGCGCTCCTTGTGCACCGCGTAGAAGCCCTCGGCCTCGGTCTTCGAGAGGTGGACCCGGCGGATGCCCGCGGGACGGAGACCCTCTTCCTCGAAGCGGGCGATGATCTTGCCGATCAGGTTCTTCTTCACGGCATCGGGCTTGATGATGGACAGCGTGCGCTCGATGGCCACGACGACCTCCTGGTGTGGTGGGCGGCGTAACCGGGTCACTCGTCCTGCGGGAACGCTTCCTCGAGATCGGACTTCCGAATCCGACGGCGACGCGAAATCGACAGGAGGGCGACGATCCGGTCCTGGACCTGCCGGGAGGCCTCCTGTGCCGCGACGCCGTTGAACAGGATGGCGAAGACCAGGTTGCGGTCCTTGGCGTCCTGAACCACGCCCACGAGATTGCGGACCCCGGACATCGATCCCGTCTTGGCCCACACCCGGCCCTCGGCCGGCGTGCCCACACAGCGGTTCTCCATCGTCCCGCAGACCCCCGCGATGGGCATGAGATCGAGGAGGTCCGGGCCCCAGGGTTGGTCGATCGCCCAGGCCGTGAGGGCGACGAGGGTGTCGGCGGAGACCAGCGAGTAGCGCGACAACCCAGAGCCGTCGGCGAGCTCGAAGAAGCTCGGCGGAAGGCGGGCGCGGTCGAAGAGCGCCTCGATGGTCTCGGCGGCACCGGAGATCGTTCTCGCATCGTCGGGGTCGAGCGCGCGGGCGATGCACTCGGCGTAGAGGTTGTCGGAGTCGAGCAGCATGAAGTTGAGCAGCTCGGAGAGCGGTGGACTCTCGAAGCGCACGAACTCGGTGGCGTCGAGCGGCACCTCGCCGGCCCGCGGGGCCTCCGTGGTGCGGATGCCGACGCTCGCGAGTCGCCGCTCGAGCAGGGCCCCGAAGCAGGTCGGGGGGTCGATCAGCGGTGCACCGCGGCGATCGTCGACCGTCTCGCAGCCCTCGACACCGTAGAACGCCCGGTGCCCGAGGTTGTGGCCGAGGTTGAGCCCCGAGTAGGGAGCGGAGAATCCGAAGGGAACGTCGTCCCACATCCAGCCGCGACCGAGCGGCGGGTCGACGACGATGCTGTGGTCGATGACCACGCCGCCCACGACCCGACGGATCCCCGTGCCGCCCATGACCCGTGCGATGTGGTCGAGCACCTCGTCGGGGTCCTCCTCGCCGAGGGAGGGATCGCCGTCGCCGACCCAGTAGATGTCACCGTAGAGGGTGTCGTCGACGAGCTCCCCCGCGACCTTCACGGTGGTGACGAAGCGGTGGTCGAGGCCCAGCTGGTCGGCGGCCGCCACCGCGGTGACCCACTTCGTGGTGGACGCGGGCACGAGGCGTTGCTCCGATCCTCGAGCATAGAGGGTCTTGCCGCGGTCGTCGTCGATCCGCACCGACATCACGGCACCGTAGAGCGTCGGGTGATCCAGCTCCTCGTTCAGGAGCCGCTCGAGACCGGCCCCCATCGCCAGCGATGCCACCAGTGCCCACCACATGCGGCCCTCCCACTCGAGCCGGGGGTAACTCGTCACGTCCCGGTCCCGTCGTCGGGTCTCGCACCGGCACGCGAGCTCGCGCCCGTGGTGTCACTTCGCGGCGAGCATCCCGTCGTCGCCGTACCGGTCGAGGTAGCGCTTCAGCTTCAGC
Organism: uncultured Enterobacteriaceae bacterium; assembly: GCA_964655065.1. GTDB lineage: Bacteria > Myxococcota_A > UBA796 > UBA796 > DRPG01. The sequence continues at coordinate 45,240 of CAZZLC010000015.1, read as the reverse complement.
TTCCGCCGCGTGCTGTCGGACGTCATGTACCGGACCTTCCCGTAGATCGGACGCTCCGGCCCCCACGCCCGATCGAAGCGGCCGAACACCCAGGCGATCCCGCTGTACGAGTTCGGATCCCGTCCATCCAGCGCAAACCGATTGTTCAGGTCGATCAGCCGCTCGAAGGCCTGCTGCGGCGTCTCCGACCAGGCGAGCACCTTCTTCCCCCACAGCATGCGCAGGTAGTTGTGCATCACTCCTTCGTGCACGAGCTGCCGCTGCGCCGCGTTCCAGATCCCGTCGCCGGTCCGCGCCTCGGCCAGGGTCTCCAGGTCGTAGACCTCGGGTCGCGGGTCGGCGGCGTGCTCGGCGAGCGTGGCCTGCGCCCAGTCGGGGAGCGTCTCGAACTGGTCGTGATCGGGAACCCGATGCCCGAACACGAACCCGAGCTCCCGCCAGGTCACGATCTCGTCGAGGAAGCCCTCCGCCGCCTCGGACAGCCCCCACCAGCCCGACCGTGAACCGGTGACCTTCCCGAGCTGCGACGGGCTCCACGACTCGCTCGTCAGCACCCGGTCCACGACCTCCCAGGCCGCGACGTGGCCCCAGTGCAGCCACGGCGAGAGCCCACTCGCGACCTCCCGATCGGGGTGGTTCCGATCCCCGTAGCCCTCGAGCCGCTCGGCCAGGAACCGGTCCAACACCCGCGCCCCCGAGACGGCCCCGCCCGTCGTCGCCACCGGCTCCGGCGACGGAAGACCCAGCTCTCGCACGGCTCCCGGGTCCTCGAGCAGACGTTCGGCGTGGGGCCACCGACGTGCCACGTCGTCCGGCAGCTTGGCCATGCCTAGATCGTACTTTGCGATTGGCTCTTCGAGTGGTCGCTCTTCGAGGAACGGCAGCAACGTCTTCTGCAGGTGCCGGCGGAAGCTCGCTGCGGTGGAGAACGTCCTGGACGCGTGAGCCACAGGGTAGATCCCGTTGCTGTCCACCGCCTCGAGCTGGACGTCCAGCTTCCCGCCGGCGGCCTCCACCATCCGGGGAAAGAACCCGCAGGGGTAGTGGTCGGTGACCACGGCCACGGCGTGCCTCGCCAGCGCCTCGAGCAGCCCCTTTCCGTACCCGGGCTCCCGCTCCACGACCGCGTGGTAGCGCACCCCCGCCTCGGCGAACGCGGCGGCGTTGTCGGCCATGCCCTCGACCGCGAACCGCTGGAACCGCTCGCTGACCCAGCGGTAGTCCGCACGGATGGCCTCGAGCACGAAGAGGGGCTTGCCGTGCTCGCGGGCCAGGTCGAGGGCGTGCTGGAGTCCGAAGTGGTAGCGCGTCCGTCGCGCGGTGGTCATCCAGTACAGGACGAAGTCACGGTCGGGGCGCACGGGTGCGCGGTTGCGGGTCACGCGTCGAAGGTCGGAGACAGACATGCCGAGGGCGTATCGATTCGCTCGCGGCCGTCTACGGGGACTGCACGTCGAAGCCGATGTCGACTCCGGGCGGGTAGACCGACAGCTCACAGGGCCCGACGTCGCTTAGCCGCGCCGCGGTCAGCACGTCGGGCGACACGGCTCGCAGCTCGGCGGGAACGTCGTCCAGCCGCGGCCAGCGCTCCACCGGACACACCTCGGCGTCGCTCGTCGACAGCTGGAACCACGCGGGATCGACGGCCCCACACAGCGACTCCCCGCGCACCGCGATCCCGCTCGGCACGGGAACCACCCACGACAGCGGCCCTGTCTCGATCGCAGCGTTGACCACGTCGCCCTGCGCGATCTCGACCGTGGCGCCGCCCGTCACCTGGGTGAAGGCGATCTCGGCCGAGATGTCGTCGGGCCCGACCACGTCCCACTGCAGGCGGTAGCCAGCCGGGCCCTCGACGACGACGTCGGCGGTGGGCACCATCGGCGCCCGCACCCCGGGCAGGTTGTCGAACGCATCGTCACGCGCGGGCTCCACCGGCAGCACCTCTCCCGTGGTGGTGCGGACCTCGACGGGGAAAGGGGCCGGGCCCGGCGCACCGAGGTTGAGGGGACGGAAGCGATCCCCGCGCGGGTCTTCGACGGCCAACGCCTCCAGCGGCAGCCAGCTGCGGGTCGCCACGAGCAGGGGGTCCTGGTCCTCGAGGCAGACGCGATCGAGGACCATGCCCACGGGCTCGAACACGCGGACCACGAGGGTGGTGCGCACGTCGAGCTCCTCGGGCAGATCGGAGATGCACGTCCCGCTGGGTCCGCGCTCGAACCGTCCCCGGAGCTCGAGCTCGGTGTTGCCGGTGTCGAGCAGGCGGAACGTGGGCTCTCCGATGGCCGTGAATCCGACCTCGACGATGTCGCGATCGTCGACCTCCGCACGCGTCCAGATCACGGTGCCCAGGGTGCACGACAGTCCCTCGGGCTCGGTGCGCCGCAGCGCGAAGTGGTCGGCGAACCCCTCCCCGAACGCGAAGCTCGCGTCGATCCCCTCGAGCACCAGCTCGTCGGAGGTGAACGGATTCTCGGTGACCGGCGCGAACTCGAGCCCGCGGTCGATGGTCACCGAGGGGGCATCAGGGCCACCACAGCCGAGCGCGAACAGCGCGATCCAATACCGCACGGGCCCTCCATACCCGTCAGGATCGGAGAGAGGGCGAAGCCCTGTCAAGCTCACTCCCAGTGGTCCAGCGGATACCAGCGTGCCACTCGGCTGCGACCGCCGTTCGCGCAGGACGCGACCTGCGCTTCCCACACGAGCTCCGAGGTACCACCGTCGTACTCGCGCACCCAGCGCGACGCGCAGGCGACGACGGCATTGCCGTCGAGGGTGTCCATCGCCGTTCCCTGGGCGAGGCAGCCGTTCTCCCGCGTTTCGTAGGTGGCGTCCACGGTGGCGATCCGCGCCTGCTCGTCGACGGTCATCACGATCCCGCGGCCGTGCAGGTTGTCGAGGAACATCAGCCGACCGTCGTGCCGAACGTGGGCGTTGTGCTGGTTGCCGAACCGCGGCGGCGAGAAGGCTCCCCAGTCGACGGTGATGTCGTTGCCGACGGTGCCCGCCTGACCGTCCCCGGTCATGATCCACTCGGGCGTGCCCCACGCCGGCCGGCCGGGCTCCCCGCCCACCTTGGCGATCGCACTCGGAGTGAGCCAGGACAGGTAGAGCGCGCCATCGTCGTCGACGAACTGGCTGTTCGAGTGGAGCCAGTCGCCGAACGCGTCCGCCGGTATGTCGAGGTGGACGGCAGGACGCCACTCGTAGACCTCGAGGCCCGTGGCATCGATGGCGACGATGTTGTCCAGGATGAGTCCGCCGCGGTCCTCCTGGTACTGGCTCACGAACAGCCCGTTCCAGTCGAAGATGTCGTGGTTGAGTCCGAAGACACCAGGGTAGTCCGTGTCGAATCGGACGAGGTCGGCGCCTGATCGATCGACCTCGACGATCTGACCGCCCGTCTCGCCGACCACCGTGCCCCGGTCGGTGAACCGCACCAAGTGGAGCAGGCCCAGGGTCCCCCGAGGGTCGAGGTTCTGGTACCACACGAGCCCGCCGGTCCCGGTGTCGTAGACCACGGCGACCGCTTCGTTGCCGCAGGGCACGTCGGCTCCGATCAGCCCCACGGTGGAGGCTCCGGTGACCGCGAGGCGGCTGTCCAGCACCTCGAACGGCGGCGACGGCGTCACGAAGTCGGTCTGCCAGGTCCGGCTCGGCGTCCGGGCGGTGACGACGTAGGGGGTGTCGAACTCGAGGAGCGAGACGAGCGCGACGTGCTCGCTCGCCAGATCGCTCGCTCGGGTGCGCACCGGTCCCTCCCCGTCTCGGCGCTGCCAGGACAGCGTGAGCGCCTCGGGCTCGCCGGGCAGCGTGATGCCACAGTAGAGCCGCAGCGCGTTGTCGGTGGTCACGCAGGCCAGCTCGTCGACGGGGGGAGGGTCTGGGAACGCGGGCCCGCGGTCGCTCGGGTCGACGGGGACCGGTTCGACGACGCCCCCGGCCGGAGGCGCAGACTCGAGGCCATCCTCCACACATCCGGCCAGCGCGGCGACAAGGGAGAGCTGCATTCGACCTCCGACGCCCCCGTACCCTCGATGTGCAGGGGACGCCGACCGCTCACGACGCGGAGACGAACTCCGCGCGCTCGATCTCGATGGACCGAGGAATGCGCCCCGCCCACGAGAACACGGTGCGCGCGCAGGCGTGGAAGACGTCGGGGTCGAGGTACATCATGGGGCACCCGACCGCGATGACGTTGAGTCCGGCCTCGCGAGCGGTGGTCAGCCCGGCCGCGTCGAAGGAGACCGGACCAAAGCCCTGGTGAAACCAGATCCAGGTCGCACCTGCCCGAACGGCATCCCGGGCCACGTCGGCCGAGGCGGCGCCGGGAGTGACGGAGACCACCCCCTCCACCCCCCCGAGGATGGCGTCGATGCGGGGATAGCAGCGATGCTCCCCGATGGACTCGGCGTTCGGGTTGACGAGGAAGACCTCGTACCCCTTGGTGCGTAGCTTGTCGGCAATGCCGTTCGCGGGGGAGTCGCCCTTGCGAGCGGCTCCCACGACGGCAATCCGGGTGAGGGCGAAGAAGGCACTGGCGGCTTGGGCCGTGGGGATCGATCGGGACACGGTGACCTCCCTGAGACGAGGATCGACCGCCCGAAATCGGTGCAAGCGTCGGGCCATCAGGCCAACGCAGATTCCTGGCCCGAGTCCATCACGAACAAGCACACCTCCCCCGTGGTGGCCTGGACCTCCTTCAGCCACTCGAGATCCACCTCGTCGGAGAGTCCGAAGATGTGTACGTCCGTTCGCGGGGCGTCGGCCAGCCGTTGGGTGAACGGACCCCCCAGCACGTGTGCGGTGGCCCCCGGGAGCCGCCCCAATCGAATGAGGTCGTCGAGGAACTGCTCCGCCGGTCGGAGGAACCGATGCTTGCCGATCACCGTGGTGAGCCGGATGCGGCCCGCGACCGGCTGGGTGAGCACGTAGGCGAGGAGCACGGGAAGGTCGAGGTTGGCGACGTGCAGGGTGAGCTGGAAGTCGGGCGACCGGTCCGACAGCCACACCGTCGCGGCATGGCACGCCCGAAGCGGTCGATCGGGCTGGTCGTAGGCCAGGATGACGCCCATCTGGTGGCGCCGCGCGTGCTGGACGAGCTCGTTGACCACCGCGGGCGCCTGGTACCGTGCGGAGAGCAGCAGGAGGTTCGGAGCGAACACGGTGCCGTGCATCGCGTTGATCGCGAGCATCGCGCCCTGGGCGAGCCGCTCCTCGGGCATGAGGTGCCAGGTGACGTAGGACCCACGATTCTGGAGGCGGAGCGACAGATCCTCGAGCTCCACCGCGAGCTCGGGGTCGTTCTTGAGTCCCACGAGCCGGACGCTACCCCGGAACTCGGTGAGCGCGGCGGCCATCGCGCCCATCGCCCGCGCCTCCTTGACCGACGACACGGGCACGAGCAGGTCGGGCTTCCACGTCCGCTCGGAGCGCCCCATCGCCTGCGCGGTCGTGGCCGCCCACGTCGCGATCGCCTGTGTGATTCCCGACTGCACGGTCTCCCAGGGCGTCTCCACCTTGGTCCGCCGCAGCAGCCACAGGTAGATGCCGAGCACGAACGCGACCTCGGGAAGCCCGCCCAGCGGACTCGACAGGGTCAGGGCGAGGGCACACACCGTCGCGCCCACCGCCGGCACGACGGTCGGGATGCGAAACAGCGGCCGCCAGCTCACGAGCCCGAGCGTCTGCTCGAGCAACACGACCACGTTGATCGCGAGGTAGGTCATCACGAAGAAGCTGGTGATGATGGGCGCGATCGCGTCGAGCGACCCCGCCGAAAGCGCGATCCCCGACAACACGAGGGTCACGAGGGTCGCGTTGCGGGGCTCGCCCTGCGGCGTGACCGCGACCCACCACGCGCTTCGCGGCAGCACGTCGTGCTCGGCCATGGCCTGAAGCAGTCGTGGAGCCGCCACCAGACTGGACATGGCGGCCATGAGCGTGCTCGCGAGGAGGCCGAACAGCACGAGCTCGCCCACGAGCGCGTAGTCGAGCATGGCGAGCTTGTTGTCGAGGAGCTCCTGCTCCGGGACCACCACCGCGTACCAGACCGCGCCGAGCACGTAGACGACCAGCGTGGTGAACCAAGCCCCCATCGTGCCCGCGGGTACCGCCTCGCTCGGGTTCTCGAGGTTGCCGCTCATGCCCGCCCCGACCATGATTCCGGTCGCGGCCGGAAAGAAGAGGGCGAAGCACTCGAGGAGCGAGGCCTCCTCGAAGCTCCCCACGAGTCGAACCGGCTGGGGCGTAGCCACGAAGCCGCCGGCGAACGCACTCCCGATGGCGACCACGACCACGACGAGCAGCAAGGCCTGGGCGCGCGAGGCCAGCCGCGCCGACAACAGCGTCACCGACCCCACGCCCACGAACGCGACGAGCACCACGATGCCAGAGTGGTGATCCGGGTACAGGTACCCCCACCCCTCGGTGAAGGCGTAGAGGTACATCACCGAGCTGATGGTCTGGGCGATGTACAGCGGCACGCCGATGGCCCCACCCGCCTCGAGCCCGAGCGCGGCCGAGATCACGGCGAAGGCACCGCCCGCCTTGAGCCGCAGGTTGGTCGCGATGCTGGACACCGACAGCGCGGTCGTCCCCGTGACGAGGTAGGCGACCCCGATCACGAGCAGCGCCCCGCCGAGCCCCGCCGTGCCCACGAGCCAACCTTCGCGAAGGTAGAGCATCGCGCCCAGGACGGTGAGGACGATGGGTCGGTAGACGCCAGCGAAGGCACCGAAGCGATGGGGGGTCGACTCGTTGGTCACGGGCTCTCCGGTATCCGGCTACGGTCGGGACATGATGCTCCGCTCTGCACGGCGAATCGGGCTCGCTCTCGCGGTCGTGATGGCCGCCGTCGCCATCGGATTCGTAGGCCCGGTACCGCACCGTAGCGCGCCCCCGCGCGAAGGCGACCCGCCCAACGTGCTCGTGATCCTGTGGGACACGGTGCGCGCGGATCGAATGAGCCTCTATGGTCACGACGTGCCCACGACCTCGCGACTCGACGCCCGGGCCCGAGAAGCGGTGGTCTTCGAGCGCGCGACCGCGCCGGCGATGTGGACGCTGCCCACCCACGCCGCCATGTTCACGGGGCTCCACACGACCACCCACGGCGCGGTGGCCTCGTACCGCTGGCTCGACCACCACCATCTCACGCTCGCCGAGCGGCTCCGCGCCGAGGGCTTCGACACCTTCGCGTTCACGAGCAATCTCGTCGCGAGCCCGATGACGAACCTCCTCCAGGGCTTCGAGACCGTCTACACGACGTACCCGCGGCGCGGTCAGGACGGGCCGGGCCGCTACGTCCGGGCGAGCCGCGAGGCCACCCGGAGCAAGCTGCTGCCAGACGACGCGAGCACCGAGCTCTCGCCTGCATTCCAGGGCGATGCTCGCGAGAAGTGGCCCCGCGCGGTCCACAAGGATGCGGCACCGGTCATCCACCGCGGGCTCGTGGAGTGGCTCGACGAGCGCGAGGACCCCTCGAAGCCTTGGTTTGCGTACCTCAACCTGATGGAGGCGCACTCGCCGCGCATTCCGTCGAGGGAGGCCCGCGAGCACGTCATGGACGAGGCCACCCGCGCCCGCGCCCTCGCAGTGGACCAGTCCCTGCTCGCGGCCAACGCCTACATCGTGGGGGAGCGGAGCTACTCGGAGGAGGATCTCGAGGCCATCCGCGGCGTCTACGACGCCTCGCTCGTCGACCTCGACATCGCGACGAACGACCTGCTCGACGATCTCGATCGGCGGGGCGAGCTCGCGAACACCGTGGTGATCCTGCTCGCGGATCACGGGGAGCACCTCGGCGAGCACCAGAGACTCGAGCACCGCTGGTCACTGCGGCAGCCGTTGCTCCACGTGCCGCTCGTGGTGTGGGACCCTCGCCATCCTCCATCGCGGGTGGCCCGCCGGGTGAGCACCGCGGGCCTGTTCGCCACGGTGCTCGAGGCCGTCGGCCAGCCGACGCCGGCGAACGTCGCGCCGTCGTGGTTCGCCACCGAAGGCCATCCCCGCGTGTTCGCGCAGCTCCTCGATCCGTTCGTGAGCCAGCTCGAGAAGGTCCGCGAGGTCTACCCCCACGTCGACTACGCCCCCCTGGGGCAGACGTTCTGTGCGGCGTTCGACGGAGACTACAAGCTGCTCGTGAGCTCCACGGGACGTCGCTGGCTCCACGATCTGGCCGTGGATCCTGGCGAGGTCGACGACCTCTCGCGGGTGCGCCCCGTTCGGGCCGCCGTGCTCGCCCAGGCGCTCGAGACCTGGCAGGACACGCTCCCCGAGCTGGACCCCTCCCGCCGCAGCGAGCGCGACCTCCGAGGCGCCAACCGGCAGGACGCTGCCGAGCAGAGGATGCTCGCGGCCCTCGGCTACGTGGTCGCGGGGGAGGAGGCCGCCGTGGACCGCCTCCACTGTCCGACGATCAGAAGGAGCCCTGGATCGCGATCCGCGAGCCCGTGAACGCCGGAACGTTGCGGCACTGCCCGCCCGAGCAGCGGATGCCCGCCGCGTAGCCGCCGTGGAACGCCTTGAGCGTCCAGGCGCTGCTGGGCTTCACGTAGACCTCGACCGCGCCGAACGTGAACTCGTCGAACAGGTTGCCGCCACGCTGCGCGAAGGGGTTCGTGGTGTAGTCGAAGTAGCCGGTGACCCCACCCCAGTGGCTGGGGGCCACGGTCAACGACACCGACAGCTCGGTCCAGTTTCCGTCGTTCTCACCGATGAACTCCGCCTTCTCGGGACCCGCGACGAAGCGCTGGCCGAACAAGATCAAGTCGCCGTGAGCTTCGCCGGGCAGCGGGAACTTGAAGTCGATGTCGGCGTAGGCCTGGGCATCGAAGCCCTCGCCCGCGTCCCGGACCTCCATGCGGCCCTGGGCGTTGGCCAGCAGCGTGTAGTCGTCCCACAGCGCCTCGATGCCCGCCCCGACGACCCCGATGTTCTCGGGCTCGGGGGAGTGCTGGGCCGCGTTCGCGATGAGGTCCGCGTCACGGAACCCCGCGATCGAGACGTAGGGCGTGACCCGGCCGAGGGCGAGATCCATGCGGATGCGCCCGCCGAAGATGTCGTTCGACGTGATGGCCGCGGCCGTGTTGAAGTTGATCGCCCGCTCGTACTCGAGGGTGGGCGGGATGATCGACTGGTACTGCTCGCCCGCGGTGGGCTGGTTCACGCGGTTGGTGTTGAAGTACTTCTTGGCGTCCACGACCCAGATCGCGTTGCCCGTCATGAAGCTCGCCGAGCCGTAGAGCGCGTGCCCCATGGTGGGCTCGGTGCCGACGAAGAGGATGTTCTCGCCGTTCTCGTCGGCGGGAAACCCGAGCATGTCGGCCTCGAACTGGAAGTCGACCCCTCCCACGCCATAGAGGTCGAGGGTCGCACCGGCCACGGTGGCGTCGAGCTTGGTGGCGACCTGGTCGATCGCGCCCCGAAACCCGTACTGCTGCGGCTCGACGAAGTCGTAGCCCACGGCGTGCACTCCGAGACTCGCGCGGCCGAGGTTGAACCGCTCGGCGCGGGCGCCGAAGATCAAGTGTCGCAGGTCGCCTTCGAGGAAGCGGATGTTCGGGTTGTCCGCAAAGACCTGCTGGCGGTTGAGCGTGCCGGCGAGGCCGGTGAACTGCCAGTCGCCGGGCCGGTACACGACGCGCGCGCCCTGGATCGAGGTGTCGATGTCGATGTCGACGTTGCGGTTGAGGTTCAGCGAGGCGCCGTAGCCAAAGGCCGCGTAGAAGTCGCCGACCACCCAGGCCAGGCGCTGCCCCTCGTAGGTGAGCCCGATCTTCTCGGGATTCGCGTAGATCTGCTGGTTGGGCTCGCCGATGGGATCGACCCCGCAGTCCTGCACGCCGCACGGCAGGACGAGGGGGGGAGGACGACGCACCACCTCGCCGTCGATGGAGTAGGGCAGCCCGACAAAGGCGACCTGGTCGACCTGGAGATTGAGCGCCCAGCGGTCGATGCTCGCGCGAGCGGTGAACCGGTTGACCTCTTCGATGAACTTCGGCGGCGGCCCCGACGTTCGAACGAGGGGCGCCGGGTTGAAGTTCTGCACCCGAAACTCGAAGTCGTCGGTGAACGACACGCTCACCTTCGACTTCTCCGCTGCTTCGGGGGGCTTGTGGTCCCCACCGGCAGCCGACGTCTCTGCATCACCGTCCTCGGCGAAGGCTGGGTGCGCGACGAGGCAGGCGGCGAGAGCGATCGCGCCGATAGCACTGCCGAGGGCACCCAGTCTCACGAGGCCTTGGCCAGTTCCGCTTCGATCACGGACTTGACCTCGCCCTCCTCACCGGGGTTGAAGCCTTCCCACACCTTGACGATCTCGCGGTTCCGACCGATCAGCACGCTGAAGGGAACCGTCTTCTTGGGATTGAACAGCCCGACCGCGGTCGACTGCGGGTCGAGGAGGAACAGGTCCTCCTGGTAGCGGTTCTTCCGGACGTACTGCTTGACCGCCATCCCGGCGCGCGCGTCGTCGATCGAGATGAAGAGGACGGTGAGCCCCTTCTCCTGCAGCTCCTGGTGGAAGCCGTGGAGATGGCGCATCTCGACCTTGCACGGTCCGCACCACGTGGCCCAGAAGGACAGGAAGACCACCCGGTCCTTGAAGCTGTCCAGGCTCACGCTCTTCCCCGACAGGTTGCGCAGGGAGAAGTTGCTCGCCTTGCCCGCCAGCGCAACCTGCGGGACGAGGAGGGCGGCGGCAGCGGTGGACACGATCAGTTCGCGACGGTTGAACATGAACTCAACTCCGAATCCGGGACAGGATACCCCGGTGGGCCACGAACCGTGAACGTTCACCAGGCTTCCGGAATGGGCCGGAACGGGGTCGATGACCCGATCGCAATGGTCGCCCGACATTGTTGTCGGTATGATGGTCGTCGAACCTGGAACGGGAGGCCCGGTGAACGCTCGACGACTCCTCTGCCTGCTCGGGATCGCCTCGCTCGCCGCGTGCGAGATGACCGAGCTCGAGACTCCGGTCACCGGAAGCTGTGACGACACCACGGCGGCCAACCGCTGGCCACAGTTCGCGGGGACCGACGGGGTCGCGCCGTCCTTCACCAACGTGGGCTGGACGGAAGGCCAGGTGCCCCCGGACTTCCAGCTGGTCGACCAGTTCGGCGACCCGCTGTGCCTCTGGCAGATGGTCGGCAAGTGGGTGGTGATGGACTCGAGCACGCTGTGGTGCGAGCCCTGCAAGCGCATCGCCAAGACGGTCAACTGCCAGGCGGAGCAGTACGGCGACGACGTCGTCTATGCCACGTTCATCGTCCAGGACGCCCAGTCCGCGCCCGCGGACGTCTCCCACGCCCAGCTGTGGGCCGAGGAGTACGACCTCATGGGCGAGACCCAGACCCCGGTCATCGCCGACGGCGGCCAGATCGTCACGTCGAACTTTCCGGGCAACGGCGCGTTCCCGGTGATCATGCTCCTGAATCCCGACCTCGAGGTCGTGCTCTCGGGCGTGGGCGAGGCCGCCGACGCCCCCATCCGAGCCGAGCTGGACCGACAGCTCGGCGTGTCCACCGACGTGTGCCACGAGTAGTCCCCGCGAGCCCACGCCCCCGTCCGTCGAGCAAGCGAGCCGCTTCGTCCTGAAGCTCGCGGCGGCGCTTCACCACGCGGGCACGCCCGCCCATCGCCTCGAGGGCCTGTGCGACGCCGTGGCGCACCACCTCGGTGCCCAGGCGCGCATCTTTTCGCTGCCCACCGCCGTGTTCGCGGCGGTGGGGCCCGAGCACGCAGCGCGCACCGAGCTCCTCCGTGTCGCCCCGGGCGCGCCGGACCTGGGGCGGCAGGCCGACCTCGACGGACTCGTGGAGGAGCTGCTCGCCGACGTTCTCACCGTCGGCGAGGCCCGCGCGGCGCTCGATGCGCTCGAGCGCTCGGCTCCCCGATGGTCCGCGCTGGCCTCCATCGTCGCGTTCGCGCTCACCGGGGCGACGGCGGCGATCGTGCTCGGCGGCGGCCCGCCCGAGTCGCTGGTCAGCACGGGCACGGGGCTCGTCGTCGGGGCCATCGCCCGGTTCGTGGGACCCCGCCCCGCGCTGAGCAGCGTCTTCGAGCCCCTGGCCACCTTCGTCGCCATGGCCGTAGCGGTGTTGGTGCATCACCTGGTGATGCCCCTCGACGTCGTCGCGGTGACCCTGGCGTCGGTGATCGTCCTGCTGCCGGGCTTGTCGCTGACCACCAGCATCGTCGAGCTCGCCACGCGGAACCTGGTGTCGGGCACCGCGCGCCTCGCGGGGGCGATGGTCGTGTTCGTGGGCATGGCGGTCGGTGCGGCCCTGGCGTCGACCGTGGCCTCGGCCCTGCCACCGGCGGCTGACGTCCCTCCGGTCGATGTCTCCGACGCGATCCGCTGGGCGGTCCTCCCGGTGGTGGGCACGATGCTCGCCATCCTCCTCCAGGCCCGCCCACGCGACGTCGGCTGGTGCGCGCTCGCCCCCGTGGTCGCCGTCGGCAGTGACGTCGTGGCCAGCGGGTGGCTCGGCCCCGTCCTCGGGACCGGCGCGGCGGGCTTCGCGCTCACCGTGGTGAGCAACGTGATCTCGCGCATCCGGCGCCGACCCGCCTCGACCCTGCTCGTGCCCGGGATCCTGCTGCTGGTGCCCGGCTCGGCCGGGCTGCGCGCGATCCTCGCCCTGGTCGATCATCAGGTGCTCGTCGGAGTCGACGGTCTCTTCGCCGCGATCCTGGTCGCGACGAGCCTGGCGGCCGGCGTGCTCCTCGCCAACGTGGTGGTCCAGCCCCGTCGAGCCCTCTGACGCGGTTACCGGCAAGCATGAAGCGAACCTCCCTCGTCGCCGGGATTGTCGGCGTGCTCGTGTTGGCCTTTGCCGCCGCGGTCGGACTGTCGCGGGCCACCCCGGAGGAGCGGCGCCCGAACGTGCTCGTGATCCTGTGGGACACGGTGCGTGCAGATCGGCTGTCGCTCTACGGCTACGGACGCTCCACCACGCCCCGGATGGCCGCCTGGGCCGAGCAGAACGGCGTGGTCTTCGACCAGGCCATCTCTCCCGCCATGTGGACGGTCCCGTCCCACGCGAGCCTGTTCACGGGGCTTCCGCCGTCGACCCACGGCGCCGGCCTCGACCACCGTTGGCTCGACGACCACCGCATCACTCTGGCGGAGCACTTCTCCGACCACGGCTACGACACGTTCGCGTTCTCGGCAAATCCGAACCTCCACCCTCGCCGCGTCAACCTCCTGCAAGGTTTTCGGACCATCGAGACCTCGTGGGGTCGGCGGTGGCGCAAGCGAGTGCTCGCCCACACTCGCCGCAAGCTGATCCCCCGCGACCAGTCCACCGAGGTGAGCCCGGGCCGGCCTGGCCATCGGAAGGTGCCCGGCTTCTACAACGCGGGCCCCGTCGCGCGAGATGCGCTGATCGCCCACCTCGCGACCCGCGAGGACAAGGACCGCCCGTTCTTCGCGTTCCTCTCCTACATGGAGGCCCACAAGCCGAGGGTGCCGCGCGCGAGGAGTCGGCGCGCCGTGGCCGACCGTTCGACCATCGAGCTCGGGCTGGCCACGGACCTCACGTTCGACCGCCAGCTCGCCTACAGCCACGGCCGCTCCGAGATGACCGAGGACGAGCTCGAAGCGGTGAGCGCCGTGTACGACGCGACGCTCGTCGAGCTCGACCAGGCCACCGCCGACCTGCTCGACGACCTCGAGGCCCGCGGCATCCTCGAGGACACCATCGTCGTGTTCACCGCGGACCACGGCGAGCAGCTCGGCGAACACGGTCAGTTCGGGCACCGCTACGGCGTCTACCAGTCCCTGCTCCACGTGCCGCTGGTCATCGCCTATCCGAAGAAGCTGGCCCCGCGACGCGTGCACCACCCGGTCACCAACCTCTCGATCTTCGACACCCTGATCGAGCTCACGGGCCTCCCCGACCCCGACTCGGGCTTTCGGCCGGGCAATCTGCTCGCGTCGGCCGCCGCCGCCACTCCGGTGTTCGCGGAGACCATCAGCATCGACCGGCTCGGCTTTGCGCGGGTCCGCGAGCGGTTCCCCGACCTCGAGCCCGAGGGCTGGTCTCGCATGTTCCGCACCGTGGTCGAGGGGCCCCTCAAGCTGATCCAGCACCTCGACTTCGAGACCCACGAGGTCCTCGAGCACGAGCTGTACGACCTCGCAGCGGATCCCCACGAGACCCGGGATCTCGCCGAGGACCGGCCCGACGATGCCGCCCGCTTGAGGCAGGTCCTGGAGGCCTGGCACGACACCCTCGAGCCGTGGTCGCCACCCGACGACGACGGGCTCGCCGACGTCGAACCCCTGTCGAGAGCCGAGTGTCGACAGCTCGAGCTGCTCGGCTACGTCACCGAGGGCTGCGAGGGATCAGAGGACGAACCTGACCCCCAGTCCGAGTGACCACATCCGGTCCGCGCTCCGGGGATCGATGACCACGCTCTCGCCGAAGACCTGCAGCCGCTCGGTCGCCTTGACGCCGAGGATGAACTCGCGCTCCGTGAGGAAGCGCTGGAGGGGACCCACGCCGAAGCCGCCGAGCAGGCGGTAGGACGTCACGAAGCGGCGCCCCTCGAAGGCGAATCGCACCTCGGAGCCGACGATTGGCGAGTGGTAGAGGGCGTCGCCGCCGTCGAGCACGAACCACTCCCCTGCGCTGCCCAGGAACAAGCCGAGCTGGATGTCGAAGGGACTGGCGCCGAGCAGGTCCACCCCTGCGCCCACGCGTCCCGACCAGAGAATCGCCCGGTTCCGCGGCAGGTAGCGGAGCTCGGCCCCGATGTAGGAGTCCTTGGGTGCATAGACCCTGGCGAACAGCTGATGAGCGGGACCGTCGCCGAAGAACTGCATGGCATACTGTCCCACGAGCTGGCTCTTGGCCTGGTGACGACGGGGCTCGTCGTCGGTGACCACGACCACGCAGTCGCCGTCTCGCTCGTCGTCTTCGCACTCCTCTTCGACGACGTCGTCCTTCACGTTCGCACGCTCGGGGTCGACGCCCGGGCTCGGCGTATCGGGCAGGATCACCAGCGGGCGCGGCGCCTCCTCCGACTCGGCGTCGGGGCTCGCCGTCGGCTCGAGGACGGCGAGCGGTGGGGGCTCGCAGGATTCCTCACCGTCGGGACAGTCGGCGGCCCACGCCCCGGGCAGGGTGAGCGCGATCAGGGATGAGATGAACATTCGACCTCCGCTGGTCCGATGTGATGGACACCGGCGGTGGCTCGGACCGACACCGCCCGAGGAGCGTTCCCCTGACCTCCCCCGCCGAAGTCAGCACCCCCATCGACGTGCTCGTGACCTGGCACGAAGGAGCGGGGCTCCCCGAGGACTGGGGTGCGACGGTCGCCACCTGGCCCGACGCCGGGGGGCTGGTCGTGCCCGGAGGACCGCTGCATCATGCTCGCGCGATCCACGACGGCACCACGGTAGGCGTCCACGTCGCCTCCACCCGCCGCGATGGCCAGCTCCACAGCGTGTGGTGCGCCGTCGCGCCCGAGTGGCGGGGCCGCGGCCTGGCCCAGCGCCTCGTCGCCCGCCACTGGCGATGGGGCGCGCAGCACGAGCGCCCCGTGCTCCGCGCCCACACCCCGGCCGAGTGCCCCGCGATGCTCGTCGTGCACCTCAAGGCGGGCCTCTCCGTGCTCGGCAGCTTCACCGACGCCGACGGTGTGGTCTTCGTCATCCTTCGAGGCCGAGCCGGCTGACCTCACCGGCCGAGGTGGATGCCCATGCCGAGACCTCCCACCCACCCGCTGGCATCCCCGGCGATCTCGTAGCGGCCGTCGAGCTCGAGGAAGTACCGCGGCACCGTGTAGTAGCGGAGCCCCACCCCCGCCGACGCGAAGGTGCGGGTCACCTGCTTCGTGGAGGGGCCGGGCTCCTGGCCGTGGCGCACGCCGAGCCCGAACAGGACGTGGGGACGCAGCCGCTTCCACTCCTTCGCGACCACGAGCCGTGAGGCGAACTGCGTGTCCCAGCCTTGCTCGGAAGGGGTGACTCCGACGCGGTCCAGACCGATCGAGAGGCCGGGCCGGAGCAGGACGTCGACCGAGAGCCCAAGGTGCACCGGCCACGCTCCAGGACCGTACCCCGCCGACGTGGACACGGTGACCCCCATCTCCGGCCGGTGCGACTCGCGGCGGTGCACCTGGTAGATCGCGTCCGCGATCGAAGCGCCCCACAGCGAAGCCCCGAGCATGGGGAAGAAGCCGCGCTGGAA
This sequence comes from uncultured Enterobacteriaceae bacterium, assembly GCA_964655065.1. Taxonomy (GTDB): domain Bacteria; phylum Myxococcota_A; class UBA796; order UBA796; genus DRPG01. The sequence continues at coordinate 29,032 of CAZZLC010000015.1, read as the reverse complement.
CAGCCGCCCGCGGTCCTCGGGTACGATGGTCTCGGTGAGCACGAGGCTCGCTCCGCCCAGGAAGACGAACCCCTTGAACACCTGGTCGTTGTAGAGCTGACCGGCCCCGGGCACCACCAGAGAGGCGATCCCCGCGATGGCCGGGGAGTCGTCGAGGTGGTTCCGCCGCTCGAAGTCCTCGCTGTCCTGGACGAAGGCCTCGACGAAGGCGTCTCCGCGGGCCACGCCGTACGACAGTACGGGCCGCCCCCAGTTGGCGACCAGGAACTCGGCCTTCTCGTTGAGCATGAAGCCGGCCTCGTAGGTCTGGTCGGCGTGGCGGCGACGGACGAGGTAGCGCCCCGGCGGGACCGCGATCGACATCGCCTTGCCGGGCGGCTTGTAGAACTCCGCCATCTGCTGCTTCTCGGGCAGGCGAAAGATCCCGATCTGCCCTTGGTCCTCTCGGCGGAGGTCGAGCCTCGCCTCCGCATTTCGGAGGTCGGTGAGCCCCAGCGTGCCCGTCCCGTCGAGATCCCACTTTCGATAGGGGTGCTGAGGCCCCGCGCCGGTCCGCCCCGTCACGTCGACCACCCGCTGGTAGGTGTAGGTGTAGAGCTCGTCCAGGGCGACGACGCCGTCATCGCCGACGTCTGCAGCGCCCCGCATCCCCGAGACCAGGTAGTGGGTGAAGAAGCCGCCTCGCAGTGAGTCCGACTCCTGGGCGAGCTCGTCGGGGGCGGAGGCGGTGAGCCAGGCCTCGCCCGACAGCGTGGGCTCGGAGGCGGCGAACAGGGACTCGGTGACCTGAGCCCCCTTGAAGCGGGTGACGGTCCCCGCGCGGCAGGCGTCCAGCACTCCGATCCGCAGCGTGCTGTCCATGGCCCGGATGTCGTGCTTGAGGGTCTCGAAGAAGAACCGGTCGTCGCCGAGCCGCAGCCCCGCGCCGTCGGCGTGGCCGGAGTAGTAGAAGACGAAGAGGTCGTCGTCGTAGCCCTTCGCGACGTTGGCGTGGTGGGCGAGCGCTCGACGCAGCGTCTCCCGCGAGGGGCGGTACAGGACGGTGACGAGCTGCTCGTCGAAGTCCCCGAGCTCCACGAGGACCCTCGCGAACCGCTCGGCGTCGCTCTCGGCGAAGCGCAGCGGTTCGAGCACGCCTCCGCCATCGTTGGCGCCGACCACCAGGGCGTGCCGCACGCCTCCGGCCTGCGCGAGGCCTGCCGCCGCCAACCAGAGGATCACGGTCACTCCCGCTTCGTCACGACCGCGCGCTGCACCCGGACGTCACCGTTCCCCCCAGAGACGTCGCCGAGAACCGCTTTCTTCACCCGCTCGACGTCGAGGTCCCCGTCCCCGGTGACCACGAACAGCTCCTGGTCACCAGGAACGTCGTCGAGCTCGAGCCCGAACGGCGCGTTGACGAGCCCCTCCCCCGGCACCGGAAAGATCCCGTAGACCTCGACGAGCCCGGTGCGATCGCGGCCTGCGAAGCCCACGTGGCTCGCCCCGCGCGCATCGTACTTGATGGCCACGCGGTCTCCCTCCCCCAGCCGGTCGTCGTCCAGCAAGGGGCGAGGGCCACCCTCGGTGGCGAGCCACACCTCCATCGTCGGCGCCGTGCCCCGGGTCCGCAGCCCATCGGAGTCGACGCCGCGCACCGCGACGAGCCCCAGTGCAGCCATCGCGGCCACGAGGGGCATCGCCCAGCGAACCGCGGTCCACCGGCGCCGAGCCGGCTCGCGCAGGATCTCGGGAGCCGGCCGGAGCACGAACTCGGCCCGGACCTGGTCCTGGTGGCGAAGGCGGGCTCTGCACCGCTCGCACCGATCGACGTGGGCCCGCGCCGCGCGGGCCGCGACCGCGTCGAGCTCGCCGAGGCGAAGCTGATGGAGCCGCAGCGTGGAGAGGTGGAGACCCGGATCGGGGACGTTCGTGGTCGTCACTGGCCCTCCTCCCAGCCAAGGGGGAGCTTCTGCCGTGCTGCTTCGCGAAACCTGGCGATCCGCTTGCGGACGGCCGCCGCCGAGATGCCGATGAGCTCGCCCGCCTCCGCGTGCGTCATCCCGTCGACGAAGTGGTAGATCACGGCCTGCGTGGTGCGCTGGTCGGCGTCGCGCAGCAGCACGTCGAGCAGGTTGCGCAGCGCCGTGTCGGCGACCAGCGTGTCCGTCGACGCGGCGGGAGGAAGCTCCTCGACCGGGTCCTCCCGCCGACGCTTGCGGCTGCGGAGCCGGTTGAGGCAGGTCGTGGTGGTGATCTTGAAGAGGTAGGTGGACGGCTTGGCGTCGCCCCGGAAGCCCGGCGCGTACCGCATCAGCCGAATGAAGATCTCCTGCGTCGTCTCCTGCGCGTCGGCATCGTTGCCCAGCAGGCTCCGGCAGCGCCCGTAGACGAGGTCGCCGTAGTCTCGGTACAGCTGCTCGATGTCGACGTCAGCGGCCATCGCGTCCCGACCGACTTCGTAATGACGGGTCGCGGTCGCCGCGTGCGCTGGCGGCGGAACGCTCACGGACTCGTGGAGCCGGTGTCGCCGGTCGAACCGGCGCCAGTGTCCCCGGTGGGTGTGGCGCTGCCGCCGGTGTCACCCGTGATCCCGGTCTCGGGGGCGAGGATGGTGAACGCGTCGCCGATGCGCACCGTCGCGCCCTCGCGGAACTGGGCCGTGAGGTCGATCTTCCCCGGGCCAGCGGTCTCCGCGATCGCGACGACGAGCTCCGCCTCCGCGTCGTCGAACCGGGCGTCCACGACGGTGACGTCCCGCTCGAACCGGACCGCCTGCAGGCCCTCGAGTCCCCGGGGCTCGTCCGTCACGAGCGTGGTCCGCAAGGTCTCACCGGGGGACCCTTCGTCGAACACCAGGCGCAGGTCGCTGGGAAGCGGAGCGGGCTCCGGGACCTCGACGGGATCCCGAGGCGCGGGCTCACGCTCCGGTTCCGGCTCGACCCGGTAGATGATGCACGAAGACAGCGCGAGGAGCGCTCCCAACCGCCAATCCAAGCGTCCCATCCAGACCCCCGAGGGTGTGGGCCCCAAGGCCCGTCTCGGAGATGAAGACACCGCGGCGCGTGGAAAGCGCTACGGCTCTTTGCGCTTGGGAGGGAGCTGCTCCTCCTCGGGGCCGCGCTTGAGGCCCTTGCGAATCCGAACTCCCTGGATCTCCTGGGGCGGCTCCTCGACCTCGACCTCGACCTGGGCGGGGGCGGCGGGAGCGCTCACCGCCGACGCCCCGTCCTCTCCGAAGCCGGACAGCAGCACGCCGGCGAGCACCACCAGCGAGAAGGCCACGACCGCGGCGGTCACGAGACCGACCGCGAGCCCGACCCAGCCTGGAACGCGCTTGCGCTGCCGGTCGTGTCCCGAGCCGTGGTGCCGGAGATGGTGCATCGGGTCGCCTGGATGCTCCTCGGGCCGGTTCCGGGAGACCTCGTCCAGGTGAGCGGGCCGCTCGGGCTGCGGCTCGTGCTCTCCCTTGGAGAAGACGTCGGTGTCCTCGGCCGGCCCGAGACCATCCTCGACGTAGTCGCCTTGCTCGGTCACTTTCAGGTCGCGGGGAGGCTTGGACACGTTGGCGGCTCCTGGCTGGAAGCTACCCGGCTTAGCGCGGCTGGCGCAAACCTCCACTTCCGCTCGCGAACCGAATCACGGAATGCCTCGAAGACGGGGAGGGCTGGCGGTTCAGGTTAGGGTTCCCCCCCGAGACCCGGAGCCCTCATGAGCGAAGCTGCCCGCGACGAAGCTACCCTGCGCTCGATCCTTCGCACCCGGACCAGCGAGGTCGGAGCCGTCCAGAAGGCCTTCGAGCTGGCCTCGCGCTCCGGTGGGCTGGCGCTGGGAGCGGCGGTCGTCCTGGGCGTGCTCGCCGGCATCGGGGAGTGGGCCGCGTCGCAGGCCGCGATCGAGGTCAAGACCTGGAGCGCCGAGACCCTCCGAACGACCTGGCAGCTCGGCTCGGCGGTCACGGCCTTCCTCGCACTGTACGCGGCCCTCCAGTTCACCAAGCGGGAGACCGCCTCGGTGGAGAGCTGGCTGCCCGCCCTGTTCGCGCTCCCCGTGCTCTGCCTGACCGGAGGCTTCGCCGCCGCGAACGGCAGCACGATCCCGATCACCGAGGTGTTGTTCTTCAACGCGTTCACCATCGTGTTCACCATGGTGGCAGGCGCGCCGGTGTTGATGCTCTGGATCCGCGCCGGCCAGGCCGCGGCGACGGGCAGCCAGCACGATCTCGGCGAGACCCTCATCGCGATCCGCGAGCGGGTGCAGCAGGTCATGGTGATTCGCGGCGCCAAGTTCCAGGCCATCCTGGTCGGGGCGCAGGTCGTGCTGCCGGGCATCTTCTATGCGCTGCAGCTTGCCTACGCCGAGATCATCGCGGTGCTCCAGCCGGAGCGTCCCGCCCTGCGGCGATCGGGCCAGCTCACCTGGGGCATGCGGGGGCGCCTCTTCCGGCTGCTCGCGCTGATGATCGTGCCGAGCAACCTCCTCGTCATTGCGACCCTGGTGGCGGTGCGCGTGATCACGGGTGGCGAGGGAACGGCCGCGGAGCAGGCGAGCCAGATCGTCCAGGCCTGGGTCTTCGACCCGGGGGTGCTGGGAATGTCGGGCCTGATCATCCAGGACGTGATCCTCACCGTGGCGTGGTGGCTCACCCTGCTCGCCGTGCTCGTGCTCTTCAACGAGCGCGAGGCTCAGATCCAGGCGAAGCGCGAGCTCAAGCGGCTGCTCGAAGCCGCGAAGAAGGCGGAGGAGCCCGCCGCGGAGTCCGACGCATCTCCCGCCTGACGCTACCTACCGCGTACCTCGACCAGGCCGGTGCACTCCTCGCCGAGGGGCGGGCCTGGGCAGGTCTACCCCTCGACGCTCTGGGCTACGTGCTCGCCCAGGTCGCCCGCTCGGGGCGCTGGCTCGTGGTGCTCGATGGCCCCGACCGTCTCGACCAGCTCCACCGCGCGCTCACGTTCTTCGCGCCCGACCTGCGGCACGTCGAGACCTTCCCTGCGGACGACCACCGGCCCTACGACGGGTTCTCGCCCGATCCGAGCCTGGTCCGCCAGCGTCTGCGCACCCTCGAGCGGGTGGAGCGGGGCGGGGATCTGACGGTGCTGACCACCGCCCGCGCACTGCTGCAGCGGGTGCCCGACCGCACCAGCCGGCGCCGGGGCACGCGGAGTCTCGAGCCCGGCGACACCCTGGACCGTGACGCCTTCGCCGCCTGGCTCACCGACGCCGGCTATCTCGCCACCCCTCGCGCCGACGAAGCAGGCCGCTACGCGGTCCGCGGCGACGTCGTGGACGTGTGGCCGGCGAGCGCTCGGAGCCCGGTGCGCATCGACTTCTTCGACGACGAGATCGAGAGCGTGCGCCGGCTCGACGCGCGAACCCTGCGTCCCCGAAAGGAGATCGCCCGCATCACGCTGATCCCCGCCCGCGAGGAGCGCGTGGACGCCGAGGCGGTCGACCATGCCCTCGACGTACTCGCACGGCTCACGCGCGACCAGAGCGAGGGGGGGCCACGGCGACGGCGGGTCATCGAGGAGCTGCGCTCGGGCATCCGCTTCAGCGCGGTCGAGGACTACCTTCCCGCCCTCGTCACCACCGAAGCCCCGCTCGATGCCTTCGGGAACCTCTCCCCGATCGTGGTGGTGCCAGGTGACATCGAGGCCGCGCTGCGGGACTTCGAGGGCACGGCCCAGCGGCGCTACGATCTCCTCGACGTCGACGAGCGGCCCCTGGTTCCCCCGTCGGAGCGATTCGTGGCCGCCAGCCGCGTGATCGAAGGTCTCGCCGGTGCGCACCGGGTCCACGATCTCCCCGCGGACGGCTCCGTCGACCTGGGGGCCCGCCCCATCGACGACCTCGTGGTGCGAGGCGCCGACCTCGCGCCCGTGGTGAGCCGACTCGTACACCTGGCCAACGAGGATGTGGGAATCGCGCTGGTCGTCGACGACGAGGACCGCGAGGACCGACTCCTCCAGATGCTCGAGCCCCACGGGCTGCGTCCCTCGCGCGCCGACGACCCCGTGGTCTTGCGACGGGGCAAGATCGCCACCCTGGTCGGCGACCTGCCGCGAGGCTTCGTCGCCCCGGCGTCGGGACTCGCCTACGTGCCCGTTCACGCCATGTTCGGCAGTGCGACCCGCCGCCGGGTCCGCGAGCGGGCCCACGCGTTGTTCGAGGGCGCAGTGCAGTCGATGGCCGACCTCAAGGTCGGCGACCCGGTCGTGCACCGCCGACACGGGGTGGGTCGCTACCTCGGCCTGACCCGCATCGACGTCTCGCCCGGCGTGGCCCAGGACTTCGTGAAGCTCGAGTACCGTGGCGAGCAACACATGTTCCTCCCCGTGGCGGCCCTCGATCAGCTCTCCCGCTACCGGCCCGCCAATCCCGAGGCCAAGGTGGTGCTCGACAAGCTCGGCGGGCAGACCTGGACCAACCGCAAGCGCAAGGTGCGCGACCACCTGCTGTCGATGGCCCAGGAGCTCCTCGGGCTGTTCGCGCGCCGCGAGCTCGCCACGCGCGAGCCGCTCCCCGCCCCGGGCGCGCGCTACCGGGCCTTCGAGGCCCGCTTCCCCTACGAGGAGACGCCCGACCAGGCAGCGGCGATCGAGGCGGTGCAGGAAGACCTGGGCAAGCCCTTCCCCATGGACCGACTCATCTGCGGGGACGTCGGATTCGGAAAGACCGAGGTCGCGATGCGGGCCGCGATGCGGGCGATCGAGGCCGGCAAGCAGGTGGCCGTGCTCGCGCCGACCACCGTGCTCGCGTACCAGCACTTCCAGAGCTTCCGCAGCCGGTTCGAGGACGATCCCCAGGTCGAGGTGCGGCTCCTGTCGCGCTTCGTGACCCCCGCCCAGGAGCGGGACGCCATCGCGGGACTCGCGAGCGGCGACGTCGACATCGTGGTCGGCACCACGGCGATCCTGGGCCGTCGGGTGAAGCTGCCGAACCTCGGGCTCGTGGTGATCGACGAGGAGCACCGGTTCGGCGTCAAGCAGAAGGCGCGACTCAAGAAGATGCGCTCGGCGGTCGACGTGCTCGCCCTGTCCGCCACCCCGATCCCGCGCACGCTGCAGATGGCGCTCTCCGGCGTGCGAGAGATGTCGATCATCGCCACGCCGCCCCGCAATCGGCTCGAGGTGCGCACCACGGTCGCTCGCACGAGCGAGTCCCGCGTGCGGGACGCCATCCTGACCGAGCTCGACCGGGGCGGGCAGGCGTTCGTGATCCACAACCGGGTGGAGACGATCGACCGGTTCGCCAACCAACTCCGCGAGTGGATGCCCGAGGTTCGCTTCGCCGTGGCCCACGGGCAGATGGAGGCCGAGGAGCTCGAGCGCGTCATGGTCGACTTCGTGGCCGGAGCTCACGACGTGCTGGTCTCCACCGCCATCGTGGAGAGCGGCATCGATCTGCCCAACGTGAACACGATGCTCGTCGATCGCGCGGACCAGTTCGGCGTGGCCCAGCTCTACCAGCTCCGCGGTCGGGTCGGGCGCAGCGACCGCCGCGCCCAGTGCATCCTGCTCGTCCCCGAGACGATCTCGGCCGACGCACGCCGACGCCTGCGCGTCATCGTCGACAACCAGCGCCTGGGCAGCGGCTTCGCCATCGCCTCGGCCGACCTCGAGATCCGGGGGGGCGGCAACCTGCTGGGCTCGGCGCAGTCGGGCAACATCGACCAGGTCGGCTACGAGACCTGGCTCGAGCTCCTCGAGGAGGCCGTGCAGGGTGCGCGCGGCGACCTCGATCGTCAGCTCGTCGACCCCGAGATCGAGGTCCCCGCCGACGCCTTCCTGCCCGATGCCTACGTGCCCGACCCCCAGGAGCGGCTCGGCTGGTACAAGCGGTTCTCGAACGCGCCGACCCCGAGCGCCATCGAGCGGACCATCGACGATCTCACCACGGAGTTCGGCGAGCCCCCCGAAGCGGCGCGAAATCTCGGCCAGCTGATGGCGAGCCGGCTGTTGTGCAAGGAGCTCGGCATCGTGCGGGCCGCGGTGCTCAAGGTCCGGGTCCGGCTCGACCTGCACGAGAGCACGACCCTCACCGACGCGCAGCTCGCGAAGGTGGTCGAGAAGCATCCCAAGCGCTTCGCGGTCGAGGACGCTTCGATCACGGTGCGGTTCACCCCTCGCGAGGGAGAACGCCCCTACCGATTCCTCCGGTGGGCGCTGTTGCAGCTGTCGCGAGCCGACGAATGACCGACATCCGCCCGACCCACCTCGAGGTCCGTCTGGACCAACTCGCGGCCAACTACCAGGCGATCCTGGACCACACCCGCGGCGTGCCGGCCATGCCGATCCTCAAGGCCAACGCCTATGGTCACGGTCTCGTGCCCGTGGCGAGCCTGATGGCCCAGCTCGGCGCCCCGTGCATCGGCCTCGCCTACGTCGAGGAAGGCATCGCGGTCCGCCGCGCGGGCATCGACATTCCCATCTTGATCCTGGGCGGGATCCTCGGCGATCAGATCCCCCAGTTTCTGGAGCACGACCTGATGTTGACCGCCTCGTCGGTCGACAAGCTCCACGCGATCGAAGCCCGGGCTGCCGCAGCCGGCGTTCGGGCCAAGGTCCACCTCAAGATCGACACCGGCATGGAGCGCATCGGCGTTCACTGGTACTCGGCGGAGGGGTTGCTCGAGGCCTCGCTCTCGACGAAGCACGTCGACGTGGTGGGCGTCTTCTCGCACCTGGCCCGCTCGGAGGATCCCGACCCGAGCTACACCCGGCTGCAGACGGAGCGCTTCGCGGAGGTGCTCTCCTTCTACGAGCGTCGCTCGCTGCCCACCCCCACCCGCCACCTCGCGAACTCCGGCGCGGTGCTCGACCACCCTGACACCTGGCTCGACCTCACCCGGCCAGGACTCCTGCTCTACGGGGTGTCACCGGTCGGCGACCCGCCGGCGATCCCGGTGGCTTCCGCCCTCACCTGGGTCTCTCGGGTGGTCTACTTCAAGGTCGTCCTCCCGGGGAACCCGGTCTCGTACGGCTCGACGTGGGCGCCCGAAGAGTGGACCCGCGTGGTGACGCTGCCGATCGGCTACGGCGACGGCTACGTTCGCGCCCTGTCCAATCGAGGCGACGTCCTGATCCACGGGAGGCGCTTCCCCATTCGGGGCACCGTGTGCATGGATCAGACCATGGTCGAGATCGGCCGCGACAGCGCGTACAACGGCGATCGCGTGGTGGTGCTGGGGCGAATGGGCGACGAGGAGATCACCGCGCACGAGCTGGCGGCGCACGCAGGCACCATTCCCTACGAGGTGCTCACCGCGATCAACGCCCGGGTGCCGCGCACCTATCCGCACGCGCCCCCGGGCGTGATTCTGCCGAACCCCGACTGACTACTCGGCCGGCTCGTCGCCCTCGTCCTCTTCTTCGTCGTCGAGGGGCTGGGCCTGGGTCGCGGCCAACAGCGTGTAGTTGACCTTGACCACGTCGAGCGGGTTGGGGATGAAGTTCTGGAACGTGATCGAGTTGCGGACCTCGTTGTACTGCCACTCGCCGGAGACCAGGGTAGGCGGCTCCGTCGCGTCGTCGAACACGGCGGGGTCGAACCGGATCTCGACGGGCTGGGGCGCACCGGTGTCGCGGAGGACGGAGACCTCGATGGTGTCGACCACCGGCGTCTGGGAGAGGAAGTACTCCTTCTTCAGCCCCGACGCCTGGATGCCGAGGCGCTCGAGCACCTCCGACCAGTTCTGATCGACGAGGTTCCACTTCACACCGCCGATCGCGTCGGTCACGTCGAGGTAGCGGGTGCCCGGCACGATGTCGCCGCAGCCGGGGAAGCAGACGATCGACGACGCGCTACGCTCGTTCCGCTCGGGCTTCAGGCCGTCGTACCAGGTGATCCACTCGCCGATCGGGATGACCGTGTCGCGGCTCTGGTCCTGCTCGTCGGAGATGAAGACGGTGTGGAGGGCCGCATCCTGGCGATAGAAACCCTGGTTGGCGTCGAGATCCTGCTTGAGCTCGAGCATCGTGAACGCCGCCTCGAGGCCGCGCTCCGTGGCGGAGCCGCCCGAGCCGAGACGCGCCATGCCGTCGAACACGGCGACCGCGTTGTCGACAGCGGGGGTGATGAAGCGAAGGCCATCGGACTCCTTGAGCACACCGGCCTGCGACTGCTGGTCGGTGTCGGTCGAGATGGCGCCGATGTGGTAGTCGAGGCCCGAGCCCTCGAAGAACTCCATGAACGTGGGGAAGTTCAACGCGAGCTGGTTCTGGTTGTCGCTCATCGAGCAGCTGTTGTCGATCACGAACAGAATGTCGGTCTCGGGGGTCGTCACCTGCGTGATGAAGTCGGTCTGCTCCACCACCGGCTGGGGACGCTCGCGCGGGATGGGCGCGCCCTCGATAATGTCGCCGATGCCGATGTCTCTCTCACAGCCGCCCACGAGGGCCAGCAGCACCATCGGGGTGATCGAGCTTCGCAACATGTGTGCTCCTTGATGAGTTCCGGAAGGTTGATGGTACTACAGGGCTTCCTCGCCCGTGGTTTCTTCGCCCTCGACCGCTTGGATGGCCGAGAGTAGCGCTTGATCGATGCGGATCACGTCGCGTGGACGGGGAACGAAGTCCGTGAACGTGATGGCGTTTCGCGTCTCGTCACCGGTCCAGCTCCCCTCCGTGATCACGGTGTCGCCCCGAGCGGGGGCCACACACGCGTGTTCCGAACACAATGTCCAAGCCACGGCTGGGCCGTCACCCGAAGTTGCGTGGGGGTTCGCGTGCGCCACCGGAGGGGGTAATCACGCGCCGGCGAACATCAAGTGCCGGAGTGCCGGACTCAGCGGCCGCCACCGCCCGAAATCCGATTCCGCCGACGTCCTCGCCAGCCGAGCAGCGCGAGCCCGAGCAACAGGCCCGCGGAGCTCGGCGAGCCGGTCTGACAGCCGCAGCCGCCGCTGCTCGCCCTCCCGCTGTCCGGATCGTCGCCCTGCTCGCCGCTGTCGCAGCCGAACTCGGTGACCGCCACCCCCGGCTCGGTGTCCGGGCACGCGTCCCGACAGCGCAGCACGCCGTCGCCATCGAGATCGTCGTCGGGCGTGCCGCAGCCACACTCCCCGACCTCGACCTTGTCGGGGTCGGCCGGGCAGAAGTCGTCACAGTTCAGGACGCCGTCGCCGTCGCTGTCGACGTCGGGCTGGCCGCAGCCACAGAGGCCGGGCTCGACCTTGTTCGGGTCGCCGGGGCAGTCGTCGAGGCAGTTCAGGACGCCATCCTCGTCGGAGTCGACGTCGGGGATGCCGCAGCCGCAGACCCCGGGCGCGTCGGCCTTGTTCGGGTCGTCGGGGCAAGCGTCGATGGTGTCGGGCACTCCGTCCTCGTCGGTGTCGATCTCGAGGACGATCGAAGCGAACTGCGGACCGTCGCCCGAGCCGTCGTCGATGCTGCCCGCGAGCGCGACCCGCTCGTCACGCACGTCGATGTTCTCGAGGAAGGAGTCGGCGCCGAAGTCTCCGCTGTTCCACTCGGAGCGGGTGACCCCGTTCAGGTCATTGACGACGATCACCCGCCAGGACGCCCGACCGTTCGACGGATCCCGGACGGTGCCCCCGACGACCACGTCACGATTGGCGTCCAGCGCGATCCCCCCGACCACGTCGTCGACGAGGTTGCCCTCACCCACGGAGCGGGTCCAGTCGATGTCGGCGCCCCCCTGGCCGTTGCCGTCCTCCTCGTAGGCCACGACGAACCACTCGGAATCCGGGCTCTGGGCCGTTCCGTCGTCGATGGTGCCTGCGACGTAGAACTTGCGGCTCGTGGGGTCGTAGACCACCGCCTCGGCGCGCGCGGCACGTCCGTTCTCGGCCGGGATCTGGTGGGTCCACAGCGGCGTGTCACTGTCGAACGCGTAGTACTGCACGAGCCAGGTCGGCACGTCGAGCGTGGCCTGCTGGGTGCCCACCACGAGGAAGCCGCCACCACGGCCCGCGGCGACGTCGAACGCCTGGTCGGGATAGCTCGCCTCGGAGCCTGCATCGTAGATGATCTGGCCCCGCGCGACGCCGAGGTCGGAGTACTCACGGAGGTACCAGACCCCGTTGGCGTCGTCGTTGCCGAGGCCAAAGCCGGCCGTGTAGACGAGGCCTCCGACGTCGACGACATCGGTCTGGGCGAGGCCGAAGCACGCGTTCTCGAGGCTGTCGGAGCCGCCGGCGCGAACGGTGTAGTCGTACCGGACCTGATCGGGGCGCGTGTCGGGACCGGCCGCGTTCTCGTCGTAGCCCGCGATCCAGTACCAGTTGCGGGCCTCCGTCCCGACCCCGGCTCCCCCCTGGCTTCCGCACCACACGTAGGCGCCGGTTCCCGGGTCGATGGTCACCGCCTCGACGCGGTCGTCCGAGCCTTGTTCCGCATCCGCCAAGCCCGCGTCGATGGGGTCGAACTCCCAGATCACGGAGCCATCGGGCGCGAGCGCGAGCACCTTGCCGTCCTTCTCGTGGCCGGGCGCCCCATCGAGGTAGCCGACCACCACCGCATTGCCGACCGAGTCGATGGCGACGTCGCGAGCGGAATCGACGCCGTCGTTGCCCGCCTGCCCGCCGAGCGTGTAGGTGAAGGCGACGGCGAACTCGTCGAGGTCCAGCGCGTGGGCGGGACTGGCCGTAAACAAGGCGAGGCACGCTGCGTACATGATTCCTCCAAGGCCCGCCTCCTTAACCGACGGACCCGGGAGAGGCTGTGCCTCGAATGCTCAGCGCGCGCAGCGAACGCCGGTGATCGCCATCATGGTGGGGGTCCCCCCGTCCCAGTCCACGACCTCGCCGGTGGACCCGCGAATCACCGGATTGAAGCCCCGGTCGCGCCACTCGAATGCCACGCCGTTGCGTCCCTCGTCCCACGTCGTGGGGGGAGCCCCGGCCTCGGGGAGTCCCCCTCGGTTCGCGCAGTACGCCGTCGCAGCGGGGTGGCTCACCCCGGTGACCGGGCCCCTCGGGTCGTGCCCGGGGGGCGGCGACGCCCCCGCCCAGCCCGACAGGTACAGCGGGTAGAGCGTCGCCTGGGCCGAACCCTTCGAGCCGTCCACCTGCCACTCGGGGTGCTCGGTGAGCCACGCCGAGAACGCAGCCGTCGTCGCGAGGCCGTTCGGTGTGTTCGCGACGACACGCGGTCGGGGGGCAGGTTCGGGCTCACGAGGAAAGAGCTTCGCCCTTCGGCGCTCGGGAACCGGCAGTCCGAGCTCCACCCGCTCGTCGTCCCCGCTCCACGCGACCACGCGCTCCGCGCGGTACACCACGCAGCGGTCCCCGCACTGCCCGTCGGGCCAGCAAGCCGGGGCGTCGGGAGCACACTTCCCGCCGCGAACGAGCAGCGTGTGGGGCCCCGGGGTGACGCCCGCGAACCGGATCTCGCCGCCGCGTCGGTCACCCGTGATCCCATCGAGGCTCGCCTCCAGTCGGGCCAGCGCATCGTAGGCGGGGAGCACCACCGTGAGATCGTGGACCGGTGGCTCGGGCAGCTCTGGCGTCAGGCGGAAGCGGCCCTCGCCCTCGGGCACGACGACCTCCTGCACTCCGGCTCCGCACCAGGCCGGGCACTTCTCACCCGGGCAGGCGTCGGCTCGACACTGCTCGCCGCGGGCCCAGAGCAGCTCGACCGCCTGCCCGACGGGGATTCGGTCGAAGTGCTGCACCCCGTCGCCGCCCCCCCGCGGCAAGCGGCCGTCGAGCACGACGTGGACGTCCCGTTCGACGGCCACCTCGACGTCGCGGACCTTCTCGCCGATCGCGGCGACGATCCACCAGGCCACGCCCATGCCGAGCGCGAGCAGGCCGAGTCCGGCGACCGCACCGAGCCCGGCGACCCACAGACCCCGGGTGCGGAGCCGACGAACGGTGGCGGGGTCGGCCGAGCGCCAGGTCTGCCCGCTGTCGCCGGAGGGGACGGTGTGCTCCGGTGGCTCCGGGATGCTCGCCGGATCCACGATGGGGGAGTCCCCGGGCTCCGGAGCCTTGGCCACGATGGCTCCGATGCGCTGCACGACCTCGTCCAGGTCGGAGAGGCGGCGTGCCGGGTCCGCCTCCGTGAGCGCGGCGATCAGGGAGCGCACGGGCTCGGGAAACGCCGTCCCGGGGTCGAGCGGCCGATGCCCCTGCTTGCCCACGATGACCTGCATCGCCTGCTGCCGCGCACTCCCCTGGCCCGACGCCGGGAAGGCGAGGCGCCCCGTGAGCATCTCGAAGAACACGACGCCGAGCGCGTAGTGGTCCCACTTCGCGGGATCGAGGGATTCCGGGTGGATCCACTCGGGCGGCGCATAGGAGACGGTGCCGAACGCCATGCCGTGGTGGGTGATCCTGGTGCGGTCGGTCTCGACGGCGAGGCCGAAGTCGACGAGCTTGATCGCGTGGCCGGCCTGAACCAGGAGGTTGGCCGGCTTGATGTCGCGGTGGCGAATCTCCTGACCGTGGAGGTAGCGAATGGCGTCGGCGAGCTGGAGCATCAGCCGAACCGCGAGGCCGTAGTCGATCGGACCCTCGACGAGCCAGTCTTCGAGCGACTGTCCCTCGACGAACTCCATCTCGAGGTAGGGCGGGTCACAGTCGGTGCGGACGTTGCGCACCTTCACGATGTGCGGATGGTCGAGACCGTGAAGGATCTCGGCCTCCCGGACGAACCGGGCTTCGGCCTCCGAGTTGCGACGGAGGCTCGACTCGAGCACCTTGATGGCAGCCAGGATCCGGGGCGCCGCACGGTTGTGGCAGCGGTAGACCGACCCCATCCCGCCGCTCCCGAGCTGCTTCTCGACGACCCAGATGTCGATGTGGTCGCCCGGTTGATGCACGTGTCTCCTCCGCGGCGCCGCGACCAGCGCGATCTCCGACTGGCATACCATCGGTTCTGACCGGACCCGGGCTGATAGGTACCCTCCGAGCGGAGGTCGTGTGACATCGTGGACAGTTCGGTGGTGGCTCGGGGCCGTCGCCTGGTGGCTGCTGACGACGACTGGCGCGCGGGCCGAGGAAGCTGCCGTACCGGGCCGGGATCTCGCCGGATTCGCCTGGCCGGCGACGTCGGGGCGACCGGGCGATGCCGTGCTGCTCCCTACACCGCCGGGGGGCACGCGTCGCTGGTCGGTGAGCCTGGCCGGGGAGTGGGCGGCCGAGACGGCGCGCTGGTTCGAGTTCTCCGCCGAGGGCGACGAACCCGTGCCCGCCGGAACGCTCGAGCGCCTGGCCCGCCTGCACCTGGGCGGTCGCGTCGAGCTCGGTCGGCTCGGCATCGGGGCCACGCTGCCGGTGGTCCTCGGCACGGTGGCCGGCGACCTCGACGCGGACGGCGAGGTCGACAGCGCAGGCACCACCCTCGGGGACCTGACGGTGTGGGTCCCGGTCGCGCTCCTGCCACCCTCCGACGAGGGCGTGCAGCTCGCTGCCATCCCCTACGTCACGCTGCCTACGGGCTCCCAGGACCAGTTCGTCGGTGACCCCGGACCCGCCGCAGGCGTCCTCGCGGCCGGCGCCCTCGCCCTCGCGAGCGTTCGACTCGACGGTCACGTCGGGGCGCAGCTCTCCGCCGTCCAGGAGGTCGACCTCCAGCAGTACGGCGGGCTGGAGGTCCCGTTCGGGTTGGGGGTGAGCGGGCGCCTGGCCTCCACGGTCTGGCTCGGGGCCGAGCTCCGGGGCATCAGTGACCTCGGCGCCGCGACCATCGAGGAGCCCCGCGGCGACGAGCTCCGTTCGGTCGCGGCGACCCCGATCGAGGTGTTCGCCACCCTGCGGACCACGTTCGGGTCCTCCGAGGCTCGCGGACCCTTCGCGTTCGCGGCGGGCGGCGTCGCGGCGCTCCCTGCACTCGGGGCCGCCCGTGGAGGCCGGGGCCTCGTCGGCGTCGGGTGGCAAGGCGGCGGGAAGGCTGCGACGTTCGCCCCGTTCGTGGTGCGCGCCTCGGCGCCCGACGGCATCCCCCTCGCCGACGCGGCGATCCGTCTGGGCTCGCGCGAGGTCGGCCGCACCGACGCCGAGGGCGAGGCGACGATCGAGCTCCGCGAGCCTCCTCGGCAGCTCCTCCTCGACGCGCCGGGGTTTCCGCCCACCGTCTTCGACGTGGGCGATCGGGCCAGCCCCGACCGCGCGATCGAGGTCGTGCCCCCCTGGCCTGCCCGAGAGGTGCCCCTTCGCGTCACCGACGAGGACGGCACGCCAGTGGCCCCGCGGTGGACGGCCGCGAGTGTCGACGATCCGCTCCGCGAAGCGATCGAAGGCGAGGGCCCGGTAGCCCTCGGGCCCGGCATCTGGGACGTACGGTTCACCGCAGATGGTCTCGCCGGCCAGGGACGTCGCGTTCGCGTCACCCCGCGGGGCCCGGCCGCCCCGGAGGTCGACGTCGTGCTGCTGCCGCCGCGAGGACCCGCGACGGTCGCGCTCCAGGTGCGGAACGTCGAGGGAGAGGGCATCCGAGGTGCACAAGTGCTCGTCGACGGCCGCGTCGTGGGCACGACCGCCCACGACGGCAGGATCACCGTCGAAGCCGTCGAGGAGGGGGCGCGCCGCGTCGAGATCCAGCATCCCGACTACACGACGACGACCCTCGACGTGGCGACCGGCGACGAGATCACGCCCGTCGTGGTCTCCCGACAGCGTGGGAGCGTGCGGGTGACCGTGCGCGACGGCCGCGGCGAGCCCGTCCGCGACGCGGTGGCTCGGTTCCTCGGCCCTCGTCGCCTGCCGCCGCTGCCCCTCGGCGACACTGGCCAGCGCGGACTGGTGCTCGGGCCAGGCTCCTGGACGCTGCTCGTGTCTTCGGCCACGTTCGGTGTCCAGGAGCGCACCATCGAGGTTCCCGAGGACGGCTGGGAGCTCGTCGACGTCGTGGTGGTGCTGCAGCGTGACGAGGCCGGACAAGCCGATCTCGTGATCCGGGTGGTCGATCCCGAAGGGCGGCCCGTCCCCGGTGCCGCCCTGCGCCTCGACGAGCGGGATCTCGGCGCGACGTCCAGCGGCGGATCGCTGGCTCTGTTCGGCCTCACCGCGGGCACGCGGGTGCTCGAGGTCGGTCGTGACGGGCTCCGTCCAGTGGACCCCGTCACCCTCGACCTCGTGGCCGGTCCTCAGGAGACGGTGGTCCGGGTGCGCTGGGAGCCCGGCTTGCTCGACGTCGTCGCCCGCTCGCCCGAGGGCCCCGTCAGCGACGGCGTTCTGCGCTTCCTCGGACCGCAGGCCCAGTCGCCATCGGCGCTCGACCCGTCAGGCCGCCAGCGGTTCACCCTGGCTCCTGGTCCCTGGACGGTGCTCCTCACGAGCGGGACCTATGGCGCCCAGCAGCGGAGCGTCACCATCCCGCCCGACGCGGACGTGCGGCACGTCGTCGAGTTCCTCCTGCAGCCGACCGAGGGTGGGGAGGCCGAGCTCGCGGTCACGGTCCAGGACCCGCTCGGACGACCCGTCGACGGCGCGCGTGTGTCGCTCGACGCCCAGCCGGTCGGCACCACGTCGAACGCCGGCGACCTCCGGGTGGAGGGGCTCGTCGCCCGAGAGCGGACGCTCGACATCGAAGCGCCCCTTCTCGAGCCGTTGCGCGAGACCCTGACCCTGACGCCGGGGGTGGTGGAGCGAGCGTACGAGCTCGACTGGGGTCCTGGCGTCGTTCGCGCCAGGGTGACCCGTGACGGCACCCCCGTCGACGACGCCATCGTACGGTTCCTCGGTCCCGAGTCACGCCCCCCTCGGCCGGTCGACGGAGCGGGCCGCACCCTGGCCCAGCTCACCCCGGGCCGCTGGACGGTGCTCGCGATCTCCGAGACCGCCGGGGTCGGAGAGGCCTCGTTGATCGTGCCCGAGACCCCTGGCCTCACCGAGGTCACCGTGGCGGTCACCCCGGCCGCCGCGGGTCGGACCGACCTCGTGGTCCGCGTCACGGACCCGCTCGGGGCTCCCGTCACCGGCGCCGTGGTCCAGATCGAAGAGGCCCGACCGGTGCCGGCGCCAGGCAGCGTTCTGGTCGCACGGGGACTGCCACGTCGCACGATCACGCTCGAGGTGACCGCACCCGGCTTCGTGGCCAGTCCGACCCTCGAGGTCGCACTCGACCGCGATCGGGTGGAGCAGCTCGTGCAGCTGCCCTTCGTCGAGGTGCCGGTCGAGATCCGGGCCGCCGACGCCCGCGGTCGCCCGCTCGAGGGGGCGCGCGTCCGAGTCGAGGGTCCCCGGGCCGACGCCGACCTCGTCACGAATCCCCAGGGCGTCGCCAGGGTGGCCCTGCCGCACGGCCGTTACGGCGTGGTGGCGGCGCTCGGCGAGCGCAGCGGCGCCGACACCCTGCTGCTGGATCGGGAGACCGACATCGCCGAGCTCGCCCTCGTGCTCACCGAGGGGGGAGCTCGCCGTGACGAGCGCAGCGTGGTCATCGAGGAGCGCGTCCGCTTCGACTTCAACCAGGCGACGTTGAAGCCGCAGTCCCGACCCATCCTCGAGGCGGTCGCGCGAATCCTTCGCTCCGACCCCACCATCTTGAAGGTCGAAGTGCAGGGTCACACCGACAACCTGGGCACCGCGGAGGTCAACCAGCGGCTCTCCGACGTCCGTGCCCAGGTGGTGGTCGCCGAGCTCGTGTCCCTCGGCGTGGCGCCCGAGAAGTTGGTCAGCCGGGGATACGGCCGGCGCCGGCCGCAAGCCGACAACGAGACCCGCGAGGGGCGAGCGCTCAACCGCCGTGTCCAGTTCGCCATCGTGGAGCAGGCCTCCCGCCCGCCCGAGACGCCTTGACACTGCGGCCGAAACCCACGAGGGTGGACTCGAAAGGTCAGTCCTGGCGACCTGGCCTGGACGGGAGGTCACGTGCGGTTTGCGATGGCAGGTCTGCTGCTGGTGGCGGGGCTCGGGTGCGGGGGACTCTTCGCGCAGAGCTTCGACCAGGGCTTCGTACCCACGTGCGTCGACGAGCACGCGTCGGAGGTCGCGGGTCTGACGGATCCGGATGCGGCCTGCCAGTGCGCCAAGGCGAAAGTGGAGCAGGACTTCACGGCTCCGTCCGAGCGACTCTCGGTGCTCTTGGACCGCGAACAGATGAAGCAGTACCTCGAGGCGTGTCAGGCCGAGAGCGAAGGGACCGGGCCCGACGGTGCCGAAGCGGAGGAGCCCGCAGAGATCGAGGACGTCGAGGCGCCCGCCGCCCCGACGGAGTGAGGGTCAAGCCCGCTCGATCGCGGCGAGCCAGCGCTCCCGGGTGCGTGCGAGTTCCTCGGGGTCACCCGCCGGGGAGAACCGCGCCTGCTCGGACCACGCCGCTGCGATCTCGTCCAGCGACGACCACACCCCCACCGCGAGCCCCGCGAGCAGGGCGCTGCCCAGGCCCGTCGTCTCGAGCACCCGGGGGCGCACGCAGGGGACGCCGAGAAAGTCGGTCTGACGCTGCATGAGCAGGTCGTTCGCCGAAGCGCCACCGTCGACGCGAACCTCGGTCACCGGGCGACCGAGGTCGGCCGTCATCGCGCGGAGGATGTCGTCGATCTGCAGGGCGATTCCATCGAGGGTGGCCCGCGCGAGGTGCGCCTTGGTGGTGCCGCGCGTGATGCCCGTGATGAGCCCCCGCGCGTCGGGACGCCAGTGGGGCGCCCCCAGACCGGTCAGCGCCGGCACGAACGTGACGCCCCCCGAGTCGGGAACCGAAGCGGCCAGCGCCTCCACCTGCGGGGCGCTGGAGAACAGCTCCAGGCCGTCGCGAAGCCACTGCACGGCTGCTCCGGCGACAAACGCGGAGCCTTCGAGCGCATAGGTCGGGCGACCTCCGAGCTGCCAGCCCACGGTGGTGAGCAGCCCGTGCTCGGAGGGCGTGGGCGCGTCGCCGGTGTTCATGAGGATGAACGATCCCGTGCCGTAGGTGCACTTGGCGAGCCCCGGGGTGAAGCAGGCCTGTCCGAACAGGGCACCCTGTTGGTCGCCGATGAGTCCCGCGACGGGCAGCCCGTCAGGAAGAAAAGGCACGCCGCGAGTGTGACCGTAGATCGCCGAGGAGTCGACGACCTCCGGCAGCGTCGCCCGGGGGATGCGGAGGAGACCGAGCAGTTCGTCGGACCATTCCATGCGATGCAAGTCGAAGAGAAGGGTCCGAGAAGCATTCGAGCCGTCCGTGACATGTTCTCCACACAGTCGCCAGGCGAGCCAAGTGTCGATCGTACCGAAACGGAGTCGCCCCGACTCCGCCTTGACACGGGCGCCTTCGACGTTGTCCAGGAGCCACTCGGCTTTGGTTCCGGCGAAGTAGGGGTCGAACAAGAGGCCCGTGAGCTGCCGAACGCGGTCCTCGTGGCCTCCTTCGCGCAGCTCCTCGCAGCGCCGCGCCGTGCGACGGTCCTGCCAGACGAGCGCCCGGTGGATGGGTCGACCCGTCGCCGTGTCCCAGAACAACACGGTCTCGCGCTGGTTGGTGATGCCGACTGCAGCGAGCCGGTCCGCGGTCACGTCGGCCCGAGACAGCGCGCCGGCCACCGCCTGGCCGATGCTCTGCCAGATCTCCTGGACGTCGTGCTCGACCTGACCTGGTTGTGGGTAGTGATTGGGGAACTCGACGTTCACGCTCGCGAGGACGCGGATGGACGGATCGACGACCATCGCCGTCGTTCCGGTCGTTCCTTGATCGATTGCCAGTACGAGATCGCCCATGGGTCCTCCGGAGCCACGAGCGCTCGTATCCGGTTGGCGCGCGCCCGGGTCGCAACTCGCCACACACGGCATCTCGAAAATGCGAGCGGTGCACGACGATGTCAGCAATCCTGGTTCAGCTCTCTATTCTCGGAGGCCGATCGCATTTCGGTCAGGGGGGCGTCTCCCGCCGCTCGGCCAACCAGTGATATGGTGGGGCACGATCTCCGATCGTGGCCCGCGCCTGCTCGAAGGCACCGTGTCCCCCAGCATCTCCGCCGTCGGGGCACTCTCCCCGGGGCTCCAGTCCCCCGGGTGCAACCCACGCCGAGCCGGCGGGCCCCCACCCCCACAACCGCATTCGCTGCCCCGGAGCTGTCCAAGATGGAATTCAAGATGCACTGCCCGAAATGTCTGGGTTTCGACTACAGCATCGAGCGGGACAACCGGACATTCGGCGCGGTCGCTCAGGCGTTTGAGCTGATCTTCCACTGTCGTTGCGGCAAGCAGATGTTCGGTGAGCAGCTGCTCAAGGAGTACGACCGTCAGGAAAAGGAATTCAAGTCTGGCCGCTCCGATGGGGAGTACGCTCCCCTGCACGTCAACAATGCGCCGAACTCCGACCTCGTTCGTCTGGGCAAGGCGAATGTGCAAGCGGTTTCCGAAACCTCGTCCTCGACGGCAGAGAGCGTGAACAAGACGGAGAGCGCGGAGAACCGGCTCACGGCGGGCGACCAGCTCTGCACTTGGCCGGGCTGTGACAAGCCCGCGCGCCCCAACTCGAAGTACTGCTCCCGCGCCTGCTCGAACAAGAACGCCCGCGCACGCCACAAGGCCCGCCAGAAGAAGGTCAAGAAGCCCGCGAAGCACGCGGCGGCCTGATCCCGCTCCTCCGACGTCAGGTCCCCGGCTGATTATGCTTCGGGTGTGGCTGGCATCGATCTGGGGCCGTTCGTGCTTGGGGAACCCGTCGGGCGAGGCGGTACGGGCGTCGTATACCGTGGGGTCCATCGGGACACCGGGATCGACGTCGCCGTCAAGGTCCTGCACCCTGGTGCGCTTCGGCACGGGGCTCCGCCCGACGCGTTTCGCAACGAGGTCAAGGCCATCGCGGGCCTCGACCACCCGAGCATCATCTGGATCTTCGACGCCGGCTCGGTCGACGAGCGCGCCTGGGAGCAGTCCCAGCGCACGCTCCTCCAGGGCCATCCCTACCTCGCCATGGAGTACGCCTCGGGAGGCACGCTCGGCGATTGGATTCCGCCTGACTTCGACGCGGTCTCGGCGATGCTCCAGGACCTGCTCGGCGCCCTGGCCCACGGGCACGCCCGTTCGATGGTGCACCGCGACCTGAAGCCGGGCAACGTGCTGCGCTGCACCGAGAGCGACGTGCGACCCGGCTGGAAGCTCACGGACTTCGGCATCGCGACGAACTTCGAGCGCACCGTGGAGCGCTCCCTGCCCGGCGGCATCGTCGGAACGCTGTCGTACATGTCGCCCGAGCAGATCACGGGCAACTGGCGCATGTTCGGCCCGTGGACCGACCTGTACGCCCTCGGCTGCGTCGTCTACAAGGTGCTGGCCGGACGACGTCCCTGGGACACCGCTCGGGGCGCGGCCCTCTTCGCCGCTCACCTCGAGCGCAAGCCCGACCCGCTTCGCTCGAAGATTCCGGTGCCCCAGGGGTTTCACGAGTGGGTCGCGGTGCTCATGGAGAAGCGGCCCCAGGACCGCTTCCAGACCGCAGCGGAAGCCGCGGTCGCGCTCGAGCGACTGACCTCGAACGGAGCCGGTCCCCCCCTGCCGCGTCCCCTCGACGACGACGCGCTCGCGAGCGACGGCGACACCGAGGTCATCGCCTTGCCACGCGAGGGCCGGGAACCGAGCGGGCTGCCGAGGGAGTGGCGCGCCCACGAGGTGCCCCCGCCTCCCGCGCGCCTCATCGGTGCCGGCCTCTCCGTGCTCGGCATGCGCCCTCCGCCGCTCGTCGGCCGCCTCCGCGAGCGCAACGCCGCGTGGAGCGCCTTGCGTCGCACCGCGGGAAGCAACCAGCGACACCTCCTGGTGGTTCGAGGCCACCGAGGGGTGGGAAAGACCCGCCTCGCGCGTTGGGTCGGGGAGCAAGCTCACGAGCTCGCTGGCCTGACCTTCCTGATCGGAGAGGCGCGGCCCGGCGAGCCTCCCGAGATGGCAACCGCCCGACCGCTCCGGCGCTGGCTCCACACCGAGCGGTTGAACCCCGAGGAGCGCTTGCTGCGCATCCGCGACACCTTCGGCGACGCGAGCGACGAGTGGTGTCAGGACCTCTCCGCGTTGCTGGGGGACGAGCCCGCCGGGGAGCTCGGCGGGCTCGGCGACGAGATGCGCTACGTCGTGCTCGGGCAGGCCCTCGAGCGGCTGGGAACACCCCTGCGTCCAAACGTTCTCGTCCTCGATGACGCCCAGAACTCGGAGGACCTCCTCCGGTTCGTGCTTCACCTGATGACCACGCCCAACCACGGGGCTGCGACCCTGATCGTGGTGGTGCTCCAGGAGGGCGCCCTCGGGGCCGACTCTCGCGTGGCCTCGCTGATCGGCCGGATCCTCGAGCTCGCCGAGGTCCTCGACGTGGGACCGCTGCCCGAGCTCGAGCTGGCTGCGATGATCCAGGGGCTGCTGCCGATGGAGTCGACGCTCGCGGCGCAGGTCGCCGAGCGAACGGGTGGGAACCCCATGCACGCCTACACCGTGCTCCAGGACTGGGCGCACGCCGGCGTCCTGGCGCTGCGGACCGGAGGCTTCGAGCTCGTGGGCACGATGCCCGAGGTCCCCCCCCTTCAGGATGTCTGGCAGCGGAGGGTGGAGTCGGTGCTCCACGAGCTGCCCGCGGGCACCGAGGAGCTCCTCGAGCGGGCGGCGACGCTGGGGCTGAGGGTGAACGAGCTCGAGTGGCAGCGGGTGTGCGACGACCCCAAGGCCGTCTACGCGGCGTCCGGTCGGGTGCTGTTCCGACCCGACCTCGCGGCGCTGCGCCACGAGCTTCGAGACCGCCTGCTCGCGCTGCGCCTGGCCGACGACTCCCGCGACGGATGGGCGTTCACCAACGAGATGTTCCGCGAGGCCATCCTCAAGCGGGCCAGCCGGGCGGGGCGTCTTCCGAGCCTCCACCGCGCCTGTGCTCGCATGCTCCTGCACGGCGAGGCCCCGCACCAGCACGCCGAACGGATCGGACGCCACCAGCTCGCTGGCGAGCGCCCGGACGAGGCGATCCCACAGCTCCTCGAGGGGATCCGACAGCGTCGCCGGCGGTCGGGTGACGCCGCGATACTCCCTCTCCTCGCGGAGGTGGAGCGGGCGCTGCGCGACGCTCGAGTGGGCGACGGAGAACGGGCGTGGGCGGATCTCGCCGCCCTGCGCGCCGACGTGTTCATCGACCTCGGACGGCGGCGCGACGCCGAGCGTTGGGCACGTCAGACGCTTCGGAGGGCGCGAGAGGGCCAGTTCGACGATCTCACCGCGCGCGCCCTGTGGGTGGGCGCCCGAGTGCTCCTCGACGAGGGAGACCCCGCTGCCGCCGACACGCTGCTCGAGGAGGCCGAGGGTCTGCTCGGCGCGGACGGGGATCCGGCGCTGCGGGGAGAGGTGCACGCCACGAGGAGCCGGTGTGCGCGACTCCTCGGAGACTCGGGACCGTCGCGCGGCCACGCCAAGCTCGCCGCGGCCGCCCTCACCCAGGCGGGCCTGCGGGCTCCGATCGGCGAGGCCTGGCGCATCCTGGGCGAGGACGCGCTGGCCGACGGACGGCTCGAAGAGGCGCAGCGCTACCTCGACAAAGCGCTGGCGCGACACCGCAACCATCCCCTGCGTCGCGGCACGGTCGAGATCCGTCTCGGACAGGTCGCCATGGCGCGCGGTGACCTCGACGATGCCCTCGAACACCTCACCTCCGCCGTGGACCATCTCCGGCAGGCCGGAAGCGGACGGGCCGCAGAGGCATGGATCGCACTGGCGCAGCTCCACCTGGCCCGACGCGACTGGGGAGAAGCCAGGCAGATCGCCGGAAGCCTCGTGCGACGGCTCACCGTCGAGCAAGCGCGACCGGTGTTGGTGTCCGCCCACGCGGTCCTCGTCGCAGCTGCGGCCGGCATGCGAGACTGGCCGAGCCTCGATCGCCACCTCGCCCGACTCGAAACGGCGGCAGAGGCGCTGCACCAACCAGACGCGTCGCTCGTGGACGTCTTCGAGCTCGCGACACACCGCACGGAGACGGCCGGGGAGACGGCCAGAGCGCAACGACTTCGCCGGATCGCCCTACGCTTCCGCTCACCCGACGAACTTCCCGAGGAGCGCCCGTGATTGCCCTGCTGGCCCTCGCCTGCACCACCAACGCCCCCGAACCCGTCCGCTCCGAGCCGGCCCCTGCGATTCGCGATTTCGGAGGGAACGAGACTGGTCCCAGCAGGATCGTGCTGACCCCCATCACCCAGATGTTCGAGCGCCAGCGCGTCGGGCCCCCGCGCGTCCTCGCCAAGGTGCGCCCTGGTATGCCGCGAGACGAGGCGGTCGCACTCCTACGCGCCACGGACAGCACGGGTCAGCCCCTGCTGTCAGAGACGGTGGCCGGGCGAGAGCTCGACTCCCTGCTGCACGTGGTCGATCCTCCGGTCCGGCTCTCGCTGCTTAGCGACAATGGCCGCGTCGTGGCGGTCCAGGTCGCCCTGCCGTTCGAGCCCGCGACCCTGGCTCTGGCCGACCTGTGGGGTCCGCCGCGTCCCGGTCCCACAACCGAGGACGGCCAGGTAACACACGTCTGGTCCGGCCTCGAGTGGTCTGCTCGCCTGGTGCCTCTCGCCGACGGAGACGAGCACGTGCCGGCCGCGCTGAAGGGACGCGGCGTGCTCGACATCACGCCGGTCAGCCCGTAACGTACGGGTCAGGGCAGCGGGTTCATCTGGCGGTAGATCCAGTAGCCGCCGCCACCGATCAGAAACAGCGGCAACATGGTGAGGAGAACCGTGGCGTCGAAGAAGGCCTGCCGGTTCTCGTCACTCGCGTCGAAGCACACCGAGCACGCCAGTGCGGTGGACGGCGACGCCATCAGCCAAGCCATTGCGATCAACCCGAACTTCTGCACGTAGACTCCCTTCAGCGCAGGTAGACGAGGTAGTAGAGCACCGGCCACAGCAGCACCACGAAGTACCAGAACACCCGGCCGGCCCAGAATGCCTCACCGCCGAGCCGATTCGTCTGCAGACGCAGCCACAGGTTGAACAACACCAACGCGCCTCCGAGTACGTGCACGCCGTGCGCCCCGACGATCAAGAAGAAGAACGAGGCGTGGGCCGACTTCTGGAGCGTCAGTCCGTCGCCGATGAGCTGCACCCACTCGACGCCCTGGAAGACCACGAAGAACAGACCCAGGAGCAACCCGGTGAGCATGGGGAGCTTGGCCTTGGCCGGGTCGTCTTCGAACCGTCGGCCCGCGTAGTACACGAGCGCACCCGAAAGCAGCAGCGCGACGGTGTTGAACGCGGTCTCTTCGACGGGGAGTCGCGGTTGGTCGGGCGGAGGCCAGGCCGGCGCCGCCGACCGGGCGACGAGGAACGTCGAGATGAACCCGCCGAACAGCATCATCTCGGTCAGGATGAAGATGAGCGTGCCGAGCACCGCGTTCGGCACCTTGTTCTCGACCGGCTGCGGCGGGGGGTGGATCAGACGAAGGTCGGTGTCGGCCATGGGACGGTAGCTCCGAAGCTTAGTGATCGCCCTGGGGCGTATCCCTTTGCTTGCCCTCGCTGCCGTGTTCGGCACCATGGTCGTCACCGTGGTGACCGTGCCCGCCGCCAGCCGCCTGGATGGCCTCCTGCTCTGCGATGTACTCCTTCGCGGCCACGTTGACCCAGTTCTGACCCTCGTGGTTGCCCACATCGGGAGCAACGCCGGCGAAGAACAGGACCATGAACACCACGGAGGTGGTCAGGAAGTAGTGCACGATAGGCTTCTCGACGTCGAGGTGCATGAAGTACTTCATGACGAGCCAAGCCTTGACGGCGGCTACCCCGAACGCGGTGATGAGCGTGATGACGGCGAAGTCCAGCGCGTCGCCGACCCACGGACCCACGAACGAGATCAGCGCCAGCACGACGAGGGCCCCGAAGATGTACGTGTAGTGCGAGTCGGGATGGAGGTGCTTCTCGTCGTGATGCGCGCCGTCCTGCGCGGTGGAGTCGGCAGCCGTGGTCTGGGACATGGATGCTCCGCTACTTCGCGATGTACAGGAGGGGGAAGAGGAAGATCCACACGATGTCGACAAAGTGCCAGTAGAGCCCGGCATTCTCGACTCGATGGAGCTCCTCGTTGCGACGGGCGGTGCCCGCGACCCAGATCATCACGATCGCGCCCGCGATGACGTGGCTCGCGTGGACCCCGGCCGCCGTGTAGTAGAACGCCCAGAAGGGGTTCGACGATGGAACGAGCCCGTGGCTGATCTCGGTCCACCACTCGAAGCCCTTGATCCCGAGGAAGAGCACGGCGCAGAGGACGGTGAGCCAGAGCCAGTTCGCAGCCGTCTTGCCCTCACCGCGTTCGGCCGCGTTGTGCGCCCGCACGGCGAAGTACGACGACGTGAGCAGCACCATCGTGTTGGTGAAGCCGATGTACTCGTTGGTGTTGTTGGCGAATCCCTCACCGCCCCACTCCGGGTGGTTGAGTCGGTGCATGATGTACGCGGCGAGAATTCCGCCAAAGATGACCACCTCGGAGGCGAGCAGCCACCAGACGGCAAGCTTGGACGTGAGGATGCCCGTCGACGACCGGGTCGTGGCAATGGGCTTGAAAGCGGCCATGGCAGTTTCTTCCTGTGTGGGGTCGTCGACTAGGTGGGCTGATTCTGGGGCCAGTAGTCCTCTTCACGGCCCGGCACCGAGTACTCGTAGGGGCCGCGGTAGACGCGCGGCATGTCGTTCGCCGGCCAGTTGCCGTGGCCCGGGGGCGACGGGGTCGTCCACTCGAGGGTGTTCGCCTTCCACGGGTTCGGCGGAGCCTTCTCGCCCCGGAACATGCTGTAGAAGAAATTGAACAGGAACACGAACTGGAACGCAATCAGGACGACGAGCGAGACAGTGGCGAGGATGCGCAGCGACTGCAGGTCAGGCGTCGACAGCTCGGGGAAGTTGTTGAAGTTGTAGATTCGACGGTGCTGACCAGCCGCTCCCAGCACGAACAGCGGCAGAAAGATGGTCTGCAGAGGAATGACGGTACCCCAGAAGTGGATCTTGCCCAGGGTCTCGTCCATCATGCGGCCGAACATCTTGGGGTACCAGTACGACAGCGCCGCGAACGCCCCGATGAACGCAATCGGGAAGAACGTGTAGTGGAAGTGGGCGATGACGAAGTAGGTGTCGTGGAAGAAGATGTCCATGCCACTGGCGCCCAGGTAGATGCCCGTCACGCCGCCGATGAGGAAGGTGGCGATGAAGGACAGCGCCCACAGCATCGGGGTGGTGAACCGAATCGACCCTCCGTAGAGGGTGGCGATGAACAGGAACAGCATCTCGGCAATCGGGATCGAGATGAGCACCGTGGTGATCGTGAACACGTTGGCCATGCGCGGGTCGATGCCGGCGACGAACTGATGGTGCGCCCACACGAAGAAGGAGAGCACGCCAGTCGCGATGGCGGTGTACAGAATCGTCTGGTAGCCGAACAGCTTCTTGCGCGAGAAGGTGGTGATGATCTCGGCCACGATGCCCATGGCCGGCAGGAGCACGACGTAGACCTCGGGGTGCCCGAAGAACCAGAAGAGGTGCTGCCAGAGGATGGGGTCACCGCCCCCCGCGGGATTGAAGAAGGCCGTTCCCAGCTGCTGATCCATGAGCATCATGATGGCGCCCGCGATGAGCGGCCCGACCGAAGCCATGAACAGAATCGACGCGATGCAGATCATCCACACCACCATCGGGACGTCCTTCGCCCCCATGCCCGGGGCACGGCTGTTCATCGCGGTGGTGATGAAGTTGATGCCTCCGACGAGGAACGCGACGAACTCGAGGGCCACGGCGACCAGCCACAGCGTGGAGCCGAGCGGCGTGAGGTTGTAGTCGGGATTCGCCGACAGTGGCGGGTAGAAGGTCCAGGCGCCACCGAAGCCACCGTTCGGAACCATCCAGCTCGCGAAGAGCACCAGCACGCTGATGAAGAACAGCTGGTAGGAGAGCCGATTGAGCTTCGGGAACACCATGTCGTCGGCGCCGACCATCAACGGGATCAGGAAGTTCCCGAACGCCGCGATGAGCACTGG
Source organism: uncultured Enterobacteriaceae bacterium (assembly GCA_964655065.1). GTDB lineage: Bacteria > Myxococcota_A > UBA796 > UBA796 > DRPG01. The sequence goes on along the minus strand of CAZZLC010000015.1, from coordinate 191 downwards.
CATGGCGACCCAGAAGATCATCACCGTGCCGTGGTTCGTCACGAGCATGTTGTACTCGGCCGGCGAGACGACCCCGTAGCCGGGGACGCTCAGTCCGGGGAACGCGAGCTGCATGCGGAACGCGTAGACGAAGAATCCGCCGAACAGCGCCATGAACATACCCGTGAACAGGTACTGCATGCCGATGTACT
>CAZZLC010000014.1:71184-142047 GCA_964655065.1 uncultured Enterobacteriaceae bacterium | reverse complement strand
GGTCCCGCGTCCTCGCGTGGGCGAGACGCCGGCGCGCCAATGACCATAAAGGGGAGCCATCTCCCCTGGAGGAACGGATGGCCATCCTCAAGGTGGCTCGCATGGGGCATCCCGTGTTGCGGCTGGTCGCGCAGCCCGTCAGCCGGGAGCACATTGGTGGTGCGGGCTTTCAGCGCTTCTGCGAGGACCTGCTCGAGACGATGATCGAGTACGACGGTGCGGGGCTCGCAGCCCCCCAGGTGCACGTGCCGCTCCGGGTGGCGGTGCTCACCCTCGACGGCGAAGACGAAGCTCGCTTCTTCGTGAACCCCGTGGTGACGCCTCTCGGGGAGACCACGACGCGCACCTGGGAGGGGTGTCTTTCGGTGCCCGGCATGCGGGGACTCGTCGAGCGACCCGACAAGGTCCGCGTGCAGGCGACCATGCGCGACGGGTCGCCGTTCGACGAGGTGCTGGAAGGCTTCCCGGCCGTGGTGGTCCAGCACGAGTTCGACCATCTCGACGGCGTGCTCTACGTCGACAAGGTGCTCCCACGCTCGCTCGTGTTCCTCGACGAGTACCGAAGGTGGGGCCCGCCCGAGGAATACGACGACGAGCTCGAAGAAGACGACGAGCTCGAAGACGAGCTCGAAGACGACGAACTCGTCGATCCCAAGCCCGCCCTGCGGTCGGAGGCCTGATGGGCTTTCTCTCCTGGCTGTTTCCCACCCCCGACGACCGCGTGGCCCGCGCCCGGCGATTCCTCGAGCAGGGCCGCCCCGACGAAGCGAGGCTCGAGGTGCTCGAGCTCGACCACCCCGATGCAGCCGAGCTGCTGGCCGAATCGCACCGGGCTCTCGCCCTGAAGAACCTGCAGGCGGCCGTGGAGTACGGACGGGCCGGTGACGACGGCCGCGTCGAGATCCACCTCGAGCTCGCGGACCGGTTCCACGAGGGCGGCCTCGAGAACGAGTTCCGCGAGACCCGCCGCGAGCTGCGTGGACTGCGGGAAGAGCGTCGACTGGCCGCCGAGCGCGAGAAGCAGGAGGAGCAGGCACGCCTGCTCGGACTCGACGTGCCCGAGCAGTTCGACGACGCAGCGAGCCGGATCGTTCCCGTCGACGAGGCGGAGCGCAACGAGGTCGAAGCCCGCGTGGCGCTGCTCGTCGAGAACTACCCGGAGCCGCTCCAGGGCCAGGTCCGCGAGCTCGGTTCCGACTTCGTGACCGCCGTCCTCGACCTCGAGGACGGCAAGCCCCACGAGGCGCTCTCGGCGCTCCTCGACCTGCCCGACAAGCAACCGCTCGTGCAGTGGGAGCGAGCCCGCGCTGCGCACGCACTGGGCGACCCGTCGTCGGCCGCCACCGCAGCCCGCCAGTTCGCGGAGCTCGCAGGTGGCCACCATCGGTTCGGGCGGACCCACTCGGGCACCTACCTCGCCCAGCTGCTCGCCGAGTCCGGCGACGTCCACGGCGCGCTGCGGGTGATCCGCGAGGTTCGACGGACCGAGCCCGACGAGGGCGGAGCCCTGTTCGCGCAGCTCCTCATGATCACCGGCGAGCTCGAGAGGGCCGAGACGGTGACCCGGGACCTGCTGAAGAAGTCGCCCAAGGCGATGCCGCTGTACGGGCTGCTCGCCCGCATCCGCCTCGCCGGCGACCACCGCATGGAGGCGATGCGCGCGCTCGAGGCGGGGCTCGAGGCGACCCACTGCACTCCGGGACGGTGTGGCTTCCAGCCCCCCGACCTGGACGTCAACCGGCTTCTCGCCACCCTCTACCTCGAGGATGGCATCGAGACGGCACGGGCCCTCGAGCTGTCGGAGACCGCAGCCTCGCTGGTGAAGAACCCCAGCTGGGACGACGTGTACCTGCGAGCCCTGGTGGCTCGCACCACCCAGGACCCCGACGCGGAGGCCATCGCGAGGCGGCTGCTCGAGGGCACCCCCGAGCAGGACCCCCGACGCGACAAGGTGCTCGCCCTCACCTCGACTGGGTCGGGGTCGAGCGCACCGTAGCCGCGAGCCGCGTTCAGTCTCCGAACCGCCAGCCGAGCCCGCCCGACACGGTGAACACGGGCTCACCGCGCCACACGTCGTCCTCGCGCTCTCGCGCGGGGGCTGCCCCATACCATCCTGAGAGGCGGACCTCGAGCCGATCGCCCACGGGCCGCTGCAGTCGGGCCCCCACGGCGAGGTGATGCGGGAACAGCACCCCTGCGGTGGCGTGGAGCCACGGCAGCCCCACGGCCGCGTGAGGAACCAGTCGGGGACGCACCCCGGTGCGGCCCGTGACGGCGACCTTCCCCTCGCCGACCGGCACGAGCACGTCGACCCCGCCCCCGAGCCACACCGGTCCGACCTCGGCACCCGCCTGCGCATACGCCCCGAGCGAGATCGCGTTGACCACGCCGAAGGTCGGCTCGACCGACGGGTCCTGCAGGTAGAAGTCGTCGCTCGCGAACCAGCCGCCGAGCACCCCGACCGACGCCTGCCAGCCTGTCGCGGACGACGCCGCGCTGGGTCGGTCGACGATCCGGAGCTCGGCGCGCCCGTTGCTCACGTCGAACAGCGCGATGTGGTCCACCCGAGGACGCGCCAGCCAGACGTCGCCCATGGCCGACAGCAGACGCTGCACCGCTGCGGGGACGACCACCCCTTCGTCCAGCTCCTCGGCGAACGTCGCGAGCGTCCCCGGCGGGATCGAGGCCTGGAGGTCCACCCGCCCCCCCGGTTCGACCTCGGCGACGTACCGCTCGATGACACGCCCCTGACGTTCGACGTGGATCCAGTGGTTTCCGGGCGGGACCGTGAGCTGCCCTGCCGCGGCCTGCTCGATCGGCCGTCCGTCGACGAACACCACGTCTTCCGGGGCGAGCTCGGGTAGCACCACGATTCCGTCGAGCGACTCGGCGAAGACCGCCCGGCGCTCGCCGTAGGCCAGCCGTTGGGGCGCCTCTGCGACCTCGTAGGCCGTGAGCTCGCGGTCCGGCTCGAGCGCCCAGGCGAGGGCCCACGGCCGTTCCACTACCACTCCCGCACGCTCCGTGCGCCACCGCGCGGCCCCCGGATCCTCGGCGAGCGTCGCTCCGTACAGACGGTTCGCCGCGAACCCCTGGTACGCGAGCACCGCGAAGAGCTGGCTACGGGAGACCGCGTCCGGGACGAGGCTGACGTCGCGAAGCGCGCCCTCGAGGAGCTCCAGGATGAGGACCTCGCCGTCGAGCTGGGTCTCGTACCGACGTGCCTCCTCGAGCGAGGCCGACAGCCCCTGCCACGCCGCGACGTCGGCCTCGGACCGCGCCGTCCGACTCGCGCGAAGCGCCACGAGCGGCAGGTCGGGCTGGTCCACGCCCGACTGGGCCGCCACCAGGGCGACGTCGCCCTCGGCAGGCCGCGACAACCACACCACGTCGCGCGCCCACCCGGCGGCGACCAGCCACGTCACGAGCACGACATCCCCTCCCCTTCGTCGACCTTGCAGCGCACCGTGCGGGCCGTCTCGACGACCACGCGCGCCGTGTATTCGGATCCGAGCCAGTAGGCGCTCACCTCACAAGAGCCCGCGAGAAAGGTCGCGATGCGCGCCGAGGCGGTGCCTTCGGCGCTGACCTCCCCACACCGGACCCGAATCCCCTGGGCGTTCTCCAGCACGAACAAGGCCGCCTTGACCGGCGCTCCGCGCGGCGAGGCCAGGGGAGCCGACCGACGGGGTGGCGCGGGCTTCGGGCGCTCCTCGACGGCCGGCTCCGCGTCGACGGGATCGACAGGATCGACGGGAGGGGCCTCCGGACTCGCAGGCTCGACGGGCTCGACATCGACGGGCTCGACATCGACGACGTCGGGCGGGACGGTCCCGGGCACCTCGACCATCCCCGTGGCCACGAGGCCCGCGAGGGCGAACGCCGCCACCCCCAGGCCCCCGACGATCAGCGCGAACCCCGCGGCGGCGAGCGTCCAGGCCGGACGCCGCCGTCCGTCGAGGGCCTCGGGCTCGTCGGCGAGCATCATGGTGGTGAGATCCCGAGACCCCTCGGAGAGCACTCCGCTGGCGGGCTCCCCCTGCTCGGCCTCCGCGAGGCCGGGGACCACCCGCGCGGCAAAGGCGGCGAGCGACTCGCCGGGCAGTGAGGCGACCGCGGCGCCCCACGCCTCGGCGAGCTCCGCCGCGGACGGACGCTCGGCGGGGTCGGCGACCAGCGACTGCTCGAGCGCCGCGACCGCATCGGCCCACGCGGGCGGGACGTGGTCGGGAGCGTGCAGCGCCAGTCGCTCCAGCGCCTCGTCGAGCATCTTCCGGTGGTGGCCGGGCAGGGCGGGTGTCCGGCCGAGCGGCTCGCCGACGAGCAGCTCGAAGACCGTGGCGCCGAGCGCGTAGACGTCCCCGGCGGGGGTGTCTCCCTGGCCGAGGATGCGCTCGGGCGCCATGTACCGCTCGGTCCCGATCCAGCCCGGGCCCCTCGTCTCCGACTCCCGACTGTCGAGCGAGAAGCGAGCCACGCCAAAGTCGAGCACCTTGACCTCACCGTCGGCGGTGAGCCGGACGTTCGACGGCTTGATGTCGCGGTGCACGACGTCGAGCGGTTGCCCGTCGCTGTCGGCGGCGTCGTGAGCGGCGGCGAGCGCGCGGGCGACACCGACCCCGATCGCGAGCCCCACCGCGGGCGGAACCGGTCCGGCGACCACGAGGTGCTCCAGGTCGACGCCAGTGACGTGGTCCATCACGATCGCCCAGCGAGACTCGAGGCGCACCAGGTCGAGCACCGCCACGATGTTGCGATGCTGGAGCTGGCCGAGAACCCGGGCCTCGTCACGCATCCGTCGCTCGGCCTCGCGCTTCTTGGCGACCTCCTCGTGGAGCACCTTCAGGGCGACGAGCCGGCGAAAGCCACCGTCGGATTCCTGCTCGGCGAGGTAGACGCGCCCGAACGCACCCTCCCCGAGCACGCGCCTCAGGTGATAGCGGCGTCCCGGCGTGCTCACGGGCACTCCACGCCCTCGGGGGCCATCACGCTGACCTCGACCTGGTCCTCCACCTCGAGGGGGCGGTGGTCGTTCGCGACCAGCTCCGCGCGAATGGTCGCGCTCTGCCCGCTCGTGAATGCGGGTGAGGTGTAGCCCTCCTCCCCACCCGGTCCGCAGAACGTGTCGAAGCTGCGACAGAAGCCGTCGTCCAGGCTCGGCCCCCCGTGCCAGTGGCCCTGCTGGTCGTCGAGCGCCGGGCCCTCGGTGAAGTCGGTCATGACGATGCCGCGCGTGTCGACGACGATGACGGTGTCAATCTCACAGCGCTCGTTCAGGGTCAGGGTCTGACCGGGAGTGGGAAAGAGCACCTCGATGGCCGGCGGCCCGATGAGCTCGGGGTCGATGGGATCGGGCGGCGCGCAGCCGACGACGAAGAGCAGGGGGAGAAACGACGTCACGGGAACCTCGGGGAAGGAACAGGCGCAGACGGGCTGCCGCGATAGGCGTCACATCTGGAGGCCGGGCAAGTGGCGTACGAGCATCAGGTGATCGAGCCCAAGTGGCAAGCGTGGTGGGAGGAGCAAGGCACCTTCCACGTCACCGAGGACGAGAGCAGAGAGAAGTACTACGTCCTCGGCATGTTCCCCTACCCCTCGGGGTCGGGGCTCCACGTCGGACACCCGGAGAGCTACACGGCGCTCGACATCGTAGCGCGCCACAAGCGCATGAAGGGCATAAGCGTCCTTAATCCCATGGGGTTCGACAGCTTCGGCCTGCCCGCCGAGCGTGCGGCTCAGCGAAACAACCGTCACCCTGCCGACATCACCCGCGAGAACATCGCCTACTTCCGCAAGCAGATGAAGGCGCTCGGCTTCTCCTTCAACTGGGAGCGCGAGATCTCGACCCACGAGGTCGACTACTACCGCTGGACCCAGTGGATCTTCCTCAAGCTGCACGAGCGCGGGCTCGCCTACCTGGCCGAGGTCCCCGTCAACTGGTGTCCGGCACAGGGCACCGTGCTCGCCAACGAAGAGGTGGTGGACGGCCGCTACGTCGAGACCGGTGACCCGGTCGAGCGACGACTCATGAAGCAGTGGATGCTGAAGATCACGGCGTACGCCCAGCGCCTGCTCGACGACCTCGAGGGACTGGACTGGCCTCCGGGCATCCTCAAGCAGCAGGCCGACTGGATCGGCAGGTCGGAGGGGGCGGAGGTCAGGTTCGAGGTGGCCGACCACGACGCTTCGTTCGTCGTCTACACGACCCGTCCCGACACGCTGTTCGGCGCCACGTACTGCGTGCTCGCGCCGGAGCACGCACTGGTCGACGCCATCACCACCGACGAGCAGCGGGCCGAGGTCGACGCCTATGTCGACCAGGCCAGGCATCGCTCCGACATGGACCGCCAGCTCGCGGCCGAGAAGGAGAAGACCGGGGTGTTCACCGGGGCCTACGCGGTCAACCCGGTCAACGGCGAGAAGGTCCCCGTGTGGGTGGCCGACTACGTGCTGGTGACCTACGGCACGGGCGCCATCATGGCGGTGCCTGCCCACGACGAGCGCGACCACGCCTTCGCCAAGAAGTTCGACCTCGAGATCCGGCCCGTCTACGACCCGGGCAACGGCCACGACTTCGACCAGAGCGCCTGGGCCGGCGAGGGCAAGGCGGTGGGGTCGGGGGACTTCGATGGCATGACGGTCGAGCAGTTCAAGCCCGCGATCATCGACTGGCTCGAGAGGGAGGGCAAGGGCGACCGCAAGGTCAACTACAAGCTGCGCGACTGGCTGTTCTCGCGCCAGCGGTACTGGGGCGAGCCCTTCCCCATCGTGCACCTCGACTCGGGCGAGGTCGTGCCGGTCCCGGTCGAGGACCTCCCCGTGGCCTTGCCTCACGTCGACGCCTACCGCCCCACCGAGGACGGCCGGCCCCCTCTCGCGCGGGCCGGCGACGAGTGGCTCCGCACCGAGGTCGACGAGCGACCGGGCACCCGAGAGACCAACACCATGCCCCAGTGGGCGGGAAGCTGCTGGTACTACCTGCGCTTCATGGACCCGCACAACGAGTCTCTCCCGTTCTCCCCGGAGGCGGTCAACTACTGGAAGAACGTCGACCTCTACATCGGCGGCGCCGAGCACGCGGTGCTGCACCTGCTCTACGCGCGCTTCTGGCACAAGGTGCTGTTCGACTGCGGGCTCGTCCCCACGAAGGAGCCGTTCCAGCGGCTGTTCAACCAGGGGATGATCCAGCAGTACGCCTACCGCGAGGAGAGCGGCAAGTACCACCACCCCGACGTCGTGGTCCAGCGTGCGGGAGAGAACGCGACGCTCCGGAGCGCCCACACCGGCGAAGAGGTCACCACTGACTGGTACGCGCCCGACGGGTCGCCGGTCGAGCAGACGCTGGGCAAGATGGGCAAGTCCCTCAACAACAGCGTCGACCCCCTCGACATCGTGCGGGAGTACGGCGCCGACACGCTGCGCATGTACGAGATGTTCATGGGGCCGCTCGAGCAGGCCAAGCCGTGGCAGACGAGCGGCTGCCGCGGAATCCGCCGGTTCCTGAGCTCGGTGTGGCGCCTGTTCCTCGACGACGACGACGCGCCCCGAGCGTTCGGGGACACCTCGTCGGAGGTCCGCCGCGCCCTGCACCTCGCCATCAAGGAAGCCACCGAGGGCATCGACGCGCTCAAGTTCAACACGCCGATCAGCCGCATGATGGAGTTCGTCAACGCGTGCAAGGGCGATCTGCCGGCCGAGCCCGAGTGCCTCGACTTCCTGAAGATCCTCTCGCCGTGGGCGCCCCACCTCGCCGAAGAGCTGTGGGCCAAGCTCGGTCACGGGACCACCATTGCCTACGAGGCCTGGCCGGAGGTCGACGAGAGCGCGCTCGAGCTCGACGAGATCGAGATCGCGGTGCAGGTCAACGGCAAGGTGCGCGGGAAGATCAAGGTGCCCGCCTCCGCCGACGAGCCCGCGGTGCTCGCGGCGGCGAAGGCCGACGAGAACGTGGCGCGCCACCTCGAAGGGAAGACGCTTCGGCGCGAGATCGTCGTCCCCGGTCGGCTCGTCAACCTCGTCGTGGGGTAGCGCAAAACGAGCCGCCGTCCGATATGCTGTGCACGTCAACGGCGTGCGGGAGACGCGGACCGTGAAGCTCGAGCTCGGCCAGGTCGTCCACAACTTCGTCGTCGAGCGGGTGTTGGGGACCGGCGGTACCGCCGTCGTCTACCTCGTCCGCGAGCGGGGCGGGCGCGTCGTGCACGCCCTCAAGGTGCTGACGGTCAGCTCGCCGGCCATCCGCGAGCGCATGCGGCGCGAGGGCGAGGTGCAGTCCGCCCTCCGGCACCCCAACATCGTACCCGTGCAAGACGTGCTCGACCTCGACGGCTCGCCGGCGCTCCTCATGGAGTACGTCGAGGGTCCCACGCTCGACGCCGCCCTCAAGCGCTACCGGCTCACGCTGGCCGACGCCGAGCTCCTGTTCGGCGGCATCCTGGCCGGGGTTCACGCCGCCCACGCCTCGGGACTCGTGCACCGCGACCTGAAGCCAGCCAACGTGCTGCTCGCCAGCACCGTCGAGGGCTTCGTCCCCAAGGTCACCGACTTTGGGCTCGCCAAGATCATGATCGACATTCCCGGGCTCGCCCACACGAAGCAGGGCATCTCGATGGGAACGCCGTCGTACATGGCGCCCGAGCAGATCCGGGACGCGGGGAGCGTCGACCAGCGAGCCGACCTGTGGTCGCTCGGGTGCCTGCTCTACGAGCTCATGACCCGGCGTCGGGCGTTCCCCGGCGACGAGGCCCTGGCCATCTACAACGCGGTGGTCGATGCCTCCTTTGCGCCGCCGAGAGAGTGGGCGCCCGACCTTCCCGACCGGGTGAACGAGGCCATCCTCGGCTGTCTGCAGCTCGACCCGAACGACCGCATCCCCGACTGCTCCACGTTGCTCGACGTCCTGCAGGGGCGACTCGAGTGGGAAGCGCAGACCAGCGTGCTCCGGCGCCAGCCGCGTTGGATGGACGAGGAGTCCACCGAGGACCCCTTGCAGGTCGGTCTTCCAGCCCAGTTCTCGGCCGACGGGCCCGACCGACCGTCGGCGACGACGCCGAGCGGCCCTTCGATTGGCGCCGAGATGGTCATGGAGTCGCCCGGAGAGCCCACCGAGCCCGTCCTCGACCCCACCGCCGGGGGGATCGGTGCGGCAGACCTGATCACCGACGACGACATCGCCGCTCCCGTCGCGGTCGTGCAGGCCGACACCACAGGCTTCGACCGGCAGGCCGGCGCCCTGCTCGACGACGAGGTGACGGTCGCGGTGCGGCTCACCGAGCTCGTGCCGTCCGGGGAGCTGCCTCCACGCGCCCCTCGCCGTCCCCGCGCGAGCTCCGGCGACTCGCTGCGCGCGAGCCGTGCCGCCTCCAGAGGGCCGCGGGCGTCGATGGTCGTGGGCATCGGAGTCGTGGTGGTCCTGCTCACCGGGCTCGCGCTGGGCGCGTCGGCGAGCGTGCTGAGCTACGTGATCAATCGCGACGCCAACGTGGTACCCCTGTTCGCAGCGCCCGCCGAGCTCGGGGACGACGTACCGTCCACCGCCGTGCCGGTCGCCCCGAAGCCAGCCCCCCCGCCAGTCGCGTCGAAGCCGGTGGCACCGCGCGCGGTTCCGGCGGCGGTCGTCGAGCCACCCGCACCCGTGCCGCCTCCCGCCAAGTCCGAGCCCCAGCCGCCGATCGTCGAGGTCTCGCCGCCCGGCCCCTCCTCCCCCGTCGGGATGGTCGACGAGGGGTCCCCGCCGGACCCTCCCCCTGCCGAGACCACCACGGCGCCCGAGACGGCGGTGGCCCGCCTGCTCTCGCTGCCCTACGGGGCCCGGGTGACCGTCGACGACCAGTCCGTCGGGCGCGCGCCGCTCAAGGTCGACCTGGCGCTCGGCGAGCACGTCGTTCGCATGGAGAGCGACGGCACGAACAGCGGGCCGCTCACCATACAGGTGTCTCGCGACACCATCACCGTTCTCTGCTACCGCTTCGTGGACGGGCAACGGTTCGACCATCTTGGATGCGCCAACCAGCGCTGAGCGGCGACGAGCCGAAGCGTCGGGAACGGGCTAGAAGCCATCTCCGATGTGGTTGTGGTGGTTGGCCGAAGCGGCACTCGCCCAAGGGTGCCCCCAGATTCCCGAGCTCGTGGAGTCCGCGTGGACGGCCTACGAGATCGCCGAGCTCGACGAGGCGCGCCAGGCCCTCGCCGACGCAGGCGAAGCCCTCACCTGTCAGGACCGCCTGGTCCGCCGTGAGACTCTGCTCGAGCTCTTCCTGCTCGACGCCCAGGTCGCCCTGACCCTCGACAACGAGGCGCGAATGGCCACCGCGCTCGAGCGGGCGGTCGGCGTCGACCCGCGGCCCGAGGCCCGGCCGGGGGTGCCCTACTCTCCCGAGCTCGTCGAGCTGTGGGAGCAGATCGCGTCGCGGCTCCGTCACGACCGAGCCGAGATCACGGTGACCGGGGTCGGCGTCGCGTACGTGGACGGTCGGCGGGCCGACGCCCAGAATCCGCTGTCGGTGTCGCGAGGGCTGCACCTCGTACAGACACTCGAGTCCCGGGGCTTCCGCTCCGAGGTGCTCCTCGTGCTGTCGGACGCCGTGATTGCCACGCCCGGTAGCACGGCCAAGTCTCCGCCGATCTTGCCCACGCCGCCGCCATCCGAACCCCTCGTCGCTGCGGCCCCGAAGCCCCTCGAGCCCCTCCGGCGGCCCTCGCGAGGTGCCCGTACCCGCCGCATCGTAGCGGGAACCGCGGGTGGCGTGCTGGGCGCGGTAGCCGCCGCCGCCCTCGTGTCGGGGGCGATCAGCGAGCGGTCCTTTCAGCAGTCCAGCTACAACGGTCCCGTGGTGCCGTTCTACAACGTCCCCCGCGGGGACCCCCTCTACGAGCAGGCCCGGCGACAGATCATCGAGTTCGATGCGCGAAACGTCAACCTGCTCTACGGCGTGGGCTACGCCTCTGCCGCGCTGAGCGCCAGCTTGCTCACGATCGCCGTGCTCCCACCGAAGCGCACCCGGCGCTGACCATCAGCCGATCGTGCAGGTGATCAGGGTCTGGTTGAGGAGTTGGTAGCCAATCTCCCCGAAGGTCATCGGACCCCGGACCCCGCGAAACGGCCGCCCCGCGACCTCCGCATACACGTAGTTGAGGACGCTGGTGCAGGAGAACGTCGCCCCGGCCGCCCCCGCCGGGATGCCGTCGGCAAAGTCTCGCACGTAGTCGCGAATCGGCCGGGCCACGCGGTACTCCCTGCCGGGGAACACCGGGCCGCAGAAGGTCACGACGTCGGCCACCGCGTCCACGTCGAGGAAGGAGACGTTCACGTTCGCCCCCGCGTGATCGCAGACGAGGGGCAGCCGCGTGTCGATGCCGCGCTCGGCGAGGTACCCGGCGAACGAGACGCATCGACCGTCCACGCAGACCTCCCTCACCTCGAAGCCCCCGTGCAGAAAGGTCAGCACGTCGCCATTACCGGGCTCGAACAGGTTCACGACGTCGACGCGGGCCGACCGCTCGGCAGGGAGGGCGAGGTGCAAGGCCACCGCCCGCTCGGAGCTCGGGGCACCCGTCGCGCCGTCGACGACCACGGGGGCGGTCTGTCCCACCTCCGAGAGGGGACACCCGGCGACCCAACCTACGAGTGGCTTGACGAGGTACCCGGCGTAGTCGGGTCCCTCGAGGGCAAAGCGCGTGTGGGCTCGGCTCGCGGCGGGCAGGATGACGAAGGACACGCCATGGTGGGGGGCGTCCCGGTAGATCCGCCACAGTTCGTCGGCGTCGTAGCTCGCGACCCGAACCGCGGTGGCCTCCGACGGCAAGATGTCGACGAAGTACCGCTCGCGGTCCTCGCAGCCTCCGTCCGACACGGTGGAGAAGTAGGGGATACTCCCGCCGATCCACGAGCCGCGAGGCAGCTGGGCGAGCCGAGCGCCGTCGGCAGCCACGAGCAACGGGGTGCCGGATTCAATCAGCTCGACCACGGCGTCGTGGGTCATCAGGGTGCCCGAGACCTCGGGTCCGGGAAGGGTGGCGGTCACGCGGCGACTCCAGGGTCACTCCGGTCAATCGGCCACCCGACTTCTCCCTTGAGGTCACTCCTCGTAGGGCAACGAGGCCGTCACGGCGTCGGCCACCCAGCGGGCGGCCTCGGGCTCGAGGTGCTCGAGGGTAGCGAGCACGCGCCCGCCGGCGCCCCGCAGCTCGAGACGGTCGCCCTCGGCCACGCAGGCCTCGATCTGGTCCCACCCGAACCGCTCGCCAGCCCACGACAGGCTGTGGGCGTCGCCCCGGACCTCGGCCGGAAAGAACGCGGACCCAGCCGACAGCGCGTACAACAGACCGCCGAACAAGATGCTCCCGCCCACGATCGGCATGGTGACCCCGGAGGCCGAGCCCATCACCATCGCGATCACGAAGCCGGCCGCCCCGAAGCCGACCACGACCAGGAACGCCATGCCGAGGTTGAAGGCCGGGGCCGGGTTGAGGCGGACGTAGAAGCCGTCGTCGAGAGCGCGCACGACGAGGCCGCGCGAGGGAGGAGGACCGGGGTCGGGGCGGGGCATGCCCGGGGGCGTATCACCGAGGTCGGCGCTGCCGGCGACGGAACACGACCGCGAGGACCTTGGCGACGGGCACGAAGAGGTCAGCAGGGACCGCGTGCCCGATGTCACAGCGTCGGTAGAGCGCCCGGGCGAGAGGCCGGTTCTGGACGCGGGGGACCGAAGCTCGCCGTGCCTCGCTGCGGATGCGCGCCGCGAGGTGGTCCGCCCCCTTACAGACCACCCGAGGGGCGTCGTCGTTGTCACGGTCGTACTTCAGGGCGACCGCGAGGTGCGTGGGGTTGGTCACCACGACGTCAGCATCGCGCACGGCGTTGAGGCTGACCGCGAGCGCGATCTTCCGGGCGCGCTGCCGCCGGAAGGCCTTCAGTCGGGGATCACCGTCCTGCTCCTTCTGGTCGTCGCGCAGCTCGCGGTCGGTTCGCTTGAGCTGAGACAGCGTTCGCTGGTAGCTGGCGGTGTAGTCGATGATGGCGATCACGATGATCACGGGGGCCGCCGCGAGGACCGCGGTCCACGCCAGATCGACCAGCAGCACCATGAGCTGGGGCACGCCGAACGCGGCCGCCCGCGGAAGCGCGGCGATGTGCGGCCACAGGGCGAGCAACACGGCGAACCCGATGACGAGGATCTTGGCGAGACCCTTGCCGAGCTCGAGCAGCGGTGTCCAGGACAGGTAGGTCTGCTGAAAGCCGCTGACCACGTCCAGACGCTCCCACTTCGGTTCGAGGGCCTTGGGGGCTGCCTGGAAGCGGGACTGGGCCACCGACGCGACCACCGACGCCGTGAGCGAAGCCGCGAGAGGCACCGAGATGGCCAATGCGAGCAGCTGAAGGCCCAGGTTGATCATGGCGTGGGCGCTGGTCAGCGTGAGGTCGTAGGGGCCGCGCCCGTCGAACCACGCGAGCGCCGCGCGGAAGAACGCCTCCTGGACTGGCCCAGGGAAGAACACCCAGGCCGTCGCAGCCGACAGCACCACCGCCGCTGCGTTGACGTCCGGCGACTTGGGCATCTGGCCTTTCTCGGCCGCCTCCCGCCACTTCTTCTCGCCGGGATCGTGCCGTTTGTCGCTCGCTTCCTCGTCGGCCATCGCCTAGAGTCCGAGCCACCGGGGCAGCGCGTTGACGATGCGCGTCATCGCATCCCCGTGGAGGAACAGGATCCAGGGCAGCGACAGCCAGAAGATGCCGATGCCCCCCAGGTTCGTCGCGGTGAGGCCCAGCGAGAAGAACACGTTCATCCGAGGCGCGAGGCGCGCGAGGATGGCGACGAGCACGTTGACGACGAACACCATCGCGAGCATCGGACCCGAGAGCCGGACCCCCAGCGTCAGGTGCCAGCCCACCGTCGCGACGAGGGCCCCTGCGAGATCGACGTGGGGAGCCAGGTGACCCGGCGGGACCTGGGCGAAGCTGCTGGCCAGCATGCGCAGCACGTCGAGGTGAAGGTCCAGGCCGAGGAACACCATCGCCCCGAGCCAGGTCGCGAGCAGGCCCACCATCGACGACTGCTGGACCTGCATCGGGTCGAAGAGCATGGCCATCGCGAGTCCGGTCTGCATGCTCATGAGCTCGGCCGCGAGCGCGAGCGCCTGGAACACGGCCCGGATGCCCAGCGAGACCAGGAACCCATAGACCACCTCGACCCCCACGAGTACGAGCATCTCGCCGATCGACGTCGGAGCGGCGACCACCGGCAGCGTGGGAGCCACGAGCAGGGTGATGCCGAACGTGACGAGCACCAGCGCTTCCCGAGGCGTGTTCAGCGTGGAGAAGATCGGCAGGTTGCCGAGAACCGCGGCGAGCCGCGAGAAGGCGAGGACCATGGTGAAGACGGGCTCGACCACGGGTCACGGCCCCAGGGACAGGAACATCTGCTGCGCGAACGTCACCGCGACCTGGAGCATCCAGCCCCCCGCGACCGACACCACGAGCATCGCGACCAGGATCTTGGGCACGAACACGAGCGTGACCTCCTGGACCTGCGTCACGGCCTGCAGCACGCTGATCACCGTGCCGACGATCAGGCTCGCGAGGAGCAGCGGCCCCGCGACGTACAGCATCGCGAGCAGGGCGGACTGACCAATGGCGACGGCGCTCTCGACGGTCATCGGATCCCTCCCACCATGCCCGTGACGAGCAGGTTCCATCCGTCCATCAGCACGAACACCAGCAGCTTGAAGGGCAGCGAGACCACGACGGGGGGGAGCATCATCATGCCCATGCCGAGGAGCACGCTCGCGATCACCAGATCGACCACCAGGAACGGCACGTAGACCTTGACCGCGATGGTGAACGCGGTGCGCAGCTCCGAGAGCACGAACCCGGTCACCACCACCGTGGTGGGGATGTCGTCGAGGGTCTTCGGGCGCTGCATCCTCGCGATGCCGATGGCGGCGCCCAGGTCCTGCCGCTTCACGTTCTGGAGCATGAAGCGCCGCAGGGGAGCGAGGGTCCGGGGAACCGCCTCTTCGATCGAGGTCTCCCCGTTGAGAAACGGATAGGCGCCCTCAGACCAAGCAATCTGCGTGGTCGGCTGCATGACCGTCATGGTCAGCACCAACGACAGACCGATGAGTACCTGGTTCGGCGGCGACTGCTGGAGCCCGAGCGCCTGGCGCATCAGGGAGAACACGATGATGAACCGCGTGAAGGGCGTCATCGCGAGCAGGACCCCCGGGAGCAGCGTCATCGCGGTCAGCGTGAGGATGAGCCGCACGCTGACCGACGCCGCCTCGGCGGGGGCGTCGCTCGACAGACCGAGGAGCGCGTCACCCACGGACGCGGGGCTGGCCGGATCGGCTGCGACAGCCGAGTCAGCAAATCCGAGGCACCCGAGGGAAACCACGACGAGGAGGGCAGACCGCAGCAGGATGGACTCCCGGTGGACGACGTCTGCCAGGTCCATCGATCGGGCGCCGTCCCGCGTTTAGCCGCATCGGCACCTCGTCAGTCGACCAGGTGCTCCTCCATGTCGGCGAGGAGCTGCCGGGCGGGGCCGGTGCGGTTGTTGCGGATGCACTTCTTGTAGGCCTTCCAGAGGTCGGCGAGGAAGCCATCCTCGGTGAGTCGGTGCTCGTCGGGGTTCGGATCCTCGGTAGGCAGCGCAGCGCCGGCGATGCAGCGCCGGCTGTGGAGGTTCTTCACGGCGTCGAGGAACAGGGTCACCGCCCCGGGCTCTCCGCGACGCTCCAGCTCGAGGAAGGTCTGCCAAGCGACGCTCTCGGGCAGCATCTGCGCATCCGTCCGGATCACGCGGATCTGACGGATGAGGTCTCGTGACGTACTCGCTCCATCGACCAGCGTCGAAACCATGATACCCTCCATTCTCCCTCAACATGCGCGGAGACTCCGCTTTGGGGGTACGCGCGCCGCGAGGGGGCGCCAGGTTACCACACCGTCCCGGGTGCCAGGAGCGTGCGCCGCAGCGACCCGGAAGACGCCGAGGAGGGACCTGATGATTGCCTGGTTGGTCGCTTGCGGCCCCAGGATCGACGTTGGCCCCGTGCCAGCCGAGCAGTGGATGGCTCCCGTCACGGTCATCGCGGAGCCGACGACAGGGACTCCGGAGCTTCACCTCCTGGCGCTGGTTCGGGCCGGCTCGGGGTTCGACCCCATCGGCCGCGAGGGGCTCGCGTGGCTGGTGGCGCACGCCGTCGCCGAGTCGGGGGTCCGTGCCACCGTCGACACCGAGTGGGTCCGGTTCGAGCTCACCTGTCCCCGTGGTCCCGACCCGGACTGCATCGAGGACTTCTCCCGGTCGCTCACCAGCCTCGAGCTCGGGCGGTGGGACGCCCTCCGGAGCGAGGCACTCGCAGTTCCCCGCGAGCCGCTCGACACCCTGCGCCTCCACTTGTTCGAGGGCCACCGCACCGGTCACCCGCTCGCCGGTTGGCCCGAGGTCGTGCCCTCGCTCACCGAGGACGAGGCCCGTCGCTTCTTCGAGACGCACTACCGACGGTCGACCATGCTCGCCGGCGTGGCGGGCGACGACGCCGAGCGCTGGGGTTCCGTGCTCGGGGAGGCGTTGCTGGCCGTCCCCGCGGGGGCTCCGGCCGACGACGCCTGGATGCGGCCCCCCCGCCGGGAAGCCCGAACGCTGCTCGTAGTGCCGAACGCGGGCGCCGACGAGCCGCCCGTCGTCGCGTTCGGTCAGGTGCTCGACACCGAAGCCGACGATCCGGCGATTCCGCTGCTTCGGTCTGCCGTGAGAGGGCTCGAGGAGGCGCTGCGTGACGAGCTCGCAGGCGCCACCGTGCACGTTCGGCTCGAGCCCGGGGCGACCGGGCTGCGCCGCACGGTCAGCATCGTCGGCGAGGTGCGCGCCGAGGGCGCCGATGCCCCGCTCACGACGGTGCTGGCTGCCCTCGACGCGTGGCCTGGTGAACCGGTCGATCCGGGCGGACCGACCACCGCCTCGGCCGAGACGCCGCCCCAGCGTCTCCTTCGGCGCCTGGTGCGCCACGTCGCCCCCCGAGCTGCCCCGGCGTCGGAGGAGGAGAGCCCGTCGGTCGGTCGACTCGTGCCCTCACACCGCTGGCAGCTCGTCGTGCACGGCGATCCGGGTGTGACCACGGGGCTCGGGCTGGAGCAGGTGCACCGGGTGGGTCCAACGGCCTCGCCCAAATTGCCCTAGCGACAAACTTCAGTCACGGATCGTTTCCAGTCGTCATGCCAGACGAACCCGTGCGCCGGTTTGCGAAATTCACGCAAAGCCGTCTCGAGATCTAAACGCCAACCGGGCCCGAACCACATTCTAGAGTGGGCGGGCGGTCCCTCGGAACCCATCGCCCCCTTTTGTGTCGAGTGTGTCGATTCGGCACCTCACGCCTTCCCCCATCGATTTCACGCGCTAGAGGAAGCCCATGGCGATGCATCTCGATGCCGACCCCCGACGCGAGCGAATCCTCCGGGCTGCGCTGAGCCTCTGCCTCGAGCGCCCCCCGGAGTCGGTGACCATCCAACAGATCCGTGGGCTCTCCGGGGCGTCCACGGGCAGCATCTACCACCACTTCCGCGACAAGCGGGGGTTGTTCTTCGAGCTCTTCCTCGCCGCCAACCGTCACTACCAGTCCTCGGTACTCCAGTCCCTCCGGTCGGGAGGCCCCGCCCGGGACCTCGTTCGGGCCGTGGTGCGAGCCCACATCGACTGGATGGTGGACAACGTGGGTCTCGCGCGCTTCGTGCACCTCGCGCGCCGCTCCGAGCTCGTCCCGCGCGACGAACCGGCGGTGCGCGAACAGCACCGGGCCTTCGTCCGCGCGATCCACGAGCACCTCGACCCGTGGGTTCGCACGGGCCAGGTGCGCGCTCTCCCCTTCGACATGGCGATGGCCGTCGTCATCGGACCGACCGACCACTACACGTCGGAGTGGCTCATGGGCCGCACGTCCACCGAGCCCGACCAGGCCTTCGAGCTCCTGGCCAACGCCGCCTGGGACGCGCTCCGGGTGATGCCCGAGGCCTGACCCTCCAGCAGATTCGCACACCCCACGCGAGCACGTGGGACGATTTGTGCGCCACTGTGTGGCCAGTCGGTCTGGCGTCCGACAGGTTGGGAGCATGGACGCCTCAACGCGCAGAACCGCGCTCCCCGTCGAGTCGCACGCTCCCCGCTACGTGGTGTGGGAGCTGACCCTCCGCTGTGATCTGGCCTGTCGCCACTGCGGCTCGCGGGCGGGCGGTGCCCGCGAGCGGGAGCTGACCCTCGCCGAGTGTCGCGACGTGGTCGACGAGCTCGTCGCTCTCGGCACCCGCGAGGTCGTGTTCATCGGGGGGGAGGCCTACCTGCACCCTCGCTGGCTCGACGTCGTGGCTCACGCCTCGTCCCGTGGCATCCGGTGCCTTCTGACCACCGGCGGTCGTCGCTTCGGTCCCGAGGTGGCAGCGCGAGCCGCGGAGGCCGGGCTCGCCCAGGTCAGCGTGTCCATCGACGGACTCGAGGCCACCCACGACCATTTGCGTGCGGTGCCCGGGAGCTTCCGAGCCGCGCTCGAGACGCTGTCCAACGCCCGCGACGCGGGCATCGGCACGACCGCGAACACCCAGTTCAATCGCCTGAACCTGCCCGAGGTCGAGGACCTCGCCACGGCCCTCCTCGACTGTGGCATCGAGGCCTGGCAGACCCAGATCACGGGTCCCATGGGGCGAGCCGCCGACGGCCGCGACTGGCTGCTGCAGCCCTACGATCTGCTCGAGCTCGTCCCACGGCTCGCCCGCGTGGCCCGTCTGGCCCGCGACCGCGGGTGTCGGGTCGTGGCGGGCAACAACCTCGGCTACTTCGGGCCCTTCGAGTCCGACCTGCGGGCAGGCAGCCATTTCCAGGGCTGCGTGGCCGGTCGCTACGTGCTCGGCATCGAGTCGAACGGCGACATCAAGGGCTGCCCGTCGCTCCCGAGCGCACCGTACGTGGGTGGCAACGTGCGCCACCGGCCGCTCGCCGACATCTGGGCGGACTCCGCGGCGCTGGCGTTCACCCGCGAGGACCGCCGCACCGAGCTGTGGGGTCACTGCGCGACGTGCCACTACGCCTCCGTCTGCCAGGGCGGGTGCAGCTGGACCGCCCACACGCTGCTCGGCAGGCGCGGGAACATGCCGTACTGCTACCACCGCGCCGAGCAGCTGAAGGCTCGGGGGCTCCGCGAGCGGGTGCGACAGGTGGAGCGGACCGCGCGCCGACCCTTCGACTTTGGACGCTTCGAGCTCGTGGAAGAGCCGTGGGAGGATGGAGATGTGGAAGTGTGAGGCGTGTGATCGGCACGTCCTGCCGGTGGTGCAGGTGTGTCCGTTCTGCACCACCCTGCGGGTGGCCGGCTGGTCGACTGCCGTGGTCGCTCCGATCGTGTTGTCGGCTTGCTACGGGGCGCCGCCCTGCGGCGACGACCAGGTGACCGACCAGGACAACGACGGCTTCTTCGTGCCCCTTCCGAACGCGCGCTGCGACGTCCGCGACGCGGACTGCAACGACGGCGATCCGGCCGTCAATCCCGGCGCGACCGAGATCTGCGGCGACGGCATCGACAACGACTGCGATGGCGTCGACGCCCAGGAGGGCGCCCCCGAGCTGTGCAACGGCGTCGACGACGACTGCGACGGCCTGGTCGACGAGGACGGGGCCTGCGACCCGCCCGACAGCGCCGACACCGCCGCGCCAACCGTGAGCAGCGCCATGTCGGTGACCCTCACGTGGCAGGGCGTGGACACGTGCGAGGCGGCCAGCGTCGAGACCGTCCGCATCTTCCTGCGCCAGCAACCCGATGCGACGCCACTCGCAACCCGCGACGTGCCGTGCGACGACGACGGGCTCGAAGTGACCGAGCTGCCCGTGGGGTCCTTCGTGGTGGACGCGAGGGCCGTCGCCACCGACAGCGTTCGCATCTGGCAGAGCGGCGCGAAGGTGGTGTCGCTGACCGGGGACGAGACCCTGCCCGTCGCGCTCGAGCTCACCTGCAGCGCGCCCAGCGACCCGGCGGCGTGTTCGGAGTAGGTCCCGGTCTCTTCTTCCGGGACGTCCCACCTTGCCGCCGGCCGCTTCTTCGCCCAGGATCCGAGCCCCCTTCCCGGCGAGGGTGACGCAAGCGGCGAGTGACGAGCGGCCCCACGCGAGCCCCTGCTGGCGGTGGTCGCGGGAGCCGTCGGCGACGACGCCGCCATCCTGCCGTTCACCGGTCGCGTGTTCGGCCGGAAGGTGTCGGCGGGCCACTTCGGGTAGACTCGGACGCATGACCGACATCGACGCCGTGCTGCGCGAGACGCTCGAGGACCGTCGCCTGTCTCGGAGCGAGCGACGGGCGCTGTCCGAGCTGCTCGAGACCACGCCAGGCCGCGACCTCGCGCTGTGGCGCCACCGCGCGTTCGAGCAGGCCCGCGAGGTGCTCGCCGGACCCGCCCCCTCGGGCCACGAGGTCGCGCAGGTGCTCGACTGGCTCGAAGACGTCGTCAAGACGATCGCCCACTCGGGACGCCCCCCGGGCGTGCCCACGCTGGCCGATGCGCTGTTCAGCCCGGGCCTCCGTCCGCTGCAGCGCATCACCGGCCTGCTCGACGCTGCCCAGCACGCCATCGACATCTGCGTGTTCACGATCACCGACGACCGCATCGCGGACGGGATCGTGGAGGCTCACCGTCGCGGCGTCGCGGTTCGCGTGGTCTCCGACGGCAACAAGGCAGCCGACCTCGGCTCCGATGTGTGCGACCTCGCGAGCATGGGCATCGAGGTGCGCATGGACCAGACGCCCGCGCACATGCACCACAAGTTCGCGCTGTTCGACGCGCGGGTGCTGCTGACCGGCTCCTACAACTGGACGCGGAGTGCGGCCCAGGCCAACCAGGAGAACGTGCTCGTCACCGACGACCAGCGGCTCACCGAGGCCTACCGTGTCGAGTTCGAGCGCCTCTGGCGGGGTCTCGAGGGTCTGTCGTCCGGCGTCTGCGCCGTCAGCTGACCTCGACCTGGCGAACCCGGAGTCTCACGAACCCACGTCGCTTCTCGAGGCACCACGGGTCGAGCTGCGCGCTGCGGAGCTCGGCTCGGATGTTGTGGAGGAGGGCCTTGAGCTTGCGGGGTCCCTCGTGGCGCGCGGAGCGCCCCCACACCGCGACCCGCACCGACTCGTTGGAGCGCCAGCCGGGATCGGTGACGCGCTTGTCGAGGTCTTCCTTGAGCGACTCGGCCAGGAAGTAGATCATCGCGACGCGATTGTCCGCGGTCAGCGTGTGCGAGCGACCAGTATCGAGACAGCGGAAGCGCGCCCACGGCCCTCGATCGGGGTCGAAGGCGGTCTCCACCACGTAGGGGTGGCTCGTCTCCTCGTCGGTGGCGGTGGGCAGCCAGCCCGCCTCGGCCTCGACGAGCCGGAGCTCCACGCCGCCGATCGAGAACGACTCGTTCTTCTCGAGCTGGCGGTCTTCGTCGTGGATCCCGATCCAGACTTCGCCGTCGGGATGCGCGATCAGCACCCCGGACTCGCCGGAGCCTTCCGGGATCCGGAGATCCGCATTGGGGTCGTCGCCGATGAGCGTGTGCGACTGCCGAAGCGGAAAGCGCACCCCGGAGGAGACGTCTTCGACGGCCATCGCGAGGAAGGTCCTGGGTTCTCGGGGGTCGGCCACCGAGAACGTCAGCTCGACGTCCTCGATCTGCAGCCGAGTGCCCATCGGCCACTCGGTGGCGTCGGTGAGCGGCTGACCGTCGAGGCGCGTGCCGTTGCGACTGCCCAGGTCCTTGACGAAGACCTTGCCTTCGGTCTCCCACACGAGCGCGTGGTTCCAGGACACCCGGTCCGTCGGCAGGACGAGATCGTTCTCGGGCCCCCGACCGATGGCGACCGAGCCTTCGATGGGGACCGCCTGCTTTGGTCCGGAGGGAGGATGAACGAGGAGTTCGAGTGCCATACGTCCTGGCAATCGGATCGAAGGGACCCCTTCGATAGACCTGGGCGCAAAAATTTGCGGTCAGGCCCTCGAGGACATCGTCCAGCCCTGCGTGATGAGCGCAGGCGCGTCGACCGCCCCCCAGCGGTCGGTGTCGCTGCAGACCTCGACGAGCTCGCCGAGCACGGTCTGAAGCGACCCTTCGATCACCACGTGCCGCATCGCACCCACGGCTCTGTTGGCGTCCATGACCTCGCCGTGCACGGTGAGACGTGCCCCTCCGGTGAGGAGATCCAGCCCTTCGTCGAGGTCGGGGAGATCGTCGACGCGGAGCGAGGGACCACGGAGCTCGGCGAGCAGCGCGTTGACGGTCCGAGTCCCCGACTTCAGCACCAGGTTGCTGGGCCCGAGGCGATCGCCCCACTGGTGTCCCGTCGGGCGAACGTCGTGTCGGCGGGACTCCGCGATCGATACGAAGCGACCGTCGGGGCGGCCGTCCCGCAGCAAGGTGAGGGCCAAGGGCACCACCCCGCGATCGTCGAAGGCCCGGGTGTGGAAGCCGCCGGCGAGCAGCCCGTCGTCGATGAGGTGGAGCCGGGGGTCGAGCGCGATCCCGGGCTTGGCGAGGAAGAACTCGTCACGGCTCGCTCGGGCCGCGGTGAACGCCTCGCCGAGCCGACCGAAGAGCTGAGCGGTGGCCCGAGGCGTCAACACCACCCGTACGGGACCGAACGGCAGCGTCTCGCCGGGCTGTCGAATCGACGCCGCTCGCCGGGCGACGAACTCGCCCAGCGGAAGGGTGGCCACCGAGGAGAACCTTCGCGACGCGATCCGTTCGCTCAGGTGAATGGCGCCATCGGGAGACGCCGCGGTGGCGCTTCCCTCGACCACGAACCGCGTGGAAGCCTCCTCCAGCGCGACCCCGCGAGAGCTCGCGAAGCGTCGGATCGCCCGCTCGTCGCGATAGTTCAAGGTGCCGGGCTCGAGTCGCGGCGCCTCCTGCAGCGAGCTCCGGGCCGAGCGCAGCACGTCCTCGCGGTGGCTGTCGGACAGCGTGTCCCACCGCCGGTCGAAGATGCCGAGGCCGCCGAGGTCTTGATCCCGAGGGGCGGCGGGTCCCTCGTGCGGATCGGGCGCTGCGACCTCGGCTTGGGCCAAGGCGGCAAGCACCAGGTCCTCGAACGCATCGGGCTCCCCGGACGCGGTCCCGAACCGCCCCTCGTCGAGCCAGGTTCGGACGGTCAGGACCTCGCTCGCGTCGGAACCGTGTCGGGCGGCCCGGCGTCCGAGCGAGACGTCGTGGCCGTCGATCCGGACGTAGAACAGCTCCGTCGCCCGTACGCGACCGCGCAGCTCGGCGACCCGGACCGTGAGATCGTTCAGCTCCATGGCTCCTCGGGGGGTGTCGTGCTCCGACGATACCCGGTCGTCCGGCGAGTGGGGCAGGTTCTGCGGCCGATCGTCCCACGCGCCTTCCGTCACTGACGGATCGCGGATCATACCCGAGCAGACCTGCCCCGGTCAGCCCTGGTCCGCAGAGAAACGAGACAACCGACAAGTTTCGCGCCGTACGCCGCTTTGCTAAAGGGAGGTCCCGGGGCCCTCCCCCTCTCGGGGCCCGAACGCTCGAAAGGAGCCTGGTGTGCTGAGTTCAGCGAGCACGGAGTCGAAAGCACAGATCCGGTCGAGTCTGACCCGATGGACGGGGTCGCTGCCCGAGACGGAACGTGGGCTCTTCGACCAGTTCGTCGACGAGACCCTGAACCGGCTGCGGGGCCCTTTTCTCGCCCACCATCCGCCGACGCAGGTGCTCGCGTACCTGGAGGAGGCCTTCCGCTTCACGCGAAGCCGCAAGCCCGGCGAGATCCGGGTCGACATCCGCCCGCGGCAGACCAAGGGCGTGGCCGTCCTCTCTGCGATGGACGACCAGCCCTTCATCGTGGACACCATCCGGCTGTTCCTCAGGTCGAACCTGGCCGACTTCTGGGGTGGGTTCAACCTGGTGTTCTCGGCGAACCGCGACGAGACCGGTGAGCTCGTCGGCGTGGGTCAACCCGGAGGGCGTCTCGAGTCGCTGACCATGCTCGAGGCCGACTCGGGCCGGCTCATCGAGGATCTCGACCTCTCGCGCCGTACCCTTCGCCTGAACCTCCAGCACGTCCAGGCCATGGTGCAGGACTTCAAGCCGATGACCCGCACGCTCGAGCGTACCGTCGACCGGCTCGAGATCATGGGCGACCGTCAGCCCGACCGCGCCGAGGTCCTCCGCGAGACGGCGGCGTTCCTCACCTGGCTGATGTCCGAGAACTTCGTGTTCATGGGACTCGACCTCGGGGGCGACGGCGGGGAGGCTCTCGGCATCCAGCGGATCCCGGGTGCCTACCACAGCAACTCGGGCAACGACTGGCCGGTGCCGCACTACCCCGGCACCGTCTTCGTGCGAAAGGGCGCCATCGAGTCGCCGGTCCACCGCGCCGGACGGATCGACGAGATCTACGTCTCCGTGGGCAACGACTCGCCCGACGCCACCGAGATCAAGCTCTTCATCCGCGGCATGTTCACCTACCGCGCGGTGACCCAGCCCTCGCGAAACGTCCCGATCCTCCGCAAGGTGCTCGGAGAGATCCTCCTCGAGCAGTCGTCGGAGCCTGGCTCGTTCCGCTACAAGGGCATCGCCAACGTCTTCGACAGCCTGCCCACCGAGTTCCTCTTCACGGCAAACAAGCAGGCCATCGCCGAGATGGTCGACCTCGTGTTCGAGGCCGAGCAGCAGCAGGAGGTCGGGGTCACGTTCATCATGAACACCCCCGACTCGGCGTTCTGTCTCGTCGCGATGCCGAAGTCGCAGTTCGGCGACGAGCTGCGCCGCGAGCTCGAGCAGCAGATCATCGCCACCACCCACGCGACGTACAGCGACCACGGGCTGTTCATCGGTCGCTACGACACCGTGCTCCTCCACTACTACCTGACCGGCGTCAGCTACCCGGGCGACGCCGCCGTCCACAAGCTGACGGAGCGCATCCGATCCCTGGCCACCCCCTGGCTCGCGCGGCTCTGGGTCTCGCTCGCCGAGCGCTTTGGCGAGAAGTCGGCCGACCGCCTGGCGGACACCTACGGGCGCGCGTTTCCGCCCGAGTGGATCCGCAACATGCCGGTGGACCGCACGGTTCGCGACATCGAGATGCTCGAGCAGCTCGCCTCTGGTGAGGCGGTCAGCGCGGACGTCTTCGAGCTCGACGGAGAGGTCTTCCTTCGGGTGTACCAGCCCGACAACATCGTGCTGTCGCAGCTGCTGCCCGTGCTCTCGAACTTCGGGCTCCAGGTGCTCGACGCCATGGCCACGATCGTTCGGGGCCGCGGGGGTCGCCTTCACATCGACACGTTCAGGCTGCCCGCCGACCATCCGGTGCTCCTGCGGCGCGCGGGTCGCCTCACCGAGGCGATCTCCCGCGTGTTCGACGGATCCCTCTCCGACGACCGACTCAATGGCCTCGTGCTCTCGGCCGGCCTCGCGTGGCACCAGGTCGACGTGGTTCGCTCCTACGCGCGCTACGCCCGCCAGCTCAACATCAAGGTCTCCGTCGCGCGCACGACCGAGATCCTGCTCGGCAACCCCGAGCTGGTCTGCCTGTGCATGGACCTCTTCCACGTCCGCTTCGATCCGGATCTGCCGGGCGACCGCGACGCCGCCATCGCGCACGCCGACGAGCAGCTGCGCCATCGCATCCGTCTCATCGTGGCCCACGACGAGGACCTCGTGTTCAGCGCGATGCGCATGCTCGTCAACGCCACCGTGCGCACCAACGCCTACCGCACCGACCGCGTACATCACTACCTCTCGTTCAAGTTCCGCGGCGCGGACGTCAAGATGATGGGCAAGCACCCGCCCATGTACGAGATCTACGTGCACAGTCGCGACGTCGAGGGGGTCCACCTCCGCTTCGGCAGGATCGCTCGCGGCGGGCTGCGCTGGTCGGACCGCGACGACTTCCGCACCGAGGTGCTCGGGCTCGTGACCACCCAGCAGGTCAAGAACGTCGTGATCGTACCCACGGGGAGCAAGGGCGGGTTCTACCTCAAGAACGCACCGATGGATCGAGCGGCGGCCCGCGCGATGGCGGACCGGGAATACCAGACGTTCATTCGCGGCCTGCTCGACGTGACGGACAACATCGTGGACGGCGAGCAGGTGAGCCACCCCCGGGTGGTCGTCCACGACGACGACGGCGCCTACCTCGTCGTCGCCGCCGACAAGGGCACCGCCCACCTGTCCGACGTCGCCAACCGCCTCTCGGCCTCCTACGACTATTGGCTCGGCGACGCCTTCGCGTCCGGGGGGTCGAACGGCTACGACCACAAGAAGGTCGGCATCACCGCTCGGGGAGCCTGGGTGCTCGTGCGGCGCCACTTCGCGGAGATCGGCGTCGACCCCTACACCCAGCCGGTGACCGTCGTGGGCGTCGGCGACATGGGCGGCGACGTGTTCGGCAACGGACTGCTCGAGAGCCGCAAGCTCCGCTTGCTCGCAGCGTTCAACCACCTCCACATCTTCCTGGACCCCAACCCCGACCCCGAGCGCAGCTACGTCGAGCGGGAACGCCTCTTCGCCATTCAGGGCGGCTGGGACCAGTACGACCCCTCGTTGATCTCGCCGGGAGGCGGGGTGTTCGAGCGACGGGCCAAGAGCATCGAGCTCAACGCCGTCCTGCAGGAGATGCTGGAGCTCGACGTCGACCGGGCCGAGCCCGAGGTGGTGCTCAACGCGATCCTCAAGATGGACGTCGACCTGTTCTGGAACGGTGGCATCGGGACCTTCGTGAAGGGAACTGGCCAGAGCCACGCCGCGGTGGACGATCGCTCGAACAACGCAATCCGCATCGACGCGAGCGAGCTGCGCGCCAAGGTGGTGGGCGAAGGTGGCAACCTCGGCCTGTCCCAGCCGGCCCGGATCGAGGCCTCGCTGCGGGGCACGCGGCTCAACACCGACGCCATCGACAACTCGGGCGGCGTCGACATGTCCGACCGGGAGGTCAACCTCAAGATCCTCCTGAACGGGGTGGTGGGCCGCGGCGAGCTCACCCTCGAGGGTCGGAACCGCCTGCTCGAGGAGATGACCGAGGAGGTCGCCGACCTCGTCCTGGCCGACAACAACGCGCAGGGGCGCCAGATCTCGCGCGACGTGCTCCGCTCGCGCGACGACATCTTCGGCTTCGGTCGGGCCATCGCCTTCGTGGAGCGCGTGTTCGACCGCCCCCGCGAGCACCTCCAGCTCCCCGACGACGACGAGCTCCACCGTCGCGCAGCGGAGGGCGAGGGGCTGACGCGGCCCGAGCTGGCCGTGCTCTCGGCCTGGGTCAAGATCCACGTCGCCCGTTCGCTGCAGCCTCACGCCGAGCGCCTGCCCGGCTATCGGCAGCTGCTCCACAGCTACTTCCCGGCGCGGATCCGCGCTGACTACCCCGACGACATCGACCAGCACCTGCTCGCCAGCTCGATCGCCACGGCGATGGCCACCACGCGCATGGTGGCGGACGCCGGCGCCGCCTTCTTCCCCATGGTGGTCGAGTCCACGGGGGCATCGGTGCCCCAGATCGCCGAGGCCTACCTCAAGGCCCAGCGGCTCGCGCGCAGCGAGGAGATCCGCGGCACGCTCGAGGAGCTGCGAAACAGCGTGAGGCTCGACGCGCTCTACCGCGCTTGGCTCGAGGTGGAGGCCGGGGTCCGCGAGGTCGCGCTCTACTGGCTGTCGGCCCACGGTCGCATCCCCCAGGACGACCTGCTGAACGAGATGATGGACGCCGCGGGCCAGGTCTACGAGCTCCAGGCGAGCTCGGTGCTCGAGGCCAACCGCGAGGACTTCGAGGCATTGCTCGCGAGCGACATCCCGGAGCCCGTGGCGCAGAGCGTGATGCGAGCCCGCTACCTCAACATCGCGCTGACCGTGTGGGCCGAGTCGCGACGCGCCGGCGTGTCGTTCGAGGTCACCGCGGTCCAGCACCTCGCGATCGGCCGGGCCTCGCGAATGCAGGACGTGCTCGACGATCTCGCGCAGCGTCCGGCGGCCGGTCAGTGGGAGCCGGTGGCCCTGCGGATCCTGCAGGCCCGCTTCCACGGGCTGCTCCAGAGCCTGGTCGCGAAGTGCACCATCGACAGCGACTCCGATACGGTCGATCTGCTGGAGCCCGAGCTCGCCCAGGGCCTCCTGAGCGACGTTCGGGCCCAGGTCGACGCAATGTGGGTCGCGGGCCGACGCCCGACGGTCGCCTCGCTGCTGGTGCTCGAGGAGCGGGTCACCGGCGCGATCTCGCGCCTCGAGGCCCGATGAGTCGCCTCCTCTTGGTGCGTCACGGGGAGACGATCGCCAACGCGTCCCGAATCGTGGGGGGTCACGGTGACGCCGACCTCACCCCCCGCGGTGAAGATCAAGCCCGGATGCTCCACGGCCGACTGGTGGGCCACACGTTCGACCGAGTGGTGAGCTCCGACCTGCGACGCGCCGTGCGCACCGCCCAGCTCGGCTGGCCCTACGACGTGCCCCCGCTCGAGTCCCACGCCGCGCTGCGGGAGCGGCACGTCGGCGAGTGGGAGGGAACGTCCATCGACGACCTGCGCGCCGACGGTCGCGCGGCGACCCTGGTGACGTGGAACGAGGCGCCGCCCGGCGGCGAGAGCCTCCGAATGCTGGCGCAGCGCGTCGTCGACTGGTTCGCGACCCACGACGACGGCTCTCGCATGCTCGCCGTCGTCCACGGCGGCGTGATCCGCTGCCTGGTCGGGTTGATCGACGGCCTGCCTACCGACCAGATCGGCACGATGCGGATCGAGAACACCCAGATCGAGGGCCGCGACGTCGACCCCACGAGCTGGGCGCGCTGGCGATCCACGCTCTCGTCAGGGAGCTGAAGCGAGCCGCCCGCCCTCCTCGACCCTCCGCAGCACGTAGGTCTCCCGAAGCACGCTCTCGACTCGGTAGGCGACCCCATCGGCCGTCCGCGCGGTCCAGCCCGCCCCGAGGAACTGCGTCTCCGCGTCCTGCTGGGGGGGCGCCACCCTCAAGAACGCTCCGGTGTCGCGCTCCTGGAACCAGAACACGCCGGCCTGGGGGTGGTGCATCGCGAACACGAACGCCTCGAAGCTCCCGCGCTCGGTGTGGACAGCGAGCTGCAGGACGTCACACGCCCGCACCGCCCGGTGGGTGAGGCACGGATCGGCGTTGGGAACGCTCGTCTCCACCGCTGGGCCGGCACTCGCGGCCACCACGAACAACGAAACCAATGAAACCATCTTGGAACCTCCGCAAACAACGTTGGCTCCTTCGTCGGTTCCGCAGGACTCGCGTTCGATCAACCCGAGGACCGAAACGAACCCTCGTGCAACGTTCGGCGACGTCGGCCGAGCAGCACGAGCCCTCCGATCAGCAGGGCCCCGGCCGGGAAGCTGGCCCCGCCGGACGTGCTGCAGCCGAAGGCGCCGCCGGCCTCGGCATTGCGGTCGGTGCTCGGACCGTCGAGCTCGGTCGGCTCTTCGGGCTCCTCGGGATCGTCCGGCTCGTCGACCTCGCCGGTGTCGCCGACCGGCCCATCGCGAAGATCGGCACCGTCGCAGTCCTGGTCGATGCCGTCGTCGGGGATCTCGGTGGCGTCGGGGTTGACGTCGGCGTCGCCGTCGTCACAGTCGCCAGCCACGAGCACCGTGCCGTCGGGCTGCTCACACGCCTCCACCGGCTCGAGCCCGAAGCCATCGCCATCGCCGTCGACATAGAAGACGTCGAAGTCGACAGCATCTTCGTCGATGTCGCCGTCGCAGTCCTGATCGAGGCCGTCGCAGACCTCGGCCGCGGTCGGGAAGGCGTTCTCGTCATCGTCGTCGCAGTCCGGCAGTGCGCCGGCCGCCACGGCGCCCGCCGGCCAGTCGCAGGCGACGTCCTCGGTCGACGGGTCGCCAAAGCCGTCCCCATCGACGTCGAGCCAGTAGGCGAGCTCGCCCTGCGCTCCCGACTCTTCGGCGTCACCATCGCAGTCCTCGTCGATATCGAGGACGTCGCAGACCTCGAGAGCGGCCGGGGAGACGTCGGCGCGGCTGTCGTTGCAGTCGTCGGCCACCCCGACGTAGCCGACCGGGGCGCTGCAGGCGGAGAGACTGGCCAGCGGGTTGCCGTAGCCGTCACTGTCGCTGTCGAGGTACCACACGGTGGTCCCCGACGCCGACGGCGGATCGGTCACCGTGTCGCAGTTGTCGTCGACCCCGTTGCAGGTCTCGATCGCGTCGGGGTTGATCGCGAAGGCCCCGTCGTTGCAGTCGCCCGCGTCGGCGACGAAGCCCGCGGGCTGGTCACAGGCCCGCTGGTCTTGGCTCGGGTCGCCGAATCCGTCCCCGTCGCCGTCGCGGAACCAGCGCGGCGCGCCTGGCGTCGTCGGCGGATCGGTCAGGTCGTCGCAGTCATCGTCGAGCCCGTTGCACACCTCCTGGGCACCGGGGTTCACCGAGGCTCGCCCGTCGTCGCAGTCGCCGGGGAGGGTGACGCTGCCCGCCGGCGCCTGGCAGGTGACCGTGGGCTGGCTCGTGTCACCGTAGCCGTCGCCGTCGCCGTCGGGGTAGAAGGTGCGGACGTCCTGGGCGGAAGCACCGTCGATCGTACCGTCGCAGTCGTCGTCGCGGGAGTTGCAGACCTCGGGGACCCCGGGATTCACCGACGCCCGGATGTCGTCGCAGTCTCCCGCGGTGGCGATGCTCCCGACGGGAGCCACACACGCCACCGTGGCCTGGTTCGGGTCGCCGTAGCCGTCGCCGTCGCCGTCAAAGTACCAGGTCCCCGCGTCGAGCACGTTCGCGACGTCGACGTCGCCGTCGCAGTCGTCGTCGATCGTGTTGCAGACCTCGTCGGCGCCGGGGTTCACCGCCGGGTTGGCGTCGTCGCAGTCGCCGCCCGTGGCGATGGTCCCCTGGGGGGCCGAGCAGACGACCGTCTCGGTGGCGGGATCGCCGTAGCCGTCGCCGTCGCCGTCGACATACCAGGCCGTCGCGCCGATGGCGCTCGAACCGTCGATGGTGCCGTCGCAGTCGTCGTCGATGCCGTTGCACGTCTCGGTCGCACCGGGGTTCACCGCCGCCGAGCTGTCGTCACAGTCCCCGGCGCAGATGGTCACGCCATCGCCGTCGTTGTCCGGACACAGCCCACCCGGAAGCGCCTCCCACGCGAAGAGCCGCGCCCCGCTGAAGCTCGCGTACGCGCGAACCATCACCTGGTAGGTGCCGGGCGTGGCCGGATCGAACTCGCACACCTCGTAGCTGTCCGGCGTGATCGACCGGCAGTCGTAGGACGAGGTCGTGGGGGTACCGAACCGCGAGACGTACAGGTCCGCATCGCCGTTGCGCCCGTCGAGCACGAAGCGCACGACCTGGGCGTTCGGCGACGTGGTGAAGCTGTAGGTGGTCTCCTGGCCCGCGCCGAGCGCGATGGGCCCCACCTGGTCGAAGAGGGTGAAGGGCGGAGTGCCGGGAACGTTCACGAGGTCCCAGCCATCGAGGACCGCGACCAGCTCGGCGCCCGCTCCGTGCAGATCGAGCGCCGCCTGCTGGGTCGCCGTGCGGGCCTCGGCAAAGGTCGTGCGCGGCGTCATGTACGAGGTGAGCGCCGTGTACCAGATCTCGCCCGCCTCCTGGATGGTGAGGGCGGGGTCGCTCACCCACTCCACGAACGCCCGATTGGCGATGCCCGAGCTCGTGTGCACGCCGAGGCTGTTGTTGTACTGGTTGAAGTCTCCGATGGCCCCGAGCTGGGCCGGATTCGACATCGAGCGGATCCCGCCCGGCACGAGGTCCTCGCCCACCCGCCAGGTACCGTTGTTGGACACCACCCAGCCGTCGTCCCACGACTCGACCACCGCGGCCATGATGTCGGAGGTCGCCTCGTTGAGGCCGCCCGACTGCTGGGTGTAGACGAGATCGGCCGTGTACTGCGTGACCGCGTGGGTGAACTCGTGGGCCACGACGTCGAGGACCTGGGAGAACCCGATGCCGCTCCCGTTGTCGCCGTAGCCCAGGACCTGGCCGTCCCAGAACGCGTTGCCGTAGTTCGGGCCTAGCTCCACGACAGAGAGCACGGCGGCCCCCGCGTCGTCGAAGCTGTCGCGGCTGTGGAACTGGTCGTAGTAGTCCCACGCGACGCCGGTGAGGTCGTGGCAGTCGTTGACCGGCGCATTGCCCGGCACGGGGCCCTGGTTCTCGGTGCGCGCGGGGCTCGACAGGGTCGAGGGAAACGTGTTCTGCGCGTCGTAGGTGATCCGATTGCGCGCCGTCTGCAGGTTGTCGAAGGCGAGCACGACGAGCCCGGTGTCGGCGTCGACGTACGTGACAGGCAGCGCCGGGTCGGCCGGGTCCAGGTCACGCAGCGCGACGTGCCAGGCGAGATGATCGACGCCCGCCTCGCGCACGATGGCGAGCTCGACCTCGTCGACCTCGGCGTCGGGACGCTCCGCGTGCTCGACGGCGATCTGGATCGCCTCGCCTTCGCCAATCGCGGGGTCAGGGTCGACGTCGAGATCGTGCAGCAAGCGGTCGGTGACGCGAACCGCGCCGCCGTCGGCCGGAACGTGCACGATCACCTGCCCTCCGAGGACCGGGATGCCTCGGTGGATCTGATCGAGTCGGACGTGCGCCACGCCCCGAGCGTCGAGCAGCACGTGGCGCTCGCGCACTTCGTCGACGTCGAAGAGCACGTCCTTCTCGACCAGATGATCCTGGGCGAGACCGACCACCTGCTGCCGGGCCTCCGGCGCCCCGGCCACGAAGGTCGGAGCCTTCTCGCCCGGAGGCAGCTCCGTGCACCCGATCACGGCAAACAACGACAACGACACGACGAGACGGAGCACGAAACCCTCTCCAGAACCGAAGACGCCTTGTAGTCCCGTAGACGGACAACCGCAGGCCGATCGGGAGTCTGGTCAGGGACCGAACACCACTCCCGCCGCCAGGAGTGCGTCGATCTCGTCTGCGGTCGACCCGAGCTCGGTGAGGAGCTCGCGGGTGTGCTCGCCGAGTCGCGGGGCCGCCCTCATCGGCGGGGGATCCGCGAACCCCGTGATCTTCACCGGGTTGCCGACCTGGCGAGACGATCCCCCCTCGGGACCGGGCACCTCGATCACCATTCGCCGCGCCTCGGTCTGCGGGTCGGCGAGCGCCTCGTCGACGCGGAGCACCGGCGCACAAGGCACCCGGTGCGCCACCAACCGGTCGACCCACGTGTCACGGCTCGCCTCGGGAAACCGCCGCCGCAGCACGGCGTCGATGTGGGCGCGGTTCGCGTTGCGCCCGGCCCCGGTCCGGTGCTCGGGCAGGTCGAGCTCGGTGAAGCCCGTGGCTTCGAGGAACCGCCCCCAGATCGGGTCGAAGATCACGGCCACCACGAGCCAGCCGTCCGCAGCCCGGTACGTGTCGTACGGAACGTGGACGGGGTGGGCGTTGCCCACGGGCCCCGGCACCTCGCCCGACAGCGTGTGCATGGTCGCGACGTAGTTGAGCAGGGACAGCTGAGTGTCGTGCATCGCGAGGTCGACGTGCTGCCCGTCCCCCGTCTGGTCGCGGGCCCGCAGCGCGGCCAGGATGGCGATCACCGCTACGAGACCGCTGGAGAGATCGCCCACGGGCACGCCCGCACGAAGCGGGGTCCCGCCGGGCTCCCCGGTGAGGCTCATCCCCCCGCCCATCGCCTGGGCGACCATGTCGAACACCGCCTGATCGCGACGGGGACCCGTGCTGCCGTAGCCGGAGATCGCCACGGTCACGATGCGGGGCTGGAACGCCTCGAGGTCCTCGTGCCGCAGCCGGAGCCGCTCCGTCGTCGCGACCGAGAAGTTGCTCAACACGACGTCGCTGCTGGCGACCAGCCGCCCGAAGATCCCTCGCCCCGCGGGCGTCTTGAGGTCGAGCGCCACCGACCGTTTGTTTCGGTTCAACGTCGCGAAGTAGGCACCTTGCCCATCGACGGTGTACCGCTCGTCGTGGGCGAGCAGCTTCCGAGTGGGTTCACCGCCTGGGGGCTCCACCTTCACGACGTCCGCGCCGAGGTCCGCGAGGATCTGGGCTGCGTAGGGTCCAGCGAGCATCTGGCAGAGATCGAGGACCCGGATGCCGTCGAGCGCCCCCATCAGAAGAACTGCCACGGCCGGACGTCCTCACCGTCGGCGAGGCGCTGGGCGATCCGGGAGGCATCGACCGCGAACACCACGTTGAGGACACCGCACAGGCCGAGGGTGCAGCACGCGACGGCGAAGCAGGCCGCCGCCTTGGCGGTCTGTCCGGCGAACAGCTGTCCGAGACCGGGAACGAGGAGCGAGGCCAGGAAGGCGATCCACGGCCGCGGGGCCTCGCTCCCCGCCACCTCGGGATCCAGGCCCTCGATGGAGGCGGCCACCCCCTCGCTGACCAGGGAGAAGCGACCGATGCGATCGTGCCGGGTGCCGAAGATGATCTCGTCCCCATCAGGACTGAAGGCGAGATCCTCGATCCAGGCGACCACGTCGTCGCGGGGCACCATCCGCTCGGGCCGCAAGGTCACCGCGTCGTAGATGGCGAGCCCGCCGGTCCGGAGGTTGACCGCGATGCGGGAGCCGTCGGGCGAGAAGGTGGGGCGAGGCGAGAACGACATCGTCGAGCCACGGACCCGCACCCCGGCGTGGGCGAACGGTGGACCAGAGAGGACGTCGGACCCGTCCGCCAGGTGCAGCACGCGGAGCCCGCGCGGTGGCCCCGCGTCGGACCGGGACTCGTCCAGGTCGGGAATGGGGAACCGCCCCGTGTTCGGGGTCAACCGACGCCAAGGCCCGCCCTCGGCGTCGAGCGGCCCGAACACCACCACGCGGGTGCGATCGGAAGAGATGTCGGGAGCCCGAGGCTTCCCGGGCAGCGTCCGCTCCCAGCGCAGCCGGCCCGTGTCGATCTCGATGCAGCGCAGCCGCGTGCCCTCGCCGTGGACGAGCACCCGGGATCGCCGTGCGACCGCCAGCCCGCCGAAGTCACCCGGACCGCGAGGCGCGAACAGCGTGCCGAGCCGGGCCCCGGTCGTGGCATCCACGACAAAGATGCCCGCTTGGGCAGTCGCCACCACGATCCGGCCGTCGTCGACCCAGGCGAGCGCGACCGGGATCGCGGGCACCTCGATCGCCCGCCGAGGCGGAGCGGCCGTGAAGTCGCGCACCACCACGGTGCGCTGACGGGTCGCCACCGCGATTCGAAGCCCGTCCGGGGCCATCGCGACCGCGGTGGCGTCGTGGGTGCGCCCGGGTAGGCCGTGCGGCCGATCCGCGAACGTCGGCGCGTACATGACCGTTCCCGACACCAAGGCGAGCAGCTGACCCGACGGATGCACCACCACCTGCTGCACCCGCGGGCTCCGCGCGGCAAACGGCAGGCTCGGCAAGGTCTCGTAGGTGGTCGCCACGGTCCTCCGGGAGCGGGGATCGAGCATAACGACTCCGTCTCCATCGAGCCCCGCGTCCTGACCGCACCGACTCAAGCTGATGTCTCGGGAGACCGATGCACGCGATGGAGGGCAGCCATGGACATCAGTACGGCCGGCGGCTTCGCGGCGTGCCTCGGCCTCATCGCGTTCGGCATCATCCTCGGCGGAGCGGGCTTCGGTGCCTACATCGACCCCCCGTCGATCGCCATCGTCGTGGGTGGCACCATCGGCGCGATCTTCATCGGGTTCCCGGTGAAGGAGGTCTTCAACGCTCTCGTGGCCTTCAAGGTTGCCTTTCTGCCGACGTCGCACGACCCGCGAACCACCGTCAAGCAGCTCGAGGAGCTGAGCCAGCGCGCGCGCCGCGAGGGTCTGCTCTCCCTCGAGGAGGCCGCGGAGGCGGCCGAGGACGACTTCCTCCGCCGTGGGCTCCAGATGATGGTCGACGGTCACGAGCCCTCCGCCATCGAGTCCGTGCTGTTCGGCGAGATCGACAAGCTCGAGTCACGCCACAAGGTGTCCATCGCGGTCTGGGACTCGCTCGGCGCCTACGGCCCGGCGCTCGGTCTCATCGGGACCCTCATCGGGCTCGTGCAGATGCTGCAGAACATGCAGGACCCCTCGAGCATCGGCCCCGCGATGGCCGTCGCCCTCCTCACGACCTTCTACGGCGCCATCATCGGCAACGTCTTCGGCATCCCGACCGCCAACAAGCTCAAGCTGCGCTCCGCCCAGGAGGTCGCGCACATGGAGCTCATCGCCCAGGGACTCATCTCGATCCTCGGCGGCGAGAACCCCCGCTTCATGGTCGAGCGCCTCAACGCCACGCTGCCTCCGTCGCTGCGTGAGGAGGCCGCCTGATGGCGAGACGCAAGCGCCACGAGTGCCCACCGAAGGGCCTGCCCCCGTGGATGGCGACCTACTCGGACCTCGTCACGCTGATGATGGCGTTCTTCGTCATGCTCGTGGCGATGGCGAACTTCGAGGACACCAAGCGCATCGAGTCGGTGATCGAGTCCATCCACACGGCACTCGGGATGAGGGGCTTCGACAACAAGATGGTGGCGCTGCAGAAGCGGCTCGAGTTCACGGAGTCGGTGCGGCGCGACGACACGATCCAGCCGGTGGTCATGAAGATGCGCCAAGCGATGGCCAAGCACCTCTCCGACGACTTCGTCCGCATGGTCGAGCAACAGAAGCAGCTGCGCATCAAGCTCAACGGCCGGGTGTTCTTCCAGCCCGGGTCAGCCAAGCTGCACCCGAGCTCCTACGCGATTCTGGCCGACCTCGGGTCGGCCCTGAAGGACGAGAAGGTCACCATCCGCGTCGAGGGCTTCGCCGACGAGTCGGGGGACGAACGTGGAAACTGGGAGCTGTCTGCCCAGCGTTCGCTCGCCGTCGTGATGGCCCTGCGGGAGAAGGGGCCCATCCCCGGTGTGCACCTCGAAGCCGTGGCCCAGGGCCCGTTCCACCGCGGCGTGCCCGAAGAGGGCTCCGATTGGGCACGAAGGGTCGACATCGTGCTTTCTACTGATGATCTGGCGGGCGCCCGCGCGGCGGGCCGCTTCTTGGAGTAGAGCGTGGACGACGAAGACGACGACTACATCGTCCAATCCGGCGGCGGCGGCAACACCATGATGACGCTCATCGTGGGGATCGTGGGCTTCCTGCTCGGCGCCGGCGCCGGCTTCGGGGGGGCCACGTTCCTCGCCGAGGAGCCGGAGTGCGAGACCCTCGCGGAGGGCGGGCTCGCCGAGGCTGGTCCCGCCTCGGACGAGAAGATCATGCACTCGCTCGGCAAGTTCACCGTCAACCTGCGCGGCACCGGAGGCGGCCGAGTGCTGCGCATGGAGGTCCAGGTGGAGATCGACGGGTCGCAGCTGGCGATGATCGAGAGCAAGACTCCGCTGCTGCGCGACTCCGTGCTCACGCTGGCGTCCGACTACACGTTCGGCGACCTCGAGGGGCTCGACGGCAAGATGCGCTTCCGCGACGAGCTGCTCGCCCGCCTCAACTCCGCGCTGTCCGTCTCGGGCATCCGCCGGATCTACTTCACCGAATTCGTGGTGCAATAGCGTGTCTCGCGAGCTGCTCCTCTCCAGGCCCGATCGGGCCGCCCTGGGTCTCGTGGCCGACCTGTTCGAGGCCTCGACCCTCTACCTCCGCACCTCGATGGTGAAGCGGTGCGGCGGCGACGTGCCCGTGCGTCTGGAGCAGCCTGTCGTCAGGCCACTCAAGGACCTGCTGCAGCCTCCAGCCGAGGTCTCCGTCGGCGCGACGGCCTCGTTCACGCTCCTGCCTCAACAGGTGCGGGGGCTGGTGAAGCTCGACGTACCGCTCGTGCAGAAGCTCGTGGGCCTCTTCCTCGGCGAGGGCGCGTTCGAGAGCCCGGACGACGAGGAGCGCCCCCACCGGCGACTCACCCGGCTCGACATGCAGATGGCCAAGTGGATCTGTCAGGACATCATCGACGCGATGCTCGCGGCCTGCAAGATGCCCGAGGTTCCCCGTGCCGAGATCGGCGACGTCCTCACCAACCCCCGCTCGGTGCGGTCGCTTCCGCAGTCTCCGTCGGTGATCGAGGTCGAGATCGAGCTCGGCCCTGACGACCAGCCGTTCGGTCGCGCCGCGGTGGTGCTGCCCGCCCAGGCCAACGGAGTTCTCTGGCCCGAGCGACGACAGCCGGCGCAGGCTCGGCGCCACGCCCGGACACGGATCGGGGTCGAGCGAGTCAAGGCCGTCCCGGTCAGCGTGATCGCCAGCATCGACCGGAGACGCGTCCCCATGCGGGAGTTGCGGTCGTACAAGGTCGGCGACGTGATCCAGTTCGGCAGCGTGAGCAACGTGACGCTCCACGCCAGGGGCCGCCCGATCCTCACCGGTGAGGCGGGCGAGAAGGACGGTCACCGCTGCATCCGCGTCGTGAGTCGTGTTCGGAGCCAGGGAGCCCAGGTCTCCGCCGAGCGCGACGAGTGATCTCAAGAAGCCGCCGATCGGGCCGATAGCTGCGACAGGGACGCGAAAGCGAGCGGGATCGCCTCACCCGGGCGGTTCGGGTCGCACGCGGCCGGCCAGGAGGTTGAGTCCATGAGCGGTGATCCGACGTTCCTCTTCGAGATCCCGGTCGAGCTCGTCGTCGAGCTGGGCCGAACGGAGCTCACCGTGGGTGAGCTCGCGGAGCTCGGGCAGGACGACATCGTCAAGCTCGACTGCCTCGCCGGACAGCCCCTCGACATCGTGGCCGGCGGACGGCTGTTCGGTCGCGGCGAGGTCGTGATCGAAGATGACCGGGTAGGCGTCCGAATCACCGAGCTCGTTGGCCAGAACGAGGCTGGCTCGCACGTCCTGGTGGAGGCCGGGTGATCGTCTGGGGACTGCTGGTCTCCCTCGCTCGCGCCGAACCCGCGGACCCGCCGCCGGCGCCGCCAGAGACGACCCCCACCCTCGAAGAGCGGCTGCTCGGGGATCCCGCCGTCCAGCCCCCGCCGGACGCCGAGCCCCTGCCGGTGGTCGACACGTTCTCGTGGTGGCCGCTCCTGCTCGCGGCGGCCGGGGCCGGACTCCTCTGGTGGACGCGGCGCCGTCTCGAAGCGAAGCAGTCCGGCGACGGCAGCTCGGAGCTCCGGGTGGTCGGCCGAGCCGAGCTCGGCGGTCAGTCCGGCGTAGCGGTGGTCGAGGTCCGGGACCGGCAAGGCACCTGGCGTCGGCTGG
Organism: uncultured Enterobacteriaceae bacterium; assembly: GCA_964655065.1. Classification (GTDB taxonomy): domain Bacteria; phylum Myxococcota_A; class UBA796; order UBA796; genus DRPG01. The sequence continues at coordinate 102,961 of CAZZLC010000014.1, read as the reverse complement.
TGATCGGCACCGGGGGCGGCGGTGCGCCGCAGCTCGTGGCCGACCTCGGCGAGCCCCAGTTCGGCTTGCTCGGAGAGGACGACGACTCGACGGTCGAGGAGGTCGCGCCCCTCACGCCCCCGAGCGCCCCTTCGCGCTCGCTCGGCGGCGACCTCCCCCGAGACTTCGACCGCTACGACCCGCTGCCGTCCCCGAGCGAAGCGGGTCTCCCGCCCCTCCCCGCCGATCCACGGTCGGGCCGCGCCCTCGTGCACGAGGTGCTCGGGGAGCGCCGCCGCAAGGCCAAACCCACGCGACGGTCCACGTCCTTTCAGACGTTTGCCTGACGTAGGTCCCCTCGCGGGTTGAGCCCGCGCCCCGCGCCCCCGTACAATCGGGATCGAAGGGGTGCGCCGTGTGGACCGATAAATGGGACGAGCAGATCCGCTCGCAATTCGATAAGTCGCCGCCGGACCGCCCGGCGTGTACCTCTCGCGGTAACCCTGGTACTGCCGTCCGGCTGTAAGGATCTCGTGTTCAGGCGCGGGCCAACTCATCGTACGAATGGAGAAACGGTGAAGCACTTCTTTCGAGAGTTCCGCTCGCAAGAGTCCGGCGCATCCGCCATCGAGTATGCTCTCATCTGCTCACTGGTGATTCTGGTGACGATGGGCGCGTTCTACTCGCTGGGCAACAACACCGCCGCGTTGTGGGCCGACATCGCCAACCACATCTGACGACGCCGCGCGCGTAGCCCCCACGGCGTTATGACGAGGCCGCTGCGCATTCTGCCGGAGGCACGTTGCTGCGCGAAGACGTCATCGAGGCTCTCTCGGCCGTGATCGAGCTCGACCGCTCCGAGATCGAGCGGTTCCTCTCTGCTCCCCCCGACGCGGCCATGGGCGACCTCGCGTTCGGGTGCTTCGGACTCGCGAAGATCGAGCGGATGGCGCCACCCGCCATCGCGGCCCGGCTCGCGACCGAGATCGAGCCCCGAGGGCTGATCGCGTCGGTCGAGGCGGCGGGTCCCTACCTGAACTTCCGGGCTGACGCAGCCGCGCTGCTGGACGCCGTCGCGAAGCTGGTGAGCGACGGACGGCTGGGGGCTTTCGATGCCCACACCCCGCGTCGCGTCATGATCGAGTTCAGCCAGCCCAACACGCACAAGGCGTTCCACGTCGGACACCTGCGCAACGTGGCCATCGGCGACAGCCTGGTGCGGCTCCATCGCGCCGTGGGCAACGAGGTGATCGCGGCGAACTACTACGGCGACTTTGGTATCGACGTCGCGAAGTGCCTGTGGTGGCTCGAGACCCACCCCGAGCTCGAGGCCCCCGACGAGGACCGGACCACGTTCCTCGGGCGAGCCTACGTCGCGGCGAACCAGGCGCTGGACCCGAGCGTGGTCGCCGAGGACGAGCGGCAGGAGAACCTCACCGCGGTGCGCGGGCTGCTCCACGGCATGGAGACCCAGGAGCCTGTGGTGTGGGCGCGGTACCAGGAGACCCGGCAGTGGTGCCTCGACGAGTTCGCCGACACCTACCGGTGGCTCGACGTCGCCTTCGACATCGACTTCTACGAGAGCCAGGTCGAGGAGGAGGCCGCGGCCATCGTCGACGATTTTCTCGCTCGCGGGGTGTTCGAGATCTCCGACGGGGCCGTGGTCTGCAACCTCGAGCCCGATCTCGACGTGCCCGCGCTGGTTCGCAAGAGCGACGGCACGAGCCTGTACCTGACCTGGGACCTGGCCCTCGCGAAGCGCAAGTTCGAGGACCACGACATCGAGCAGTCGCTGTACGTCGTGGGCAGCGAGCAGAAGTTTCACTTCCAGCAGCTGTTCCTCACGCTGCAGCGCATGGGCTACGACCGCGCGAAGGACTGCGAGCACGTCGCCTACGAGCTCGTCGTGCTGCCCGAGGGCAAGATGTCGAGCCGCAAGGGCACGGCGATCCCGCTGCACCAGCTCCGCCAGGAGGTCGTCGCCGCCATCGCTCCGCGCATGCAGGCGTCGGCCGACGAAGAGACCCTGCGGCGCATCGCGGTGGCCTCGCTCAAGTACGGCATGCTCAAGGTGGGCACCAACAAGCGCGTCGTGTTCTCGATCGACGACTGGACCAACCCCGAGGGCGACACCGGGGCCTATCTGCTCTACCAGGTGGCGCGCATCCGCAAGATCTTGCGGGACTCGGGGGAGACCCTCGACCTCGCCGAGGGGGGCTTCGGGACGACGGAGTTCGGGGCGGAGAAGGAGCGGGCGCTCCTCAACCACCTGCTCTCTCTGCCCACGGCGAGCGAGCGCGCGGTACGCGCCTCCGACCCGTCCATCGTCGCTGGGTGGGCGTACGACGCTGCTCGCGCCTTCAGTCAGTTCTACAACGCCCACCGCGTGCTCGACGCCGAGCCCGAGCTGCGACGCGCGCGGCTGGCGCTGTTGCGCATCGCCGACGAGGTGATGACGCAGGGCTTCGGCCTGCTGGGCATCACCCCCGCCGATGCGATGTGATCAGTCCGCCTTCGAGGCCGGAATCGTGCGCAGGTATGGCTTGTGCGCGACGAAGTCCCCGAAGCGGGCGCGCGCCACTTCGTCCGAGACCGACGGAGCGATGATGACGTCGTCGCCAGCCTTCCAGTCGGCGGGCGTCGCGAGCTGCTTCTCGGCGGTGAGCTGCAGGGAATCGATCACGCGTAGCAGCTCGTCGAAGTTCCGCCCCGTGCTCGCCGGGTAGGTCAGCGTGAGCTTCACCTTCTTGTCGGGCCCGATGACGAACACCGACCGCACGGTCAGCGTGTTGTCGGCGTTCGGGTGGATCATGTCGTAGAGGTCGGCCACCTTGCGGTCCGGGTCGCCGATGAGCGGGAAGTTCAGGGCCGTGCCCTGCGTCTCCTCGATGTCCTTCGCCCACGCGTGGTGGTCCGAGACCGGGTCGACCGACAGGCCGATGACCTTGGTGTTGCGCTTGTCGAACTCGGGCTGGAGCGCCGACGCGCGGCCGAGCTCGGTGGTGCAGACCGGGGTGAAGTCCTTCGGGTGGCTGAACAACACCCCCCAGGAATCGCCGAGCCACTCGTGGAACGAGACCGGGCCTTCGGTGGTATCCACCGTGAAGTCGGGTGCGGTGTCGCCGAGTCGGATGGCCATCTGTCCTCCAGTTCGCCGTTGTGCCCCGGCTACGTATGGACGAGGTGCCAAGGTGGCGAAGGAGGCCGGGTTGGAGCGTCAGGGAGTGGTCGTGCTGGGCGCGACCGGCATGGTCGGACAGCGCCTGGTGAGCTTGCTCGCCGAGCACCCCTGGTTCGAGGTCGCCGCACTGACCGCATCGGAGCGCAGCGCAGGCAAGCCCTACGGTGAGGCGTGCCAGTGGCGCCTCCCGGGTGAGCCCTGGGCGGGCCTCGGCGCGATGCCGGTGCTCTCGAGCGACCCCGCGACCGTGCTGGCGGCGACGGGCCGTCCGTGCATCGCGCTGTCCGCCCTCGACACCGCGCCGGCGCGGGAACAGGAGCTCGCCTTCGCCGAGGCCGGCTTCTCCGTGGTGAGCAACGCGAGCGCCTACCGGATGGACCCGCGCGTGCCTCTCGTCATCCCCGAGGTGAACGCCGACCACCTCGCGCTCCTCGACAGCCAGCCCTGGCAGGGGGCGCTCGTCACCAACCCCAACTGCACGGCGATGCCGGTGGTCATGACGCTCGCACCGCTCCACCGCGCGTTCGGCGTCGAGGCGGTGACCGTGGCGAGCTACCAGGCGGTCTCCGGTGCAGGCTACCCCGGCGAGTCCGCCTTCGACATGGCCGACAACGTGCATCCCCACCCCGGCAACGAGGAAGAGAAGCTGACCCAGGAGCCCCAGCGCATCCTCGGGATGCTCGACCAGGGGACGGTCACGCCGGCCGGCTTTGCCGTTTCCGCACGCTGCGTGCGGGTGCCCATCTCCGATGGTCACCTCGTCGCGATGCACGTCCGCACCGGCACTCCGTGCACTCCGGACGACGCCACCGCGGTGCTGGAGGCCTTCGATCCCGGACTCGAGCTGCCCTCGGCGCCCCATCCCGTGCTCGTCCACCGCCCCTTCCGCGACCGGCCGCAGCCGCGACTCGACCGCGACAACGGAGCAGGCATGGCCGCGACCTTCGGTCGGGTCGAGGAGTGCCCCGTGATGGGACTCAAGCTCTATGCGCTGGCCCACAACACGCTCCGGGGTGCCGCCGGCGCGGCGCTTCTCAACGCCGAGCTCCTGCGCGCGACCGGCCGCGCCTGATTCGACCGGTCCCGGGGCTCGATGTAAGGGAGTCACCAGGCACCTCACGCGGCCACGGGAGTCAGCATGGCGGGCGACGACGAGAAGGGAAGCGGACCGAACCCAGGCATGCCCCCCATGCCCGGGATGCCGCAGATGCCGGGCATGCCGCAGATGCCGGGCATGCCGCAGATGCCGGGCATGCCCCCCATGCCCGGGGCGATGCCAGGGATGCCGCAGATGCCAGGAATGCCCCAGATGCCCGGTCAGGTGCCGGGCATGGGGATGGGCGGCAATCCCATGATGCAGATGATGCAGATGATGCAGATGATGATGGGTGGCGGGGCCGCAGCCCCCATGGTCGACCCTGCGGCCATGCCGTTCGCGATGGGCAACGCGGTCGCCGACCAGGACCAGGGGCTCGACTCCGACATCATCCGGCCCGCTACGTTCGACGAGCTCGTGCGCGAGCAGGAGCCCCTCCCCACCGGCTCCGTGCTCGATCAGCTTTGCCTCGCGCCCGACGGGCAGCACGCGCTCGGCGGCATCCCCAAGGGCTGCACGATGGCGTTCGTGGGGCCTCCCGGCAAGGGCAAGACCCGCACCGCACTCGCCGCGCTGGTCAAGGCCGCCCACGCCGGGCTGAAGGTCGCGTTCGTGGTGGCGGAGGAGGGCTTCCACAACGAGTCGGGCAGCGGTCGGGACGACCTGTGCTCGCGGCTCGTGAAGATCGGCCAGGCGATCACCTCTCTCGACGAGGCCACGTTCCGTACCCAGGTGCTCGAGAACGTGTACGTGCTCGAGTCGCAGTACCACAAGGGTCAGACCTGGGACGACTTCATCGCGCGGTACCGCTACCTCGTCGAGAAGGCCGAGATCGACTTCGTGGTCATCGACTCGCTGAACATGCTCGACCCGACCAAGCACCGCACCGCGGACAACCTCTCCGCCCTGAAGACCTACAATCACGAGAAGGGAATCACCTGCCTGTGCATCGGGCAGATCAAGGACACCGGGCTGCCGGTGGGCGGCGAGGCGCTCATGCACACCGCCGACGCCGTGTTCCTCATCGAGCAGCTCTCGCTGACGAGCAAGGAGATGGCCGCGCAGTGGGGCGGAGCCTACCGTGACAAGATCGACGTGATCCGGGTGGTGAAGTCGGTGACCACCCCGACGTTCCCCCACGCGGTGCGGGTCGACCAAGCCACCGACACCGGCGCGCTCGCGGTGCACGAGTCGCATCCCGCGGACTACGCGCTGCCCGAGCCGGCCTGATGCACTTCGTCGAGATCGACGACCTCCGAGCCTGGCTCGCCGAGGACGACCGCCTGCGGGACTACACCACGGGGCTCGGCCGGAAGGCTCTCGGCGACGAGTTCCTCGAGCGTGGGCTCGGACTACCCCTGCACCTCGCCTTCGTGACGAAGCAGCTGGTGGCCGAAGATCCGGGAGCCACGATGGACCAGCTGGCGTCCATCCCCTTCCACAGCCTCTGCAAGGGGCTGTTCCTGCCGCTGTCCGGCATGTCTCCCGAGAAGGCGTCCGCGACCTTCGGGCTCGCGGTGCCCCCACCCCCTCGCGCGGCCGAGCGGGAGGCGCTTCTCGGCGAATTCCTCTCGAAGGACGTCGGGCTCGATCTCGTCCAGAAGCTTTCCTGCATCCTGGGCGACCCCTTTCGGGGCAAGCCGGCCACCCTCAAGCGCGACTCCCTGATCTCGCTGCTCCTGTCCCTGCAGCTCGCCACCAAGCGCCAGCTGCTCGACCGGCTCACCGTGGTGGGCGACGTCGCGGTGCTCTTCGCCGAGGCGCGTCCCGACCCCATCGGTCCCAGGACCCTGACCGCGGCAGAGGTGCTCGAGACCCTTCGCGCGCTCGCGATGCCCGGCGTCGGGCGCACCCTGAAGTTCGCGCTGCTGCGCTCGGTGCTCGCCCGCACCGGCAAGGTCGAGGCCTACTTCCTCGCCAAGCTGGTGCTCAAGAAGGCGGGGTTCGGCTTCGACTACCAGGGGCCGCTCCTCGCCCGGTCGCTGGCCGAGCACTTCGGGGCCCCTCCCGAGGCGGTGGCGCACGCGATGGCGCTCACCGACGCGTTCCACGTCGTGGATCGGCTGTCCCGCGAGGGCGCGCAGGGGCTGCAGGCCATCCAGCTCCAGCCGCTCGTGCCGGTGCGACCGGCGCTCGCGACTGGATCCTCCGACGAGGTCAAGCAGTTCCCCGTGTGGGTCGAGCGCAAGTACGACGGCATCCGCTTCGTCCTCCACAAGTCGACGGACGCCCGGGGCTCCGTGCTGTGCGGCGCCTACACGCGGACGCGCCGCGACTGGCTCGAGCTCGTGCCCGGGCTCGGCGCCTCCATCCGCGCCATTCCCGCGCGCACCGCCATCGTCGACGGGGAACTGTACGGCGTGGTCGCCGGACCCCACGGGGCGAGGCCCGCCACGGTCTACGAGCTGTACGCAGTGCTCCAGGGCGAGGGCAAGCCCCTGCAGATCAAGTTCGCCGCCTTCGACCTCCTGTACGTCGAGGGCCAGGACCTCACCGGACAGCCGTGGACCCAGCGGCGTCAGTGGCTGCAGACCCTGCTCGGACCCATGCAGCACTTCCCGCTGCTCGTGCCGGTGCAGCTCGCCGAGGGCCAGTACGCGCAGGGCAAGGACGACGTGAGCCGGCTGTACGGCCACTTCCGCAGCCAGGGCTACGAGGGCATCATCACCAAGGACCCGCAGGGCGGGTATCGACTCGCCCAGCGCGACCCCACCTGGCTCAAGCGCAAGCCCGCCATCACCCTCGACCTGGTTCTCCTCGCCGCGGTGTTCGCGGTGACCGAGAAGAAGACGGCCGGGGTGTTCGGCTCCTACGTGATCGGCGCCCGCTCTGCCGACGGCGGCTACATCGACGTCGGCGACGTGGCGGGGGTCGACGTGCAGCGCGACCGCCAACTCCAGGCCGAGATCATGCGCGAGGGACTCATCACCGGCCAGCGCGTGGAGCGGCAGAGCATGTCCGGCGTTCGTCCCGGCATGGAGCTGCGACCCCACATCGTCGTGACCGTGAGGTTCGAGGGCATCGTCAAGGATTCGACGACCCAGGAGCTCAAGCTCCGCGATCCCAAGCTCGTGCACATCCGCAGCGACAAGAGCGCGTTCGAGGCCGACTCGGTCAAGACGATCGAGACGCTGTGGCTTCGTCAGAACGTGGGTTGACCCGTGCTGGACGGCTTTCACGAGGGCGAGCCGTTCGAGGGGCTCGAGGTCGGTGCCGACACCTTCGAGCGCGCCGTCTTCGAGGAGTGCCGCTTCGTGCGGTGCCGGTTCGAGCGGACGGCCTTCGTGGACAGCCGGTTCTCGAACTGCGTCTTCGAGGGCTGCGACCTCGTGGGGGTCCGCTTCGCGACCACCCTGCTGCAGGACGTCCGCTTCGAGCGCGGCCGTGCGATGGGCACGGACTTCACCGCCGTGCGCACGCTGGCGCTCGGGCTGTCGTTCGCCGACGTCAAGCTCGACCTGTCGAACTTCGCCGGGCTCCCGCTCCGAGGCACCCGGTTCGCCGACTGCAGCCTGCGTGACGTGGTGCTCGACGAGTGCGACCTGCGGGAGGCCACCTTCGGCGGATGTGATCTCACCGGCGCGAGCATTCGACACGCCAAGCTCGCTCGGGCGGACCTGCGCGAGACGCGGGGGGCGAGCATCGACGTCGCCACCTGCAAGCTCGACGGCACCCAGATCGACGTCGACACCGCCCTGAACGCGCTGCGCGACCTCGGGCTCCACTGCGGACCGCTCGAGGAGATGTTCGGCTGACGAGCCCCGGCTTTTCCCGAGCCGTTCAGCGCGATACGAGCCGGCAAACTCTGGGAGCGTGTATGCGAGCGTTCTGGCTCTCTGTCGTGGTTTGTGCAGGCCTTGGTTGTAGCGACCCGTTTCCCCCTCTCGAGAACGTCACCGCGCCTCTCGACGACACGTCACCCGACGACACGAGTCTGCCGCCGTACGTGCCGCCGGTCGACACCTCCCCCCCCGAAGACACCGGCGACGGCCCGACCATCACCGAGCCGCCGCCTCGGCCGAACGACGTCACGTTCTCGATCGATCTCGAGCGCATCGAGCTGCTGACCCGAGGCTGCGAAGACAGCCTCAACGGGCCTGCCGTCGAGGTCTACTACGAGCTGCAGGTCGGTGATGTGAACGGCTTCCCGCTGTTCCTGCGGACCGAGCCGAGCAGCAGCGTCAAGCTGTTCCCGGTCGGTCATCCCGACGCGGCCCCGCTCGAGCTCGAGTCCGACCCCGTCGAGCTCCACCTCAACGAGGACGGCACCGACAGCTTGTTCCTCATCGGACAGATCTGGGACGACGACACGGCCTCCCGCGATCTGATCGGGACCTTCGACGTGACGTGGAGCGACCCGGCCGAGGTCGACGTCGGCACCCTCACCTTCACCGACGAGGGACCGACCGAGAACGAGCCCGATGACCGCTGCTCGGTCTCCTTGGTCGTCACGATCGCCCAGATCGATCCGAAGCCCGAGTGACCGGGCGACGGGGCGGTCGACCCGGAGGTCGGCCGCCCCGGATCGATCACGGGGTGGTGTTCTCGACGAGCTCGCCGTCGTCGAAGTAGACGGAACCGCCGTCGAAGCAGCCCGACCCTGCAGCCGCGCCCACGCAGTCGCGGAACTCGTAGACCGCCTGGAAGATGGTCGCGTCGGCCGGGATGGTCGCCGTGGTGGTGAGCTGGATCCAGGTGTCGGGGGTCGTCGTGCTGGTCACCGAGGTCGAGCGCTCGTCGAGCACGGTCGCGAAGCCGTTGTTTCCGTCGAGACCCTTGAGCGTGATGTACGCCTCGTTGGCGCCGGCAACGACATCGCCGGTACCGGTGAAGACCCAGGCGGTGAAGGTGAAGGAGTCACCAACGTCGAAGCCGTTCTGGCCGACCACGAACTCCTGGAACACCGAGAAGGGCGTCTCGCCACCGTCGTCGGCGAACGGGAACATCTTCAGAGCGCCAGTGCCGGTACGCGCGGTGAACGTGCCGCCGTTGTTGATCTGGTCGCCGGTCGAGGCCGCGCCCCAGGTGATGCCCGCCGGGTCGAACCACAGGTAGTTCGCCGGGTAGGTCCCGGTGATCGACTGGTTGTTGATCGGGTTGACCGGGTCGACCACGGTCGTCTCGAAGCCCTCGTTGACGAGCAGGTTGACGGGACCCGGGTCGGTGTCGGTGTCGGCATCCGTGTCGGAGTCGGTGTCGGAGTCCGTGTCCGCGTCCGTGTCGGAATCGGTGTCCGAGTCCGTGTCGGAGTCGGTGTCCGCGTCCGTGTCGGAATCCGTGTCGGTGTCGGTGTCGGCATCCCCCTCGGGGACCGACTCCTTGTCATCGTCGCCCGTGCAGGCGAACAGACCCAGAGCCAGGCTCAACGTGAAAACTCGCATCTCTCCTCCCCGGTGTTCGGGCGCCGATGTTCCTTTGTTCGGGCCCCGAACACTGTCGTGTCGGAAGGGTGCCAGAAGGGCGACGCTGGCGTCAAGGGCCTCGTACTCATCCTCCGGAAGATTCTTCGGGGAGCGTCGGATCACACAGCTGGACGTACCAGCCGCCGAGGAAGCGATCGTCTTCGTCGAGGGGTGTCGCGTGCGAGGGAAGGCGCTGCCCTCGAGCGACGCGGTGGACGGCCGGCGCCGCCTGGTTGGTCCGCAGGCAGTGCACGAACTCGAGGCGGAACTCCTTGAGCTCCCGCACCACGGCCTCCCGACAGGCATCCACCCGACGACGCCCCACCTTCTCGCACACGTCGAGCTGGGCCTCGTTGATGGTGCGCAGCCATCGCTCGGTGATCGCCCGCTCGATCAGCGTCGACCGCTCCGACTGCAGCGCCTCGCGAATCGCCGCCTCGGCCTCGAGGTCGGCCCGGGTCTGCTCGAGCCGCTCCCGCGTCGTGGAGAGCCGGTCGACCAGCTGGTCCTTCGTGCGCTGGAGTGCCCGAACCTGGAGCCGCGCCTCGGCCAACCCCTCGCGGGCAATCTGCATCGCCGCCTGGAGGTCGGCAGCCGCCTCCCGGGAGAGCCCCGGCGCCTCGAGCCGCCGACGAAGGTCGGCCAACTCGCGCTCCTTGTCCGCGACCTGCCCCTCGAGGCCCGCCAGCTGCGCCCGGATCTCGGTCAACCGAGTGCGCTGGGGCCCGACCGAGTCGCAGGCATCGGTCGGGTCGGCTGCCCCGATCACGCTGCTCAGGGCCCGGTCATCGTGGGCCCGCCAGCCAATCGCCCCCCCGACGAGGAGCCCGAACGCCATCGAGACGATGGGCGCGATGAAGGGCACCGCCGCGGGAAGAATTCCGAGGGACCTCAAGTTCGCTGCGTCACGGCTCATCGGACCTTCCTCGGCCACCCGGAGTCATCGGGGAGAGGGAAGGGAATGGGCGGGCCCCCACCGTGGCGCGGGGATGTTGATGGTGAGGGCACCGCCCCGGAGCATTCGGGACCAGTGCAGGAGCCGTGCCAAGACCCGAGAAGCGTTCCACGGACGGGCCTCGGCGCGAGAACAGAACGACGGAAACCAAACGAATACGCCATCAACCCCTCTCTCGTCACCCGGGCGTGGCCCGTTCGGGGCCGCAGCGGTCCGACTCGCCGACCCGCGGCACTTGTTCCGCACCCCCCGACCCCACTGTCCCCTCCGTGTCCCTCTGGCCCCGGGATGGTCAAGCGGGTCCCCAGGCGATCCGAGATCCTCGCACGGAGGCTCGTGCCGACGCTTGCTCCAGATCCGCCCACCGAGGGCGAGACAGCCAACTGTAACCCTCGTGAAACCAAGCGGGAGGGGAATCGTCCGAACGGAGCGACGGCTCACCGATCGGTGCCTCACACGTCGCGATCGGCGAACCACAGGGGGGACGACGTGGCGCTGACACCAGAGCACATCGGGCCGTATCGCATCATCCGACCCATCGCGTCGGGCGGCATGGCAGAGGTCTACGAGGTCCAGGACCCGGCGAGCGGGGAGCGCCTGGCCCTCAAGCTCCTCGTAGCCGTACGTCAGGCCCTGCGTCGTTTCGATCGGGAGTACGAGGCCATGACGCGCCTCAACCATCCCGGCATCGTGCGCGTCTACCACTATGGACTCCACCAGGGTCACCCCTGGCTGACGATGGAGCTCCTGCGTGGTGTGGCGGCGCAGTCCCACGTCAAGCGGATGGGTCGCCCCGGAGCCCCGCGGCGCCTCCGTGAGGTCCTGCGGCTCGGCTACCACGTCAGCAAGGCGTTGCACTACATCCACGAGCGCAAGCTCGTCCACCGGGACCTCAAGAGCGCGAACGTCATCGTGCTCCCGGACGACCGGGTGAAGCTGCTCGACTTCGGCGCGGCGCACCTCGCCGACGGCGAGCGCATCACCCAGGACGGCGAGTTCGTGGGCACCTTCGCCTACGCCTCTCCCGAGCAGGTGCTCGCGGGTCGGATCGACCACCGCACGGACCTCTACAGCCTCGGCGTGCTCCTGTTTCGCCTCGCCACGGGACGTCGTCCCTTCACCGCCCGGGACCAGGAGCAGCTCATCCGGCAGCACCTCTACGAGCCGCCGCCCGACCCTCGCGACCACGTCCCCTCGATCCCCGCCGAGCTCGCCGAGCTCGTGCTGAAGCTGCTGGCCAAGTCCCCGGAGGAGCGCGTCCAGACCGCGGGTCGGGTCGCGGCCGCCCTCGAGCAGATGCACGGGCGACCCTTCACGTCCCAGTCTCGCCTCGCGATCCACGAGGAGCAGAGCGTGGCGCGGGGACCGGAGCGCCACCGGATCTGGACCCACCTCGAGGAAGGGCCTTCGAGCTCGCTCGTCGTGGTCACCGGGGAGGATGGCAGCGACCGGTGGCGCCTGCTCGAGAACCTCGAGGGCGAAGCGCGGGAGCGCGGTATCGCTCCCTACCGGGTGCAGCTGCGACGGGGCGAGGCGATGGCCCGGCTGGCCGAGACGCTGCACCAGATGGCCATCGACTGCATCCACCCCGACAAGGATGCGCTGGCGGATACGGTAATGCGTTGTTGTACGCCCGCCTCCCTCGCGAACCCACAGGGCCGGGCCACCCTGCGGCAGGCCGCGGTCGACGTCGCAGCGCTCCGCTGCGTGAGCCAGCCCGTGATGCTGCTCGTCGAGGAGGTCCATCGTGCCGACCCCCTGACCCTCGACCTCCTGGGCGGCATTCGGCGAGGGCTGCAGCAGCTCCACGACACGCCGTTCAAGATCGTGGTGTCGTGCCGGAGCAGTGAGTTCGAGCCCGGCACCGCCGCCCATCGAAGGCTCAACGACCCTCTCCTCGTGCCACTCGCCCCCCTGGACACCCGCCAGATCGCGGTCTCGGTCGGTCACATGCTCGGTCGGCGGCCCCCCACCGCCGAGCTCGCGCGACAGCTACACGAGGTCACCAACGGTCAGCCCCTCTACGTCGAGGAGACGGTTCGGCGGCTGGTGGCCTCCGGCGGCATCGAGGCCGAAGACAGCCGACTCGCCTGGGCCGACCACACGACCGAGGTGCCGAGCCCCGAGCAAGCGGCGAGCGCGGCGGAGCGCGTGCTCCGGGGGCTTCCCGTGACGTGGCGGCGTCTGCTCGAAGCCCTGGCCGTGGCCGAGGACGCGACCAGGATCCCCATCCTCGCTCGCATGGTGGGCTGGACCCAGGCCGAGCTCACCGTGGCCATCGATGGCCTCTGTCAGCGCGGGGTCGTACGGCGGTGCAGCGACCCGTCGGTGCTGCGGTGGCGGCACCCCGTGCTCCCGAAGCTCCTCCGCGAGCGGGTGAACCCCGCACGTCGCGCCCTGTACCAGGCCCGATTGGCGGCGGCCGAGCCCGACGAGCCGCAGAGTCGCGGTCGGGTCAACGCGCTGGTGGCCACGGGGCGGGTCCAGGAGGCCGCAGTCCAGGCGAACGCCCTGTCGACCGAGCTCCTCACCCATCACCGGATCCGCAGCGTGCTCGAGATGGCCGAGCCGGTCGTGGACCGACTCCGGGCCGTGGACCGGGCCCCCGAGTGCGCGGAGCTGCTGCTGCAGTATGCACGGTGCCTCCGCACCGTCGCGCCGACCGACCCGTCGAACGGGCGCACCCTGAACCAGGCGCGCCAGCTCGCCCAGCTTCTCGACGACCCTGTGCTCGTGGTGCGGACCGATCTCGAGCAGGCTCGACTCTACAAGATGATCGGTCACTACGGGATCTACAGGAAGTACCTCGACCAGGCGTGGGAAGGGCTGGCCAGTCCCGACGACGAGCCGGCGCTCGCGGCTGCGCTCGCGGTGGAGTACGCGTCGAGCCACCGCCTGCAGGGCTACCTCGAGAAGGCCGACCACTGGTCGGGGGTCGCGGTCGACCACGCCGAAGCGAGCGGGGACGTGCGCAGCATGGGCTACGCCATCCTCGAGTCCGCGACCTGCTTGTTCGGAGAAGGTCAGGTCACGCAGGCCGAGCAGGCCTACAGCCTCGCGATGGAGCACTTCGAGCGCGCTCGCGACGCCTGCGGTCTGTGGCGATCGGTGGCCCGCTGGGCCCACACCCTGCGACTCCAGGGACGGTACTCCGAGGCGCTCGCCCAGCTCTACAAGCGTCTGCCGGCTGCGAGCCAGTGTCAGGACGCCGTGCCGTATGTCGAGCTCCTGCAGGCCACCGGCTGGGTCGAGCTCGATCTGTCGCGCCTCGGTCGCGCCCAGGAGTGCGTCGACGAGCTCGCGGCCACGCTGCACCGCGGAGCTCACCTCCACCTGCGGCTGCAGACCAACCTTCTCACGGGCCGGATCCTCCTCGCCTCGGGCGAGCCACAGACCGCGGCCTACGTGCTCCAGGAGGTTCACCGGTCGGCGCGCAACGCGCAGCTCGCGGTGTTGGCCGAGCACGCGCGCTCGGTGCTCGCGGAGGCCTTGTTCGCGGTGGGTGACCTCGAAGCGTCGACGTCGCAGTTCCAGTCCGCGATCCTCGGTCTGCTGGGGGCCGGCGATCTCACGGCCCTGGCCGAAGGCGTTCGGGCGCGCGCACGCACCCTCGCGAGCCGCGAGGACCCTGCAGAGATCTTCCGCCACGTGGAGGCGCTCCTCGAAGGGCAACCCATGGTCCTGCTGCAGCTCGAACAGCTGCTCGCAAAAGGCGCGTGGTACCGTGCAAGGCAGGATCCGGCCCGCTCGGAACAGGCCTTCAGGGAGGCGGCCATGGTACTCAATCGCATGGCCACCAACCTGTCCGACACGGACCGGGCGGCACTGCGCGTCCACCCGTGGTCGAGCTGGATCCGCCAGGGACGACGTTGAACGAAGCCTCCTCGAGCGCCACCACCATCCCCAAGGAGATCGGACCCTACCGGGTCCTGCGACCCATCGCCCGCGGCGGGATGGCCGAGGTGTACGAGGTCGAGGAGCGCTCGAGCGGCGAGCACCTGGCACTCAAGCTGCTCGTGCAGACCGGCGGGGCGCTGCCGCGGTTCAACCGCGAGTACGAAGCCATGATCCGCCTCAACCACCCGAACATCGTTCGGGTGTACGCCTACGGATTGCACGGCGACTCGCCCTGGCTCTCGATGGAGCTCATCGAGGGGACCCCCATCCAGGCCTACGTCAAGCGGTGCGGCAAGCCGGGCACCGACGCGCGTACCGAGGAGGTGATCCGCCTCGGTCACGACCTCGCCCTCGCGCTCGACCACATCCACCAGCGGGGACTGGTCCACCGGGACCTCAAGTCGGCCAACGTGCTGGTGCTCCCCGACGGACGCGTGAAGCTGTTCGACTTCGGCACCGCGCGCGTGTCCGACCCCGTGCAGCAGATCACGGGCGAAGGCGAGTTCATCGGCACCTTCGCGTATGCCTCGCCCGAGCAGCTGCTGAACGAGAACGTCGACGGTCGCTCCGACCTCTACTCCTTCGGGGTGCTGCTGTTCCGCATGGCGACCGGCAAGCGCCCCTTCGAGTCCGACGACCTGGGTGAGCTCGCACGGATGCACGTCCGCGAGCCTCCACCCCAGCCGCGCTCGTTCGCCCCCACCCTGCCGGAGGGGCTCGAGCACGTCATCCTGCGCCTGCTCGCGAAGGACCCGGCCCAGCGGCCGCAGACCGGAGCGGAGGTAGCTCACGCGCTGGAGGCGCTCGCCGGCGGCATGCTGCGGCTGCCCGGCACCCTCGACGTGGACCAGGGCCGCGAGCGCCTCGTGGGTCGGGAGAAGCAGCTTCGGGAGCTGCAGGCATTCATCGACCACGCCGCCGACCTCCGCAACCCCGACGCGTCGGGCGCGATGGCGCTGGTGGTAGGGGTCGACGGGTCCGGGCGACACTCGATCATGGGGGCGATGGAGAAGGAGGTCACCCACCGCGGCTGGCGCTCGGTGAGCATCTTCTTCCGGCCCGGGGCCGACGACCTCGTGCAGTTCGCCTATGCGCTGTCGATCGTGGCCCGCTCCTTCGGCAAGCTCGCGACCGACGCGATCCAGCACGACGCCGACGCCATCGACCGCATGACCTACGCCTCGAGCATCGCGGTCGCCGAGCGGCTCGAGGTCATTCGCCAGGCGGGGGCTCGACTGCTCGACCGGCGCGCCCACAACGACCAGAACCCCGTGATCGTCTTCGTGCGCGGCCTGCAGTACGCCGGTCCCGTGGGCTACGAGGCGCTCGCGGGGCTTCGTCAGGAGCTCGCCACGCTGGGCTCCCGGGTCATGCTGATCGGCGACTGCACCGAGCACGCCGACGACCCGGACTCGCTCGCCCGGCGACGGCTCAAGGATGCCCGGCGAATCCCGCTGCCGCCCATGACCCCTCGCGAGGTGGCCTTGCTCGTGGGCGCGATGCTCCACCGCCGCCCGCCGCCCGCCGCGGTGGCGCGCCGGATCCACGAAGCCTCGGGCGGTCTGCCCACCTACGTCGAAGAGGTGGTTCACGGGCTCATCGCCGACGGGATGCTCCGGGTGCGCAGCCGGGACCAGAACCGCATCGAGTGGGCGCAGCAGGAGACCTGGGAGCTTCAGGTCCCCGAGGGCGCCCGCGACCGCATCCTCGACCGATTCGCCAGCCTGCCGACCGACCGGCGCCGCTGCCTCGAGGCGCTGGCCCTGATGGGCGGTGAAGGCTCGGTGCGGGTGGTGGCCGGCGCGGTGCAGCGGTCCCCCGCCGAGGTGCTGCCCACGCTGCGGGACCTCGCGAACCGCGGCTGGATCACGCTGCAGCAGCGCAAAGGCTTCGACTACGCGACCTGGCGTCAGGTCCTCGCCGAGGACATCGTGATCGACCAGCTCCAGCCGGGTCGTCGGCGCGTGCTCGAGCGCCTCATCATCGACCAGGTCGCCGATCATCCCGCGTTTGCTGCGCAGATCCGACTGCTTCTGTCCACGGGTCAGCCGCGACAGGCCTTCCTGCGCGCTCGCGACTGGGCGGTGCACCACCTGGCCTACAACGAGCCGGTCACCGCCCTTCAGGTGCTCGACGACGTCATCCCGAACCTCGACGTGTCCGCCCGGGGCGTCGACGACGTGCTGCGCGGTCAACTCCTCCTGCTCTACGCGAACTGCCTGCTGTCCTCGAACCCCACAGATGGCAATGCCACGAAGGCGCTGGCCCGTGCCGAGAGGTGCTTGCGACGCACCGGGCTCCCCCGCGTCGAGCAGGCGGTGTTCGACGCGGAGATGCACCTCACGCGAGCCCAGATCCACAGGGCCATCGGACACTTTCCCAGCTTCCGGCGCGAGCTCGACGAAGCGTGGAAACACGTCGAGAACACGCCTCCGAGCCCGCTCGGGGCGATGGTCGCCTCGCTGAAGGGGTGGTCGCAGCGCATCCAGGGCGACGTGGACGACGCGGCCCAGTGGCACGGCCGGGCCCGACGCCTCGCCGTCGAGGTGGGTGACCCATCCGTGCGGGCTCACGCCGACACCGGGGTCGCCGGCTGGCAGTTCTCGCGTGGGCTGCTCACCGAGGCAGAGGCCACCGCGTGGACGGCGATCAGCGTGTTCGGCGACGTCGGGGACATCCGCGGACTCGCCGAGGCCGTACCCACGTGGACCCACGCCCTGCGTCTGCAGGGTCGCTTCTCCGAAGCGCTCGGCTTGCTCTACCACCAGATGCCCCTGATCCGGCAGAGCGAGGTACCGACCTTCTACGTTCGACTCCTCCTCGCCAATGCCTGGTGCGAAGTCGACCTCGGCCGGCTGGGCCAGGCCCAGGAGTGTGTCGACGAGCTCGCCGCGACGCTGCGACGTGCCGAGCACCTCGACCTTCGGCTCGAGGTCGACCTGGTCTGGGGGCGGATCGAGGTCGCCTCGGGGCTGCTCGATGATGCCGTGCAGCGGCTCGGCGGGGTGGTGCAGCGTGGAGAGGCGGCCGGTCTCACCGTCACCGCGGAGCAGGCACGAGCGCTCCAGGCCGAGGCGCGATGGCTGAACGGCGACCGCAGCAATGCACTCGGCCAGTTCGGGGCCGCGGTGGGCAGGCTGCGCCGCACGGGCGACCTGCCCGCGCTCGCCCTGGCTTGTGTCTCCCAGGCGCGGGCCATGAGCGAGAGCGTGGACCCGGACCTGGTGTTCCGTCCGCTCGCCGACTGGCTCGACACCCAACCCGCCGCCTGCGTTCGCATCGAGCGCCAGATCGCAAGAGGCCGGTACCTCAAGGCGATGGGCAAGAGCACCGCCGTGGAGGCCTACGCGCGCGCCGGTGACATGATCGAGCGCCTCGCCCAGCCCCTCTCCTCGACCGACGCGACGGCGTTCCGGCTCCATCCGTGGTCGCAGTTCCTGCGCCGCGCCCGACACCCGACGAAGACCCACGCGAGGACGTAGTGGCGTCCGAGCTCGACCGGTATCGACGCCTCTTGTCGGGCATCGAGAAGGCAGCCCGCGAACAGCCGTGGTCTGACGAGCGGCCGTGGCGAACGAAGACCCACATCGGCGAGGAGCACGGTGCGGTGGTCGTCGACCTTCACGACCTCAGGGCCGGGCTCGCGAAGCAGCTCGTGCGCACCCTGGTCGATGCCGAGCCGCCTCGGGCGGGCGCGCTCGTGCTGGTGCACGGTCTCGGCCAGCACAGCTTGGTTCCAGGGGGGGTCCTACGTGGGGTGGTGAACGAGGCCCTCGGACCCGCGTGCGCCAAGCAGCCGGGCTGGGCACTGAGACCAGGTCGGCCTGGCCGAACGGTGTGGATTACCGACCGGAAACGTGCTCCGAAGGGGGTCGTCGGGGGAGGGGGTCTCGGCTTCACCCTGGGAGTTCTTGTCTTCTTGGCACTCTTCGTGGCAGCGTTGCTCGCAAGGGCCGGCCTCCTGCCGAGCGGTCTCTTCCCCTGACAGGGAAGGGTGCAACGGTTAGTTTCGGCGGGCCTACCCCTCGAGGATGATCGCATGGAGATCCGGCCCGATCGCGTTCACGTCGCCCCGCACGACCGGCCCGACGACGACGACAGAGAGCGCAAGCCCGACGAGCGGAGGTTCGTCCGTGGCTCGATCGAGTTCGACCTCTTCAGCTCTTTCGCTTTCTCCCTGGCCCGCTTTGCGCTGCTCGGGGCCATCATCGCCGGCATCATCGGCGCGGGCGGAGTTGCGGTCTGGGTCATTCGAGGGGCCAAGCCGGTCCACGAAGCGGCACGGAACATGGCGACTGCCGAGGACCGCTGGTTCGCGAGCCTCACCCAGAGCCAGCCCATCATCAGAGAGCTCACCGTGCTCGGCGCGCCGCGCGAGGAGCTCGAGACCGTCTATTTCGCGTACATCGACTCCCCGAGGATCTACAAGGCCGAGACGGGCGACGTGCTGCTCCAGGTCATGCAGGACCAGGTCGTGGCGGTCCGGGGCCTCGGTCAGGCCGTCGACCCCGTGCTGGACCTGCTGCAGCCCGTGATGCGGGCCCGGCTGGGCGCCACCGAGGCCTACAAGGCGTGGCTCCGCGCAGCCGACCAGCCTTCGGCCCAGATGGCCATCCTGTTCGGGCTCGCGAGCCGACCCGGAGAGCGGCTGGTCCAGTACGAGGAGATGCCCAAGATGATCCGCTCCGTCTCGGGCAACGCGCCGCCCCATTAGGGGGTCGGCCGCCGCAGCACGAGGCCCATGAGGAGCGGGGCTCCGATTCCGGCGGTCAGTACGCCCACGGGCAGCACGGTCCCCGGGAACGCCGTTCGACCGAGCGTGTCGCAGAGCACGAGGAAGCCGGCGCCGACGACCGCGGAGAGCGGGATGCCCACGCGCCGCGAGGGGCCGAGCGCGAGCCGCACCAGGTGGGGCACCACGAGCCCGACGAAGGCGATGGGTCCACACCAGGCCACCGACGCGGCGACGCCGAAGCAACCGCCGATCAGCACATCGCGACGGACGGCGGGAACGTCGACACCCTGCGCGTGTGCACTGGGCTCCCCGAGGACCAGGCTCTGGAGGCCTCGGGTGCGACCGAGGACCAGGGCGAGGGTGAGTCCGGTGGTCCCCGACAAGGCCAGTACGCCCGCGTAGCCAACCTGCTCCACGCTTCCCAGCGACCACCGAACGGCGCGAAACGTCGCGGTGAGGTCGGCCTGGACCTGCAGGCCCGTGGTGAGGGCCGACGCCGCGAGCGTGGCGGCGATGCCCGCCAACAGCACCGACTCGATGCGAGCCTCGCCACGGAGGGAGAGCCAGGCAACAGGGCCAGACACGAGGAGGGCGCCTGCGAACGCGCAGGCCACGACCACCCACGACGACGCGGTCAGCGACGCCGGCAAGACCACGAACGCGAACAGCGCTCCGAGCGCCGCCCCTGCGGTGGTTCCGGTGGTGCTCGGGGTGGCCAGCGGGTTCGCGAACAGGGCCTGGTAGGCGGCCCCCACTCCCCCGAGACACGCGCCGACCAGCGCCCCGACGAGCACCCGGGGAACCCGGAGCTCGGTGAGCACGAAGGCCATCGCGTCAGCACGAACTGGCGGCCCCAGGAGCGGCGCCAGGGCGACCACCAGACCGGTCAGGCCCACCACCAACCCGATCCGCAGGCGCATCACGGCACCACCACGAAGCGGACCCGGCCAGCGAGGGTCACGGCCTCGAGCCGCACGTCGTACAGCTCGGACAGCGCCCGAGCCAGCTCCTGCGGGTCGTCGAGCGGACGCACGAACCGGAGGCGTCCCTCCCGCAGGCCGACGACGCTGACCAGTGGTGCATCATCTGGCTCGAGGACGCTCGTGATCTCGTCGAGCTGGTGCGCGACGACCACCATCGTCTGGCCTTCGCGAAGGCGCCGCCGAAGCACGCCGAGAATCGCCTGTACTGCCGCCGGGTCGAGGTGGTGAGTGGGCTCGTCGAGCAGCCAGGCTCGGGCCTCCTGGGCGATGAGGGCCGCGAGCGCCACCCGCTGCGCCTCCCCGCCCGACAGCGTCTGGGCGAAGCGGTCGACCGCCCAGGCCATGTCGACCTCGGCGAGCGAGGCGTCGATGGCGGGTCGGGCCGCCGAGGGCACCTCCCCGAAGCGGTACCGCGCCGTGCCGAGCCACTCGGCCACCGTCATCACGTCGTGGACCCTCGGGTGCTGGGGCAGCCAAGCCACCTGGGCCGCGCGCTCGCGGGGCGTCAGGTCGTGAAGGGCGCGCCCGCTGACCTCGACGATACCCCGGGTGGGGCGCCGCCAACCCCGGAGCACGTCGAGCAGCGTCGACTTGCCCGCGCCGTTGGGTCCCACCAACACGGTCAGCGTGCCCTTGGCCACGGCAAGGTCCACGCCGTCGAGGATCCAGCGCCCGTCGAGCTGGACCCCGACCTTGCGGGCCGTGATCACTCCGGTCGCTTCGCGACCGCCGCGAGGCGCGCGGGAAAGTCCAGGATCGACGGACCGGTCGACAGGGTCGTCGGCCCGTGGAGCACCGCGATGCGACCCGCGCGCGCCGCGGCCAGAGGCTCGATCGCCGCGAACGCCGACTTCGTGCGCTGCTGCGCGGCCTCGTCCAGCTCCTGCGCGGAGAGAATCACGATGACGTCCGGATCCAGGTCGATGAGCTGTTCGAGCGACATCTGCGGGGGGCCCTGAACGGGACCGTCCACGGCGTTGCGGAACCCTGCAGCGGCGAGCGCCGCCCCGTGTAGCGAGGCGGGCTTGATGTACCACAGCGTGCCCCGACCGAGATCGGCGCCGGCCAATGCGAGCAGCACCCGGGGCGCATCCGAGGGCGGGTCGCCCGAGAGCGTGGTCTCGAAGCGCCGGGCGAGCGCGTCTGCGGCGAGCCTCACCTCGAGCACCTTGCCGAGACGACGGATGGACGACACCACCTCGGCGTGGGTGAGCCAAGGAAGCACCTCGACGGGGGCCAGCTTGGCGAGCCGGTCCACGTCGATGGATTTCGCCCCTCCGACCAGGATGCCCGTGGGTCCCAAGGCCACGATGGCCTCGAGATCTGGCGTGAGCGCGGTGCCCGCTCGCGGCAGTCGCTCCGCTTCGGGGGGAAGCACGCAGAACGTGCTGCGGCCGACCAGCGCTGCGCCGAGCGCGAACGCGGTCTCCGTGATCTGGGGAGAGAGCGAGAGCCAGCGCGGGGTGACGGGAGCCGGGGATCGGCCAGTGCACGCTCCGAGCAGTCCCCACGCGGCGAGGGCCCGAATGGTCGTCCGGCGGTTCATCGCTCGGTCCTTATGGCGCGGGCCCGGCATCGCAAGGATACGACGTGACATCCAGGGGGGGCCGGTGCAGACGATCGACGACGCGTGGGCCGCCCTGCGCACGGGGAACCGGCGCGAGGCCGAGGTCGTGGCGAGCCAGCTCGCGGAGAGCGCCGGCAGCAACCACGGCGCCGACACACCGGGCCATGCGAACGCGCTCGGTGAGCTCGCGGCCGTGCTCGTCGCGTCCGGTGACCTGCAGGGTGCCATCGCTGCGCTGCGCCGCGCGGCTGCCGTCGAGGGGGTCGACGCACCCAGCGCGCAGGCCCAGCTCTCTCACGTGCGGAACCTCGGCGAGCTGCTGCTCGCGTCGGGCCAGACCGACGAGGCGGTCCGGGTGCTCCAGTCGGGTCTCGACCAGCGGCGCCGGTTCTTTGGCGAGGGCCATCCCGGCGTGGGCTACGGCCTCTTGCCGCTCGCCGACGCCGAGCTCGCCCAGGGCATCCTGGAGGAGGCCGCGGCCCACGTTGCCGAGGCGGTCGCCATCTTTCGACGACACGCTCATCCCGAGCTCGCGATGGCCCGCATCGTGGGCGCCGAGGTCCGAGAACGGACCGACGCGCGCCCGTTCGTCGATGCCGAGCTGGACCCGCTGACCGACACCGAGATCCGCGACCTGGCGCACGCCGCGCTCGAACGCGCCGACCGGACCCGCGATCCCGTCCGCGCGATCCGCGTCCTCGAGGGAGTGCGCCAGCAGGTCCTCCGACGGTTCGGGCCTCGCGACGCTGTTCACGAGGGTCTCCTCGCCGCCCTCGCCAACCTCGCCGGGCTCGTGGGCGACCACTCGACCCGCATCCAGGCCCTCACCTCGCTGCAGGCTCTCCTCGACGCCTTCGGCACCCCCGAGAGGGCCCACGAGGTGACCCTCGGCCTGGCCCTGGCCACGAGCGAAGCGGATCGGCCCCTCGAGACCGAGGCCCACTACCAGGACGCCCTGACCCGGCTCGCCGACCTCCCGGGCCCGGCCTCGGCCGAGCTGCGCTCCTCGACCCTCCGGAACTTCGGACTGTGGCTGGTCGACGTCGGCCGGGCCGACGAGGGAGAGTCGTTGCTGCTCGCCGCCACCGACGTGGCCGACCCTCTGCTGCGAGGTCAGGCGCACACCGCGCTCGGAATCACGCTCTGCCACCGCGGCGAGCCCTCGCGCGCCGAGGAGGAGCTGCTCCTCGCCCGGGACCTCCTCCCCGCCGGACATCGTGACGTCCTCCCCGTCGAGCGGCACCTCGCGGCGCTGCGGGCAGGCCGCTCCTGTGGCTGCGGTACGGGGTTCGAGGGCATCGGCGAAGCGTTGCTGGCGATCGTTCGCGACGACCTACCCGAGGGGCTCTTGGACCGCTTGGTCTTCGACGAGCACGGCCAGCTGCAGGTCCACCTGTTACGCCAGGCGTCCGACGACGAAGTCGCCGAGCTGTGGCGGGTGCTCCGCCTGGGGCTCGCCCGACTTCGGCAGGGAGTGAGGAACCGACGGTGATCCGACTCGAATCGGCGACCGTGTCGATGGGTGGACGGGACATCCTGGTCGACGCGAGCGTGCACGTCCGCCCCAGCGACCACGTCGGCCTCGTGGGCCGCAACGGCTCGGGCAAGACGACCCTGCTGCGCGCCCTCGTGGGCGAGATCCCGCTGGACTCGGGGGCGCTGCAGAAGCGGAACGGCCTGCGGCTCGGCTGGCTGCCCCAGACCGCGGTCTCGGGGTCGGAGAAGACGGTCTGGGAGGAAGCCAGGAGCCGCATGGACCGTCTCAACGGGCTTCGCGCGGAGTTCGAGGCCGCCCAGCGGGCGGTCGAGACGTCGGGAACCCGAGCCACCGAGCGGCTCGACCGCGCCACCGAGGCGATGCGCCAGGCGGGGGGCTTCGCCCAGGACGAGCGGATCGGCGAGGTGCTCGACGGGCTCGGCTTCGGACCCGAAGACTGGGAGCGGTCTTGCACGACGTTCTCGGGGGGCTGGCAGATGCGCATCGCGCTGGCGAGGCTCCTGCTCTCCGAGCCGGATGTCGCGCTGCTCGACGAGCCCACGAACCACCTCGACCTCGAGGCCCGCTCGTGGCTCGCCGGCTTCCTGGCCAGCGCCCCCTGGGCGTTCGTGGTGGTCAGCCACGACCGCTACCTGCTGGAGCGCTGCCTCACCCGGGTCGTCGAGATTCGGCACAAGCGGCTCGCCGACTACACGGGCAGCTTCTCGAGCTTCCTCGCCCAGCGGTCGCTCGCCGACGAGCAGCGGTCCAGCGCGTACGAGCGTCAACAGAAGGAGATCGCCAAGCTGGAGCGCTTCGTGGAGCGGTTCGGCGCCAAGGCGACCAAAGCGTCCCAGGCCCGCTCGCGCCAGAACCGGCTCGACCGGATGGAGCGGGTGGAGGCGCCGGAGCGAGAGCAGCGCGGGCCGCGCATTCAGTTGCCCGAGCCACCACCCGGCGGCCAGCAGGTGATGACGCTCACCGACGCGGACCTCGGCTGGGAGGCCGACCAACCAGTGCTGCAGGGAGTGAACCTGTCGCTCGAGCGAGGCATGCGCGTCGCGCTCGTCGGGCCGAACGGCTGCGGCAAGTCGACGCTGCTTCAGAGCGTGTCGGGCCGGCTGCCCCTGCTCTCCGGGCGTCGCCAGCCCGGCGACCGCGTGCGCATCGGGTTGTTCTCCCAGGATCTCGCCCAGTCGTTGCCCAGCGAGCCCTCTGGGCTCGAGCACCTCTCCGAGACCCTCCCGATGATCTCGCCCGAGCGGATTCGCTCCGTGCTCGGGGGCCTCGGTCTGTCTGGCGAGGGCGCCCTCAAGCCGATCGGCGTGCTGTCGGGCGGCGAGAAGGCGCGGGTCGCGCTCGCTGCGCTCGTGCTCCGTCCGAGCAACCTGATGCTCCTCGACGAACCCACGAACCACCTCGACGTCGAGACGACCGAGATGCTGGCCGACTCGCTGGTCGACTGGGAGGGGACACTGGTCCTCGTCACCCACGACCGGTGGCTCGTGGAGCGCGTGGCCACCCACGTGGCCCGTCTTTCCGACGGCCAGGTCGATCTGCGCGAAGGGGTTCGCCCGAGCGACTTCGAGCGAGACGCCTCGCCCCAGGACGAGCTGGAGGCCGAGCCCACCGCGGGAGCGGTGGCCTACGAGGAGCAGAAGCGTCGCCAGCGCGAGGAGGAGCGGCGCCAGAAGCGCATCGCCGAGATCGAGCGCGAGCTGCCCGAGGCCGAGGCCCGGGTCACCGCCATCGACGAGGCGCTGATCGAGGCCGCGACCGACCACGTTCGCGCCACCGAGCTCGGCGCCGAGCGACAGCGCGCCGCCGAAGCCGTCGAGGCGCTATACGCCGAGTGGGAGACGCTCGAGGGCGGGGCGTGAGCTGCCGCCGCGCGCGCAACCACTTCCCCCCTTGGCTGTCGTGGAGGGCGCGGTGATCGTCTGGTGGTGGTGGCTCTGGGCCTGCGAGGGGGGCGTGTCGTCCATCCCCGAGCTGCCGTTCCTGCCGACGGTGGAGATTCCCCCGCCCGAGGTCACGCACGACCACCGGGACCGTCGCGTCAACTTCCCCGTCGAGGGGAGAACGCTCCGCGAGATCCAGGAGTCGATCGCCAAGGTCCTGCGGCTGGCCAACGTCGACCGCACGGGGACCGTGCGGGGCTCCGTCCGCCCGACCCTCGACGTCGAAGTGAAGACGGAGTGGGTACCTCGGGGCTGTGCCGTTCGCGAGGTCACCATCACCACCGAGGCCCTGGTGTTCGTGCCCGAGTGGAAGACGGACGTGCCGCGGCTGCGCGAGCGGTGGAGCGCCATCCAGGAACGCATCGCGACCCACGAGGAGCGTCATCGCGACATCACCTACCAGGTCGGTCACGACCTCGCGCAGCAGCTGCCGACGGTGCTCGCGCCTGCCCCGACCTGCGACATCCTGCGCGAGCGCGTGGACGTGATGCTCCAGATCGCCCTCGACAAGCACGAGTACCTGCAGGCCGAGCACGATCGCGTCGACGGCTTCATCTCGTTCTGAAGCTACCGCGCGAGGGCTCGGAGCTCGGCGCGAGCGCTGCGGGCGAGACGCCGCGCGATCCAGGGTCGGTCGTGGTCCGCGTTCCAGGCACGTCGCGCCAGATCCAGCGACTGGGCCGGGTCGAGCTCGTCGAGGCGAGTCACCACGAGCCGCCCGAGTCCGAGTCGCTCGGGATCCACGACCCAGGCCCGGAGGGCGATGGCCACCTCGGGCTCGGCGGCGTGTCGGCGGACGAGACAGTCCGCAGCCCGCATCGGGGCCCACGGTGGCATCGTGGTCTGCTCCACCACGGCCAGGAGGTCGGTCGCGGGGTTCGGGCTCGATGCCGTGATCCGCTCGCACGGAGCCGGCTCTCGCGCCGCGAGCGCTTGCCAAATTGCCAAGTCGAAGGTCGCCGGGAGCGGCGTCTCCGGCGCGTCGGGGGCCGCGAGAGCGAGGGTCGTCCACCAGATCATGCCGCAGTCGTACCCTCATGACACGCGCCCCGCCCGCCGATGGAGGCCCAGGAGGTCAACGAGATGCCCCCGACCGCGGATGCCGTGCGCGAACAGTACGAGGAATTCCCCTTTCCCGAAGTGAACCCCGCCGACGAGACGTGGCGGCTTCAGATCATGCCCCAGGACAGCCTGCTCGCGATCAGCCACTTCTGCTTTGCCGGCCGGAGGGACCTCCGCGAAGGTTGCCGGGTGCTCGTCGCCGGCGGAGGCACCGGTCACTCGACCGTGTTCCTGGCCGAGCAGCTCCGTGGTACGAACTCCGAGATCGTCCACGTCGACGTATCGGCAGCGGCAATCGACGTCGCCCGACAGCGGGTAGCGCAGCGAGGGCTCGAGAACGTCCAGTTCGTTCGGGCATCCTTGCTCGACGCACCCGACCTTCGCCTCGGGACGTTCGACTACGTCAACTGCACTGGCGTGCTGCATCATCTCGAGGACCCTTCCGCGGGTCTCGCCGCTCTCGCGGCGATGCTCGATCCGTCGGGCGCCATGGGTCTGATGGTCTACGGCGCCTACGGACGCCGTCACGTCTACCTCGTCCAAGAGCTGGTCCGACGTCTGCGCAAGCCCGAAGACACCAACGAGACGCGGATCGAGTGTGCACTGGCCGTGCTCGAGGCACTGCCGCCCTGGTTCTTCGCGAGTCTCGGGATTCACCAGGACGGGCACGTCGAGGCGTACCGCAAGGCCCCGACCAACGTGGTCGACACCTACCTGCACGCGCAGGACCGCGCCTACACCGTCGACGAGATCTACGAGCTCGTCGAGGGCGCGGGGCTGTGCTTCAACGGCTTCACCAGCTTCCAGTCGACGATGGGCGGGCGTCAGGTCAGGAACCCCCTGCACTTCCTCGAGAATCCGGATCTCCGGGCGCGGGTCGAGGGGCTCTCGGCGAGGGAGCAGGCCGCGGTCGCGGAGATGGTGTTCCCGCGGACCGACCTGCACGCCTTCTACGTCTCCTTCCGAAACCCCACCGTAGCTTCGGCCGACGACGACGAGCTCGTGCCCGAGGTGAGCGGGCTCCAGCTCGCGGGCAGCCCGATCTTCGAGCGATTCGACGGTCCGACCATCGCGTCGTTCCTGCGGCAACACACCGCGACCGGCGGATTCTCGAACGTACGGCACCCGATCGGCCGGCCGACGGTCCTCTCGAACGACACCGTCACGGCGGCTCTGATCGAGGGAATCGACGGGGTGCGCACCACCGGCGAGATCTGCAAGCGCGCTCGTTCGATCACCGATGCGTCCCATCGCGAGGTCCGCGAGCGGTGGACGGCGCTCGTCGACAACCTGGCCGAGATCGACTGGGTGCTGCTGCGGCACCGCGACATCCCACCGTACGCCTCCTACGAGACCATGCAGGCCCGGGTGGGCGGGACGCCCGAGCCCGCTTGACGCCGCGGACGGTCCGGTGCAAGCCCAGGTGAGGGGGAGCGCCGTGATCGTCGCCACGGATGTCCGCTATGACGAGGAACACCACGTCGGTCTCGCAGCCGCGGTGGGGTTCGGGGCGTGGACGGACGAGGTCCCGACACGGGAGTGGACGATCGAGGTCCACGACGTGGCGGACTACGTGCCGGGCGCGTTCTACACCCGCGAGCTTCCGTGCCTGCTCGAGCTTCTCGAGCCCGCTCGCGACGAGCTCGACGTGGTGGTGGTCGACGGCCACGTGTGGCTCGGCGAGGGGCAACCCGGGCTCGGCCACTACCTCCACGAAGCCCTCGGCAGCTCGGTGCCCGTCGTCGGGGTGGCCAAGTCCCGCTTCCACGGTGGGTACGCCACCGAGGTGCTGCGCGGCGACACCACTCGGCCGCTCTACGTCACCGCGATCGGGCTGCCCGCGACGGAGGCGGTGGCTGCCCTGCAGTCGATGCACGGACCCTTTCGGCTACCTACGTTGCTGAAGCGCGTCGATCGCCTCACCCGAGGCGACGAATAGCCCTGGAGGCACTCTTGGCCGTCGTCATCCACCACAACCCGGACTGCGGCACCTCTCGCAACGTGCTCGCGATGATTCGCGCCTCGGGGGTCGAACCCACCGTCGTCGCCTACCTCGAGACCGGGTGGACCCGACCGCAGCTCCTCGGTCTGTTCGCCGCGGCCGCTCTCACGCCGCGCACCGCGCTCCGCACCACGAAGTCGCCGGCCCGGGAGCTCGGGCTGCTCGAGTCCGCGGTCGACGACGAGACCATCCTCGCCGCGATGCTCGAGCATCCCGTCCTGGTCAACCGCCCCATCGTGTGCTCGCCGAGGGGCGTTCGACTCTGTCGTCCCTCCGAGGTGGTGTTCGAGCTGCTCGACCACCCGCCGTCGTCGTTCACCAAGGAGGACGGCGAGATCGTAGGCGGCTAGCGCAGGTCGAGCCGCCGATCGCCCTCGTCGACCACCCCGTCGGCCTCCCGGTCGTGGTGCAGCGTGACCCCGTCGGGCAGTCGGCTCACCACCGCATCGTAGACGCCGGTGTGCTCCGTGGCCGAAACGATGACGGGGTCGTCCGTGGCCGCGGTGAGCTCTTCGGGATCGATCCAGGCGCCCACGTCGAAGGAGAGGAGCCAAGCTCCTTCTTCCGGCCGAACCGGCTCGTCGAGGTGCAGCGCCAGGCCGATCGGCTCGTCGACGACGATGGCGAAGGAGCGTCCATCGACGAGCTCGCCCTCGAGCACCATGGAGGCGCCCCGTGTGAGCTCGGTCGGTCCTGTCTCGCCGGGCACGAGCGCGGTCACGAGCGAGCACCACGGGCCGTCCTGCACCGTCGCCACCTGTTCGAATGCTTCGTCACCCGCGTGATCCGCGAGGCCGAGCGGGTCGAGGGCCACCGACTGCGATCCCACCGACTTGCAGGTCGTGAGCGCCACGGCGTCGAGCCGGAGCCACACCGCCGTCACCGTCGTCGTGGACGCACTCGGCTCGAGCGAGACGTCGGGCAGCTGCGAGCGGGCGTTGTAGAGCACGGGGACGTCCCCTTCGGGATTCCCGACCTCCGTCCCGCAGCCCACCATCCAAGCCGACAACCACATCGAGAAAACCATCAACGAACTCCTGACCCAACAGGGGATTAGCGGTTTCGTGGATGCTCAGCCGTCCTGGCGGGTGAGCGGGAACAGCTGAACGTTGACCTGAAGCACCTGACCCGGGTCGTTCTCCGACGCGGACATCTGGAGGAGCTCTCGACGGAACGCGCGAATGCGCTCCTTCATTCGCTTCACCGCGTCGGGACCGAGACAGAGCGTGACCGAAGAGATATCCCGGTCGGCGGGCGGAATCTCGTCGAGTGCCGCCGCAGCGCGCGCCATCATGGTTCGATGGTAGGCGCGCAAGTGAATGCCCTTGACCTCCTGCCCCGTGGTCACGAGCGTGTCGGTGGGGTGCAGCTTGCCGTCGGGGCCCGGCTTCAACATCTCGAGCTCGCTCAGGACCTCGAGGCCGCGCGCGGCTTCCTCGGCTGCGATGGCCGGGAGCATGCGGGCCGCGATCCACTCGGGATCGGCGCGGAAGTCGGTTCGAAACGCGAGCTCTCGGATCGCCGGAATGTACCAGTGCGACAGGTACTCCCCGTAGGCGATGTCGATGCGGTGGATCTCGCGGTGCTCGCGGAACCGGATGAGCCGCTCGTAGCGATCGGACTTCTCGTCCTTGCTGCGCGCCTGCGTGAACGCGACGAGGTCGAGGAAGTAGTGGAGCGCGTCGCCTTCGAGGCCACACGCGGCGCCGAAGCGATGCGCCATCTTTGGGGTGAGGTTGCGGTCGCCGTCAACGACGAGCTTGAGGTAGTTGGGCGACTTGATTCCCGCCCGGCGACTGAATCCCCGGTACGAGAACCCCGACGAGGTCGCCTTCTTGAAGGCGTAGTAGTCCCCCAGGAAGCGTCGCGCGTCCAGATAGCTGAAGACGTTCGGCGGTTCGGGAGCGCTGCTCATCGGGCCCCGTAGCGCGGAGAGCCACCGCCCGCCCGAAAGGGGCGAACGGTGGCCGAAGAGAGTGGCGCTTTCAGGCGAGAATCAGTTGCCGAAGCTCGGCGGAATCATGACCGCGTCGATGACGTGGACGGTGCCGTTGGTGCCGTTGACGTCGGTGAGAGCGAGGTTGGCTCCCTCGACCGTGCCCGCGGTGGTGTCCACGGTGATGGTATCCGTGCCGCCGAGCGCGGTCGGAACCTCGCCATCCTCCAGGTCGCCGGCGAGCACGGGGCTCGTGACGCTGGTGTCGACGACGTGGTAGAGCAGCACGTTGGCCAGGTCGGCCCCCGAGACGGCCGGCGCGGCGGCGAAGGCGGCGTCGGTAGGCGCGAACACGGTGAACGGGCCATCCCCACTGAGGACGCCGAGGAGGTCACCCGGGTTCGGCGCCGGCGCGACGGCGAGCGCGTTGGCGAGGCTGCCGAGTCCAGCGATGCCCGCGAGGTCGAGGATGCTGGGCGGGAGGAGGACCTGGTCGATGACGTGGACGATGCCGTTGGTGGTGCGGACGTCGGTGGCGACGATGCTGACGCCGTTGATGTTCGCTCCGCCGTCCGTCGAGATGAGCGCGCTCACGTTGGTCGGGTTCGGGAAGCTGGTCGCCAGGGCGCTGTCGGCCTTCGCGGGCAGGTTCGCGGAGTCGAAGGAGCCCGGGTAGGCGTGGTAGAACAGGATGTCAGCGAGCTCGGCCGGGTCGGTGGGCGCCTGGATGGCCTGGAAGGCCGCGTCGTTGGGCGCGAAGACGGTGAAGGGACCGGGGCTCGTGAGCGCCGAGAGCACGGACGCGTCGGCCGCCCCGACCGCAGCACCGAGCTCGGTGAGGCCCGCGAGGCCAGCGGCGTCCACGATGTTCGGCGGGAGCAGGACGCTGTCGATGACGTGCACGATCCCGTTCGTGGTCTGGACGTCGGCGATGACGACGTTGGCTCCGTTGACCGCCACACCGTTCGAGGTGTCGAAGAACATCGTCAGGTTGTTGGCGCTGTCTGCGCGCGCGGGGATCGACGCGGAATCGACCTCGGACGTGAGCGCGTGGTAGAAGAGGATGTCGGCGAGCTCGACGGGGTCGGTCGGCGCCGTGATGGCATCGAACGCCTCGTTGGTGGGCGCGAACACCGTAAAGGGTCCCTCGCCGGTGAGGGTCGCGAGGACCGACGGGTCAGCCGCCGTGACCGCGCCCACGAGCTGGTCGAGGCCGGCGTAGCCGGCGGCGGTGGGGATGTCCGGCGGAAGCAGGACACTGTCGATGACGTGCACGATCCCGTTCGTGGTCCGGATGTCCGCGATCGCCACGTTGGCCTGGTTGACCTGCACCCCGTTGGAGGTGTCGAAGAAGAGCGTGATGCCCGAGGCCGAGTCCGCGATGGCGGGGATGCCGGTGGAGAGGACCTCCTCGGTCAGGGCGTGGTAGAACAGGATGTCCGCGAGGGCCACCGGGTCGGTCGGAGCGATGTCCGAGATGTCGTCGAAGGCCTCGTTGGTGGGCGCGAACACCGTGAAGGGCCCCTCCCCGCCGAGCGTGGTGG
>CAZZLC010000014.1:0-71084 GCA_964655065.1 uncultured Enterobacteriaceae bacterium | reverse complement strand
GCCTCGTTGGTGGGCGCGAACACCGTGAAGGGCCCCTCCCCGCCGAGCGTGGTGGCGACCGAAGCGTCCGCCGCCGTGACCGCACCCTCGAGACCGGTGAGGCCGGCGAAGCCAGCGGCGGTCAGGATGTCCGGCGGGAGCAGGACGGTGTCGATGACGTGGATGATGCCGTTGGAGGCCTCGATGTCGGCCTGGGTGACGGTGGCGTCGTTGACCTGCACACCGTTGGTGGTGTCGAAGAACAGGGTCAGCTCGGCGACCGAGTCGGCCACGGCGGGGATGGACTGCGAGTCGACCTCGCCGGGGACCACGTGGTAGGTCAGAATTTCCGTCAGCTGCTCGGCGGAGAGGCCCGAGGTGTCCACGCCGGAGAACGCGTCGTTGGTGGGCGCGAACACCGTGAAGGGACCGGGACCCGAGAGGGTGTCGACCAGGTCGGCCTGGACGAGGAGGTCCACCAGGGTGGAGAAGTTCTCGTCACCCTGGGCAATGTCGACGATGCTGGGCTCGTCGGTCGGATCCGGCGGGCCCATGCCCGTGTCGGTATCCATCATGTCGTCCATGTCACCCGTGCAGGCAACCAGGCCAATGGCCAGCCACGTGGCTCGAAGCATATGTTCCTCCTCTGCGTCGTCGTGACGCCTGAACGAGGAATGACAAACCTGACCCGCTGCCCGCCACCGCTAGTGGCCGCAAAGTGTATGCTGAGAGTATACGCACGTGCCGAGCGGCCTGATTTCAGCCCGCTTGAATACCCAACTTGAATCCCGACCGGCCGAACCGCCCTTCCAAGCGCGAGTCCAGCGTTTCCGGATTGTCACACGAGACCAACCTCTCGTTGTATACGCGCGCATCCGCTACAGAACCCCGTGACCCACGCGGAACGCTCCGCACCGAACCCGACAGACCGACGGCCGATGCTTGCGCATGCGACCACCCCGAAGTCCTGATGTGCGGGTCGCCGCGGCCGCCCTGGAGGCCGCGGCCGATGCCATCCTGATCGTTACGGTCGACGGACTCGTCATCGGGGCGAACCTCGCAGCGGAGAGCCTGTTCGGCTACCGAGCTCGAGAGCTCGCGGGGCGGCCGATCACCGAGCTGCTGCCCGGCGTCGACACGCTCGGCGTCCAGGCACCCGGTGAAGTGGCGGGCCGGCGAAGGGACGGTCATCACATCGACGTCTCGGTGTCGCTCGCCGAGTTCCGGATCGACGAGGCGGAGCACTACGTCGCCACGGTCCGCGACATCACGGCCGAGGTGGCGCGGCGGCGAGAGACCGAGGAGCTCACCTCGCGGCTCGTTCAGCAGTCCGAGCTGGCCGATGCTCGCCTCGCCATCGAGGAGCTGGCCCGAGCCACTCGTGGACTGGACGAGCTGGCTCACGCACTGCTCGGCGCGCTCGCCCGGCGCGTGGGGGCCCGAGCGGGCGTGTTGTACCTCCGACGAGCCGAAGAGGGGCGTCCCGCCTTCGAGCCTCTGGCCCAGCTTTCGATCGCTCCGCACTGCCGCCCCGTGGCGACCCTGGTCCAGGCGGCGTGCGCCGAGCGAGACGTCCACGTCGTCACGGGCAAGCCGGCGTCGCTCCTCGTCGACACGGGATTCGGCTACGCGGTCCCCGCTGCGGTGGCTGCGGTCCCCCTCGTCCACCACGACGACGTCGTGGGCGCCCTCGAGCTCGCCCTCCCTGTGGGGGACCCCCGCATCCGCGCCCGACTGGGGGCGCTGCTGCCCACCGTGGCGGCCGTGCTCGTCGCCCGCATCGACCAGCAGTGGATTCACAGCTTGCTCACCCACGCCTCCGAGCAGGCGGACAAGCTCCAACAGCTCAACGTGACCCTCGACGAACGCGCCGCGCTGCTCGCCGAGCAGCAGCGCGAGCTCCGCGAGAGCCATGCCGAGCTGCAGCTCCAGACCGACCTGCTGGACCACCAGCGACGTGAGCTGCTGCAGACCAATGCGGAGCTCGAGCAGGCGAGCGCTCTCGCCGAGCAGCGGGCCCGCGAGCTCGACACTGCGAGCCGCTACAAGTCGCAGTTCCTCGCCAACGTCTCCCACGAGCTGCGCACGCCGCTGAACAGCATCCTCATCCTGGCCCGGCTGCTCGTCGAGGATGGCGGGGAGCGTCTGGACGCCGATCAGCTGCAGAGCGCGCGAGCGATTGGAGCCGCGGGTCGCGACCTGCTCGAGCTCATCAACGACATCCTGGACATCTCGAGGATCGAGGTCGGGGAGCTCCGCGTGTCCGCGGTGCGCTTCGACCTGCGCAAGTCGATCGCGGGCCTCGAACAGTTGTTTCGGCCCGTAGCCGAGGAGCGGGGCCTCGCCTTCGACGTGGTGGTCGATGGCGATCTCCCCGCTCGGGTGGTGACCGACGAGCTCCGTCTACAGCAGATCGTGCGCAACCTCCTCTCGAACGCGTTCAAGTTCACCGAGGAGGGAGGGGTCACGCTTCGGGTCACGTCGAGCCACGCGCCCGGCCAGGTCCGCTTCTCGGTCCAGGACACCGGGGTCGGCATCCCCGAAGAGGCCCGCGAACGCATCTTCGAAGCCTTCAAGCAGGTCGACGGGTCGTTGACGCGTCGCCACACCGGCGCAGGCCTGGGGCTCGCCATCTCGCACCGTCTCGCGGAACGCATGGGAGGCGCGCTCTCGCTCGCGAGCTCCAGCGCGCGGGGATCGACCTTCGAGCTCGACCTCCCGGTGGGGCTGCCCGACGCGACGCCTGCCCTCCTCCCCGACCGGGTGTCGAGCCCCCGCCACCCCGAGGCAGTGCGAGGCGACATCGTGATCGCGACCACCGATCCGCTGCTCGGCCACGCACTCGCAGCGCTTGCCCGGTCGATGGGCCACGGAGCCAGGTGGTTCCCGCGAAGCGCCGACGCCTACTTCCGGTGCCTCGAGTCCGCTCCAGTCTGCGTAATCGTGGACAGCCACCTGCCGGACACCGAGGAGCTGGTGGCGAGCCTCGCCGCGAACCCGGACACCCGCGAGATCCCGATCCACGGCATGGCCGGGGCGGAGAATCCCCTCGCCAAGCCCCTGTCTGCCGAGCGGTTCGCCGACTGGCTCGGTACTTCGCTGGTGCACGTCCGGGGGTCGGTGTTGGTGGTGGCAGAGAATCCGGCCACCGCCGCCGCGACCACTCGCCACCTCACGAACCAGGGCATCGCGAGCGCGACCGCGTGGACGGCAGAGCAGAGCGTACAGCGCTGCATTGACGGCGGGGTGAGCTGCCTCGTCGTGGATTTCGATGGCGACATGGGCGAGGGCGCGGCGTTCCTCGAGGCGAGAGCCCGGAACGAGTGCCTCGGGATGGTGCCCGCCATCGTCACCACTGCTCGCCCGCCCGACGACGATGCTCGCACGGCTCTCGAGGGCCATGCCCGCACGATCGTCGTCGCTCGGGCATCGGGGGCCAACCGACAGCCCCCCCCTCCGGTGGGGGACGCGCCCGAGCTGGTGGGTCGTCGTGTCCTCGTGGTCGACGACGACGTACGGAACGTGTTCGCACTTCGCCAGCTCCTGCGCAAGCGCCGCGTCGACGTGGTGGTGGCGGACGACGGGGCCGAGGCGCTACGTCGCGTCGACGAGCACGGTCCCTTCGACGCCATCTTGATGGACGTGATGATGCCCGTGATGGACGGACTCGAGGCCACCCGCCGCCTCCGGCGACGCCCTGATGGCACCGAGCTGTGGATCCTCGCGCTGACCGCCAAGGCCATGCCGGGGGACCGGGAGCGCTGCCTCGACGCGGGCGCCTCGGACTACCTGTCCAAGCCCGTCGACAGCGCCGTTCTTCTCCAGAGGCTGGAGGAGCGCTTTCGCACCGCACCGCCAGTTCGCACCACCACTGCCGAGGGTGCCTCGTGAGCACGATCCTGCCCGAACCGCCTCCCCCGCCCCGGGTGCTCGTCGTGGACGACCTCCCGGAGAACCTGTTCGCGCTCCAGCAGATCCTCAAGCGCGAGCCCTACGCCGTCGACGCTGCCGAGTCGGCCGAGCAGGCCCTGCGACTCATGCTCGAGTACGAGTACGCCTGTGTTCTCTGCGACGTACAGATGCCCGGCATCGACGGGCTCGAGTTCATCCGCATCGTGCGCGAGGACCCGGACCTCAACCAGGTCCCGATCACCTTCCTCACCGCCCACGGACGCGACCCACGCATCACCGAGGAGGCCTTTCGACACGACGCGTTCGACTTCGTGACGAAGCCGGTAGAGCCCGAGGTCGTGCGGAGCAAGGTGAGGGTGTTCGCCCAGCTCCACGCGCAGCGCACGCGGCTCAAGGAGCAGGCCGAGCAGTCCATCCGCGACCAGCGGACACTCGAGGCGCTGAACCGCAAGCTGGCCCAGAGCAACGAGACCCTGGAGCAGTACGCCTATCTGGCCTCCCACGACCTTCGCGAGCCGCTCCGCAAGCTGACCGCGTTCTGCGACATCCTGCGCGAGGAGCACACCGAGTCGCTCGACGACGAGGGCCTGTGCTGCGTGGAGGTCATCCACCAGAGCTCCGCGCGCATGCGGGCGATCGTCGACGACCTCCTCCGGCTCGCCAAGCTCGACATCGGCCCCCTGACCTGGACCCGATGCGCGCTCGACGACGTGATCGAGGACGTGATCGCCGAGCTCTCCCGGGAGGCCACCGCCGCCGGGGTCCGCATCGACGTGGGACCGCTGCCCGTCGTCCGGTCCGACCCCGGCTGGCTGCGACAGCTCTTCGCGAACCTGGTGAGCAACGCGATTCGCTACCGCTCGAGACGAGAGCCCTTCGTCCGCATCACCTCGGAGCCAACCGACGACGGCGTCGCGGTGCACGTCGAAGACAACGGCATCGGCATCGCCGACGAGGACCAGCAGTCCATCTTCGACGCCTTCCGGTCGTTCCAGCCAGGTCGTCCCGAGAGCCGTGGACTCGGGCTGTCGATCGCACGTCGGATCGCTGGCCGTCTGGGCGGATCTCTCGCGGTCCAGTCGACGCTGGGGGTCGGGAGCACCTTCTCGGTGACGCTGCCCGAGGAGGATCCGCCGCGCTGACGCTTCACAGCTTCGTCGGGAACTGAACGGCGATCTGAGGCAGCAGCTGGATCGACAGCGGCGCGTCGCCCGCCGCAGGGAACAAGCCGACGCCGAACTGCGCACGCAGCCGTTGGAGCAACGAAACCCCGAACTGGAAGCGAACCGCCGGCTGGGTACAGATTCGTCCTTCGCCCCCACAAGTGCCGGCGCCCAGTCGATCGAGGCTCGAGAACCGGTACCCGAGCTGGACGCCGAGCCGGGGTTGGAGCAGCGGCGACGACAGAGGAACCGGCTCGATCTGCAGCTCCAGGAGTGGGGTGACCCCGACGAAGTTCTCCCGGCTGCTGAGGGGGGAGGTCAGACCTTCGATGGCCAGCACCCCGCCGACACGGAACCACTCGCCCGGCCCCCGTCCGAGCCGAGCCGACCATCCCGCCTCGACCTGCGGGCCAGCCCCGACATAGGCGAGCTGCTGGGGCACCGCGTAGGTGAGCTGATTGAGCCCGAGCTCGGCCAGCAGGCGGACCAGCCGATTGGAGGTGTTCGTGTTGCTGCGAGCCAACGCGAGCGCGGGCTGGGCGAGGCGGTCCCGAAGGTGCCGTCTCGCCACACCGGGACGGGCCACCCCGAGCCCCTCGTCCGTCCACACGAAGCCGTGGGCGTAGAGGCGCCGGAGTTGGTGGCCCAGCCAGTCCTCGTCGTCGAGACGTCGCCACTCGGCGTCGGTCGGGGGCTCGAGCCCGGGGACGAGCGGGGGTCGTCCACCGCTGTGGGCGTGACGACACCTCGAGTCCCGGATCTCGTCGAGCGGCACGCCCTGCTCCCTCAACACCACGCACTCGGCGTAGAGGCGGTCGAGCGCGACCTGGAACAGAGGTCGGAGCGGCGTGACCTCGGGGTGTCGGCACTCCCGGGCCCGGCCCCCTCCGCCTTCGAGCAAGGCCACGAGACAGTCGAACGCACGCCACCCCGGTCGGGCCGCGGTGACCTCCCGCGGCATCGCGACCCCAGCTTCGGGGGCCGCTCGGATCGCCGACGACGTCCCCCACCGAGACTCGGCGTCGCGGATCGCGAAGTGGGCAGCCGCCATGCCCTGCACGAAGTCGGCCTCGCGAAACCCCCGCTCGAAGAAGCCCCCGAACGCATACAGGGCCTCGCCGTGGTTCGGCAGGAGGGCCTGGAGGATGACCAGCCGCTCCAGGACCTCGGGGTACTGGTCGACGACGGTTCGCAGCTCCGACTGCTGGGCCGTCTCGACGAAGCCCTGACCGATCTGCTGAACGAGCTTGAACGTGCCACCGACCTCGTCCCCGGCCATCGCCCCGGAGGGCCTCGGCCACGCCATGTCGGTCGGAAGCAGCGCGAAGGGTCCGGGACGCAGCTCACGGGCGCGAGAGAGCTCCACGGCCAACCGCAGTGGCGTGTTGTCGAACAAGGCACCGTCGACGAGTTCGACCGGCTCTGCGTCTGCGAGCGAACACCGGGGCGCTTCGTCGACGAGCCCCTCGGTCGAGCAGAACGGCACGGTGACCGGCTCGAAGGCCAGGGGAAACGCGGCCGAGGCGTAGACCACGTCGAGAAGCAGGCTCAGCGGATCCGACGCCCCCTCCAGCGGGAGAACGGGCTGGGGGAGCGGGTTCCCGGGCAAGATCGTGGACTCGACGAGCGGGAGCTCCCCCAGACCCCGTCCCCGAAGGATCACCGCGAAGCGCTCCTCGCTGTAGGGGAGCTCCGAGAGCACGCCGACACGCGCCCGTCCCGGTACGACGCGCGTCGTCGTGAACCCGAGCGTGCGCTCACAGTCCCGACGGAGCCCTCGTTCGAACTCGGCACGAAGCACCCTGGCGGCAGGCCCGAACGCACTGCGAGAGAACGCGCTGCGCGCCGTGGTGTCGCCCGGTTGGTAGAGCTGGTCGAATCCGATCGGGATCCACGTTCGGTAGAAGAGGCTGTCACGGGGATCGGGGACCGGAGGCTGGCACGAGGCCATCGCCATGAGCAAGGCGTTGATGCTGCCCGCGGACGTTCCGGTGAGGAGCACCGGGTCGACCGCCGCGGGCGGCCGGCGCACCGCTTCGTTCAGGTAGTAGAGGTAGCCGGCCTGGTAGGAACCGAGGCTCACCCCGCCGCTGACCACGAGGGCGAGCGGTGGCGGACCGGCAGGTTGGGCGAGCGCCACCGCGGCGAGCAGCGCGACGAGACCGATCACGATCCGACCGCGAGCCGCGCGGGCTCCCCGAGACGCTGTCGGCTCGTCCCGATGCGGGCTTCGATCGCGCGACCGACCGCGAGCAGACGCGCCTCCGCGTGAGGGGCGCCGATCAACATGACTCCGACTGGCAACCCTGCCGAGTCGAGGCCGCAGGGCAAGGTGAGCGCGCACAGCCCGAGGTAGTTCGCGACGCTGGTGTTGCGGAGCGCCCGCAGGTTCTGGACGCGGTACGCGTCAGGGTCCGCGACCTCGGCCAGGGTCGGGGGCGCGTTGACCACGGTGGGACACACCACGACGTCGACGTCGAGGAGGAGCTCGCGAGCCTCCGCCGCGAGCGCATCGATCCGACGCCGCCTCCGCAGGTACTCGCGCACGGGCAGCTCGCCTGCGGACGCGACGCGGGCCGCGACGTTGGGATCGAGGGTGGCGCGATGGTCGGGGAGCTCCTGGGTGAGAAAGGCGTCGAGCTCCGCCGCGACGGGCCCGCCCAGCCCGAAGAGCTCGAGGGCCTCGTCGACGGGAAGCGCCAGCGGCGTCGTGGCCACCGGAAGCTCCGCCAGCGCTTGCTCGACCGCCTCGACCACCCCAGGAGAGGCCTCGGTCCAGAGACGGTCGGGAGCACGCCCGACGCGCACCCACGAGAGGTCGGCCGGCTCGACGACGTCGCTGGCGGTGGGGTCGAGCGCTGCGAAGCCCCACGCGAGGTCGGCGACGGTGCGGGCGAGGAGCCCTGCCGTGTCGAGAGTGGACGACAGCGGAACGATGCCTCCGGTCGACCAGCGCGAGGCCGTAGTCTTCAGCCCCGCGGTCCCCGTCCAGGCGGCGGGGATGCGCACCGACCCCGCCGTGTCGGTGCCCAGCGCGAGCCACGCCGATCCCTCCTGCAGGCTGACCCCCGCCCCGGCGCTGCTGCCTCCGGGCACGCGCACGTCGCGGGCGTCGAAGGGGTTCACGGGAGTCCCACCGTGGGGATTGGTCCCGATGCCGCCGAACGCGAACTCGACGGTGTGGGTCTTGCCGGTCACCACGGCGATCTGTGAGAGCAGCGCCGTCACCACCGGTCCCGCTGCCTCGAAGCGCGCGGGGAGCCGCGACGGGGATCCCGCCCACGTCGGCCAGCCGGGCACCCCGTACAGGTCCTTCACGGAGACGGGGACCCCCTGTAGGCGGCCAGTCCGGACCCCCAGCGAGAACGCCTCGTCGGCCAGCGACGCCATGGCGAGGGTGCGCCCGGGATCGACGGTGCGATAGGCGTCGAGCTCCATCGCCGCGAGCGCGTGCTCGGCGAGCTCCACGGAACGGATCCGCTGCTCACCCAGGGCGGCAGCGAGGTCGGCGAGCGAAAGATCGGTTGGGGCGGCCATGGGCGGCGGTCTATCCGGGCGTTCGAGGATCGCCGAGCTGCTCGAGAAACAGGGCTTCGATCCCCTGCTCGCCGAGCTCGGCGGTGAGCCCGTCCACCTTGACCTCGCCGCGAACCATCATGACCACGCGATCGGCGACCGACTGCACCGTCTCCACCACGTGCGTCGAGAGCAGCACTGTCTGGCCGCCTCGCACCGCGTTTCGGAGCAGCGCCTTCACCCGAGCGGCGGAGGGCGGGTCGAGACCGTTGAGCGCTTCGTCGAGCAGCAAGACGGCTGGCTCACCGAGCATCGCGGCCCCCAGCGCGGTGCGTCGGCGCATGCCCTGGGAGTACTCCCGGATGAGCCGCTCGGCGTCGTCGCCCAGGTTCGCCACCTCGAGGGCGATGCCGATGTCGGCGACCCCCCGAACCTCGGCGACGAACTCGAAGAACTCACGGGCGGTCAGCCACTCGTACAGCGGCGGCTGCTCGGGCACGGCCCCCATCCGCCGTCGAGCCCCGCGGGGATCGGCGCCGACGTCGATGCCGCCGATCCTGACCGTCCCCTCCGTCGGCCGGAGGTTGCCCGCGAGCATCTGCAGGAGCGTCGACTTGCCGGCCCCGTTGTGGCCGATGAGCCCGACGAAGGTGCCCGGGGGCACGCTGAGATCGATGCCCTTGACGGCCTCGGTGCGTCCGAACGACTTGCGGACGCCGACAAGCTCGATGGCAGGGGTCACGCGACCTCCAGGACGGCAGCGGACAGCGCTCCGGCCAGGACCGCGGCCACGGGAGCATAGACGACGAAAGAGCGCTCGCGTAGTGGGCCCACGAGCATGGCGAGTCCCGCGGCGACGACGGCGATCGCGACGCTGGCCCCGATCACCGCCCCGGCGGGGCCAGGGCCAGCGAAGATCAACACGCCCAGTGCCCCGATGAGACCGACGGGGAGCTGCCACAGCACGAGCACCCACAAGCGACCGAGAGCTCGGGGACCTCGATCCCCGGGCTCCGAGCGCAGCCACCGCCACAGGAACTCGGGCTCGTCTCGATCGAGCCACAGCCCGTTCGACGCGACGAGGAAGCTCGCGGGGACCACCGCGGCCACGACCCAGTAAGGAGCAGCGGGATCGGGCCGCCACGCCATCCACGCCGCGATGGCCCCGAGCAGGAAGGCGGCCGTCACGAGGGTTCGGCGGGTACGCCAGCCGTGCCGCAGATCGTTGAGGGCATAGCGCCCGACTCGGCG
This sequence comes from uncultured Enterobacteriaceae bacterium, assembly GCA_964655065.1. Taxonomy (GTDB): domain Bacteria; phylum Myxococcota_A; class UBA796; order UBA796; genus DRPG01. The sequence continues at coordinate 61,263 of CAZZLC010000014.1, read as the reverse complement.
GGGAAGCCAGCGCACGGTCCAGTCGAGGTAGACAGCGAGTGCCTCCTCGGGGTCGGCGAGCGCCGCGTCGCGCGCGTCGATCTCTCCGACCACCACCGTACCCGCGAACCAGGTCCGGCGGGCGAGATTTGGGAGAGGAAGCAAGGCGAGCACCGCGAGCCCGTAGGGCAGGAACACGAAGCCGAGTCCCGCGACCAGGCCCTCGGCGGCAGCGGTGGCGCCCTGGGCGGCCAGGGTCATCAGCCCCCCGACCAGGACGAGCACCACGCCCGGGGCGTAGATGAACGCCGCCTGGGCACGCACGTTGGGGCCGCGGATCGCGTCGAGCAGCGATGCGAATCGAGGGTCCTCGGCGAGCAGGATCGCGAAGCTGAACACGAGCGCACTGGCGGAGAGTCCGAGCGCGAACGCACCCCCAATCACCGAGACGGCCGCGACCCAGAGGTCGGGTGAGCCGGCGAGCGCGATCGGAGAGAGCACGATGGCCGGCCCCACGAGCAGCCACCAGCGGCGACGAGCCACGTCCAGCAGCTGGACGCTGACCACCGGCGCAGGGTCGACCGGAAGGAGCGCGAGAACCGGCCTCTGCTCGCCCCGAACGAGCCCGGTATAGACGTCGATGGACAACCATCCGACCACCACCAGCGCCAGCCGAAGGACCACCCGCTCGGTTCCTCCGGCCCACGTCGCCTCGGGGTCGTCGAGGAATCCGAGGAACACGCGCTGCACGAGCGGCGTGAGGACCGCCGCGGTGAGGAGGGGCACGGCGACGGTGGAGAGCATGCCCCCGAGGCCGCGCACCCGTCGACGATGCTGCCGCTGGAGCCGATCCGCCCGCCAGTACGGGTCGCTGGCCATCAGTCCACCCCGACGTACCGCTGCATGACCTCGCCCTGCTCGTCGGTGAGCTGTTCCTGTGGTTCGCAACCCTCGACGGGGTCACAGACCGCGAACGGGAACATGAGGTTCGAGCCGAGGACGTCCTCGCAGCGCGTCCGCGACCGACAGCGCGGCGTGTCGCCGAGGGTGTCGAAGGTCGACCACGGGATGTCGCCGGCGATCGCCTCGACCGGATGGAACAGGCCGAGGTAGTGCGCCGTCTCGTGGGCCATCGTCTCGGCCAGCAGGCGAATGTCGTCCCCTTCGAAGCGTCCGTCGACGCCTGCGGCGGCGAGCGTGCCGACCTGGATCGCGGACCGCCGGGTGGGCACCACCGCGCCGGGGATGCCCCCTGCCAGGCCCACGATCTCGCCCAGGTCGGGATCGATGGGGAGGCCGGTGGTGTCGATCGCGTCGACGAGCACGACCACGACGGTGCGAATCCCCGTCAGCGCCTGGATGCCGGCGTAGCGATCGTCGCCGACCGTGGGCGGGGAAAGGTCGTCGTAGGGGGTGACCCAGTCCTCGAAGTCCACCTCGATCCCGACCTGCGCGTACAGCTCGGTCCAGATGCCCTTGGCCTGGTCGAGGGCCACCCGGAGGGCGGGATCCTCGCCCTCCGGGTGCAACAGCACCACCCGCACCCGCCCGTCGTCGAAGTCGGCGTCTCGCTTGAAGACGACGTCGAGTCGAACGTCGCCCGCGACGAAGTCGATCTCGGAGTCGGTGAGCCCGACGAGCGCGGTCCACCGACCGGGGACGAGTGGCGCATCGGTGGGTGCGACCGGCCAGTTGAGGTTCGACACGCTGGCCAGGAACGCAGCGTTCGTCTTCTGTTCGTCGGCCTCGCCGAACCAGTCCTCCGCATCGAAGACGACGACGCCGTCAGGATCGACGAGCTGCCGGACGTGAACGAGATCCCCTTCTCGCAGGGGCTGGGCCGTGATCATCATGGCGTCTTCGTCGCCCACGTCGATGTCGACGGCTCGAAAGCCGCTGCCTCGGGTGCGAACCGTGCCCTGCAGGCGTCGAAAGCCCCCGTCGACGGACTCCTGCAGGGGGGACTGACAAGCGAAGAGCATTGGTAGGAGCAGGGCTTCCTCCCGCGACAGGGGATCCTCGCGCGGTGGTCGGGTAATCAGGCACCTTATACCCCCACGAGGAGGGTCCGCCGTGGTCGTGTTCTGCTGGTTGCTGCTTTCGGCGTGGGTGGGCGCGTGGGCTGCCGATGTCGCCTCTCCCGCGCCGCCCCCGGCCCCCGAGGTGAGCTTCGACGGGCTGCCCGCGAGCGCTGCGTTTCGGGCCGTGCAGCCTGACGGCAAGCCCCATCCGGTGCTCGCGCGCCTGATGCTCGACCGCACCGCGGTCGCGCCCGGCGAGACGGTCCGCATCGGCCTGCACCTCACCCAGGACGAGGACTGGCACACCTACTGGCGCTCGCCAGGCGAGGTCGGCAAGCCGACCGAGATCGCCTGGACGATGCCCGATGGCCTCTCCGTGACCGATCACACCTACCCGGTCCCCCAGCGCTTCGAAGCCGAGGGGCTGGTCTCCTACGGCTACGACGGGGAGGTCCTCCTCACCTCGGAGCTCACCGTCTCCGACGACGTCGGACCGGGCGAGGTCACGATCGAGGCCGACGCGAACTGGCTCGTCTGCAAGACGAGCTGCATCCCCGGTGGAGCGAAGCTCGCCCTCCCGGTGGAGGTCGTGGCCGAGGGCACCCCCACCAGCCCGTCGCCGTATGCGCCCCTCTTCGACCACTACGGCGCACAGCACCCCGAAGCCTCCGACACGCTCGCCGTCGACTTTGCGCTCTCCGTCGAGGCCGTGCCCGCCGACGGACCCTTCCGCGCGGTCTTCGCGCTCTCGGCGGCCGACGGCCACACCCTCGAGGTTCCCCCGTCCGACGCGCTCTGGCCGACCTTCACCCCCATCGCGGCGACCGACTTCAGCTGGGGCCTCGAGCCCGACGGCGTCCAGCTCGACGTGCTCGATGACGGGCGCGTGCTCGTGGCCATCGACGGGCTCGGCTACGGCCCCGAGCCGCTTCCCACCGATGCGGTGATTGGGGGCCTCGTTCAGGTCAAGATCGACGGCCAGTGGGTACGCACCGAGGTCACTCGGCCCTTGCCGTTCGCTCCAGCGGGGACCGAGGCCGTGGCTACGAACGCGCCGCTGCTCGCCGAGGTCCCCGAGCGCGCCACGGGAGACGACGGGCCTGCCCCGAGTCCGGTCGTCAAGGCCAGCACGTTGCGACCGCCCGCCGCCCGTGCGATCTCGGCGGTCACCCTGGTCACGAACGTCGTGTTCGGCCTGCTCGGCGGCCTGATCCTGAACTTCATGCCGTGCGTGCTGCCGGTGCTCACCCTCAAGCTCTACAGCCTCGTCGAGCAGGTCGACGTGACCACCCGGGAGCGGCACGTGTCGGCGTGGGCCTACACGGCGGGCATCCTCGTCTCGTTCTGGGCGATGGCCGCGGCGGTGATCGTGCTGCAGGTGAGCTTCGGCCAGACCGTCAACTGGGGCTTCCTGTTCACCTACCCGCCCTACGTTGCCGCCCTCACCGCGATCGTGTTCGCCTTCGGGCTCTCCCTGTTCGGCGTGTTCGAGATCCCGGCCATCGGGACGGGCGCCGCGAGCGACGCCGCGAGCAAGGAGGGCCCGGCCGGCTACTTCGCCTATGGTGTGTTCGCCGTTCTCCTCGCGACTCCGTGCAGTGCACCGTTCCTCGGCACCGCCGTGGCGTACGCGCTCCAGGCCTCCGCGACCGAGATCGTCCTCATCTTCACGTCGATCGGGGTCGGACTCGCCTCCCCGTTCCTGCTCGTCGCGTTCGCGCCGGCCTTGTTCCGACTCCTGCCGCGGCCGGGCACGTGGATGGACACCTTCAAGCAGTTCATGGGCTTCTCGCTCGTGTGGACTGCAGCGTGGCTCTTCACGGTGCTCACCGCCCAGATCGGCGGTGAGCGGGCGGCGCTCTTCGCGGTCTTTCTCTCCCTCGTCGGCTTCGCCAGCTGGATCTTCGGGCGCTGGGGTGGGCTCGCGGCCAGCGTCCCGCAGCAGCTGGGCGCCGCTGCGGTAGCCTTCGCCGTCGTGGCGTGGGGCGCCTGGGCCTTCGTCGACCTCACCCCGCACGTCGAGGAGTGCGACGACGGCACGCTCGTCACCGACCTCTCGTTCGAGGAGGAGGTGCCTTGGCAGGCGTTCAGTGAAGAACGCATCGCCGCAGCCGCGGGTAACGTCGTGTTCATCGACTTCACGGCGGACTGGTGCCAGACCTGCATCGTGAACGAGAACACCGTGCTCGCGCAGCGCTCCGTGCGCGAGGCGATGGCCGACAACGGCGTCATTCCCATCAAGGCCGACTGGACGATGGGTGACCCGGTCATCACGAGCTGGCTCAACGACAAGTACAACCGCTACGCAGTCCCGGTCTATGCGGTGCTTCCCCCCGACCAGACCGCGGAGCCCGTGGTGCTCGGCGAGGTCATCACCGCCTCGATGGTGATCGACGCGATCGAGACGGCCAAGAGTCGCTGATCAGCTTGCGTGCTCGCGGACGATCTCGAGGATCTGCGAGCCGTAGCGAGACATGCGCGCCGCACCCATGCCCGGGAGACCGAGCAGCGCCTTCGGGGTGGCGGGCCGGTCTCGCACGATGGCGTCGAGCAGCACGTCGGGGAAGACCTGGTAGGGTTTCCACCGGCGCCGCCGGGCCTCGCGCTTGCGAAAGGCCCTGAGCGCGCCGACGAGTCCCGAGGGTGCGGGCCCGGAGCCAGAGGCTCCCGACGACGACGGAGCACGGACGCGCTTGCCCGGAATCCACACCGTGGGGTACTTGTGGCCACGCCTCGACAGGCGCCCGTCGTCGAGCATGCCTTCGATGGCCCGCACGATCGCCGACTCGGGCTTGTCCTTCAAGGCGCCGAAGTGGGGATTGCTCTCGACGCGAGCCTTGCGAACGCGCTGGGCCTTCGAACCCCGGAGCCCCGCCGCGATGATCGTACGCCCGAGCGGTCGCTTCAACCCCTCGACGAAGCCCAGGATCGTCGCCTCGTCACTCGCGGACAGCGATACCGTGGCTTCGTCGAGACGCTTGGCGGCTCGCGCCTCTCGATTGGCGGTGAGCTGGGCCCGCGCCGCCTCGACCATTGCCACCACCGCCTCGGACTCCGTGCACGCGTCGCACCGACCACACGCGGCGGAGGAGCCACCGAACCAGTCCACGATGACCGTCTGGCGACAGGTGGTGGCATAGACGTAGTCCTGCAGGGCGCTGAACCCTTCCATCGCCCCCCGCGAGGGCTCGGGTCCGCGAATGCGCGCCTGGGTGAGCGCATCGCTCGGGCCGTACAGGAGCACGCAGTCGGCAGGAGCCCCGTCGCGCCCGGCGCGCCCCGCCTGCTGATAATACGCCTCGAGCGAGCCAGGCGCCTGCACGTGGGCCACGAGCCGCACGTCGGGCAGATCGACGCCCATGCCGAATGCGGTCGTCGCCACGAGCACGGCGTGCTTTCCGGCCACGAAGCGCTCTTGCACGTTGGTTCGTGCGCTATCGGAGCGGCCGCCGTGGTAGTAGCCAGCCGCGAACCCGGACTGCTTCAGCCCCTTGGCCACCGTCTGCACCCGCCTCCGGGTCGCCGCGTAGACGATCACCTTGCCTCGAGCCGGGTCGACGCCGAGCCCGCGCTCGCGAAGAAGCGCGATCAAGCGCTCGAGACGTCGCTTGTCGCCCGGCACGTGCTCGACGGAGAAGGCGAGGTTGTCGCGCTCGAAGGTGCCGCGAACCTCCACGGGATCGTGGAGGCCGAGCACCTCGACGATCTCGGCCATCACCCGAGGGGTGGCCGTCGCGGTGAGCGCCATGACGGGCACGCCGAGCTCGGCCTTGAGCACGCCGAGCTGCCGATACTCGGGCCGAAAGTCGTGGCCCCACTCGCTGATGCAGTGCGCCTCGTCGACCGCGACTCGGCACACCCCCGATTCCGCGAGCTTGGCCCGAAACCGCGCCGAGGAGAGCCGCTCGGGACTCGCGTAGATCATCGCCTGCTCGGACAGCGTGGCGAGCGCGCGCCGCTTCTCGGCGGCGGGGAGCCCCCGATGGAGGGCGACCGCCCGAATGCCGAGGCGCGAGAGCGCCCGAGCCTGATCCTCCATCAGCGCGACCAGCGGGGAGACCACGAGGGTCGGGCCCTGCCGGTCCTTGGCGAGGACGAGGGCGGGAACCTGGAAGCACCGCGACTTGCCGCCGCCGGTGGGCAGCAGGACCGTGACGTCACGGCCGGCCAGGAACGCACGCACCGCGGGCTCCTGACCGAGGCGGAACCCAGGATGGCCGAAGGTCTCCCGAAGCTCCCGCAGCACCGGGTCGGGAGCAGGGGACGGCTCGGACGACGCTCCGCCAGGGAGAGACGCAAAGAGGGGACCCAGATCTTCGAGGACAGAGGCCATGGCTGGCCCGGTAGCCCAGCCCCGGTGATCCTGCCGACCAACCACTGTCCGCTTCGGCGAGGCCGCGGCCCACGGCGTCGCCACGCCGCTCCCGAGAGCACCGAGCCGTCGAAACGCTTACGGTAGCGCCATGGCGGGTTCCCTCATCGTGCGCCAGGCGCGGCTCGCGCTCGCCGACCGCGTCGTGGTCGGCGACCTCGCGGTCGAAGACGGCATCATCTCCGAGATCGCACCCCGAGTGCCGTCGACCTGCGACCAGGAGATTGATGGCAGCGGGCTCGCGTTGCTCCCCGGCGTCATCGACACCGACGTGCGGCTCGATGCCTGCGAGGATCTCGCCACGCTGTCCGGCCACGCCGCCACCCACGGGGTCACCACGATTCTCGGCAGTCGCTCGATCCGCACCCGCGACGCGCTCAAGGGGGAGCTCGCCCGAGGCGTCGGAACCGCGAACGCCCACTTCGGGATGTTCGTCGAGGCGACGGCCGACAATCTCGAGGAGCTGCTCGAGGCGGATCGAGCCCGCGCGATCCTGGTGCCCGGCGCCGTCCTCGAGTCCTCGGGAGCCGAGGCGCTGTTCAAGCAGTCCGACAAGCTGCTCGTCGTCGACCACGTACTGCCCGAGCGGCTCGCGAACCGACACGCGCTCTACCCGGACGTCGACGACCCGACCGAGCATCCCCGCATCGAGGACGTCGACAGCGCGGTCGCCGCCACGCGTCGCGCGCTGCAGCTCGCGAAGCTCCACGGCGGCCGGACGCACCTGCGCCACGTGAGCTGCGCCGAGGAGGTCGCCCTGCTCGGTCAGTCGTCGCTGTCGCAGGTCACGGGAGCGGTTCGCCTGCCCCACCTGACGCTGGGCGATCGACCTTACGAGCGTCTCGGCACGCGCGCCGTCACCTCGCCCCCGCTCCGCGGCAGGCGCCACCGGGAGTCCCTGTGGCAGGCCCTGCTCGACGAGACGATCACCGTCGTCTCGAGCGGGCACCATCCGGTGAAGCGCCCGTCGAAGGACCTCCGGTATCCCGAGACCCATCCGGGCATGCCCGGGGTCGACGTCCTGCTCCCGCTCGTTCTGGACCTCGCCCTCGCCCACGGACGCAGCCTCTCCGAGGTGGCCGCGCTCACCGCGGAGCGACCCGCCCGGGCCTTCGGCATCGCACGGAAGGGGCGACTCGAGACCGGCTACGATGCCGACCTCGTGCTCGTCGATCTCGAGCGCACCCGTGTCGTGGGGGACGACGCGCCCGTCTCACCGTCGTGTGGCTGGTCACCCTGGGAAGGGCGAGCGCTCCGTGGTTGGCCAGTGACCACCATCCTGCTCGGCGAAGTCGTCGCAGACCAGGGCCGGCTGGTCACCGAGGGGCTCGGCCGGGCCCTCTGACCGTCTCGGGCGGGGGGGTGCGAGGGGATCCCACACGCACGCCTCACCCCCCTCGACCCTGGCAACCAGCACCGCGGTGCCCCGCTCGATGACGCGTCCGTCGTCAGCGTGGGCTCGCAGCTCCAGGCAGCCGTGCGGGGTCTGGACGGTGACGCGCCCGCCACCCGGTCCGATGGGGAGCACCACCCGACCGGTGGCGCCAGCAAGACCCTCGAGACCGGTGTCGGCTGACGAATCGTCGAGCAGCGGGTAGGCGAGCCTCGCGCCGACTCCACCCACCGCGAGGGCAACCGCGAAGGCGACGGGACCCCACGCGCCGGCGAGACACAGGGCGGCTCCGACGACGCCGGAGCCAAAGAGCAACAGCGTCCAGAATCGCAGCGTCGCGACCGGAGAGCCGCGTTCATCGTGGCGATACGCCGCCCCCGGCCCGAGGAGCGAGACCCCCGCCACGACGGTCGACAGCGCGAGACCAGCGAGAAAGAGCCCGAGCACGCACGCCCCACGGGTTTTCCGCGGAGCGCCCGACACCGACGCGCATCCGCTGGAGAGGTCCATCGGCCAGGATCACGCGATCCTGAGCGTCGATCGTACCGCACGAAACCCGCAAACGCACGGTCGAACGCCGAGAGAATCCGAGACGAGCGCTCGTGCGCTGGCGAGGACTCGCTTGCCGTCGGGGCGAAATGCAAGATTGCGAGGAAATGTCTGGCCGATCGATTCGACAGGGGCCCGCCGGGCCTGTAAGGTGCACGGCGGCCCGGTCGGTGGACCGCGGCGGAGGAGTGTGGTGATGCGTTTCGCTTCGGTTTGGCTTCTGATGGCGATCGCGTGCGAAGACGACACGCCGTGCGGAACCGACCCCGACGGCGACGTCATCCCCGTCTGCGTCTACACCGAAGGCATGGGCAGTCCCTCGTACTGCCCCGACGACCAGTGGGTCTCGGACGACGGCTGCTCGAGCTGCGGCTGCGGCCCCAACGGGCAGATCGTCTGCACCGACAGCCTGTTCTGTGTCGAGGTGACGGAGTAGGCCTGCCCAAACGGGCAGGGGACCACACCTCGAGAGGGAATGTCCGCGCGGACGTTCTGCGGTGAAAACGGAGAGCAGGAGGATGCGTGTCGAACATCCATCAGCTTTCCGAAGACCTGGCCGCGCTCGTCGAAGGCGCGCAGGCATCGATTGTGGAGGTCCGAGGCGGACGTCGCCCCCACTCGGGGGTGGCGTGGACCGAGGACCGTGTCGTGACCACCGGACACGCCGTGCGCCGCGAAGAGGGCATCGTGGTGGTGCTCCCCACGGGTGAAGAGCGTGCTGCCGTGGTGATCGGACGCGACCATGCGCTCGATCTCGCCCTGCTCCGCGTCGCAGACGGCGGCCTCGCCCCCGCGAGCTGGGTCGACGAGCCGGGCGAGATCCGGGTCGGCAACCTCGTCGTGCTCACGGGCCGGCTCGACGGCCGCATCCACGCCAGCCTGGGCATGGTCGGCGACGTGGATGGCGAATGGCAGACCGCCCGAGGCGGCCATCTGGACCACTGGATCGAGGTCGATGCCGCGCTCGCGCCCTTCATGTCCGGCGGCGGCCTGCTCACCACGGCCGGCACGTTCGTGGGCTTGAACACCGCAGGCTTGACCCACCGTGGGGCCGTGGTGCCCGTCACCACCTTGCGACGCGCCATCGCGCGGCTCGAGGAGCACGGCACGATCGCTCCCGGCTACCTCGGCGTCGGATTCCAGCCGGGTACCCTCTCGGGAGACGCCGCGAGCGCCGCGGGCCAGCACGACGTGCTGATGGCCGTCTCGGTGGAGCCCGGCGGCCCCGGCGAGAGCGCCGACGTCCGGGCCGGGGACGCCCTGCTGGCCATCGACGGGCAGCCGGTGACCGGGCTGCGCCACCTGATCGGCCTGCTCACGGGCAAGGGGGCCGGCACCACCGTGACGCTCACGCTGATCCGCGGAACCTCGCAGATCGAGCGCTCCGTCCGACTCGGGGAACGCCCCCGCCGCCAGTGCTGATCCGAACTCAGTCGCGGCCGAGCTTGCTGCCGATCCGGCGGGCGAGCTCGAGGGTGAACCCTACGGTCCGCATCACGTCAGGATCGCCGAGGGCGAACAGCGCCTTGAGCGGACCCGCCATCTGGACCGGCTGCCGCCAGGTCTCCACGAGCGCCGTGCCCACCGACGCGATGTCGTCGTCCTCGAGACCGTCGACGGCCTCGAGGAGTGTGAGGAGCGTGCCCTGCTTGGCGAGGAGACGCTCGAGGAGGTCGAAGGTCTCGGGCGTCGCCGCCGACAGTCCGAGGTCGAGCGCACGCTGGCCGGTGGCGACCGGATCGATGCCGCGCTCCTTGGCCTGATCGTAGCCCATGCGCGCGACGGTCCCGAGCGCATCACCGATCGCGGGAATCCGCTGCCCGAAGGTACCGAGCGCCTCGACCATGGCCTCGACCTTGTCGAGGCGGTCGAGGATCCGCCCCAGACCGGCTTGCACCTCCGGATCGTGGAGCTGGGGCACCGTGACGGCGGGACCGCCGTGCGCACCGTTCTCCACGGGCTTGGCCGCGACGGCGTCGATCTTGGCCTCGAGCTCGTCGAGACGGGACAGGATGGTGTCGAGGGCGGCGGCGGTCGAATCGGTCGAGGGACGGGATTCGGAGGAGGTGTCGCTCGACGATCCCGTGGGTTCCGTGCTCATGATGACGCTCCCTGCGCTGCGGCGTCCGTAACCGAGACCGAGGGGACGGGCATGGTCTCGTGGACGTGGTCGTGGTCGATCTCCGGTCGCTGCGGACATCGTTTTGAGGGTCATAGCGCCGCTCGTGCCCTGGTTCGAAGCGCAACACAAAGAAGCGCCCGTCGTGCCTGCCCTGGCGGATCGGCCCTGGCGGGGCTGTACCTGCAGCGCACAGCCTCGAGCCCTCGGCTACGGCAAGGTGGTGAGCCGACGGCGAGCCGCCCCCTGGCGCGAGGGACGGCGCCTACCCCCAGGAGGTTCGATGTTGATCAAGCCCAAGCGCGAGTTCCCGACCCTGCTCGTCGCCTGGCAGGGAAGCGCGCTCTCCCAGATCTGGCCTCTGTTGCTCGTGGTGTTGGCGCTCTCGTCGGTCCTCACCTGGGCTCACCGTCACTACGACCTGTCTTGGCTGGACCTCACCACGACGCCCTTTCAGATCCTGGGTCTGATGCTCGCGATCCTCCTCGTCTTTCGCAATAATGCCTGCTACGACCGGTGGTGGGAGGGCCGCAAGCTCTGGGGACAGCTCGTCAACGAGTCCCGCAGCTACGCCCGCCTCGTGCTCACGCTCATCGACGGCGACGATCCCGAGGTCCGGGTGATGCAGCGCTCGCTCGTCTACCGGGCCATCGCCTTCGTGCACGCACTGCGGCTACACCTTCGCGAGCAGCCGCGCTGGGAGGAGCTGGGCATGTTCCTGCCAGCCGCCGAGCGCCAGGGGCTGGTCACGGAGCGCAACAAGCCGATGGCGATCGTGCACGCGATGGCCGAGCGCCACCGCAGCGCACTCGATCGCGGCTGGGTCGACGTCTTCCACCTGCCCATGCTGGAGCGGATCAGCAGCCGCTTTCTCGACATCCAAGGTGCCTGCGAGCGCATCAAGAACACCCCGGTGCCCCTCTCGTACACGGAGCTCACGCATCGCGTGGTCGCGCTGTACGTGGTGGCTCTCCCCTTCGGCTTGCTCCAGACGACGCACGAGTTCACACCGCTGGTCACGACGATGATGGCCTACGCGTTTCTCGGGCTCGACGTGATCGGCTCACAGCTCGAGAACCCGTTCGAGGAGGATCCCCACGACCTGCCGCTCTCGCAGCTCTCGCGGATGATCGAGAACGATCTCCGGGCGCGCCTCGGCGAGACGGACCTCCGCGCCGACCTCGCTCCCGACCAGGGGGTCCTGCTGTAGGGGTCACTCGCGCAGGAACATCGCGTCACCGGTGTAGTCCACGATGCCGTCGTACTGGTCGAGCAGCGCGCCCCCGACGAGCACGTCGATGGCCGGCAGGCCCGCGTCACCGAGCAGGTCGTTGATCCCGGAGAGGTCGAGCACCAGGATTCTGGAGCCTGGGAGGGTCTCCTCGCCGAGGCGGAGATTCACGATCTCCGTGACGAAGCTGTCGACGGCCCCACCCAGCGTCCCGAACCCCCCATCGAAGGGCTCGAGCGGTAGTCCGAGGCGCTCGGCGGTGGCCAGGGTCACGAGCGGCTCGGGGGCCCCCGTGTCCACGACGACGTGCAGCCCGGTGTCCGGCCCAATGCCGCCCTCGAGGCTCAGGAACCCGATGAGGTCGCGTTCGACCGGGATCTCGACCCAGGGCTGATCGGCCGCCGCGGCCCGGATGGCGCTCGCGGCCGCACGGGGCCGGCCGCCGAGGAACAGGGTCCGGGACGGGTAGTCGATCACCGCGTGGCGCTCGAGGAGGAACGGCGCGCCGACGATGCCCCCGGCCCCTACGACTCCCTCGATGGCCGGGCCGAGATCGGCCCGCGTCGCCTCGAACGGGTCGAGAGGCTCCTCCCCCAGGGACAGTCCGAAGAACACGGGCAACCCGCGGCTTCCCGGCTCGGACGAGAGCGAGGACGCGAGCTCTTCGGTCACCAGGTTCACGCTCGCCGCGGTGTCCACGAGAAACGGGCGAGGGCCGGTCGGCGTGTCGAGCTCGATCGTGAGGTGCCCGGAGATCTCGAGGGTCATCTCGACCTTCGCGTGGGTCTCGCCGAGGGCCTCCGCGAGCCAGGAGACGTCCACGACCTCGTCGCGGTTGGCGCCTCCGCAGGCCACCACGAGACAACACACGAACGGAAGGACGCGCACGAGGAACTCCAGGATTGACAGAGGTGACAATTCTACCTCTGCCGACCCCGAGTCGCCTCACTGGCGACGCGCCTCCCGCCTCACTGCACCACGAAGAGGTTGGTGAGAGGCTTGGTCCGTGCGTTCTCGACCGACGACCCCAGCACTTCGTAGACGAAGGGCCTCCCGTCGATCTTGACGTGGTAGCGTCCGGAGTCTCCGATCTCGGTACCGATCACGTACCGCCCGGTCTCCGTCGAGCCTTCCTCGGTCACCGTCCAGGTAACCTCGGTGCCCGTGTCGAGTCCCATCTCGGGCGCGACCTCGGTTCCCGCCGGCTCCGTCATGCGCAGCGACAACAGCTTGCGCACGAACTGGGAGGCCTGGGTCTCGTCGAGCGAGCGGCCCGGTGGCCCGGCCACGTCGACGGTCCAGCCGAGATCGGTCTTCGAGAACGTGAAGCTCTCGCCCCCCTCCCGCCGGACCGACACCTCGTCGACGGTGGTCTCGTCGACCTGGAGGATCTGGGCGTCGAAGTAGCTGCTCGGCGAGTTCGAGATGCCGTACCCGGTGACCCCACGGACCCGGTAGACCTCGTCTTCGCCATCGATGCGAACGTGAGCGGCCGAGCCCGAGGCCGAGCCCACGAACACGGTGACGGGGTCACCGTCGGTGGGTTCCAGCACGAGCTTGCGGGTGTGCTGGTCGGCAGCGACGTCCAGGTCCGCGTGCCGGTACGCGTTCTCTGCGATGGGGCGGCGCACCTCGAGCTTGTCGATCGACTCGAACAAGCGCTCGATCTTGGCCTCGGGGACTTCGACGTCGAACTTGGAGGGGAGGGTCCAGCGGTCGCCGTCGCGCTTCAGGACGAGCGGCTCGTCGGGGGTCTCCCCGCGCTGGACGGTGCCGGTGATCGTGATCGACGCGAGCTCACCCGCGTCGACCGGGACGAGGTCCCGAGGCTCGACGGGCCCCGAGTCGGTCGGCCACCAGGTGAAGATCGCGAGGAGGCCCTGAAAGAGGAACGCTCCCATGAGGATCCGAAGCGTCTGTTCGATGTTCATGCGGAATGCTCCTTGTCGGACGACGGCGCCGGGAGGCCCGGCGACCGGCGGTTGACGCCAAAGATCAGGACCAGCGCGAGCGGCGGCGCCAGCACGAGGATCCAGGTGACCACCTCGATGAAGGTGGCCTCGTCATCGTCGAGCGGCCGGAGGCTGCGCGCGAGCGCACCCGCGGAGCGGATGGCGAGAAGGTCGGTGTCTTCGGCACTCCAGTCGACGAGGTTGGCCACGAGCTGCAGGCTCGCCGCGTGCGACGGCTCACGCGCGAGCTGTGCCATCAAGTCGGACACGAGCTCGCTCGTGCCGAGCACGACGAGGCGTCCGTCGGCCACGGAGGCCTCGAGGGGGGCGGGCCGCTGGTCCTCTTCGGTCGACAGCGGGTTCTGCTGACCCGCGAACACCGACGGGAACCGACCGGTCACGCTGATTGCGGTCTCGTAGGTCGACTTCTCCGAGGGCTCCTCCCAGATGGGGGTGCCGACGCGGTCCAACCGGTCCTGATCGACCTGGCCGTCGTTGTCGAGCCACGCCTCGTCGGAGCTACGCACCATCCACTGGACCTCGCGGTTCTCGAGCTCCTCGGAGGTGGTGGTCACCGGCGAGGGCCACGGCAACACCAGCGACTGAATGCCCGTGACGGCGCCGTGCTCGGGGTTGAGCCGGTCGGTGCCGTAGCTGTTGGGGAAGTAGGGGTACGGCACGCGCACCAACTGCCGCTGGATGGGCAGGGCGAGCGGCACGTTGTCGGCGTCCATCACGAGCGAGCTGCCGACCTCGACGCCATAGGTCTTCAGCATGTCCCGGAGCGACGGGTCGGTCGGGACGGTGGCCAGCGGCGGCTGCGGGTTGATGCGGTAAGCCCCCGCGAGCGCGACGACGGACCCACCGCGCATCAGGTACTGGTCGATGGCCAGGCGCTGAGCGTCGGTCATCGCGCCGGTCTTGCCGACGAAGAGCACGTCGACGTCCTGCGGGACTTCGCCGTCCTCGAGGAGCGTGCGCTCGACCTCGTACTCGGCAGCCAGCGTCTGCTCGAGGAACCGGAAGTCGGGCTGCTGCTGCTGCTGGTACTGGGGGGGGATGTTGGGATTGGGGACGTTCACGGGCCGCTCGGTGAAGATCGCGAGCTTCTTGAGCTGTCCCGGGGTCGCCTTGCGAAGCGCCGCCTCGACCGCCTGCTCGACGTCGTTGCGCGACATGCCGTCGACACCGCGGAACGCGGTGGCCCGGTCGCCGACCTCGAGCAGGACGTGCAGGTAGTCGCCGCCTCCGCTGAGCGCCTGCTGCAGGGTTCGCGGGATGGGCTGGATGCCGTACTCGTCGTAGAGGCGACGCATCAGCTCCTGGTCGTTGGTCGGATCGACCGTCGCGAACACCAGCTGGTCCTTTCCGATGTCCTGGAGGTTCTCGCCGACCTCGCGGAACACGTCGGCGGTGGCCTGGAACGCCTCGTCGGTCTGATCGCGGCTCTCGTAGAGCGTGAGCGTGGCCGGCTCGGGGAGCTGGGCGAGCAGGGAATCGATGCTCTGGAACTCGGAGCTGACCTTGCGGATGGTGCGGGTGAGGTCGTACTCGAGGTTGCGCAGCTTGACCTCGAAGTCGCCGGACGGCTCGGGGACGACCTCGATGAGGTCCTCGAACGACAGCACCTCGAACTCGTCGCCGTAGGTGATGACGATGTGGAAGTAGGTGTTGACGATCGACTGACTGTTGTTGTCGGCGACGCCCATGGGCACGGACCGGATGGAGTACTGCTCCGTGATCTCCTGCTTCAGATCTTCGTTCGTCGCCGGGTCCTCCATCTCCACCACCACGCGACCGCGACCGTAGATCTCGTACTCGGAGAGGCTGTCGCGCAGCCGCGGCACGAGGGCGGCCAGCTTGGGGTGGGTCCGCTCGCTCACGAACGCGCGAATCGTGAGCGGCTCGTCGAGCTCGCCGAGCACGTCGCGGGTGACGCCCGAGATCGTGTAGTCGCCGTTCTCGGTGAGGTCGATGCGCGCGGAGCGGATGGGGGTGAGCCACAGGTTCGCCATCACGACGTTCGCGCCGACCAACGCCACCAGTCCCACGAGCATGAAGTTGCGGACGGCGCCGCTGCTCGACTGGGCGTCGATTCGCTCCGACTCGAGGAAGAAGACGTTCAACACCAGGAAGAAGGCGGTGAGGCTGCCGTAGTAGACGATGTCGCGCAGGTCGAGGACCCCACGCTCGATGCTCTCGAACCGCGACCCGGTGCCGAGACCGCGCAGCAGCTCGGCCGTGCTGCTCGTAAAGAGGTCGGTGAAGCCACTGCTCCCGACGAGGTAGAGCAAGCCGCCCACGAGCACGGTGACGAGGAGCGCCACGACCTGATTGTCGGTGCGGGCCGACACGCACAGCCCGATGGCCATGTAGGTCGACGCGAGGAGCAAGGCAGCGAAGTAGCCACCGAGCACGGGCCCCCAATCGAGGTCGCCGCGCACCGCGTACAGCGGGATGGGCATCGTGAAGAGGAGGGCCAGGACGACGAGCGCCATACCGGCGAGGAACTTGCCCACCACGAGGTCGGTGGTGCGGACCGGCAGGGTGAGCAAGACCTCCAGGGTGCCCGCGCGACGCTCCTCGGCCCAGGCGCGCATGGTGGTCGCAGAGACGAGCGCGATGAGCAGGAGCGGCAGCCACTCGAACATGGGACGCACGTCGGCGATCCCGCGCGCGAAGAACGTCGAGTACTCGAAGAAGAGGAACAACGTCATCATCAAGAAGGCTTCGAGGAACAGGACCGCGACGGCCGACTTGAAGAGGGCGCGGAGCTCCTTGCCCGCGATGGTGAAGACGGCGGCACTCATGCGGACACCTCCTGACGGGCGATGTGCTGCTGCTGGAGGGAGCGGAAGACGTTCTCGAGGGTGAGCTGCTCGGGGCTCATCCAGTGCACGGTCCAGCTTTCGGCCTGTGCGGCCTCGAGGACCGCGGGTCCGGGGGGCGTGCCCTCGACGTGATCGACCGCATAGAGCGTGCTCTTCGCGTTGGCGGGGTCGGTGCCGAGCTCGCGGACCGCCTCGACGCCGTCGATCTTCGCGAGCACCGACGACACGTTCGCCGCCCCCTCGACCGAGAGCTGGAGGGTGTGCGAGGTGAGCATGTCGGAGAGCGAGGAGTCGGCGGACAGCGCACCGTCGATCATGACGAGCACCCGGTCACACACGGCCTCGACCTCCTGCATGATGTGGGTGGACAGGATGATGGTGGCGTCCTTGCCGAGCTCGGTCACGAGCTCGCGGATCGACTGGATCTGAACCGGGTCGAGGCCATTCGTGGGCTCGTCGAGCACGAGCAGGTTGGGCTCGTGAACGATGGCCTGCGCCAGGCCGACGCGCTGACGGTAGCCCTTCGAGAGCTGGCCGATCGGGCGCATGACGTGCCGCGCGAGCCCCGTGCGCTCGATGGCCACGTCGACCGCGCGGTCACGCCGGTCAGCAGGGACCTCTCGCAGGTTGGCCATCATCAGGAGGTACTCGCCGACCTCCATCTCCGGGTACAGCGGTGCGTTCTCCGGCAGGTAGCCGAGCTGACGCTGGACCGCGATTCGGTCCTCGACCACGTCCGACCCGCCCACGTTGATGGTGCCGGCGGTCGGCTCGAGAAACCCGGTGATCATCTTCATCAGCGTGGTCTTGCCGGCCCCGTTGTGGCCCAGCAAGCCCACGATCTCACCTCGCTCGATCGAGAGAGAGACGTCGGAGACGGCGGTCAGGTCGCCGTACTTCCGCGTGACGTGTTCGATTCGGATCATGCTTGCTCGCCTCTTGCGAAGGCGCTCGCCGGTCCATCCGACGGGCGCAGCGAGCCCGTGTATACACGCGTCGGATTTCGACAACCCCCCTCGAAGGTTCCCCTTTCGCCACGCCACCCTCATAAGGTACCTAGAACCCGGATCGGACGCGACGACGTCCCGCCGATGACACGAAGCCGTCACGCCGAAGGCCGCGTCGAGTCTCCTGTCACCCCGTTTCGCGATGTCCTGGCCCTTGCTGTTTGACAGACCGGGTTTCGTCGAGGTCGCTTGACATCGCGCCTCGCGATTCGTACGGACTCCGTCGGTACAGCTTGACCGACTCTCCGATCATGCTGACCCGCTGGCTGGCACGGACACCTGACAAGGTTATCGTGCTTTCGATTTCTAGAAACGGGTCGCGCATATGGAAAGCACGGTGGCGCCGGTCGGGCCCCCGTCCGAGACCGAGCACGTCGAACTGGTCGAGGTACTCGCCTCGTCGATGACCCTCGAGTACGACCCCGTCCTCATCGAGACGGCCGTAGCCGAGGTCGACCCCACCGCATCTTGGGCGGTCCAGGTAGACGACGTGCTCGCCGCTGCCGGGCTGCGCGTACGCTGGATGGTCGCCCCGCTCGAGGACGCAGCGCGGCTCGCGCGTCCGGACCTTCCGGTGATCGGCCGTAGCCCCTCGGGAACGGTGTGGGTCCTCGACGGGCGCGGGCTCGGCTACACCCACGGCATCCCGATCGCCGACCCCCGCGGCCCCCGCTGGATGGGCCGCAAGGCGCTCGTCGCTCGGATCGGCAACGAAGCTCGTACCTGGGGCCTCGTCGAGCCGATTCTCCCTGCCGCTCCGCTGGCCTGCCCAGACGGCTCCAAGACCCCGGTTCAGCGCCTCTGGTCGCTGATGTGGGTCGAGCGCAGCGACGTGGCGGTGGTGATGCTCTACGGCGCGGTGGCCGGGTTGCTCTCCCTGGCCACCCCGCTCGCCGTTCAGGTACTGATCGACTGGCTCGCCTTCGGTGCACTGCTCCAGCCCGTCATCATCCTGGGCGTGGCGCTGTTCGTGGTCCTGCTGCTCGCAGCGGCGCTCCAGCTCCTTCAGCGAATCAGCGTGGAGTCCATCGAGCGGCGGGTGTTCGTCCGCACGGTCACGGACCTCTCGACGCGGTTGTCCCGCGTGCGCATCGAGGCACTCGACGGGCTGTCGGGCCCCGAGCTCGCCAACCGCTTCTTCGACGTGCTCACGGTCCAGAAGGCTGCCGGTACCTTGCTGCTCGACGGCTTCACCGCACTGCTGCAGGTGGGGGTCGCCGTGCTCCTCCTCGGCCTCTACCACCCCTATCTGCTCGTGTTCGACCTCTTCCTGATCGCAGGGATGCTCTTCGTGCTGGTGATGCTCGGTCGAGGCGCGCAGGAAACCGCCATTCAAGAGTCGAAGAAGAAGTACGCCGTCGCTGCCTGGATCGAGGAGGTCGCCCGCCACCCCATGGTGCTGCGCCAGGACGCGAGCCGGCTCGCCGAGACCCGGGCCGACGACCTCTCCCGAGCGTGGCTGACGAAGCGACGAGGCCACTTCCGCGTGTTCATGCGCCAGTACGCGGGTGTGCAGGTGCTGCAGGTCCTCATGAGCACGGTGCTGCTCGTCGCGTCCGGCGCGCTGGTCCTCGAGGGTGAGCTCACCATCGGCCAGCTCGTCGCGGCGGAGTTCATCGTGACCACGGCCCTGCTCGGCTTCGCGAAGTTCGCGGACAAGCTGGACACCTTCTACGACCTGCTCGCCGGGGTCGACAAGCTCGGCAACCTGTTGGACCTGCCGCCAGAGCGCTCGACCGGTCTCGGCATCCACGGCTCCGGTGCCGCCGTTCAGGTCGAGCTCCAGCGCGCGACGTTCGAGTATTCCTCCGGCGGAGGCCTGCCCCCGGTCGACCTCGTGCTGCCCGCGGGGAGCCGCACGATGGTCTACGGAGCGCCAGGGTCCGGCAAGAGCACGCTGGCTGCCGTCGTGGTGGGTCTCCGACCTCCCCGGGCGGGGGTGGTGCGACACGACGGGGTCGATATCGCACAGCTTCGTCCAGAAGCTCGATATCGGGGTGTGATGAAGCTCGCTCAGCCCGACTCTCTGGCCGGCTCGATCTTCGACAACATCACGCTCGGTCGGCCTGGCCTCTCGCTGTCCACGGCGTGGGACGCGCTCGACCGGGTGGGACTCCGTCGCCGCGTCGAGGCGCTGCCGGACGGCATCCAGACCCTGCTCGACAGTGACGGCAGCCCGCTGTCCGACGCCGAGCGCCGCACCCTGCTGGTGTCCCGGGCGATCGTTCGGGCCCCGCGCCTGCTCGTGCTCGACGGCCTGCTCGACGGCCTGCCGCCCACCACGAAGCACCGGCTCACCAAGCTCGTGGCCGACCCCCACGCCCCCTGGACCCTGCTCGTCACCACCTCGGAGTCCAACGACTTCGATCCCTCGTTCCGGTCGCTGAACCTCGGACCGGGAGGCCTCGATGAACGGTAATCCCGTGCGTGCGGAGCACGGCTCGCCCCCTCAGCAGACGGCTGCTCCCGGAATGCGGCAGCTCCTCGACCGAGAGTCCGGTCACCCTGCGTCCCGCCTGTTGCGGCCACCCGCCCCCGTGCGGACCATCGCGGCCGCGCTCGCCGCGCTGCTTCCGGCGCTCCTGCTCGTCCTCCTGCTCCTGCCCTGGCAGCAGGCCGCGATTGGGACGGGGCGCGTGATCGCCTACGCTCAACAAGAACGCGAGCAGCTCATCGAGTCGCCGATCAACGGGCGCATCGAGCGCTGGCTGGTTCAGGAGGGCGACTACGTCGAGGTCGGCGACCCGCTGATCGAGCTGCGCGACAACGACCCCGGCCTGCTCGAACGTCTCAGCGCGAACCTCGATGCCGCCGGGCGGCAGCTCGCTCAGACCGAGGAGCAGGTCGCGACCTATCGACGCAAGCTCGAAGCCGAGCGCGCCGCGCGAGACCTCCAGGTCGCCGAGTACAACTCGAAGGTCAAGGAGCTCCAGAGCAAGCGCATCGGACTCGAGAGCGACGTGCAGACCGAGTCGATCCAGGCGGAACGCCTCGAGAAGCTCGCGGAGATCGGCACGGTGAGCCAGCGCGATGCCGAAGTGGCCGCCAACAAGGCAGCCAAGGCGTCCGCGTCGCTCGCGGCCATCGATCAGGAGATCCTCGCGGCTCGGCAGGCGCTCGGGAAGGCGCGCGCCGACGGCGACGCCAAGGTCGCGAGTGTCGAGGCCGACCTTCAGGCCGCGCTCGTCAAGTTCGAGGAGCAGTCCCAGAAGGTGCGGGACTCCGAGGTCAAGGTCAGCCGTCAGCAGAATCAGCTCATCCGCGCTCCGCGGGCGGGAGCAGTGCTGCGGCTCCACGGCGGTCCCGGCGGGGGCCAGGTCAAGAGCGGCGACATGCTGCTCACCCTCGTTCCCGAGGCGGGCGCCCGGGCGGTCGAGCTCTCGGTGAACGGCAACGACATGCCGCTGGTCCGCGAGAACGAGCAGGTGCGGCTCCTGTTCGAGGGCTGGCCGGCGCTGCAGTTCGTCGGTTTCCCGGGGGCGGACGCCGGCACCTACGCCGGTCGGGTCGCGTTCGTCGACGCGACCGACGACGGCTCCGGCAAGTTCCGCATCGTCGTCGTACCCGACGAGAACGAGCACCCTTGGCCCGACCCGAAGCGGCTCCGCCAGGGGGTTCGGGCTCGGGGCTGGATCCTCTTCGGCACCGTCACCCTCGGCTATGAGCTCTGGCGCCAGATCAACGGCTTCCCACCGCTGCCGCCGGTCGAGAAGGGCGAGAAGTCGGTGCTTCCCACCACCACCAACAAGAAGCCTCGCGGCTCGGACCAGCTGCAGTGATTCTCGTCGCCCTGCTCGCCGCCTCGGTGGCGGCGGAGCTCGACCGAGCTTCGGTCTTGAAGGCGGTCGACGACCGCGTTCCCCAGCTCTCGGCGGCGTCGGCCAAGATCGCCCAGGCCGAAGCCAAGCTGCTGTCGACCCTCGGCAACTTCGATCCCGTGGTCGAGAGCAAGCTGGTCCGCTACGGCGGAATCGAGCCGCGGGACATCGCGCAGACCAAGCTGCGCACCCCGTTCGCGTTCGGCGGTGACCTCTCCGTCGCCCACAACTTCGGGAGCGGCGTCTTCCCCGGATACGACGGCGACCGGCAGACCAAGGGCCGAGATGGCGAGATCGAGATCAACGCCACGCTTCCGCTGCTCGAGGGGCTGGGCATGCCCGAGCGGCGGGCCGAGGCGCTGGTGGCCCGAGCCGGTGTGACGCTGGCCGAGGCCGACTTCGACCTCAAGCGCATCGAGGTACGGCAGAAGGCTCTGATGGCCTACTACAAGTGGCTGGCCGCCGGCGCGAAGCGCGACATCGAGCAGGTGCTCTACGAGCAGACCGCGGAGCGGAACGCCGCTCTCGACGCGGAGCTCCAGCAGGGCGCGCGAGCCCGGCTCGACGTGCTCGACAACGAGCGCGCGGTGCTCGTCCGACGAAACGCCCTGGTCGATGCCGAGCGGGAGCTCGGAGTCGCCGCCCAGCTCCTCTCGCTGTGGTACCGCGATGCGAACGGGCGGCCCATCGTGCCCACCGACGATCAGCTCTCCCCCATCGCGGCGTCGCTGGCCGAGCTCCCGACCCTCGAAGAGGACCTCGAGCGCGTGGTCGACCGTCCCGACATTCGAGTCGTCGACGCGGTGGTCGATGCGGCCAACGTCGAACGGCGTCGGGCCTTCAACCTGCGGATGCCCCAGCTCGACCTCGTGGGGGAGTACATCGAGCCGCTCGGCCCCGGGTCGGGGGCCGGAGTCGAGTGGTTCGCCGGCACCGACATCAAGGTCCCGCTCCTCTTTCGCAAGGGTCGCGGGGCGCTCGGCGCGGCCGAGGCGAACCTCCAGCAGCTCTTCGAGCTTCGACGAGGTCAAATCGATGCAGCCCGAGCCGAGATCCGGAACGCGAGGCTGGCCATCGAGACGGCCAACCAGCGGGTCGGCTTCACCGACGAGGCGCAGGACCTGGCCGCCGAGGTCGTCGACCTGGAGCGGCAGCGCTTCGCAATCGGCGGCGGCGACGTCTTCGACCTCCTGATTCGCGAGGGCAACCTCGCCAAGGCCCGCAAGGACGCCGTCGATGCGAGGTTCGATCTCCAGATCGCGCTCATCCTGCGCCAGGCGGCCACCGCCGAACTCGCCAACCCGTAGAAGCCCGAAGATGGATTCGTGTCATCGACCGCGGGTCGGATTAGGCTGACACGTCTGCTCGGTGGGAGCGCGGCTTGTATTCGACCTGGACCTTCCTCTCGAACCACGCCCACGTTCTCGGGCTGCTCTGCAACGAGCCCGACCTGCGCATGCGCGACATCGCAGAGCAGGTCCGAATCACCGAGCGCGCCGTGCAGCGCATCATCCACGACCTCGTCGAAGAGGGCTACGTGGTTGTGCGCAAGGAAGGGCGCCGCAACCACTACGACATCAACTTCGATGCCCACCTGCGACACCCTCTCGAGGCCGGCGTCTCCATCCGGATGTTCCTCGAGGGCATCGGCAACCTGCGGGCCGAAGCCAAGTCGCGCACGAGCGCCGAGGAACGGCAGGAGGTCCCCAACAACGCCCAGGGTTGAGCGCGATTCAGCGTTCGGATTCGCCCTTGCGACGCGCCATCAGTCCGCGCAGTGCAGTGAGTCGGGCGTCGGCGGTGCTCGCATCACCCCGGTCCGCGAGCGTACGTCGAACGTGCGCCACCACCTGTTCGGCCATCATGGGCGGCAACCAGTCGACCCTCCACGGAGCGCCCTCGCGACGGGCGATCGTGATGCACTCGTCGGTGTAGTCGACCTCCACTACGTCGTCCCACGGAAGCTCCCGGCCGTCGAGCCCTTCCGCCGTGAGCACGTCGGCCTCGTCGAGCGTCCAGTCGCCCCGGATCTCGTCGACGAGCAGCCGTCGTCGGTCGAGACGGAGTCGACGGAACACGGGCTCGGCCCCCCGCCCGGCCTCCCAGATGAAGGCGAGAACGAGGCCGAAAAGGACGACCAGGAGCGTGACGAGCCCGAACGCGCCAAGGTCGACGCCCAGCGCCTGGAGAAAGGGCGAGAAGAGGGTCGCGGCGATGCAGACGGCGATCGCACGGGCCAGCGGCCCCCGGCCCACCGTCGAGGCGCTGTCCGCCAACGTGCGCACGGCCCATCCAGCTTCCTCGAAGCTCTGGGCAGCGACCATGCTGGTCGGGAGCGGGCCGTACGACGAGTCGTGGGCAGGCGCCATGGCGTCAGGTGGCCTCGTCGCGCACCGCGATGGTCCGACCGTGCGAGGCGAATCGCGGGCCGCACGTCCCGGGGACGAGCCAGCTTGCCGGCTCGTGGGTCGACGAACGGCGTGCGTGCACTCCAGACTCGATCCCGTCGCTTCTCACCAATCCCCCTGCGCGCGCTGTAACGTTCCCGCCCCGTCGACTTCGGCCGGCCGCGCGGCCTCCAGTTACGCTGCTCCGCGATGCAGGCTACTTTCGCCCGAGCCAGTCGAAGAACTGCCGCATGAAGCCGCTTCGCGGCTGGTCCAGCGGCGACGAAGGGTCGTCCTCGATGCGGGACCGTCGAGACCGCAGCGACTGGGTGATGTCGGCCGCGCTCTGGATGCGGGGAATCGCCGTCTCGGCGGTCCGGTCCGCGGCCTCCCGTGAACCCGCGAGCAGGGCTGGCACGAGCTGTTCCTCGGCCTTGCGTGCGAGATCGACGGCCCGGTACACCACCAGCATGGTGGCGCGCGTCTCCCCCACGAAGCTCGCCTGGGCCCGCACCGCGCCGAGCAGCTGGTCGACCCGCTGGGCATTGGCTGCGAGCGCACTCGCGAACTCGCGGATCTCCCTCGAGACCTCTTCGCCGCGATTCCAGCGGCGCACCAACGGCCAGAGCTGCTCCTCCCAGGCATCCAGTCGCTCGATGATCTTCGCCTCGAAACCCTCCCAGGCGGACAGCAGGGGCCGCAGGCTCGCCAGCGCCGGAGTCGGCCCGGACGTCTCGGGGTCGCCGAACATGTCGATCGGGTTGGGCGGCTCGGACTCCATCGCCTCGACACGGGCTTGCTCGAGTTCACGAAGCACGCTGTCAGCCCGGCCGAGCGCCATGCGAAGCTTGGCGTGCTCGACGCCACGGATCTCCTCGATTCGCTGCAGGATGCCCACAAAGTCCCCCACGGTCGGGCCGAAGCCGGGCAGGTAGCCTACCCCTCTTCGGACCATTTCGGCGACGATTCCGCTCCTTCCAGAGCTACCCCCTAACGAACCCACGAACCCCCTCCCAGAGGCCCCGATATGTCCAACGACCCGCACCAGTGGCTCGAAGAGGTCGAGAGCGAGAGGGCCCTGGCCTGGGCACACGACCGGAATTCCGAGACACTCGCCGAATTCACGGCAGATTCACGTTTCGAGCCACTACGCGCGCGGCTGCTGGCTGCACTCGACTCGGACGCACGGATTCCGTACGTACGGCAACGCGGATCCCACGTCACCAACTTCTGGCGTGACGCCGCTCACCCGCGCGGGATCTGGCGCCGCACCACCTTCGAGGCGTACGCGGACGGCAATCCAGACTGGGAGGTCCTCCTCGACCTCGACGCCCTTGCCGACGAGGAAGGCGAGAACTGGGTGCTCGGCGGCATCGAGAGTCTGCCGTTCGATCACGACCGCGTCCTGGTCCTACTCTCCCGGGGTGGAGCCGACGCCGTCGAGGTACGCGAGTTCGATTTGCAGATGCGGGCCTTCGTAGCGGGTGGCTTCGCGTTGCCCGAAGCGAAGGTGCGCCTCGCCTGGGTGGATCGCGACACCCTGCTCGTGGGGACAGACTTCGGTCCCGGCTCGCTCACGGACTCGGGCTACCCTCGCCTGATCAAGCGGTGGCGACGTGACCGGCCACTGGACACGGCCGAGACCCTGCTCGAAGGTGAGGTGGGCGACGTCGCCGTGGGGGCCTGGCACGAACCCGGAGCCGAGCGGGACCGAACCTTCGTGTATCGTCGGGTCACCTTCTTCTCGGAGGTCGTCTACGTCGTCGAGGACGACGAGTTGGTGCTGCTGGACAAGCCTTCCTCGGCCACCCTCTCCGTGCACGGAGACTGGGCGCTCCTCGACCTTCGGGAGGACTGGGAGCCGGGATCACGACGGCTCTCCGGAGGCAGTCTCGTCGTACAGCGCATCGACCGCTGGCTTGCTGGCGGCACGGACTGGGAGGTCCTGTTCGCGCCCACTCCGTCGAGCTCCCTGTCGAGCTTCGTGACCACTCGATCCCACGTCGTGCTCAACGTTCTCGACGACGTGAAGCATCGCCTCTTCGTCGTCACCCACGGCGCCGATGGGTGGACCCAGCGTCCGCTGCTCGACGACGTCGAGCTGTCGCTCGAGAGCGTGGAGGTCGCGGCGGTCGACCGAAGGCTCAGCGACGCGCTGTGGGTCTACCGCTCGGGGTTCACGACGCCCAGCACGCTCGGCCACCTCGACCTTCCCGACGGCAAGGAGCGGGTCTTGCGGCGCCTGCCCTCGGTCTACGACGCCACGGGCGTCGAGGTGAGCCAGCACTTCGCGACCTCGAAGGACGGGACGCGAGTCCCCTACTTCCAGGTCGGTCGCCCCGACCCGGCGAGGACTGGCCACGCGCCGACCCTGATGCTCGGCTACGGCGGATTCGAGGTCGCTCTCACGCCCAGCTACGACGCCAAGACGGGTATCGCCTGGATCGAGCGAGGCGGGATCTACGTGGTCGGGAACGTCCGGGGGGGCGGCGAGTACGGGCCCGACTGGCACCGGGCCGCGCTCCAGCAGCACCGCCACCGTGCCTACGAGGACTTCGAGGCCATCGGCAGGGACCTCGTGGCTCGTGGGGTCACCCAGCCTGCGCGCCTCGGGATCCGCGGCGGCTCCAACGGAGGCCTGCTGGTGGGCAACGCCTACGTTCGAACCCCCGAGCTCTGGGGCGCGGTGGTCTGCCAGGTGCCCCTCCTCGACATGAAGCGCTACACGAAGCTCCTCGCGGGTGCCTCGTGGGCCGAGGAGTACGGCGACCCGGATGATCCCGAGCAGTGGGCGTGGCTCCGGACCTTCTCGCCCTACCACCTGCTCGAGGACGACCGGAGGACCTACCCGCCGCTGCTCCTCACCACATCGACGCGCGACGATCGCGTTCACCCGGGCCACGCTCGCAAGTTCAAGGCTGCGCTCGACGCGATCGGACGATCGGACGTCTGGTACTACGAGAACGTCGAGGGAGGCCACGGGGGCGCCGCGAACAACGAGCAGACCGCGATGTTGGGCGCCCTGACCCACGTGTTCCTGTGGAGGATGCTCTCGCCCGAGTCGGCCTGATGTATGCTGCGCGGGCGCCACCGAGGAGCCGCCCCCCATGATCGTCCTGCTGCCCCTTTTGGGCTGCGTATCTGTGATTCCCGAGTTCGAGGCTGCCAAGTCGCGAGCTCTGGCCGCACCTGGACCCACCCCCACCGTTTGGCAGCCCGACGTGGTGATGCACCTCTCGGGACCCGCGGTCAACGCGATGGTGCGCGATGCGATCCAGGATTATGGCACGTTCTCGGCGCGTCTCGACCTCACGGCCCTCGCGCTCGTCCCGAACCTCGAGCTGACCGAGATGGCGGTGACGCCCGCCGCCGACAACGAGAGCTGCGCGGACTGTCTCGGCGTGGCGATCGAGCTCGACGGTACGCTCGGTCTGGAGACGCTCGTGGGCGACACGAGCACCACCCTCGGGGCCACCGGCAGCATGGACGTTCGCTTCCTCGTCGACGAAGGGGAGGACGGCACCTGGACCGTGTCGGTTCAGCCGACGCGATTTCGCTTTCTCGACGTCACGGTCGGGCCGCTCCGCGCGGGAGTCGGCAACCTTGGCGAGACCGTGCAGGACTGGATCGATCGCAATCTGATCGCCACGGTGCCTCCCCAGGAGATGATGTCCATCGCCCAGGAGGACATGCCCGTCAGCGCCCTGCGAATCGTGCCCGACGACGGAAGCGTCCAGTTCCACCTCCTCACCCAGGCCACCAGCCGCGGCGCCGTGGCGGTCGACGGTCCCGCTCCCGCGATCGGCTGGCGGGTGGACATCTCGCAGCGCTCGCTCGTGTCGCTCGCCCGGACCGTCGCGTTCGAGGCGGAGCCGCTGAGCCGAGGCATCGTACCCGTCCCGAATCTGTTCTCGATGGACAGCGACTCGTTCGTGCTGGGACTGAGGCTCTGGCGCACCGAAGGCCGCGGCTGGTGGCGCGACTACGAGGTGAAGGGCACTGTCCGCGTCGAAGATGCCGAGATCAAGCTCGACGCCACAGAAGTCGACCAGGTCGCGAAGTCGCCGGGGGCGGCCACCGCCGATCCCCTCGTCGCACTCGCCCGCGGACTCATCCTCAAGTTCATCGAGGACGCCTTCGAGACGACGTTGCCGGCGGTCCAGGGCCAGGACGACCTGCTGGCACTGATCGAGCGGATCGAGGCTACCGGGGGAGCGCTGCGAGCACACGGCACGCTCGCCACGGAGTACGTGCCCGCCGGTCCGCCGCTCCCCGAGCCCGAAGAGATCGACGACCCGAACGACGAGCCCGACCAGACCGCGGAGCGCTGATCAGCGCCCTTCAGCCGCGCCGACGACCACCACCGTGACGTTGTCCTCGCTGCCCGCGGCGAGGGCCTCCTCCGTGAGGACGTGAGCGAGCATGTCGACCGGGGTGTCGGCGACGATCTTCTGGATGGCGTCGTCGTCGAGAGGGTCCGTCATGCCGTCACTGCACAGCACGAACACGTCGCCCGGACGCACCACCCGCGTCGTGGTGTCCGGCTCGACCGGCCCGTGGAAACCCACGGACTGGGTGAGGATGTGCTTGTGAGGGAGCAGACGAGCGAGCTCCGGAGTGAGGCGCCCCGCGTCGATCTCCTGTTGAACCACCGTGTGGTCGCGCGACAGCCGGGTGAGCTTGCCGTCGCGAAACAAGTAGGCCCGCGAGTCGCCGACGTGGGCCAGGTGGGCCTGGTCGCCGTCGACGATCAGGACGACCAGCGTCGTTCCCATGCCGCGGGTCTCCGGACGGGCGTCGGACTCCTTGCGGATGCGGATACTCGCCTGGTTCATCGCATAGCGAAGGCGCTCCCGGAGCACGTCGGCCGGATCCTCCGTCTCGTGGTCGCGAACGAGTCGGGTCTCGTCGGGATCGACAGCCCCTACGAGCGTCTGGTGGACGACCTCGGTGGCCATCTGCGAGGCGACCTCTCCCGCGGCGTGACCGCCCATGCCGTCCGCCACGATGAACAAGCCTGCGTCCAAGTCGATCATCCAGGCATCTTCATTGTGCTCGCGGACCGGCCCGGTCTCGGACCGGGCATAGGCTTCCAGGTTCATCCTGTCCTCGCGAAACCACGCGGGATGCGTGGCGACCTCGAAACGATAGTGTTGCCATGTAACCGTGGTCGTAGACCACGATCATCCGGGGCCCGTGCGCTCCGGGAGCCCCCGTGAGCAACGCGCCTCCTGACTCCATATCCGCTCGCGAGCCCGAACCCGGTGACTACATCGGTCGTTTCCGGGTGGTGGACCAACTCGCCCGGGGCGGCATGGCGACCGTCTGGGAGGTCGTCGACGAGGCCACGGGCGAGGTCTTCGCCCTGAAGCTGCTCTTGCCGTTACCGCATCGTGACGAATCCCAGGGCCGTTTCCGTCGGGAGTTTCGCGCGCTGTCGCGGCTCCAGCACCCGAACGTCCTCCGGGTCTACGAGTCCGGGCTCTACTTCGACCGCCCTTGGTTCACCATGGAGCGCCTGAACGGGAACGACCTTCGGCAAGAGGTGGATCGACTCAAGGCGCGCCCCTCCGAGGAGCGGTTCGCCCGAGCGCGCGAAATCGTGGTCCAGGTTGCCCGCGCTCTGGCCTACGTCCACGCCCGGGGCCTCGTGCACCGCGACGTCTCACCCGCCAACATCTTCGTGTGCGACGACGGGCCCGTGAAGCTGATGGACTTCGGGGTCGTCAAGGAGGCCGGGGCCGAGCTGACCGCGGTGGGCGAGGTCATCGGCACCGTGGCGTACATGGCGCCCGAGCAGATCTCGGGCAAGAAGCTCGACGCGAGAGCCGACCTGTACTCTCTCGGCGCGGTGCTCTACCTGCTGCTCACGGGCCGTCGCGTGTTCTCCGCCCACACGATCCACGGGTACATGGAGAAGCACCTGCACGTACGGCCGGCCCCGCCGTCCTCGCACGCACCGCTCGTGCCGCCCCAACTCGAGCACCTCTGCCTCCGGCTGCTCGAGAAGGACCCCCGCCACCGGTTCGCGTCGGCGACGCACCTGCTCCACGTCCTCGGCGACGAGCACCCCGCTGACGAGCTCATCGACGACTTCCCGGGACGCACGGTCGGTCGCACGGTCCTGAAGGCCCGCCTCCGCGAGTGTGTCGAGGCCATCGCCGAGAAGCGACGTGGCAAGGTGGTGATGCTGGTCGGGCCGTCGGGACAGGGCAAGAGCCGGCTCGCCAGAGTGGCCGCTCACTTCGCCCTCAAGCTCGGACTGCCCACGGCGAGGGGGACCTGCCGTCCCCACGATCGTCCGTTCGCCGGGTTCGACTCGGTCTACACCGAGCTCAAGGGCCCCGAGCCGCCCGCGGCGCTGAGCGGCCTCTTCGAGGCTGACGACGAGATCACGATGACGGAGCGGTACCCCGTCCTCGCCTCGTTCCGGGACCTGGTCGCCGCCACCGCCCCCACTGTCGTGTGCATCGACGACGCACACCACGCCGACCCCGCTACCGCCGAGCTCCTGCTGTACCTGGTGCGAAACACGCTCGAGCGTAGCGACGATCCCATCCTCTACCTCGTGACCCACAACGCCACGCACTCCCGGCTCCGCGAGCAGCTGCAGGCGTTCGAGACGTGTGAGGTTCACGAGGTCCACCCGCTCGAGTCGTCAGACGTCGAGGAGCTCGTCGTGGGTTGGCTCGGCGAGACGCCAGCCACCATCGCGCTGGCCAAGCGGCTGCACACCGAGTCGCAGGGCGCGCCCGCCCAGATCGTCGACATGCTCCATGGTCTCGTGGACGACGGGCTCGTCGAGAAGACCGAGGACGGGAGGGCCCGTCTGGTCGCCAACCTCCGCCAGATCTCCACCTCCCGCATGCCCATGCCTCCCTCGCTCCGGCAGTCCCTGCTGGAGCGACTCGCCCCCATGTCGGAGGACGCGTTGGTGGTGGGTCGGGTGCTGGCCCACTCCCGCAACCGACTGATGCTCGACGTGCTCGTCGACGCCTCCCCCTTCGAGGAGGAGCGCGTGATGCGGGCGCTCGACGAGCTGACCGACGCGGGCATCGTGCGGGAACAGCGGCGCGACGACGTCGAATACGTGGAGCTCTCGCACAGCCGGTTCCGAGAGGTCCTGAGCGACGGGGTGCCCCCCGCGATCCGCAAGGACGTCCACCGCGCGCTCGGAGAGGCGCTGGAGCGTCACCACCGCGGCCGCACCGCCACCGTGCTCGAGGAGCTCGCTCACCACTTCGAGCGAGCCGAGCTCTGGTCCAAGGCCTACCTCTACCTGGTGAAGGCGGGTCAGCAACACCAGCAGCGCAGCCTCGGCACCCAGGCCCTCGAGTTCCTGAACCGCGCGGTCGAGATCGAGTCGAAGGCGCGGCCCTACATGTTGCTCGACGAGGCTGACCTGCGGCTGGCCGAGGTGTACCTCGCGGCCGCGCAGGCGCGTCACGCGCTCGGACAGCTCTCCGAGGCGGTTCGCCACACCGAGCGTGCCCAGGCGATCGCCCGACTCCTGCAGAACCCTGGACTCGAGTCCCGGGTGGCGGCCGAGCTCGGCTCGCAGCTCGCGCAGCAAGGGCAGATGGAGGCGGCCGAGGAACAGAGCCGGCTCGCCATCCAGCGCGCCGAGCAGTCGGGCATTCGCACGCTGCTCTCGCGTCCGCTCTACCAGCTGGGCGCGGTGCTGTGGACCCGGGGCGACCTCAACCGCGCCGACGAGCTCTGGCGAAAGGCGCTCGACATCGCGGAGTCCGTCGGCGACGAGCGCTCGGTGGCCCGGGGCTACAACGGTCTCGGCGTGCTGGCGATCTGTCGGGGGCAGTCGCTCGATGCCCGCCGCTGGCTCGAGCGCTCGGCCGAGGTCTTCGAGCGGCTCGGGATGCTCGCTCCGCTCGTGATCACACGGGTGAACCTGATCGAGCTCTACCTCAACTCCGGGGCCCTGCGAAAGGCGCTGGTGCTCGCCGACCGCACCCTCGCCCAGGCCGAGGAGGTGAGCCACGCCCAGGGCATGGCGCTCGGCTGGGCGTGGCGGGCCCGCATCTTGTTGGTGCTGGGACGCATCGACGACGCTGCCCACGCCATTCGCACGGCTGGCGCGCACCTCGGCCAGCAGACCAACTGGGAAGACAAGGCCTTCGTCTTGTCGGTCCAGACCCGCATCCACTTCGCGACCGAGCTCTCCGACGCGACGCTCTCGGTCCTCGAGGAGCTGGAGACGCTGTTCCAGGCGATGCAGCGCACGGGCTGGCTCGTCGAGGTGCGGGCCTGGCGCGTGGTCGCCCTCACCCGGCTCGGACGTCGCGGGGAGGCCGAGCCGCGGCTCGACGCGCTCAAGTCGGCGACCGGCTGGCCGCAGGTCACCATCCGCGCGGACCTCGCCCTCGGGGAGGCGCAGCGCACACTCGGCCGGGTGGAGGAGGCCCGCGAGAGCCTCGGTCGGGCCCTCCAGCACGCCGAAGCCAACGGCTACCGGTACCTTCAGCTCGAGGCCCACCGCGCGCTGGTGCACGTCGTAGAGGACGCGACCGCACGCACGCGGCACCAACGCGTGGCGGCCGGGCTGGCCAAGTCGCTCGCCGCGAACCTCCCGCGCGACGAAGCGGAGCGCTTCCTCGCCTACCACGACCCCGACGACTCGGATCCCCTGGCCCGTTAGCGACCTTGCCCGTGGCAAGAGCGTCACGAGAGGTGTCGGGTCGGCGCTCTGAGGCTACAAATGAATGAGCACTCATTCACATCAGGAGGTTCGAGTTGGCCGACGCCATGCAGACGCGACACGCCTCGGAGGACGAGGCCCGACAGCTCACCGAGGATTCCCGCGAGTCGTGGGCCGGGCGGAGCTTCGTCCGCGAGCTCTTCCTCGGCAACCTTCGCCTCGACTGGATCGACCCCTACCCGCAGACCCCGGAGAGCGCGACCTTCCTGCGGTTCTATGCCGAGCTCGAGCACTTCCTCGAGAACGAGGTCGACTCGGTCGAAATCGACCGCACAGGGGACATTCCCCAGCACGTCCTGGACCGGCTCCGGTCCATGGGCGCCTTCGGGATGAAGATCCCCGAGGAGTACGGGGGACTCGGGCTCAGCCAGGCCGAGTACTGCAAGGTCTGCGAGCTGCTCGGCGCTCACGACGGCAACCTGACCGCGTTGCTGTCGGCGCACCAGTCCATCGGGGTCCCCCAGCCACTGAAGCTCTTCGGAACCGACGAGCAGAAGAAGCGGTTCCTCCCCCGCATCGCGAAGGGCGCCATCACCGCCTTCGCGCTCACCGAGCCCGACGTCGGCTCGGACCCCGCCCGCCTCGCGACCGAGGCCCGCCGCACCGAGGATGGCGACTGGATCCTCGACGGCGAGAAGCTCTGGATCACCAACGGCACCGTCGCCGAGATGCTCGTGGTGATGGCCCGCGACCCCGAGACCGACAAGATCAGCGCCTTCATCGTCGAGACCGACTCTCCCGGCTTCTCGATCGTGAAGCGGTGTCGGTTCATGGGGTTGCGGGCCCTGCAGAACGGCCTGCTGCGGTTCGACAACGTCCGCGTGCCCAAGGAGAACCTCGTCGGCGAGGAGGGCCAGGGACTCAAGATCGCGCTCGTCACGCTGAACACGGGCCGGCTGTCGCTGCCTTCGGCGGCGATCGGAGGCGCCCGCCGTGCCGTGCAGTGGTCGCGCGAGTGGTCCGCCGAGCGCGTGCAGTGGGGTGCCCCCGTCGGCAAGCACGAGGCGATCAGCCACAAGCTCGCCCAGATGGCCTCACAGACCTTCGCGATGGAGGCGTGGACGCGCCTCGCCGCGGAGCTGTCGATGCGCGACGGCTACGACATCCGGCTCGAGGCCGCAGCAGCCAAGGAGTGGGGCAGCACCCGAGGCTGGGACATCACCGACGATCTGATGCAGATCCGCGGAGGCCGAGGCTACGAGACGGAGCTCTCGCTGGCGAACCGTGGCGAGACGCCGCTCGGCGTCGAGCGGATGATGCGCGACTCCCGCATCAACCGGATCTTCGAGGGCTCCTCCGAGATCATGCACCTGTTCATGGCTCGCGAGATGGTCGACAAGCACCTGAAGGTCTCGGGGGCGCTGCTCGACAAGCGCGCCTCGATCCTGGACAAGCTGCTCGCCCTCCCCCGGATCGGCCTGTTCTACGCCGGTTGGTACCCACGACTGTGGCTCGGTCTCGGCACGCCGTTCCGGTACCGGAAGTTCGGTCGGCTGGGCCGCCACCTCCGCTACGCCGAGCGGGCCTCTCGCCGGCTCGCGCGCAACGTCTTCCACGCCATGGTGCGCTTCCAGGCCGGCCTCGAGCGCAAGCAGGCCCTGCTGTTCCGCACCGTCGACATCGCGATGGAGATCGCGGTGCTGTGCGCAGCGGTGGTCCGCACCCAGAAGCTCCGGGACGACGCCGATCTGCGGGCCGGCGAGGCCGAGCAGCTCACCGAGGTCTTCGCGCTCGACGCCCGCAGGCTGATCGACCAGCGCTTCCGCGAGCTGTGGGCCAACGACGATGACGCCAAGCGTCGCCTCGGTCACCTCCTCGTCGACGGACAGCTCACGTCGGTCGAGAGCGACGGCATCGCGCGGGTGGCCCCCGGCCCCTCGACCGTCGAGACGGCCGCGAAGTAGGCAAGACACCGGCTCGGCGGCCCCGCCGTCTCCCGAGGGTGAGACCAGAGGCCGCCCTCGCAGTTCCCTTCGTCGTCCAGTGCGGTAGGATCCTCGAAGCGACGCGAATCGTCCCGTCGAGGTGCGCATCTCGAGCCACACCGAAGCGAACTGGGGAACGGCGCTGGGCCCCCCTCCTGGACCAGGTGACACGGTTGCCGGGTACACGATCCTCAGCCTGATCGGCACGGGCGGGATGGCCTCGGTGTACCGGGCGCAGAGCGGTAGCGGCGAGCTGGTCGCCCTCAAGATCGTCAACCCGATCCGGGTGCTCCCGGAGGACGTGCGGCGGTTCACCAGAGAGTACCGGGCGTTGGCTCGCATGGACCACGAGAACGTCGTCAAGGTCTTCGAAGCGGGCGTCGACGACGGCTACCCGTGGCTCGCGATGGAGCTAGTCGACGGCACGGACCTGGAGACGCAGATCCTGCGGTGGCAGGAGCAAGACGTCCCGGATCGGTTCGCGCGCATCGAGGCGATCCTCCGGGACCTGTGCCGCGGCCTCGCCTACGTCCACGATCTCGGCCTCATCCACCGCGATCTCAAGCCGTCGAACGTGCTGCTCACCCGCGACGGGCGCCCCAAGATCTCGGACTTCGGCGTGGTGAAGGCCGACTCTACCGCCTCGACCCAGCTCACCCTCGCCGGTCGGCTCGTGGGCACCGTCGCGTTCATGGCCCCCGAGCTCATCACCGACGAGAACGTCGACCGACGCGCCGATCTGTACGGGCTCGGCGCGGTGCTCTACGTGATGTGCACGTTCCGGCGGCCCATCGAGGCCGAGAGCGTGGCCGGCTACCTCGCACGCCATCTCACCGAGGTCCCGAAGCCCATCACCGAGCTCGAGCCGCGCGCGCCTCTGATCTTCGAGCGACTCGCCCATCGACTGCTCCAGAAGGATCGCACCTTCCGCTACCCGAACGCGCACTCGGTGCTCCAGGCGCTGGATCGGAGCGACAGCAACGATCTGCCGCCGCTCCGTGGTCGCGACGACGTGCTGCACGACTTCACGGTCACCCTCAACGCGCTCAAGGGCGGAGCGGGGGGCGTGCTGGTGTTGCAAGGCCCGCGAGGAGCCGGGAAGTCCCACGCACTCGATGTCGTGCTCGATCAGGTCCGCTCACAGGGGGCGACGCTCTCGCGAGCGGACAGCACGGCGACGTCCGTGGTCGCCGAGCTGGGCGAAACCCTCGGGGCCGCTACCCCCAGCGCCGAGGATCTGGTCGCGCTCCTCGCGAGCCGCCCCGACGGCCCCGTGGTTCTCGCCGTGGACGACCTCGATCGCGCCCCCGCCGTCGACGTGCGGGAGCTCGCGCGTCTGGTGCGGAACCGCGTGGCCGTAGAGGGGCTCCCCTTGCTCCTCGTCTACACGGCCAGTGAGGTCGAGGGCGAGCTGTCCGCCCTTCAGAGCGGGTCGTCGACCGGCCTCCCGTCCACCGTGCTCGAGCTCGGCCCGCTCGACGCCAAGTCGTGCATCGCCATGGTGCGGGACCGGGGGGTGTCCGGGCCCGCCGCTCCCGCGCTCGGCCGGCGGCTCCACGCCGTCTACGGCGGAATGCCCGGCCCCATGGCCGATCAGCTCGACGCCCTGATCCTCGAAGGCTGGCTCGTCCCGGATGGCGATCAGCTCAAGGCCCGTCGGTCCCTGGAGGCACTCCGCAAGGAGGACCTGCCCGTTCCCGCCCAGGTCGCCCGCCGGATCGAGCACCAGGTGGTCGAGCTGTCGGCCACCGAACGCGAGATCGTCCAGCTCCTCGCTCTGCTCGATCGGCCGGCCGGAGGCGCCCTCGTCGAACGCTGCTTTCCCGACGACCCCAGCATCGCGCGTGCCGTCGACGACCTCGTGGAGATCGGCCTGCTCGACCGCCACACCGACGAGCACCAGGAGCTCGTGTCGTTGGCCGACCCCTGTGCCCCTCGGGTCATCCGCACCCTCGTTCCGCCCGAGATCGAGCCGGAGCTCCACCTCCGGCTCGCCCAGTCGCTGCAGGCCCGGCGACGTCGGGCGAACGCACTCGAGGTCGCCCACCACCTGCGGCTCGCGGGCCGCGTGGGCGAGGCCTGGCCTCGCTACGTCGAGGCCGCCCGCCGCTCGGCCCGGGAGGGGCTCTACTCGGAGGTGATCGAGATCTGCCGGTTTGCAGAGTCGATCGAGGCCCAGGCCGCCTCGCTCGGCGACCCCACGGAGACCCTGCGCAACCGACGATGGCAGTACCTCTTGAAGGGCGAGGCGCTGGCCTCGCGTCGCGCCTGGGCCGACGCGATCGCGCCGCTCACCGACGCGGTGGCCGTCGCCCGCGAAGACGGTGACCAGGACTCGATCTCCCGTTGCCTCGGTTCGCTCGGACGCGCTCATCACCGGCTCGGTCGCTACGCGGAGGCCGAGCCGCTGCTCCGAGAGGCGCTCGACCACCTCGGTCAGGGGGCGCCCGACCGGGCCAGCACCCTCCGGACGCTGGCCGACGTGCAGCTCCAGCGCGGTGCGCTCGAAGAGGCCGAGCGTCTCTGGACCGAAGCGCACGGTCTCGCCACCGAGCTCGGCAACCCCGATGCCGAGGCCCGGGCCCTGCGCGGGGTGGGCCACCTCCGGGGACTTCGGGGGCAGCTCGAAGCGGCGAGCGCCCTGCTCGCGAGGGCAGACGATCTGCTTCACCACGACGATGGCGACTACCGGGTGCGGGCCGGGGTGCTCGCGCGGGCCGCCACCATCGATCTCGCGCAGGGGCAGTACGGTCGGGCGCTGTACCGCGCAGAGCTGTTGGTCGAGCTCGCGAAGACCCACGGCATGGCCGACCGCATGCCCATCGCCTACGCCCAGCTCGCGGAGGTCCAGGCCGGGCTGGGTGACCACGCCGAGGCGCTCGCCGCGGTGCACCAGTGCATGGTGTTCGCGGGCGCGTCGAGCCGTCCCTGCGCCGACGCTCGGCTCCGCGCGGCGCGGGTGCTCCTCGACCTCGGCCAGCCCGCCGACGCCTGGCAAGCCCTGCCCACGGTCGAGGACCTCGTCGAGAGCCCCATCAGCACGCCCCTCGCCCAGCTGACGCTGCTTCGCGCGCGAATCTCGGCGACCGACGACGCTGCCCGCACGCGCACGATGTGCGAGCAGACCCTGCAGGACGCGCGACCGCTCGACGTACTGGTTCAGACCAATCTCTTCGTCGACGCGATCAAGGCGCTGTTCCTGGCTCGCCAGGGCGACCTCGCCGACGTGGTGGCCCGCAAGGCCCTCGAGCACCTCGAGGCGATCGTGCCCGCAGACGGGCTCCGGCTCGAGGTGTGGCTGCTGCGGCAGCAGATCGAGGCAGGCGAGACCCACCCCGCGGCTCGCGAGAGCACAGAGCAGGTGCGTCAGCTGGCCCGACGCCTGCTTCCCGTGCTGCCACCGCAGGCGGCCGAGCACTTCCGACGTCGACCCGGCATCGTGACGGTGGTCTCACCCGACTGATACGTGAAGGCGTCAACCTCGCGGGAGCCTGGTGCGTCCGTCCTCCGAAGACCCGATCGAGATGGGTGGGATGCTGCTCGAGCCGGGGGCTCGGGTCGGCAGCTACATCTTCGTCCGTGCGATCGGTTCGGGGGGAATGGCGCGCGTGCTGCTCGCCAAGGATCCCGCCGGGCAGCTCGTCGCTCTCAAGGTGCTCCGCAAGTCCCGGTTCAAGACAGGGCTCGCGCGGTTTCGGCGAGAGTTCCGCGCGCTGTCGCGAATTCACCACCCCAACGTGATCCGCGTCGAGGCCTACGGCGATCTCCACGGCCATCCCTACATCGCCATGGAGTACGTCGACGGACCCGACCTACACAGCCAGGTGCGCGAGTTCCGGACGTGGGAGCCCCAACGTCGCTTTCAGCGGGTCGAGGAGGTGCTCGTCGACCTGTGCCGAGCGCTCTCCGCGATCCACCGTCGGGGGCTCGTGCACCGCGACCTCAAGCCCTCCAACGTGCTCGTTGGCCGCGACGGCGCCTGCAAGTTGACCGACTTCGGGATCGTCAAGGACCTGGATCCGAGCCACGACCCGCACCACTCCACCACACTGGTCGGCACCTGGGCCTACGCGAGCCCCGAGCAGATCACGGGCCGACCACTCGATCACCGCTCCGACCTGTACAGCCTCGGCGTGATCCTGTTCGCGATGCTCACGGGGAAGCAGCCCTTCGTCGCCCAGGACATGGCTGGCTACCTCGCGCTGCACCGTGATCGGCCGGCCCCCGCCCCGCGCGACGTCCTGCGGATCGTCCCCGAGCACCTCGACGAGATCTGCCGCCGGCTCCTGCAGAAGGCCCCCCGCGATCGCTACCAGTCCGCGCAGGAGATCCTCTACCGGCTGGAGGCCGAGGAGCGCACGCCCGCGCCGCGGACCGTCGACGGCTGGCGCATTCCCCTCGTCGGTCGCGACCTCGAGCGCGAGGCGATCACCGATGCGGTCGCCGGCCTGACCGCCAGCCGCGGGGGCATGATGGTCCTCGAGGGCGACGACGGCGTCGGCAAGACGCGCCTGCTGGAGGTTGCAGCGGAGCGCGCCCAGGCGCTAGGAATCCCCGTGGTGGCAGCCCGCTTCGATCCCGGCGGATTGCCGTTCGCGACGCTCCTCGGGCTTGCCATGCGAGCGCTCGACGACCTCGGCGGCCGGGGCTCGCCGCACCTCAAGGCTGCGCTGCAGCGGCTGCTGAACCTCGACGCGATCGGCCCCGACCAGATCGGAGCCATCGTGGACGCGTGCCAGCGGGCGCTCGCGTCGGTGCTCGACGAGGGGCCCCGACTCGTCCTGATCGACGATCTGCACGAGGCGAGCCCCCGAGCCATTCGGGCGCTGACCCTGGTCGCCCACCGCGTCCTCGGCGAGCTCGAGCTGCCCATGCTCCTCGTCGTGTCCGTCCGCTCCCGGGCCAACCCCGCCGCCGATGCGCTGTCGGCGGGGCAGGGCGTGGGGCTCGCGCCCATGGAGATGAGCGTCGAGGCGCTGTCCCGCGAGGACGTGATCGCGGTGGTGACCCGACTCGTTGGCGACACCTTCGCCGCCCGCAAGCTCGCGTCGCGCTTGTTCCGCGAGACAGAAGGCAACGCCTTCCTGCTCGATGCCTTCGTTCAGCAGCTCGTGTCGAGCGGCACGGTCACCCGCGTACCCGGCACCGGGGACGGCTGGCAGCTCCGCATGCAGACCGACGAGATTGCGGACGGCCATCTCGACATCCCCCCCGAGGTGCGCCAGATGATGCGCGACCGGCTGGCCCGCGTGCCCGCCCCGGAGCGCGCCGTGCTCGAGGTACTGGCCGTCGAGGCCCGAGAGCTCGACATCGACGTCCTCATCGAGGTCCTCGATCTGGACGAGGAGGTCGTCCAGGAGCGCCTGCGTGGTCTCGTCACCGCTGGCATCGGGCGGATGCGGGACGTCGGCTCGACCGTCTACGCGTCAGTGGTGCAGCGCAAGCTCGCCGACGTGGTCTATCGAGACCTCTCCGCCGAGCGCCGCGCGGAGCTCCACCGCCGGCTCGCCGCGGCGATGGAGCTCCACTACGCGAACCAGCCCGCCGCCCTCGAGATCGTCGGGGACCACTATCGTCGGGCAGGGGACGCAGGGCGGGCCTACCGATACCTCGTGGCCGCCGCCAAGCGACTCGCGGACCGATCCCACGTGGCCGAGGCCTGGGACCTCACCGAGCGTGCGGGCACGCTCGCCGAGTCCGCGCGCACGGAGCTCGACGACGAGATGTTCGCCTCGTTCCGTCACGACCACCTCTCGGTGCGCGCCCAGGTGCTCCACGATCGCGGGGAGTGGAGCGACGCGGAGGTCGCGTGGCGCGCAGTGCTCGACGTCGCCTCGCAGCTCGCGAACCCCCGCATCACCTGCGAGGCCCAGCTTCGGCTGGCCACGGTGCTCCGACACCGCGGCGAGCTCGAGTCGAGCCGCCAGTTCGCGAACACCGCGCTGAACACGAGCCGGCACCTCCACTTCCGCGAGGGCATGGCCGATGGCCTGTGGTGCCTGGCCGAGATCGCGTGGGCCGAGGGGAAGCCCGAGAAGAGCGAGCCGCTCGCCGCCGAAGGCCTGGAGATCGCGAAGGGTCGGCACCTGACGAGCCGTCGGGCGGAGCTGCTCGGAGTGGTCGCGCGGGCCGAGGCCTGGCGAGGCGAGCTCACGGGGGCCTCGGCTCGGCTGTCCGAGGCCGAGCGGATCTTTCGCGAGCTCAAGCACAAGCGGGCACGGTGCCTCGCCCTCACCTCGCTGGCCGAGCTCCTGACCTGGCAAGGGCAACCCGTGGAGGCGCGCCAGCGAGCTCACGTCGCTCTCGAGCACGCCCGCGCACTTCAGTACCGCATCGGCCTGCTTCCAGCGATGCGAGTCATGGGCGCTGCTGCGGTCGATCTCGGCCTGCACGGCGAGGCTCGACCGTCCCTGCAGGAGGTCGTACGGCTGGCCGCGTCGATGTCGCTGGCCCACGAACAGGTGGCGGCGCTCGTCGCGCTGGTCCGGCTCGAGCTCGACCGTGGCGACCCCGAGCAGGCGCGGGTCTACGCTCGACAGGCGCTCGAGGCCCTTCCGAGTCACGATCCCTGGCGGGTGAAGCCCCACGTCGAGGCACTGCTCGCCATCGCCGAGGCGCCAGACCACGCAGACACCGCACGCACCATCGCCGACCGTGCCGAGCGCATGCTGCCCCGGCTCCCCGTTCCCGCCCGGGTTCACACCGGTCTCGCCCTCGCCCGAGCGCGGCTCGCCCTTCAGGATGCCGACGCCGCGTGCGGCCTGGCCACGAGCACAGTCGAGCTCGCCGAGCGCCACGGGTTCGCGCTTGTGTCCATCGAGGCGCACGCGCTGCTCGCCACGCGAGGCCCGGCGGATCGGCGTCCGTACCACCGCGACGCGGCGCAACGGGGGCTCCGCGACGTGCTCGGGCCCCTGGCGAAGGACATGGCTCGTGCCCTCAAGGACCGGCCAGGTGTTCGCGCGATCGCCGAAGGGACCAGTTGACGTGGTCGGTCAGATGGGTCTCTCGTGTGCTACCGTCCCCG
Organism: uncultured Enterobacteriaceae bacterium; assembly: GCA_964655065.1. GTDB lineage: Bacteria > Myxococcota_A > UBA796 > UBA796 > DRPG01. The sequence goes on along the minus strand of CAZZLC010000014.1, from coordinate 19,936 downwards.
TGTCGGGCTGATTCCTTCGGCCTCCGGTGTCGTTTCCACACGCCCCCTGCCTCGTCTTCGGGCCCGCCCCCCTCGAGGGCCCGAGCCCCAACTCTGGAGAGACCATGCGCCACCTGGTGTCCCTCGCGGCCGTGGCCGCCCTCGTGCTCGGCTGCAACGGCGACCAACTCCCGACGGTATCCGCCACGAAGAACCGCCCCGGCGTGGAGACGCGGACGCTCGAGCTGTGCATCGATGGTGATGCGACGGAGGGCTTTGCGTCCTTCGTCGTGAAGAACATCGATGGCGAGGCCATCGGCGCGAGCGACATGACCATCCGGCAGTTCATCGACGGAGAGCGGCCAGGCTCCGGGCTCTGGGAGGGCGGTCAGAACCTCACCTCCGAGAACCTGTCGAGTGACCTCCACGTGACGCTGCTTCTCGACGCCTCCACGTCGGTGGTGGAGCAGGGGCTGTTCGACCAGATGAAGGAATCGGCCCAGGAGCTCCTGCGTCAGGGAGAGGCGGACTGGGAGAAGCGGCCCGGAAACTTCTCCTGGCAGGTCATCTGGTTCAACCAGTGGGTGAGCGCGGCGTCCGACGACTGGACCTTCGAGGACATCGTGGACATTCCGGAGCCCCCCGAGGATTCCGACGGGTTCACCCGTCTTTACGCCGCGATGAACTTCGCGATTCGGGAGTCGACCCAGACGCGCCGCGACGGCGTGGCTGCGGGTGACCGCGACAATCACCTGCTCGCGGTGTTCACCGACGGCCGCGACAACATCTCTCGCCGCGACAGCCCGGAGCCCCCCACCCCGAACGGCGTGACCATCAACGGGGCCACCTACGACAACTTCCCGACCACCGCGACCTCGCGCGAGGACGTCGAGCAGCTGATGCTCGACCGTCCCTGGCTCCAGGTCGCCCTGCTCGGTCTCGGGAGCAGCATCGATCGCGACGCGCTCGACTCGCTCGCCGAGGCGGGTGGCGGCACCGTGTTCGAGGGCAACGACATCGAGAGGCTGTTCAGCCGCGCCCAGTCGTCCTTCGAGATCCTGCAGACTGTCGGCTGGCGCTTGCCGTTCAACCCGAACGAGCCCCACACCTGGGAGGTCGAGTTCGAGGTGAAGGACATCAGCCGGCCCGCCACCATCAAGCTCGACGTCGAGCGCGAGGTCGACCGCGAGGGCAAGGAGCTCCTGCCCGAGTGCGAGGAGGAGGAAGAGACCGAAGAGCCAGCCGAGTGAGGTTGGCCTTCGGGCTCACGCGGTGTGGCGTTGCAGCCACTTCCGCCCGGTCTCGGCGGTCTTCTCCCAGCTCTTCTCGACCTCGCCGACGACCGCCTTCTCGATCTGACCGCCGATGAACGCCACCCTCACGGTGATCTCGCCCTCGATGATCTGGGCGCAGCGCCCGTCGCCCAGGTCCTCGACGCGCACCGTGCCGGCGGCCTCGAGCTTGTCGGGGAGGAAGGTGGGCACGACCTGCCAGCGCAACACCCCGTTGTCGGGATCGTACTCGTTCTGCTGTTCGTAGACGAGCTTCTTCGACCCGATGATCGCAGCGACGGCCGACGGAAGCTCACGCTCGGGGGTGAAGCGGATGCGCTGGATGGACAGGCTCCCCTCGGTGCGGTCGTCGACGACGTCGCGCTGCACCGTCGAGCCTTCGCGCAGCATCGCGGCGAACTCGTCGTCCCAGTACATCTCCCAGAACCGGGCGGGGGTACAATCATACTCGTGGCGAATGTTCAGCTTCACGGCAGCTCCCAGGAGGGCTGTCGGGACGGTAACCCGGGTCGGGTGAGGAGCGGCCTATGCCGTGGGCGCGGGATCGCCGTCGGGGCCCGGTAGCGCCTGCGTGGGCTGCTGATCGGTGAGCTGGCGAACCGGCGTCCGGGGATCCACGACCTCGGCAATCGCGTGGCTCACGGCGATGGTGCCCACCCACTGGCGGTCGAGGCGACGCTGCACGTCCTCGCGCTGCTGCCCGAAGAACATCCGGGTGACGAACCAGGGCACCTCCTCGGCCGTGGGCGCGCCCACCGCCGCGATGACCGGCATCTGGCGTTCGCCCGCGAGCAGCACCGTGTCGGCGGTCTCCGCGCTGTCGAGGTCCCCGACCGCGATCAGGTTGGCGCCGACCCGAAGGCCCTGGACGATCCCGGTCCGGAAGTCCGGGACGTCGGTACCGACCTCGCGGTGGCCGATGGCCGCCATCGCGTCGCGATGAAGGAAGGTCAGGGGCGTCTCGAGGATCAGCACGTTGGCCCGTTCGCGCGCATTGAAGCCGTGGACCAACGCGTGCAAGACCTCGATGCGCTGCTGCCCGGCGACGAACAAGACCCCGGGTCGCCCGAGGAAGCGCTCCACACCTGCATCGAGCCCCAGCTCGGAGAGCGAGGGGACCTGGGTGTTCACCCGCTGAACCACCGCGCCCAGGCTACCGCGCTGCTTGTAGATGTAGGCGCGGAACCGCCCGAGCTGGTTGATCCCGAACGAGAACTCGTAGTCGGTGATCGCCGCCACCGGAATCTCGATGTGGCCCAGGGCGCACAGCGCGAACACGGCCGCCTTGACGTCAGCGGGACTCAGCGGCGCCATGTTCGTCGGCACGAGGACCCCGTTGCCCATACGCATCAGCGGGCGGTTGGGCACCTTGAAGTGGACCTCCTGCGCGCCCCCTTCGGTGGCCTCGCGGAGGACCCTCAGCATGGTGTCACGACTGATGTTGGTCATGCGCGCTCCTGGCCCCTGCATCGGATCCAGCGGGCGCGCCTACAGAGGTCAGCGCCTCGCTTCAACCTTGCCGCGCCGCGCGCCGCGTCGCGATCCGTGTCAGCATGGCGAGTGGTCGAAGGAGGCGTCCGTGGCAAGCTGGCTTCCGTGGGTGCGCGCCCGTCGCGCAAAGCTCCGGAGCACCCCGCTCTCCGAGGAGCAGCGGGAGGTGCTCGCGCGCAACGTCCCGCTGCTGCGGCACCTCGACCCGACGGTGCAGGAGCGGTTCGAGGGCCTCGTGCAGCTGTTCCTGCACGAGAAGACGTTCGAGGGGCTCGGCGGGCTCGAGATGACCGACGACATGGCCCTCACGATCGCCGGTCAGGCGTGCTTCCTGCTCGTGGGACTCGAAGAGGTCGACGTTCCCTACCCGGGACTCGACGTCATCCGCGTCTACCCGAGGTCGTTCAAGCAGGTCACCGGCGATGCGAGTCCGTTCGGGACCTATCGGCCACCGGCGGGCACCGTGATCGGCGAGTCCAGCCACCGCGGCTACGTCGTGCTCGCGTGGGACAGCGTGGTGCGGGGCGGCTGCAATCCACACGATGCCGACAATGTCGTGCTGCACGAGTTCGCGCACCAGCTCGACACCCGCGACGGCGCCGCCGACGGAGCCCCCGTGCTCCCCGAGGCGCGAATGTACGGTCCGTGGGCCCGCATTCTCGGCCAGGTCTTCGAGCAGCTGCGCGAGGAGCTCGAGGAGGGTCGCCCGGACGTGCTGCGGGCCTATGGGGCGACCAACCCGGCCGAGTTCTTTGCCGTGGCGACGGAGACGTTCTTCGAGAAGCCCGAGCGGCTGCGCGACGAGCATCCCGAGCTGTACGAGATGATGCGGCGGTATTACCGTCAGGACCCCGCCAGGTGGAGGAAGACCGGATGAGCGACGAGGCGAAGGCGCGTGCGGCCGCGGAGGCGGTGAGGCACGTCGTCTCTGGCACGACCATCGGGCTCGGCACGGGCTCGACGATGGCGTTCGCGCTGGACGGCATCGCCCGGCGGATCCGCGACGAGGGGCTCGACGTGCGCGGGGTGCCGACCTCGAGGCGCACCGAGGTGCGAGCCCGCGAGCTCGGCATCCCGCTCGTCACCCTCGCCGAGGTGCCCCGACTCGACCTCGCGATCGACGGCGCCGACGAGGTGGACGGCAACCTCGCGATGATCAAGGGCGGAGGTGGTGCCCTGCTCCGCGAGAAGATCGTGGCCCGGGCCGCGGAGCGGGTGATCATCATGATCCATGCCGACAAGCAGGTAGCGAGGCTGGGCACCTTCCCCTTGCCGCTCGAGGTGGTGCCGTTCGGCGTTGCGCCGCTGCTGCGCTGGCTGTCCGAGCGGAAGGTCGACGCGCGGATCCGCGAGCACGCGGGTGTGAGGTACGTGACCGACGACGGCCACTGGATCGTGGACGCCCGACTGCGCGAGCCCATCCTGGATCCCGCGGGCCTGCAGCGGAGGCTCCTCGACCATCCGGCCGTCGTCGAGACCGGACTCTTCGTGGGACTCTGTGACCTGCTCGTGGTGGCCGACGACCACGACGTCACGACCGTGGCTGCGCGGTAACGCCCGCCCAGAGAAGCGAGCCCACCGCGAGGGCGCTGCCTGGCGGTCGTAAACTGTCGGCTGGGATCACACCTCCTCGTCACAGGACGGTCTCGAAGTCCGTAGCGAGATCGTCAGTCCGCGCGGATCGTGGTCTCGGGCAACAAGGGAAGCACCATGAACAGCGCAGTCATCGGATGTGGAAGCTGGGGGACGGCCCTCGCAATTCAGCTCGCGCGCGGCGGCAGTCGCGTGCGCGCGTGGGACGTCGTTCCCGAGCTGACGAAGTCGATCCAACAAGAACGACGGAATCTTCGCTACCTCCCGGATATCGAGCTGCCCTCGAACCTCGAGGCATCAGACGACCTCGTGCACGTCCTCGAGGACGCCGAGCTCGTCGTCACGGTCGTGCCGAGTCAGGCGATGCGCGCGGCGATGAAGGGGGTGGGCGAGCACCTGCCCGAAGGGGCGACCATCTGCTGTGCCTCGAAGGGGATCGAGCAGGGAACGCTCATGACGATGGACGAGGTCCTGCGCGACGTACTGCCCTCCTCGTTCCACCCGCGCCTGACCTACTTGAGCGGGCCCTCGTTCGCCAAGGAGGTGGCGCTCGGTCAGCCGACCGCCGTGGCCATGGCAGGTCGTGACCCCGAGGTCACCCGATTCGCCGCCGAGGCGCTGCACGGGCCCAGGTTCCGCATCTACGACACCGACGACGTCATCGGGGTCGAGCTCGGTGGTGCGCTCAAGAACGTGGTGGCCATCGGATGCGGGGTCGTCGACGGGATGAAGCTGGGTCTCAACGCGCGAGCGGGGCTCATCACGCGAGGCCTCGCCGAGATCACCCGCCTCGCCGTGGTGCGAGGCGCCAACCCCCTCACCCTGTCCGGCCTCGCGGGGATCGGGGACCTGGTGTTGACCTGCACGGGCGACCTGTCGCGGAACCGCCGCATCGGCCTGGGACTCGGCCAGGGCAAGAAGCTGGAGGACATCGAGGCGGAGCTCGGCCAGGTCGCCGAGGGCGTGTACACGGCGAAGAGCGCCTACGACCTTGGACGTCGGGAGAATGTCTCGATGCCGATCACCGACGAGATCTACGCCATGCTCTACGAGGACAAGCCAGTGGCCAATGCGCTGTGGGACCTCACCCACCGTGTGCGGAAGCAGGAGCGGGAGCACAGCTGGACCGGTGGTGACTCGGGAAGCACCGAGTAACGGGGCGTCCGGGAGGTGGCGGTGGCACTGGAGACGGTCGAGGCAAACGGACTCACGGTGGCGTACCACTCCGTGGGCGAAGGGCGGCTCGTGGTGCTGGTGCACGGGTTTCCCGACACCGCTCGCGCCTGGGACGGCCTGGCGCCACGACTCGCCGAGCGGGGCTTTCGCATCGTGGCCCCCTACCTGCGCGGCTACTCCCCGACCTCGCTCCCGGAGCGGGATGCCACCATCGCAGACCTCGGCGACGACGTGCTCGCATTGATGGACGCACTCGGGCACGACGAGGCGGTCCTCGTGGGGCACGACTGGGGCGCGATGGCCGCGATGATGGCCGCCGCCGCCGCACCGTCGCGGGTCCGGGGTCTCGCCCTGCTGGCCATTCCCCACCCGGCCGCTCTGCGGCCTTCGCTCGGGGGCCTCTGGCGTGCCCGCCACTTCGTGACGCTGAGGCTACCTGGGGCCGCCGCCCGCTTCGCGCGCAACGACTTCCAGGGCCTCGACGTCCTCGTGGACCGCTGGGCTCCCTCGTGGAAACCGGACCGCGGAGAGCTCTCTGACGTCCGAAGGGCGTTCTCGGAGCCCGGGTGCCTGAGTGCCGCGCTCGGCTACTATCGGGCGTTCTCGTTCACCGTCCCGGATCGATTGAAGCGGAAGCTGCCGATGCCCACGGTCGCGATTGCGGGGACCGAGGACATCGTGGAGGTGGAAGCCTTCGAGCGCTCGCGGCGCGGATTCTCCGGGAGCTACGAGGTGACGGCCCTGCCCTGCGGGCACTTCCCCCACCGGGAACGCCCCGACGATGTCGAGCGGACGCTCGGCGAGCTGCTCGAGCGCGCCTGGACTGTCTGACTACCGGCCGGCCACGGCCGACAGAGCGGCGGAGAGCGGCGCGCGGCTCGCCAGCTTCTCACGAGGAGCCCTCGAGGTCGACTTGCGATCGCTGGTGGCTCCTGGTCAGGCCGGCGGGTCGCCCACCAGGCCCTCGAGCCACCGCTCGTAGCAGTCCGCCATCGCCGGCCGGATCTTGTTGAAGAACATTGGCTTGAAGGGCCATGGCGGAGGATTCAGCGGCGTGAGCATCACCACCTCGGTGCCCTCGTCGACCCGCCGGTACGTGACCTGGGTGAACCATCCCCGCTTGCCTGGGTGCTCGATCTCGAAGACGTGTCCGGGCTCGTCGCGAGTCACCTCCAGATCGAGGCGGCGGCGCAGCGGCCCGAAGGTGTAGCGGATGGTGCCCGTGCCCTCGGTGCTCGCGGTGGTCGGACCCGGCTCCCACTGGGTCGCACAGTCGTCTGGCCAGCGGGCGGCCCACTTCGCGAGATCGTCGAGCTTCGCGTGGATGGCGTCGGGCTCGAGCTCGACGAGCTTGGTCACCTCGACGTCCGTCTCGGCCCCGTCCCACTTCCCCGCCGCGGCGACCGCGGCCAGAGCGATGAATCCGACTGTCACGTCTACCTCCTCGCGCGGCGTCCTCACGCGCTGTGGTTACCCGCGGGATAACGACCGGGCAGGACCACGAAACGTGACGTCCGCGCCTTCGGAAGGAGCCCGCGACGAGTTCGCCTCCCCGCGGTCGTCGAGACGGGAGATATCCTGGCCAGAGAACCAACTCCGACCGAGATCCTGACCGAGGCCCTGGACGGCGAGGTCGAGCACCTCGAGGTCGCGGGACCCGACGGCGGGGTGTACACGTTGACCGGTCGAATCCGCGCCGACGTCGAGGACCCACGCGAGGCCGTTCAGTTCATCGAGGAGCTCGCTGGGGAGACGATCGAGGCCCCGGTGTTCGTCGACGCCCCGGTGGTCGACCGCGACCTTCCCGGGGTCGAGGTCTTCGCGATTCTGAACACACCGGACCGCCCCACCGATGTCGTCCACGTCCACGTCACCGCGCCGGACACGCTCACCGTGCTCGTGCGGGACCAGGCGCGGAACCTCTCGTCAAAGGGCAACCGACTCCCCAATCTCCAGAAGAAGCTCGCGAAGTGGACGATCGTGCCGAAGCCACTCGGCAACGACACGGATCCCAAGACCCTGTCCACGCAGCCCCAGGCGATCGCCTTCCTCGAACCGTTCCTGCGGGAGGCGGGCATCGACCCCGACGCGGTCCATCACCACAAGGTGGACGTGAAGCGAAAGCGCCTGGACGTGATGATCGACAGCGAGGACACCCCGGCTCTCGAGCTGCGCCGTCTGGGGCGTCGGGTCCGCGACGCGACCGACATCGATGTCACCTTGCGCCACCGCATCGCGGGTCACCGAGCCCGTGACGTGGTCTACGCCGCGTTCCAGGAGTTGGAGACGGTGTCCGGGGTCCAGGTGCAGTGGGATCCTCGCATCGAGGGCGTGGCGTGCACAATCGACGCTCCAGAGGCGGCTCGAGAGGGGCTCCAGCGATTCTGTGACCGTCTGTCGGACCAGCTCGGAGTGCCCGTGGTGTTCGTCCTCGACCACAAGGGCGAGGTCATGGTCGAGCGTCTCCTGAAGGCGTTCCCCGAGGAGGGCATCGTGACAGGGCTGCGGCACGTCGAGGGCAAGACGTACGTGGCCGAGGCGCTGCTTCCGCTTCAGGACCACGACGTGCTGCTCGCCTGGACCGACCGCATGGAGGAGGAGTGGGGGGTTCAGATCCTCGTCGAGGACCCACGCCTTCGCGCCCCCGATCTGCGGTACGCGGATCGGCTCGGCTCCGACGCCGACACCATCGCGCTCCGCTACAATCGCCCCCGGTCGATGCCGGCCGAGGTCGCCGCTCAGGCCCAGTCGCTGGTCGACGCCTTCGACCTCGAGGCCGAGATCGCCAGCGGCCGTAGACGCGATCTTCGAGAGACCCACATCGTCAACTCGATCGACCCCACGCGGACCAAGGACCTCGACGACGCGCTGTCGATCACCGCCCTGGAAGACGGCCGGTACGCCGTCGGTGTGCACATCGCCGACGTCTCGCCGTTCGTCCCCCAGGACACGCCCCTCGACCAGGAAGCCCTGAAGCGGTCCTTCACCACGTACCTCGCCGAGGGTGAAATCCCGGTCCTCCCCCCAATTCTGGCCGACCAGGTCTGCAGCCTCCACGGCGGCCAGGACTCGCCCGCGCTGTCGCTGCTGTTCGTGATGGACGACGACCTGAACATCACCGACGTCGAGATCGTGCGCTCGGTGATCCACAACTACTGCCGGTTCGACTATGCCACCGCGCAGGGCATCATCGACGGCAAGGACCACGACTACGCCTGGGGGATTCGAACGCTCGATCGGCTCGCGCAGGGCCTACGGGCTCGTCGCAAGGAGCAGGGTAGCCTCGACCTCTCGCTCGAGCCCGACCCCGAGAAGCGCAGCCACCAGCTCATCGAGGAGTTCATGCTCCTCGCCAACGAGCAAGTCGCACGCTTCCTCGTCGAGAATCACCCCCTGGGATTGTGTCTGTACCGGGTGCATCCGCACGTCGGCGAGACCGACTGGGGGAGCCTGCAGCAGGTCGCGCAGTACCTCGATCTCGAGACCCGGGTCACCGATCAGGCGTCGATGCAGCGCGCCCTCGAGGAGGCGGCGGCCGTCGACGTCAACGACGACGGCTCCCTCGGCCCGACCTACCGGGTGTTCCGCTACCACGTCGGCCAGCTGTTGCAGAAGGCGACCTACCACTTCGAACAGCTCGGCCACGGTGCGCTCGCCAAGGACTACTACGCCCACTTCACCTCGCCGATCCGGCGCTACCCGGACCTGATCGTCCACCGCCTCATCGAGGACGCCCTCTACCGCGAGGCTCGCGACGGCCGAAGCAGCTACCAGACCGAGGACCTGTTGCCCATCCAGGAGCACGTCGGCGCCATGGAGATCCGCGTCGACGCCGGGAGCTTCGAGAGCCATCGCCTGGTCGAGCTTCAGGCCTTCGACCGAGGCACCCGAATCGAAGACGGGCTCATCGTTGGGCTGATGCGCGGACGGGCCGCCATTCGACTGGACCGAACCGACCTCTCGGTGTCCGTGCGCTACCGCGACGAGAAGACGCTCGGCGTGGACATGCCGGTCCGTGTCACGGACCAGAACACGGGGATGTCCTTGTCGCTCGGCACCCGTGTCACGGTGCGCACGCATGGAGTAGACTGGGCGCGCACCAGCGTAGAGGCCGAGATCATCGGTGTCGGGGGGCGGTAGTGGCCCGATCGCTTTACTCGCGGAACCAAGAGGTCGGCGTCGTGGCCGAGCAGGTCTGGCTGCTGTGTCAGGAGGCCCGATTCCGCTGTCCCAACCCCAACTGCGGCAAGTGGATGGTCGCGGACCCCTCTTACGTGGTCGCGATCGACGAGCAGGCCGACGAAGCGCCGTCGAACCTGCTCTTGCTCTGCCCGGCGTGCTTCCGGAACCACCATCGCGGCCAGATCCCGGCTCACGCCTTTCGCGCCTGGAAGAGTGTGCTGGTCGCGGACCGCTCCCCGTACGACATCGACCATCTCACGTTCTTGCAGTTCCTCGAGACGATCGGGGAGCCTCTGGTCCTGACGACCACGCAGCTCATCGAGCTCAAGGGCCTCGTGGTGACCGGCGCCATCGCCACCGAGACGGTCGAGGGGAGCGAGGCCTCTCGATGGCGGGTCGAGCTCACCGTCGCGGGAACCCTGCTGCTCGAGTCGTGGCGGCTCGGGCGCGCCCCCGACACGTAGGTCCAGCGCGCTAGAGGTTCTGCGACCGCTGCTGCGCCCGGCGCGCCGCCGCCCGGGCCTGACCGACCCAGTCGTCGGACACGATCTGGATGAGCGGCGTCGACACCACCAACGCCAGCGCCGCGACCTCGTCCTCGGACAGCTCGGCGAGCTGCTCGAACCGCCGGATGCCGAGACGCTTGAGCGTGTGGGCGTGGCTCGGCGACAACCCGCGAATCGCCGTCAGGTTGTCGTCCCCGGTGCCCATGCGCTGCAACCGCAAGGCCGCGGTCTCCACGAGCCGCTTCGCGTTGGTGAGCGTGTCCGCATCGGGGACCACGCCGCTCTGCCGGGGCTCGTCCATGGCTGGCGACAGCAGGTCGATCTGCTCCAGCGGCCGCGTGGCGGAGTGCCGATTGGGGATCAAGGTCTCCTGGGAGTCGAAGTCGACCCCTTCGGGCACACCGTTAGGCGGACGCGGGCTCTCGGGCGCGAGGATCGGGTCGGGGGTTTTTCGCACGATCCCCGGTGCCGGTTGCCGCCGCCCACCGAAGAGCCGGGCGGTGGCCGCCATCACCAGCGCGAGGCTGAAGAGGGCCAGCGCCTGCGCTTCGAGGGGCAGGGACACCATGGTGGTGACCAGGGAATCCATCGCCGCTCCTCCCGCTCGCGACCCATATCTACTCGGACGTGACGGGAACGGCCACTCCCTCGAACACGAAGCTCACATCGACGGTTGGCCGATCTCGCCGACCCACCGTCGCACCCACCGCAGCACCTGGTCCGACCACGACGGGCCCGGCCACTCGGACCACCAGCGCGACGGATCGTCCGCCGTGTAGTTGATGCGGGTGGCGAAGTCGATCGAGGCAGTCACGAGCGTCCTCGCCATCTCTTCGGCGGAATTCCACCGACGCTGTCGTCGAGGCGCCGCCCCCACCTCGACGAACTCCCGGAACTCGGGGGGAATGGCCTTCATCACCTGCGCATTGTCACGTCGCTGCAGGAGGATCTCGGGCCGATTGCCCGACATGAGCTGGTAGAGCGTGACCGCGGTGGAGTACAGGTCGGCGCGAACGTCGGCCTCGCGGGCGTCGGAGTTCAGCTCGGGCGCGGAGTACCCAAACGATCCCATGGAGGCGCCGGGAATCGTCCGGAAGTTGACCGCGGACGTGGGATGACGGGCAAGGCCGAAGTCGGCGACCATGATCCGTCCGTCATCGCCGAGAAGCAGATTGCTGGGCTTGATGTCGCGATGAACGAGCCCGTGGGCGTGGATCGCATCGAGCGCGAGCAGGGTCTCGAACATCCAGCGAGCGACCTGCACGGGATGGACGGCTCGAGCCCCTCGTGAGGCGTCGCGCAGCGTGCCCCGCGGGGCGTACTGCATCGCATACCAGTGGAAACCCGAGGAGTTGGAGGTGCCCGCTGCGTAGACCCGCACGACGTGAGGGTGGCGGAGCGACTGGAGAGCCCGTGCCTCGGCCAAGAACCGCTGGGCGTTGCCGTAGGCCCCCTCGGCGAGCAGGTCGAAGACCTTGACGGCCACCGGCTGCTCGTTCACGTTGTCCCAGTAAAGGTGGACGCTCGCCATTCCGCCATTGCGAAGGTGGCGTTGGTAGACGAACCGCCCGTTGCTGAGCGTTCGGGGGGTCTGAGCCTTGGAACGCGAGTCCTTCAACGAGATCCTCCGGGATCGAGAGACTACCTGCACGTTCTACGGGCGCCGGTTGCTAACCGGTTGCACCTCGCTATGACGAATTCCGTGGTGGATTGTCCTCGGTGCGGCGCCGACGTCACGGCTCGAACCCGCTGTCCCGAATGCGGCGCGGCGGCCCCCACCATCCCCTTCGAACCCTCGACCACCGGAAGCCTCCCCCCGGGCCGGTCTCGTCTGCTCCCGTCCGGCACTCGACTCGGACCCTACGTCGTGGAAGAGCTGATCGGCGAGGGCGGCATGAGCGCCGTCTACGCCGCGACCGACCACAGTCTCGGCCGCGAGGTCGCGCTCAAGGTCCTACACCCGAACCTGGTGGGCGACGTCGGAATCCGGCGACGATTCCTCCGCGAGGGGCTCATCACGCGGGGCTGGTCTCACCCGAACATCGTGGCCATGTACGACACCGTCACCGAAGCCGACGTGCACGCGCTCGTGATGGAGAAGGTGTCGGCGCCGACGCTGCGAGAGGTCCTCGAGTCCTGGCAGGGAGGCTTGCCGCCCCGCGAGCTCGGCCAGATCGCGGTCGGAACCCTGGAGGGACTGGCCGCCGCCCACGACAAGGGCGTCGTGCATCGGGATCTCAAGCCAGGCAACGTGCTGGTCGAGCACCACGCGACCCGACTCGTGCCGCGAATCATCGACTTCGGCATCGCGCGAGTCCTCGAGGGCACGACCTATACGCTCACCGGGGCCGTGATGGGCACCTGCCGCTACATGTCCCCCGAGCAGGTGCGCGGTGAGCCAGTGGACCACCGCTCCGACCTCTACACGTTCGGCATCCTGCTGTACGAGCTCGCGACCGGGACCGCCCCCTTCGTGGACGACCAGCCCTACGCGCTGATGATGGCCCACACGACCCGCGACCCCGCGCCGCCTCGCACGCTTCGTCCAGGGCTTCACCCCGTCATCGAGCACACGATCCTGGAGTGCCTGCGCAAGGACCCGATGGCGCGGCCCCTCGACGCTCGCGTGCTGATCGATCGGCTTCGTGACGAGCTGGCCGTCGACCAGTCCCCGCGGGACCCGCCAATTGGTTCCGTGGGCAATCGCCACGACCTCGTTCGCATCGATGCAGGGCCCTTTCAGCTCGGTCCCGACCGCCGGCGGGTCACGCTGGACGCGTTCAGCATCGATCGGCATCCCGTGACCAACGCGCAGTTCCACAGGTTCATCGCCGCGACGGGGTACCGCCCCCGGAAGGCCGACCGCTTCGTCGCCCACTGGCCGAGTCTCGACGGCCCCCGAGGGGATCAGCGGGATCATCCCGTCGTGTTCGTGAGCTGGGCGGACGCCAACGCCTACGCAGGATGGATGGGCCTGCGACTGCCCACCGAGGCGGAGTGGGAGAAAGCCGCCCGCGGGACTGACGGCCGGCGCTACCCGTGGGGTCGGCAGACCCCCACGAAAGCCCGAGCCTGGTACGGACAGCGCACCGGAACGGCGCCGATCGGCGGTCGTCCCCAGGGCGCGTCGGTGTTCGGGGTCCACGACCTGGCCGGCAACGTCTGGGAATGGTGCGCCGATCGAGATGACGAAGAGTTCTACGCCTCCGGTCCGGCAACCAATCCCCGCCGCCCGCTTGCCGAGGAGTCACAATCAGCGGTAGTCCGCGGTGGCGCCTGGATGTTCGACGATCCCAAGGCCCTTCGGACCTTTACCCGCGCGAGCCGACCCGCCCACGTGAGGCTCGATACCGTCGGTTTTCGCTGCGCAGGATGATCCCCTCTCTTCGTCGGGCATTGTCTGGTTTGGAGCGTGACCAACCACGGCGACACCAATCCACCACGGCACGACACCGAGGCCGCGGGTACACCCCAGGACGTGCCTCGACCCACCGCAATGCTGGCCTATCTAGACGTGCCCGAACCCCTGCAGCGTCGGCTCCAGGTCGCCTTCGAGCGCGTGTGGAGTGGTCCTCAGGTCGCGCTCTCCGCTGACCAGGATGGCGACGCTCCCCGGGTGGCCATCGTCTCGCACGACGACGTGGCCCTCGCGTGGAAGGCGGTGGAGGCCTTCGATCGACGCCACCCGTTCGTCCCGCTCCTCGCCGTGGTCAACGGCGCGCCCGACCTGCGCAACCGTCGCGCCCATCCCCCGCGGGTCGACTGGGTGGCCGACTTCAAGGAGCTCGAAGACTGGCGACTGCGCATGGCTCTCCGCCTCGCGAGGGAGCGTGCCCACCGGCGGGAGCTCGTGCACCGCCTCGACGAGCGACACGTCGAGGACCTGAGCTGGATCGTACGGGAGTTCTCCCACGAGATTCGCGATCCCCTGCAGTCGCTCACCGCGAACCTCGAATGGGCCGAGGCCCAGATCGGCAAGCTGCTACAGCAGGGACAGACGACCGAGGTCGAGAAGCTCCAGGAGGCGCTCCGCGACTCGCGCACCGGCCTGGCGCTCGTCTCCCGCATCGCCGAGGACCTGACCCGGAGCTCTCGCCCGGTGCGGGTGGGTCGGGTCGAGCTCCGGGAGGTGTTCGACACGATTCGCCGGATGACCAGGAAGTCCCTCGGCAACGTCAAGCTGACCATTCGCCAGGGACACGGCACCACCGTTCTCGCCAACGAGACCCGACTCTGTCAGGTCTTCCTGAACCTCGTGCGCAACGCCGCCCAGGCCCTCGAAGGTTGCGAGAAGCCGCGCATCGCGATCGAGGTGAATCCGCCGGCTCAGGGGCGGGTGACCGTCACCGTGCGCGACAACGGCCCGGGAATTCCGCAGAGTGTGGTCGACAACCTGTTCACGCCCTGGGTCACCACCAAGGAGACGGGCACGGGGCTCGGTCTGCCGGTGTCGCGCAGGTACGTCGTGGAGATGGGTGGATCGCTGGAGCTTTCGCGGACCGACGACTCCGGGACCGAGTTCACCATCGAGCTCGAGGCCACGAGCGGTGGGCTCACTCGACCGACCCTCGTGCCCGACCCGTCGGTGATCCACGCGAGGATTCTGGTGGTCGACGACACCGAGCTCGTGCTGCGTTCGATGGAACGGGCGCTCAAGGAGCAACACGAGGTGGTGACCACCGCGAACGTCGAGGACGCGATCGAGGAGCTCCGGAGCTCGTCCTTCGACCTCGCGATCGTGGATCTCCAGCTTCCAGGCCGCAGCGGACTCGATCTGTACGAGATCGTGATGTCCGAGCCCCGCCTGTCCGTGCCCCGGTTCCTCTTCTTGTCGGGAGACTTCAGCGACGAGGCCACCAGCTTCCTCGAGTCTCGCGGCCTCGCCTGGATACGCAAGCCCGTCGGGGCGCTGCGACTGAACGAGCTCGTCGTGGAGACGCTGCAGGCAAAGTCACCCGCGGAGCGCGCCGCCCTCGCGAGCGAAGAGGCAAAGCGGAACTCGAGCCTCCCGTAGTCGTGGCCCGGGCGTCGGGCGGGCCCGCGTAACGAACCGCAACGGCCCGCGTCCCTGCCAACGTGCACCTCGGAGGTAGCGTGTGTGTGGGGTTGACGCGACGGTTTCGGCGGCCGACGAAGGCCCATCGAAAACGGAACGCTGCGTCTCAAATCGTGACAAATCCCACGCTTGTGGCGCCTGAGGGCTGTGCTTAAACTGGACCAGTAAGTCCAGATTGGGATCGGGAGGGCAACGTGCAGTCGTCACCACTCACCTACGACGAGTTCCGCGAGTTGACCGCCGAGCAGGAGATCGATCTCGGACGCCGCATTCTCCGGGCCGAGGAGGCGGCGCGGGAGGCGCTCGAAGGCCTTCCGTGCGTCGCGGACATCCTCGGGCGGGTACCGTCGGGCCGCTACAAGACGCGTGCGGGCTTCGTCGAGAACCTCGAAGAGGCCGTCCACACCGCTTGGGAGGCCTCGAAGAAGGATCCGGCCATCCGGCCTCCCGCTCGCAAGGCCATCGCGGCCTGGAACGAGGCTGACGAGCTTCGCTGGCGGCTGGCGATGAGTCAGCAGCGCATCGCCTTTCACGAGGCTCGCAAGCTCGCCAACCGGTTGATGGATCGCTCCGACCTCGTGCAGGAGGGCTACGTGGGCCTGCTCCGGGCCGCAAAGCGCTTCGACCCGGAGCGGAAGCTCCGTTTCTCCACCTACGCGCGGTGGTGGGTCCGGGCCCAGATCACCCGTGCCATCGACCAGCACGGTCGCGTGGTGCGACTTCCGGGCGCGGCCGTCGAGCAGCTCCGCAACCTCCGCAAGGCCCAGCGCGACCACGAGCAGGACGGAGCCGACTGGACCATCGCGGAGCTCGCCGAGGAGGCGGGCGTCGACAAGGAGCGGGCGGAGTTCCTCCTCTCGCGAGGTGATGCCGTGTCGCTCGACGAGCCGCTCGAGGAGGACAACCCTCGCTCGCGCGCCCTCGGCGGCATCCTCTCCGACGAGTCCGCCATCGACCCACTCGACGACGCCATCGAGCGGCAGGAGACGGGCCGAGCACTGGAGGCAGTGCAGGGCCTGGACGAGCGACAGCGTTTCGTGGTCACGTCGCGATTCGGGCTCGACGGCAATCGCCCCAAGAGCCTCGCGGAGGTCGGTCGCCTGATGTCCCTGTCGCGGGAACGGGTCCGTCAGCTCGAGAAGGAGGCGCTGCGCGTGCTTCGGGACAACGGCCAGATCCGCGAGTTCGCGGCGGCCGCCGCCCAGGCGAAGCTCTGACCGACGACCGGCCCGGTGGGGCCGAAGCGCGAACGAAGAAGGCGGCCGAGGACGTTCGTTCCCTCGGCCGCCTCTCGTTGACGACCTGACCAGTCAGGGGCCGACTCGACTCGACTCGACTACTGTTCGCCGCCCTCGGCCGGCGCGGCGGGTTCGGGGGCCGCAGCCCCCGCGTCCATCAAGCGGCCCGCCTCGCACACCACATCGAGCTTGGTCCGCTTCCCGTCGTCACAGGTCTCGTAGCGAGCCATCTGGGCGATGATGAGCGGCTTGTCGCGGTCACCGAGCTTGTACACGCCCTCGCCGAAGGTGTGCTGTGACCGCCACCGCACCTTGCCACCCTCGACCTCGGCCTTCTGCTTCTCCGCGATCTTCTCCCAGTTCGCGTAGAAGTCGAAGTCGTAGGTGCAGCCGGCTTTCGCGTCGACATTGGTGGGTCCGAGGTACTGGAACCAGTACGGCTTGGACTTCTCGTAGCTCCGTACCTGTGGAATCTCGCCAATCTCCCGCTCGGAGGGATGGTCGCGGGTCTCGAGGCCGGCCATGATGTTGACCTCGTCGCAGCTCTGGAACATCCAGTCGCGCTCCGTCTCCACGAACGGACTGCGGCCCACGATGTTGGCCGTCTCCATCGCGCGCCCGTTCACGATGGTCCAGTAGGAGTCCGAGATGTTGAGTCGGCACTTGTCGTCGTCGATGTCGACGTAGATTCGACCCTGGAGCTTGTTGCCCACGTTGTTGTTGACGAGGCGGAAGCGATTCCACTCCTCGGTCCCCTCGACCTTCTTGATCTCGGCGCGGGTCTTCTTGATGAGGGTGTTCAGCTCTTCGTCGGTTCCCTCGACGCCGTACTTGCGGAGGACTTTCTTCGAGCAGACCTCCTCGGCCACCATGAGCGAGGTGCACCAGCGAACCACGTCGGGGTCCTGGAAGCACTGCATCTCGGTCTTCTCGGGAGTGTCGATGACCTCGCAGGGGTACTCGTAGACGTCCGAGAGGCTGGCCACGGTGTACTTGGAGACGAGCTTGCCGTCCTTGTTCTTCTCGAAGTGGACGCGGGCGAGCGGGTTCTCGCGCGTGTCCTGGTCGATGGGCTCGAGCATGACGAAGGTGCGTCCTTCGAGGGCGTCGTACGACAGGTCGCACTCCTCGGCTTCCTCGAGGGTCGTGTCGCAGGCCACGAGGCCGGCGAACAGGGAGATGACGGACCAGAGGCCCATGGGCGTCCTCCATGGCGAAGAGGCAGGGAGCTTAGCAGCGAACCCCGAGGTCAACAAGCCGACGGCCGCGGCCACGTCCCCCTGCGCGCGTTGACCCCACCCCGACCGGTGATTAGCAAGAATGGGCCAAAGCCGGGGCACGAGGAGGAATGCCGGATGACGTTCGAAGTGGGGGACAAGGCGGTCGTCCCGAGCCATGGCGTGGGCATCGTCAAGGAGATCAAGCGCATGGAGGTCGAGGGTGACGTGTACGAAATGTACATCATCAAGATCCTCGACAATGGGCTTACCTACTCTGTCCCCGTCGACCAGCTCGGAGCGAACGCCATTCGCGAGGTCATCGACCAGGAAGCGGTCGAGAAGGTCTACGACGTGCTGCGAGACCGGGACACACCTGCCGACAAGCAGACTTGGAACCGTCGCTATCGCGAGTACATGAACAAGATCAAGACCGGCGAGCTCCTCGAGGTGGCGGCGGTTCTTCGCGATCTTGCCCGATTGAAAGCCGAGAAGACGCTCTCGTTCGGGGAACGTAAAATGTACGACCAGGCTCACTCGTTGATCGTTCAGGAGCTGGCGGTCGCGCGCGACGTCGACGAACAGGTCATCAAGGACGAGATCGAGACCATCTTCGCTGCCTGACCTCCGCGGTTGTGGACGGTCAGCGGCGCCAGGCTATCGAACTCGGGACCGGGAGCGGCCACGACGGCCCGCTCGCGATTCTGGAGACGTTCATGTCCGCCGCGCCGTTCCGCCTGTACAACACGCGCACTCGCCGCACGGAGGACTTCGAGCCCCTCGTGCCCGGCCAGCTCGGGCTGTACGTGTGTGGCATGACGGTGTACGCGGACGCGCACATCGGGCACGCCCGGGCCATGGTCGTCTTCGACACGTTCGTCCGCTACCTGCGCCACCGAGACTGGAAGGTGAGGTTCGTCCGAAACTTCACCGATGTCGACGACAAGATCATCCGAGAGGCCGAGAAGACCGGCGAGCCGCCGCTCGAGCTCGCGCAGCGCTTCATCGAGCGCTTCCACGAGGAGATGGGAGACCTGGGTCTCGCGTCGCCCGACGCCGAGCCTCGGGTGACCCAGTCGATCGAAGAGATCATCGGCATGATTGGCACGCTCGTGGAGCGCGGCCACGCCTACCCGGCCGGAGGCTCGGTCTGGTTCTCGGTGCCCTCCGACGCGGACTACGGTGCGCTGTCCCGGCAGCAGGTCGACGAGCTGCGCAGCGAAGACCCGGGTGACGGCAAGCAGCACGCCGCCGACTTCGCGTTGTGGAAGGCAGCCAAGCCCGGTGAGCCTTCGTGGGAGAGCCCGTGGGGTCCCGGTCGCCCGGGCTGGCACATCGAGTGCTCCGCCATGGCAGCCAAGGAGCTGGGCGAGACCATCGACATCCACGGGGGCGGGCTCGACCTGGTGTTTCCCCACCACGAGAACGAGGTCGCCCAGTCGGAGTGCGCCCACGGCCAGCGCTACGCCAACTACTGGATGCACAACGGTCTGCTCACCATGGAATCCGGTGAGAAGATGGGGAAGTCCAAGGGGAACGCCATCGCCATCCGGGAGCTCCTGAAGAGCTACCCGGCCGAAGCGCTGCGGCTGTACTACCTGCAGGATCACTACCGCTCGCCGCTGCCGTGGAAGGGCCTGTCGTCCATGGACGAAGCGCTCGCGAAGCTCGGACGGCTCTACGAGGCCCGCGAGGTCGCCGAGGGCATGGGCGGGGAGGAAGACGCCGACCAGGTCGCGGCGGCCCTCGGCGCGGACGCCCTCAAGGTGCTCGAGCTGGCCCGGGGGTTCGACGATGCCTTCTACACTGCCCTCGACAACGACTTCAACACCGCCCAGGCGCTCGGCCACGCGCTCGAGCTCGTGCGGGCGATGAACCGACTGTCGAACCACAAGAAGGCGGTGCGACGGGCAGGTCCCGTGGTGGCCCCTGCGTTGGCCGCCCTCGAGCGAGTTGGTGACGCGCTGGGACTCCTGACCATGTCCTCAGAGGCGTTCCAGGCAGAGATCAAGGCCAAGCGGCTACCGGTCCTCGGCATCACCCCCGACCGGGTCGAGGCGCTGCTGGAAGAGCGAACGTCCGCTCGAGCCGACAAGAACTGGGAACGCGCCGACGCCATCCGCGACGAGCTCGAGCAGCACTCCATCATCGTCATGGACCGACCGCACGGCTCCGAGTGGCGGGTCCGCCTGGGAGCGGCCGAGAC
>CAZZLC010000013.1:0-143787 GCA_964655065.1 uncultured Enterobacteriaceae bacterium | reverse complement strand
CGACGACTCCGAGGGGTGATCGCCCCGTCGGGGACCGGTGCCAGAGACGGTAAAGTGGTTCCAGGGTCCCGGCGCATCAGCGCGGGGACGAAAATCAAAGGGAACCACGCCGGTGATGCGCAACGACGCCCCTGTCATGGGGATTGACATTGGTGGAAGCGGGGTGCGAGGAGCGGTCGTGTTCCCCGGCGGGGAGATCGGGGAGGTCACGCGGTTCGATCTCGTGGACCGAGAGGTCGACACCGTGCTCGACGCGGTCGCCGAGGTCGTCGGTGACCACGCGCCCCGCGCCATCGGGGTCGGCATGCCTGGCTTCGTGCGCGCCGCCACCGTGATCGCCTCCCCCAACTTTCCGCTGTGGAAAGACGTCGACCTGCAGGCGCTGCTGCAGACGCGGTGCGAGACATCCGTGCTGGTCATGAACGACGCGAACGCCGCGGCCTATGGCGCGTACGCGAGGCTCGGCAACCACCGGGACCTGCTGCTCCTCACCCTCGGCACCGGGGTCGGAGGCGGCGTGGTGAGCCAGGAGCGGCTCGTCACGGGACGGCGGGGTACCGCCGCGGAGCTCGGTCACATCTACGTGGGCGGCGATGCGCTCTGCGGCTGCGGGGCCAGGGGGTGCCTCGAGACCTGGTCATCGACCAAGGGCCTCGTTCGGCAGGCGGCCGAGTGTGGGCACCCCGTGGAGGACGGCGAGTCGGTGATCCTCGCCGCCGAGGCCGGCGAGTCGTGGGCCAAGCAGGTTCTGCAGACCACGGGGGCCATGCTCGGGCGCGGGCTGGCCACCCTCACCAACGTCTTCGCTCCCGAGCAGATCGTGCTCGCGGGCGGGCTCGCGCAGGCCGAGGAGTGGCTGCACGAGCCCGCGTACGCCGTCTGGCAGGAGGCCGCCATCAGCGCCAACGTCGAGGGGGTGACCTGGCAGTGGTGGGGGCGCGCCGACGACCTCGCCATTCGCGGCGCCGCCGCCGCAGCGCGGGCTCTCGGATGACCCGACTCGCCCTCCTCTGGCACTTCCACCAGCCCGACTACCGGGATCCCGACACCGGCGTGCCGGTGATGCCCTGGGTGCGGCTGCACGCCCTGCGCGGCTACCGCGACCTGCTCGTCGAGGCGGTCGAGCACGACGTGGCCATGACCGTGAACGTGGTGCCGTCGCTCCTCGACCAGCTCCTGCACTACGCGAACGGCGGTAGCGACGCCCACCTCGACTGGACACGCCGCGATGCCGCCTCGCTCGGGCCCGAGGAGGCCGAGCAGGTCGTGCAGTACCTGCCCACCGGCAACCTCGTGATGACCGAGACCTGGCCCGCCTATGCCCGGCTGCGGCGTCGACTGCGCCGGGGCGCGCCCTACGCGGTCCAGGATCTGCTCGACGTCCAGGTCTGGGGCACGCTCGCGTGGTTCGGGGCGACGGCACGGCGCGACTTCGGGGTCCTGCGGGAGCTCACCGAGAAGGGAACGGGGTTCTCCGAGGCCGACAAGGCGGCGATGCTCGCCGTTCAGGACACCATCGTGCGCAGCCTGCCGAGTCGCCTCGCCATGGTCGTCGAGGCCCCCGAGCCCTCGCTGTGCACCTCCCCCTACTTCCACCCCATCCTGCCGCTGCTCGTCGACGTCCGCCACGCCAAGCGCAACCTGCCTCACCTGCCGGACGACCTGCGCTTCGCGTGGCCGGAGGACGCACGGCGGCAGCTCCAGAGCGCCCGCGACCGCGTGGAGGCGATCACCGGCACCGCTCCCGCCGGGCTGTGGCCCTCGGAGGGGTCGGTGTCGCCGGAGGTCGTCGAGATCGTGGGCGACGTCGGCTTCGAGTGGCTGGTGACCGATCAGGGCGTGCTCGAACGGTCCGAACGCAAGGCCCGGCTCGCGGCGCACGGGGGTTGGGAGCTCGGTCACGGCGTGACCGGATTCTTCCGCGACACCCACCTCTCCGACGGCATCGGCTTCCGCTACGCGCGGATGGACCCCGAGGAGGCCGTGGAGCAGTTCCTGGCCGGGGTGAGGAGCCGGGGCGAGGGGATCGTGACGGTGGCGCTGGACGGCGAGAACCCCTGGGAGACCTATCGCGATGCCGGCGAGGGCTTCCGCCTTCGGCTCTACGAGGCGCTGCGCGGCGACTTGCGCGCCGTGACCTTCGACGAGGCGGCCAGCGAGAAGCCGGTGGGATCGGTGCTCCACCTGCACACGGGCTCGTGGATTGGCGCGAACTTCCAGATCTGGATCGGTCATCCCACCGACCGGGCCGCGTTCGCCGAGCTCGCCAAGGCTCGGGACGCTGCCGCGTCGGCCGCGCCCGAGGCCCGCGAGGCGGCCATGCAGCACCTGCTGCCGGCCGAGGGCTCGGACTGGAACTGGTGGTACGGCGACGAGTTCCACACCGAGTACAATCCGGCCTTCGACGCACTGTACCGCAGCCACCTCCGCGCGGCGTGGCGAGCGCTCGGACGGGATCACCCCGAGTCGCTCGACCGGCCGATCGGCCGCTCCGGCGCTCCCACCGATCGGGCGCCCTTTGGGTTCCTCGACGTGAACTGGGACAACGCGTTCTCGGTGTTCGCGTGGCGTCGGGCGGGCTCGCTGCGGTCGTGGGGCGGCACGATGGCCCAGGGAGCCGCGGTGACCGAGCTCCGGTACGGTTGGACTCCCGACGGGGCACTCTGGGTGCAGGTGAGCGCGGCTCCGGACCAGCAGCTCACCGCGCCGGATCCCCCCGAGGTTCGGGTCCAGGACGGGGTCACCGTCGCGCGATTTGACGTCGGCGCGCCCCGGCCCTTTCAATGGACCGGACCCGACGGGGCGGTGTGGCCTGCCGAACCGATCCAGTTAGCACCCCCGGCCCATCCCACCCTTGCCTGGTGGGATGTGTAGGAGGCCGAGATGATGCCGTGGCTGGTGGTGTTCCTGGGGTGCAGCAAGAGCCCCAAGGTCCCGGACTACGTGGTCGACGGTGCCCAGCGGATGGAGCACATCGCGTCGGCGTACGTGCAGCCCACCGAAGACGAGATCGAGCTGCCGCAGGTACCCGAGGGTCCAGCGCTTCCCGACGTCGTCGAGACCATCGCCTTCGGGTCGTGCCTCCAGCAGGACAAGGAGGCTCCGGTGCTCGCCACGCTCGCAGAGAGCGGAGCGGACCTGCTCGTGCTGCTCGGCGACAACGTCTACGGCGACTCGAAGCCGTCGGACCCCTGGCTCACCGAGCTGCGCGAGGCCTACTGGACGCTCGCCCGTCGGGAGGACTTTGGTGCGCTCGTGGCCAAGGTGCCGCTGCTCGCCACCTGGGACGACCACGACTACGGCGTGAACGACGGCGGGGCACGCTTCTCGGGCAAGTCCTACGCCGAGCGCATCTTCGACCACTTCTGGCGGGTCCCCGAAGGCTCGCCGCGCGACGTTCGCGAGGGTGTGTACGACGCCGTCACCTTCGGCGAGGGGGACCAGAGGGTCCAGGTGCTGCTCCTCGACCTGCGGACCTTCAAGTCCGACTTCGAGCCCACCCCCACCCGCAACGAGCCCGGGGCCGAGCGGTACGTGCCCACCGACGACCCATCCCGCACGATGCTCGGCGATGCTCAGTGGGACTGGCTGCAGAGCCAGCTCGAGGAGTCCGCCCGGCTGAGGATCGTCGTCTCGTCGCTGCAGGTCCACGCCGACGGACACGGCTGGGAGCGCTGGGGCTTGTTTCCTGCCGAGCGGGACCGACTGTACGGGATGCTCGCCGAGCGCGAGGGCGGCTCGGTCGTGATCGTGAGCGGAGACCGGCACCGAGCCGGCATCTACGAGCGTCCCGACCTGCGCGGGGGGCCCTACCCGGAGATGACGACGTCTTCGCTGAACCTCTCGTTCGGGGGCGACGAGGAGGCCGGCCCACACCGCGTCGGCCCCACCTACACGGCCGAGAACTACGGCACCCTGCTCATCGACTGGGACGGCGAGAGCGCGTCGCTGGCCGTGCGCGACGTGGGCGGCGAGGCGGTCCTCACCCACGGAGTCGCCCTTCCGTGAACGAGACCCGAGCCGCGATCGACGCCCGGTCCCTCCGGTCGCGCCCCCTGCCCGACGACGTCGTACGTCTCGGAAACCCTGGAGATGACGCGTGAGTGGTTCGTTCTGCCTCGTGCTTCACGGCCACCTGCCGTGGGTGCTCCACCACGGACGCTGGCCTCACGGCGAGGACTGGCTCTTCGAGGCGGTCAGCGAGACCTGGCTGCCGCTGATCGAGCTCTTCGACCAGTGCCGGGAGGAGGGACTCCTTCCGCGCTTCACCATTGGGCTCACGCCGATCCTCCTCGAGCAGCTCGCCTCTCCTCGCCTGCGCGAGGGACTGCCCGTCTGGCTCGAGGGCCAGGCGGAGCGGGGGCGTCGGGATCACGAGCAGTTCACACGAGACAACCAGCCCCACGCCGCGTGGCTCGCGACGCGGTGGACGGAGCGCTTCGAGCGGCTCCTCGCGCGGTTCCAGCAGGCCGACGGAAGCGTGATCGCCGAGCTCCGCCGCGCCGAGGACGACGGGCTCGTCGAGCTGCTGACCTCGAATGCGACCCACGGCTACCATCCGCTGCTCACCCACGACGCTTGTGGGCGGGCGCAAGTACGGGCGGGGCTCGCGACCTCGGAGCGACACCTGGGACACACCCCCCGGGGCATGTGGCTGCCCGAGTGTGCGTACCGACCGCCGCGGGGCTTCTGGCCGCCGGCCGTCCACGGCGACGAGCGCTGGGTCCAGGGCACCGGCTCCATGGTCGCCGCCGAGGGCGTTCGCTACTTCGTCGTCGACTCGCACCTCGTTCAGAACGCCACGCCGCAGGCGGTGATCGTGGGGCCGCGGGCCCAGGCGGTGGGGCCCGAGCAAGCAGGCTGGGACCACCTCCGCGGCTGGAACCACGTGTTGCAGCCGCACCGCGTGGTCGAGGGCGGGCGCCTGCTCGACGTGAGCGTCTTCGCCCGGTCGCCATCGGTCAGCGAGCAGGTGTGGAGCGGGTTCGTCGGCTATCCGGGCGACGGCCGCTACCTCGAGTTCCACAAGCGCATGGGCACCCGCGGGCTCCAGTACTGGAAGATCACGGGCCCGAACACGGACCTCGGCAACAAGGACCTCTACTACCCCGACGACGTCGAGTCCGTCGTCCACAGCCAGGCCAAGCACTTCGCGGCGTTGATCCGCGACCAGCTGGGGGGCTTCGAGTACCACTGCGGTCGCCACGGGGTGGTGACCGCGCCCTTCGACGCCGAGCTGTTCGGGCACTGGTGGCACGAGGGGCCGTCGTTCCTGCTCGAGCTCGTGCGGGCCGTCCACTACGACGACTACATCCAGGCCGCCACGCTCGGTCAGGTCCTCGAGGAGCACCCGCCCGACAAGGGCGTGGCCCTGCCCGAGGGCTCGTGGGGCCACGGTGGCGACCACCAGGTGTGGCACAACGACGAGCTGCACTTCTACTGGCAGGTGGAGGTCCGCGCCCAGGACCGGTTCATCGACCTGTGGCACCGCTCGGCGTGGCGCGACCACGAGCCTTCGCGGGAGCTGCTCACCGAGGCGGCGCGGCAGCTGCTGCTGCTGCAGGCCTCCGACTGGCCGTTCGTGATCTCGACGGGTGGGGCCGTGGACTACGGTCTGCGGCGGATCTTCCACCACTCGGCGCTCTTCGACGACCTTTGCAACGGCGTGGAGGACCTCATCGCCAACCCGGACGAGCCGCCCGACCCTGTCGTCGAGGCGGCCATGCAGATCGCGCGCTTGCGCGATCCCGTGTTCCCTGATCTGGATCTGTCATGGTGGAGCTGAGCCGTGAGATTCGCCTCGACCCGCTGACCGGCGAGGCGGTGATCCTGTCCGAGGTCCGAGCGGGCATGACCATGGCCCTCCCTCCGCTCGAGGAGCCGGAGCCGTGCCCGTTCTGTCCGGGCAACGAGCAGTACACCCACCGCACGATCGACGCGATCGCCGATCCGGCAGCGCCCGAGGGCGAAGAGGAGTGGCGCTGGCAGGCGCGGGCCTTCGCCAACCGCAACCCCATGCTGGTGGTCGAGGCGCAGGACGGCGTGCACGACGACGGCGTGTTGTCCCGGATGGCGGGCCTCGGCGCGCACGAGGTGATCGTCGAGTCGCCCGACCACTCGCCGCTCCACGAGCAGCGACCCGAGGTGCAGGCCGTCGGGCTGACGCTCGCGGTTCGACGACTGCGCGACCTGAAGAAGGACCCTCGGCTCGAGGCGCTGGTCTGGTACCGCAACGTGGGGCGTCGATCGGGGGCGAGCCAGCCGCATCCTCACAGCCAGGTGGTGGGGCTGCCCTTCGTGCCGGTGCGCTGGCAGCAGATCGCCCAGCGCGCGACCACCCACTTCCAGCGGACGGGAGCGTCGCTGCTCTCGACGGTGCTCGAGCAGGAGCACGAGGACGGTCGCCGGATCGTGATGCGCGACGGCCCGATCACGGCGTTCTGCCCCTTCGCGAGTCAGCAGCCCTACGAGGTGTGGCTCGTGCCCGACGCGCCGGGGCCCCGGTTCGCGGACGCGACCGAGACGGAGCTCGAGGCGGTGGCTCGGCTCGCCGGGCCGCTGGTGCGTGCGATCGGCGCCGCAACTGGGCTGCCCGTCTCCTACAACCTGATCGCGATCGGGGCGCCCCAGCGGGCCGACGAGGCCGGGGCGGGCTGGTTCCTTCGTCTGCTGCCGAACCTGATTCGCGGGGCGGGCTTCGAGCGGGGCACCGGGGTCGCCATCAACGGCGTGTTCCCGGAGAGCGCGGCCACTGCCATTCGGGGCGCCTGGCCGACGTAGAGGCCTCCGCCGCTCGATTTTGCGCCTGATTCGCCAATTTGCCACAACTCTCGGGTTTTGTGGACGTTGGAAGACCGTGTCCGTCGACGCTGCAGAGCCGAGCGGCGTGGCGACGGCCCGGAGGACCCATGGCCCTGAAAAAGCACGGACGGGGAGGCGTCGACGCTCCTCGCGCCCAGGCGACCCCGAGCGCCAACCAGCCGGACAACGACGTCGAGCAGCGTCGCTCCAATCGTCAGGCCGCGCGCAGGCAGCAGGCCGCGGATCGCATCGCGAGCAGCGCCTCGGAGCTGGCGGCGGGCATTGCCGAAGCGGCATCTGCCCAGACGGAGCTCGGGCAGTCGATGCGCCAGATCGCCGAGGGCGCCGAAGAGGCGCTCCAGGCTGCAAAGGACGCGGTCTCGGCCATGCAGGCGATCGGCGCCTCTCTGAGCGCCACCGAGACCGACACCGCGACCACCGAACAGCTCAGCACCGAGCTCGAGGCGCTCATCGAGCGGGTGGCCGGTGAGATCCGGTCCCGAATCGCCAACGTCAAGGCGGCGGCGGATCGCCAGGACGACTCGGTTGGACTCATGGCGGAGCTCGAAGAGCTGGCGGGCAAGATGGGAGAGGCCGTGGACGCGGTCATCCGCATTGCCGACCAGACCAACCTGCTCGCGCTCAACGCGGCCATCGAGGCCGCGCGGGCTGGCGTTCACGGCAAGGGTTTCGCGGTGGTGGCCGACGTCGTTCGCAAGCTCGCCGAGACCTCGGCCAGCAATGCAGCGAACATCGCGGAGCTGATTCGCGACGTTCAGGGACGGGCGAAGAACATCGCCGAGTCCGTCAAGGGCTCGGCGACCGCTGCCCGTGACGAGGCGACGAAGAGCAGCGCGATCATCGACGAGCTCGTCAGGCAGAGCGCCGACATGGCGAAGGTCGTCAGCGCGGCCCAGGGGCTCGCGAGTCGCGCGAAGTCCATGTCCGAGGCGGCGACCCAGGCGCTGGACGGCGCTCAGCGGATCTCGAGTGCCGCATCCGAGCAGAGCACCGCCTGCCAGGAGGCCGTGGGCTCGCTCGAGCAACAGGCGGAGGCGCTCTCCGAGGCCGAGCGCGCCTCCGAGGAGCTCGGGGTCGTGAGCGGCGAGCTGCGGCACAGCAACAACATCGGCAAGAGTGCCGGCGAGATCGCGACCGCGGCCGAGGAGCTCGCGGCGACGATGGAGGAGCTCGCGAGGTCGGCGGGTGAGATCCAGGCCGCGTCCCTGCAGATCGCCGAGGCCAACGACGTCCAGAACCAGCTCGCGGACCAGTCGCTCGAGCGCGTCAAGCACATCGCGCAGGGGGCCGAGATGTCCGAGACCGAGGCCACGGCGGTCGTCTCGCAGTGCTCGGAGATGAAGGCCAGCTTGGCCGCGAACCGCGAGAAGGTCCAGGCCATGATCGCGGCGGTGTCGACCGCGAACGAGGCGGGCAAGGCCAACCTCGTCGAGATCCTCGAGCTCCAGTCCGTGGCCGGCCAGATCGACAAGATCGTGGATGCCATCGCAAACGTGGCCCTCCAGACCAGCATGCTCGCCGTCTCGGGGGCCGTCGAGGCGGCACGGGCCGGAGAGCACGGCAAGGGCTTCGCCGTCGTGAGCACCGACATTCAGAACCTCGCCGACGAGGCCATCGAGAACGCCGAGGAGATCAAGGGCCAGGTCAAGGCGATCCAGTCACGCATCGGGCAGGCTCAGAAGGACCTCGAGACCATCAGCGCCAACGTGGCCGAGGAGGTCGAGAAGGCCCAGTCGACCACGACGAGCCTCGGCACCATCGAGGACGACATGCAGCGCGTCCTCGAGAGCAACGAGCGCATCAAGCAAGCCGCGGCCGAAATCGGCACGGCCACCGAGCAGGCGTCGCGGGGCAGCGAGCAGATCGCTGCGGCGGCCCAGGAGTCCGCGCGCGCCACCGAGCAGAACGCCGAGGCGTCGCGCACCCAGAGCAGCAGCGTTCAGGAGCTGACCAGCACCGTCGAGGCCCTCGCGGCGCTGGCCGACGAGCTCCAGTCCGCATGAGCCGGCAATCCCCGACCCTGGAGTTGCCGTCATGGCTACTGTGACCGAGTCCTCGGAGTCGCATCAGGTCGACGACGACGTGAGGCAGTTCGTAACCTTCGATGTCGAGGACGAGCGGTTCGCCGTCCCGATGGAGTCGGTGCTCGAGATCATCCGGGTGCCCGACACGGTGTCCGTCCCGCTGACCAGCCGGGCGCTCGTCGGCCTGGCCAACCTGCGTGGCGCCGTGCTTCCCGTACTCGAGGCGCGCCGGCTCATGGGTCTGCCCGATCTCGAGCACACCGACGCCTCTCGCACGCTGGTCGTCGACTGTGGCGTCCCCGTGGGGATCGTCGTCGACCGTGTCGATCGGGTGGTGCGCATCGAGTCGCACCGCATCGAGGCCGGAGACGAGGTTCGGGCTACGGTTCGGGCCGACCTCATCTCCGGGGTGGTCCGCGGGGGCTCCGACAACGACGAGAGCCTGCTGCAGCTCCTCGACGTCAACCGTGTCGTGGGCACCGAGTTCGCGGCGATGCTCGCGCGTCGTCGCAGCGCCGGGGCCGGACCGATCGGCGCCGGCGCCAGGGCCGAGGCGACGGGCAACGACGTCGACGGTGTCGACTCCGACGGAGACAGCCAGCAGCTCGTCAGTTTCCTCGTCGACGGTGAGGAGTACGCGCTGCCCATTGCCGGGGTGGCCGAGATCGTGAGGGTGCCCGCCGACATCACGAGGGTACCCGGCACAGAGCCCCACGTGCTCGGACTCATCAACCTCCGCGACCGGCTGCTGCCGCTCGTCGATCTGCGGCAGCTCTTCGGGCGAAGCTCGATCGAGCGCCAGGACAGGCACCGCGTGGTCGTCACGCACTTCGATCACGGTGGACGCACCCTGTGGGCGGGCATCGTGGTCGACGAGGTGCGTGAGGTGTTGCGCGTGCAGAACCTCGACGTGGCGTCGCTGCCGAGCCTGCTGACCCGCCACCGCGACATGGACGAGTTCTCCGGAGTCTGTCGTCTCGACGACGGTGAGCGCCTCGTCTCGATCGTTCAGGTCGAAGCCCTCTTCGGCCATCCCGCTGTTCGACAGGCCCTCGAGGCGGCGGAGGAACAGGCCATCCGAACGGAGGACACGACGGTGGAGGCATCGACCGCATCCGGCAGTGCCGAGGAACGCCAGTTCGTCATCTTCAAGCTCGACGGTGCCGAATACGGCGCCGGCCTCGAGTCGGTCTCGGAGATCATCCGGGTCCCCGAGAAGCTCGTGCGCGTTCCGAAGACGCCCGATTTCATCGAGGGGCTCGTCAACCTTCGCGGGAGCGTGCTGCCGACCATCGACATGCGGCCCCGTCTCGGGCTGCCTCGCGTCGAGCACTCCGACAAGCATCGCATCCTGGTGCTCGAGCTCGACGGTACGCGCACGGGGTTCGTCGTCGACATGGTGAGCGAGGTGGTCCGCATCCCCACCAGCACGATCGAGCTGCCGCCCGAGATGTCGGCCGAGCAGGCCAAGCTCATTCCCGGGGTCGCGAACCTTCGGGACGAAGGGCGCATGATCCTCCTTCTCGACGTTCAGCAGCTGCTGAGCACCACGGAGCGCAGCGAGCTCGAGGCGGTCGCGTCGTGAAGGTGCTCGTCGTCGACGACTCTGCCGTGATGCGCATGTCGCTGATGGGGATGCTGCACCGGGCTGGCCACGAGGTCCGCGTCTCGCCGGACGGCCCGACGGCGCTCGAGGTCATCGATGCATTCGATCCCGACGTCGTCACGCTCGACGTCGAGATGCCGTCGATGGATGGGCTCGAGGTGCTGCGCCGCATCATGAGTACGCGACCGCGGCCTGTCGTGATGGTGTCCTCGTTGACCACGGCGGGGGCCGGTCCCGCGCTCACCGCCCTCGAGCTCGGCGCGGTCGACGTGATCGGCAAGCCGAGCCACGCCGCAGGCGGAATCCAGCAGGTCTCGGCCGAGATCGTGCGAATGGTGGAGGCGGCGGCCGAGGCCCGCGTCAGCCGCAGCATCGCTCCTCGGGTCGTCACCCCTCCGCCAGCCCGGACGAGCAGCTCGCCACGGCGCCAACCGCTGCTCGTGATCATCGGGGCCTCCACCGGCGGGCCCCGAGCGGTGTCGGACATCCTGACCCAGCTGCCCGCCGAGTTTCCCGCGCCCATCGTGGTTGCCATCCACATGCCGGAGCGGTTCACCGGGCCGTTCGCCGACCGGGCGACCGCCGCGGGGCAGGGGCTCCGGGTGGTCGAGGCCGCGACGCCCGTGCGACTCGAGCCGGGAACGGCCGTGGTGGCCCGGGGCGGTCAGGATCTCGTCGTCGATCGCTGCGGCGGCGTCCTCACCGCGCGACCGACGCCATCCGATCCAGACCGGCTCTGGCACCCGAGCGTGGGGCGCCTCGTCGCCTCGGCCATGACTCGCGTTCCCGCCGACCGGCTCGTCGCCGTCCAGCTCACCGGAATGGGCGACGACGGGGCCGAGGAGATGGCGACCGTTCGCGCGCGTGGTGGGTTCACCATCGCCGAGTCGCGGACCTCGGCGACGGTGTACGGCATGCCCCGTGCGCTCGTCGAGCTGGGAGGGGCCACCGCCGTGTTGCCCCGCCAGCGCATCCGAACCCAGCTTCTCTCGTGGGTCGCCACGGGAGTGCCGACCTGACCGAGGAACCCCATGCCACTGCGACGGCCTCCGACTGCGCCCGTCGACTCTGCACCGCCTCCGACCATCGGCGATCTGGACGATCCCTCTCCCGACGTGCGGAGGGCGGCGGCGCTCGCCCAGCGGGACTGCCCGGAGACGATCGACCGCCGCATCGACGCGCTCGGTCGCGAGGCCGACGAGTCCGTGCGCCAGGCGCTGCTCGCGAGTCTCGTCCCGCCGATGTCGGCGTCGTCGATCGAGCGACTGACCGCCCTGCTCCGGAGCGAGGACGCCGGGCTGCGCAACGCCGTCATCACCTGGTTCGAGCCGCACGGTGAGTTGATCGAGCCGTTCCTGCCCGACCTGCTGTCCGACCCCGACGCCGACGTGCGCATCTTGACCCTGAACCTGATCGGGACGTCGACCGTGCCCGGGGCGTGCCAGCTCGTGGTGGGACTGCTGGGTCGGGAAGCCCACGAGAACGTCCTCGGTGCGGCGCTGGAGGCCATCGGGGAGGTCGGTGACGAGACGGCCGCCGAGGCGATCGAGGACGTCGGCCGACGCTTTCGGGACCATCCCTTCCTCTCGTTCGCGGTCGAGCATGCTCTGCGCTGCGTGACCGGGTAGGGGCCGTGGACGGGCAAGTCGACATCACCGAAGACGAGTTCGTGAGGTTTCGGGACTTCTTCTACCGGAAGACGGGGATCTTCTTCGACGGAGGGAAGCGCTACTTCGTCGATCGACGCATCGTCGACCGCATCCGGGCGACCCACTCCCACAGCTTCGCGAACTACTTCGCCCACCTTCGCTTCGAGCCCACCGGCGCCGAGCTGCAGGCGATGGTGAACGCGCTCACGACCAACGAGACCTACTTCTTCCGCGAGAGCTACCAGTTCGACGCCATGGTCGACGGGGTGCTCGACGAAGCCGTGCAGGCTCGGAGCACCGAGCAGATCGGGATGCCGACGGTCCGGATCTGGGTCGTCCCGTCCTCGTCGGGCGAGGAGGCGTACTCTGTCGCCATCACGCTGCTCGAGCGGTGGCCCGCCATCGAGGACGTCGATGTCGAGATCGTCGCCTCGGACATCGACACGGAGGTTCTCGAGCGTGCCCGCGCGGGTCGTTTCTCGCCGCGCTCCATCCAGAACGTCTCCGCGCGGCTGCTCCGGCGGTACTTCGAGCCGCTCGACGGAGGTGCGTACCAGGTCAGCGAAGACCTCCGGGCTTCAGTCGCCTTCCAGCACGCCAACCTCTGCGATCTCGCGTCGGGGCGCTATCGCGACTTCGACCTCGTCTTTTGTCGAAACCTCCTCATCTACTTCGACGACGAGTCTCGGCTGCGGGCCGTGCAGTCCCTCTACGATGCGCTGCGTCCCGGCGGCTTCCTGTTTCTCGGCCACTCCGAGTCCATGTCGCGGATCTCGTCGTTGTTTCGCGTGCGTCGATTCCCGCACTCCATCGTCTACCAGAAACCGGGGAGGGCTCTTGCAGACCGTCCTGATCGTCGATGACTCGGCCACCATGAGGGCGTACTGCCGCAAGGCCTGTGAGCCCGGTGGCTACGCTGTCGTCGAGGCTTCGAACGGCGTGGAGGCGCTCGAGAAGGCGCTGGCCGCCGAGGCGCCCTTCGCGCTGATGTTCGTGGACATCAACATGCCGCAGATGGACGGATACCGGTTCGTGCAGGAGGTCCGCGCCGAGCCCGCGTTGATGGCGGTGCCCATCGTGATGATGAGCACGGAGTCCGAGCCCTCGGACGTGGAGAACGCCTATCGGTCGGGCGCCAACTGCTATCTCGTGAAGCCGGTGAGCGCGGAGGCGTTCGGACCGCTGCTGCGGCTACTCGCTGAACCGCCATCCTCCAGCCCGGCGAAGGAGGTGCCGTGAATCCGCTTCTCGATCAGTTCGTGTCCGAGGCGAGGGACCTGCTCGAGACGGTAGGTTCCACCTTGCTCGAGCTGGAGCGGTCCTACGATCCGGAGAGGATCAACCGCGTGTTTCGGGCGATCCACACCATCAAGGGGGGCTCCGGACTCTTCGAGATCGAGCCGTTCACCGTCGCCGTGCACCAGGCCGAGGACCTGCTCGACGCGCTCCGCGAGGGCCGGGGCCGGTTCGGGGACGAGGTTGCCGAGGGGTTGCTCGCGACCGTCGATCAGGTCTCGCGGTGGCTCGACGAGCTCGAGGCCGACGGGCGACTCGCCGACGACGCCGAGCTGCGCTCGCGGAGGCTCGTCGAGCGGCTCGCCGAGCTCGACACCTTCCGCGGGTCCGAGGTGCCCGACGGCTCGAACGCTCCCGACGACGAGCTTCGCGTACCCGAGTGGTTCTCCGCGTGGCCCGAGGGACTCCGGAAGGAGGTCGTGGCGGCGGCGGAGGCGGAGCCCGGGCGGCCTCTCGTCTTCGTCGAGTACCGTCCCGACGAGGAGTGCTTCTTCACCGGGATCGATCCCGTGCTGCTCGCCACCGCGGTCCCCGGACTCGCTGCGCTCGTCGCGGAGGTTCCCGAGGGGACCCCCAGCCTCGCGGATCTGGATCCCCATCGCTGCCACCTGGTGCTCCGGGCGGTCTACGTCGCCGAGCCCGAGGAGGTCCGCGGAGGCTTCGCCTTTGTCGAGGACGAGGTCCAGCTCCGGGTGGGCGCCCTCGACCGGCCCCCCGAGCCCCCGCTCGCGGAGAGTCCCGAGCTGCTCGAGACCGCGCGGCTGCTGGTCGACGAGCAGCTCCGGTCGTTGGCCGTGGACGGGCCCGAGCCCTTGCTCGAGGGCCGGCTGCGTTCGGCCGCGACCCTCGCGGATCGCGTGGTGGCCCACCTCGCCGTCGATCGTCCTGCGAGTCGCGCGCTCGCGCGGGCACTCGAGCAGCGAGCCGTCGACCCGATGATCGCCCATTTCCGGGACCTCCGCGCGGCGATCGCCAGCCACGAGGCGTCGGCCACGGCCCCCGTTCATCCCGTCGACGAGGGGACGCCGACCTCGTCGCCGGGCCGGGTGGCCCGTCACCTCAAGGTCGAGGTCGAGCGGGTCGACGCGCTCATGGACCTCGCGGGCGAGCTCGTGGTCGCCAAGAACGCCCTGCCGTACCTCGCGCGGCGAGCGACCGAGGAGTACGGCGCGTCGCGGCTCGCAAAGGAGCTCATGGAGCACTACGGCGTGTTCTCCCGCATCTGTGAGGAGCTCCAGAGCGCGGTGACCAGCGTCCGGATGATGGCTGTGGGCAACGCGTTCGGTCGCTTTCCGCGGCTCGTGCGTGATCTCTCGCGAAGGCAGGGCAAGGCGGTCCGGCTCGTCCTGGAGGGGGAGGACACCGAGGCGGACAAGGCCATCGTCGAGGATCTGGCAGAGCCTCTCGTCCACCTCGTGCGCAACGCGATCGACCATGGCATCGAGTCGCCCGAGCAGCGGATGGCCGAGGGGAAGCCGCGAGAGGCGACGCTTCGGCTCGTCGCGAGACCGGCGACCGACCGCGTCGAGATCGTGGTGAGCGACGACGGGCGCGGCATCGATCCTGGGGTGGTGCGCGAGCGGGCCCGGCAGCGGGGTCTGGACACGCCCGAGGCGCTCGACGCGATGAGCGATGCCGAGCTCGTCCAGCTGGTGTTCGCGCCTGGCTTCTCGACCGCGGCGTCCGTCTCGGACGTCTCGGGCCGGGGCGTCGGCATGGACGCGGTTCGCTCCGCCGTGGAGGCCCTTTCGGGCAGTGTGCGGCTCGACAGCCAGCCCGGACGCGGCACGGCCGTGACCCTCACCCTGCCCCTGTCGACCGCGGTGAGCCGCATCATGATGGTCGAGGTCGGCGAGCACGTCTTCGGCTTGCCGATGTCGGTCATCTGCGAGACGCTCCGGGTGCCGAGGCACGCGGTCAGGCGGATCAAGGACCGCGAAGGCGTCGTCGTCCGGGGCGGCCTCCTGCCCGTTTATCGGCTTCGAAACCTCCTGGGTCTCAGGACGGGCGAGCCCCGTGCCGAAGAGCACATCGTGGTCATGGAAGTCGACGGCGAGGAGGCTGCGATCATCGTCGATCGGCTCGTCGAGGGGATGGACGTGGTCATGAAGCCGCTGTCCGGCGTCATGGCCGGGATTGGGCCCTATCGCGGCACCACCCTCCTCGGGGATGGACGCGTCCTGTTGGTCCTGGACATGGAGGAGGTGGTGAGATGCCCGTAGTGATGGACGGCCATCGCGTGACGTTGTCGGGTCGCTGCACGATCGGTGACGCCGAGCCGCTTCGCGCCTTCCTGCTGGCCCACGAGGACGGGCTCGTCGACCTGGGGCCCTGTGAACAAGCTCACCTCGCGGTCTTGCAGCTGATCCGGATCGCGGGGGCGTCCGTCGTGCGCTGGCCCGACGATCCGGTTCTCGCGACGCAGATTGCTCGAATCGTGGAGGAGGCGTCGTGAAGGTGCTGCTCGTCGACGACTCCCCCACCATCCTGATGAGCCTGACCATGCTGCTCGACCGGGAGGGCTACGAGCACGTCACCGCCGAGAGCGCCGAGGCCGCGCTGGCGCTCTTCGATGGTGGGCTCGAGCCCGACTTGGTGATCACCGATCTCAACATGCCCGGGATGGACGGCATCGGTCTCGTCGGGGCCATTCGGCGTGGAGCGCGCGCCCCCTTCGTTCCGATCCTCCTGCTGACCACCGAGTCCTCCCCCATCAAGCGGCAGGAGGCCCGGCGCGCCGGCGCGACGGGGTGGCTCGTCAAGCCCGTGGACCCTGCCTCGCTGGTGAAGGTCTTGCGACAGGTGCTGGCCCGTGCCTGAGGAACCGTCAGAGCGCGCCCTCCAGGTGAGGCTCGTGCGGGCGCACGTCGCGGACGCGATCCGAGAGACCGACAAGGCGGCCCGTGACCTCCTCGAGCGCCTGTCGAACATCAACCGGCTCACGGAGGAGACCAAAGCGGCCGCGTCCGACACGACCCGAGCGATCGCCGAGCTGAGCCACCTGAACTCGATTCGGGTGGAGGTGGACGACTTCCGCGAGCTCGTGACGGCGCGATTCGAGCGGGCCTCGCGGGGGCGACAGGCGGTCGAGGGCATCGCCGGGCAGGTGCAGCAGCTCACCACCGCGATCCGAACCATCCGCGAGCTTGCCGACAAGAACTACCTGCTGTCGATCAACGCCTCGGTCGAGGCGGCCCGCGCCGGCAAGGACGGGAGCGGCTTCGCGGTCGTCGCCAAGGAGGTTCGCGACCAGGCGTCCGTGTCGAAGGACGTCGCCGACGAGATCGAGGACGGGGTCACGGGCATCGAGCGCGAGATCCAGACCCACTTCCACCAGACGCCCGCCGAGTTCGCCGAGGAGCGTCGGGTCACCATGAAGGTCGTCGACCGCGTGGCGGAGATGCTGTCGATCTACGAGACCATGAATGCAGAGCAGTCGGCGGCCCTGGCCCTGCTGGAGGTCAAGAGCGCTGCGTTGAACCAGCTGCTGCTCGAGGCGATTGGCGTCATCCAGTTCCAGGACGTGGTTCGGCAGCGGCTCGAGGCGGTGGAGCCGCTGTTGGGCAGCCTGGAGCGCGACGACGAGACGCGAGGCGTCGCGGAGTTGGAAGGTGCCCCGACCGAGGAACCCCTCGACATCGAGCTCTTCTGACCTCCCCCTCCGCGTTGGGCGAGTGACACCTAAGGCGAGTGCGGCGTGCTGCCGATGCGGACAGTGCGGTCAGGGGAGTCGTTCCTGCAGCGACTCCTGCGGGTCGCTCCACCATCGGCGATGCCGAGCTGCTCTGGCGGGGCGCATGAACATCCTCCTCGTGGACGACTCCTCTACGATTCGCATGACCTTGGCGCTGATCCTCGACCGCGAAGGCTATGCGAACGTGGCAGCCAAGAATGCCGAGTCTGCCCTGTCCATGATCGACGGCGGACTCGAGCCCGATCTCGTGGTCACCGATCTCAACATGCCGGGCATGGACGGCATCGGTCTCATCCGGGAGATCCGGTCCCGGGATCGGGTGGCCTCGGTGCCCATC
Source organism: uncultured Enterobacteriaceae bacterium (assembly GCA_964655065.1). GTDB lineage: Bacteria > Myxococcota_A > UBA796 > UBA796 > DRPG01. Next base: position 126,359 of record CAZZLC010000013.1, on the reverse strand, counting down.
CTGTTGCTGACGACGGAGACCACGCCCGACATCCGTCTCGCCGCCCGTCGCGCCGGGGCGACGGGCTGGCTCGTCAAGCCGGTCGACCCGGTGGCTCTCGTCGAGGTTCTCCAGCAGGTTCTGGCGCGTGCCTGAGCAACCGTCCGAGCGTGCGGCCCAGGCGAAGCGCGCACGAGCGCTCGTCGCCGAGGCGATCGAGGAGACCGATCAGGCGGCTCGCGGGCTCGTGGAGCGTCTCCTCGACATCTGCCAGCTCACCGAGGAGACCAAGGCGGCAGCTTCGGGCACGGCCAGCGTCCTGGAGCGCCTGGAGCGGATGAACGCGATCCGCGTCGAGGTGGAGGACGTCCGTGACCTCGTGACCGGCCGCTTCGAGCGGGCGTCGCGTTGCCGGGAGGCGGTCGAGGGCATCGCGGTCGAGGTGCGGCACCTCACCAGCTCGATTCGCACGATCCGCGAGCTGGCAGAGAAGAACTATCTGCTCTCGATCAATGCCTCGGTGGAGGCCGCCCGCGCAAAGCAGCACGGGACCGGCTTCGGGGTGGTGGCGAAGGAGGTGCGAGATCAGGCCTGCGTCTCGCAGATGGTCGCCGACGAGCTCGAGGATGGCGTAGCGAGCATCCACCACCAGATCCAGGACCACTTTCGCCAATCGCCCACCGAGTTCGCCGAGGAGCGTCGGACGATGACGAGGGTGGTCGACCGCGTCGCCGAGATGCTTGCCGTCTACGAGAAGATGAACACCCACCAGGCCGCGGCCCTGGCCCTGCTCGAGGCCAAGAGCGCTGCGCTGAGCGCCCTGCTGCTCGAGGCCATCGGGGTCATCCAGTTCCAGGACGTGGTCCGTCAGAGGCTCGAGGCGGTGGAGCCGTTGCTGACGAGACTCGGCGGCGACGAGGCTCCGCCGGTCGAGGACGGCTACAGCATGGTCTCGCAGCGCCGCGCCCACCACGAGATCACGGGCGAGCTCGCGGACCAGGTCGACGCGGAAGGGCCCGACATCGAGCTGTTCTGACCGCTCCTCCCCGCCGGGGATCGAGATACCCTGGGGGCCGACCTGGAGCTTCCCATGAACCGCCTCTTGCTCGTGGCCTCGGCCTTTGGCACCGCGTGCACCTTCGGCCCCCGCGAGGGTCAGATCTTCGTCCTCGCCGTCGACGAGTCGACCGTGACCCCCACCGTCGACTGCAGCGAGAACTTCGTCGACCTCGAGTGCCTCGAAGAAATCGATGTCGACCAGGGACCAATAGTCGGCACGACCACGGACCAGAGCGGGCCCTCCTTCGTGGTGCTCCTCCTCGAGCAGCGCAACGACAGCCCGCTGCTCGTGATCGACGACCGCGTGATCTTCGGCGAGACCATCGAGGACGGGTTTCGCTGGCAGTGGGAGGGCTTCGAGACCACCGAACGCACCGTCGAGGATCCGAGCGGTTTCGTGTCGACCTACCAGGAGAGCCTGACCGACCAGTTCACGCTGCGGTTCACCGAGGCCGAGGAGCGCGACGTCTTCGACTGGACGTGGACCGAGACCTTCGCGTCCACCGAGAGCGCCACCTTCACCGACAACCTGGACGAGGTGCCGCTCGTGGTCGTGCCCGACCCCTTTTTCTGGCCGGTTCCGGTCCTCGTGTACGTGGGCGACGACCTCTTCGACGACGGCTACGACCCCGCCGAGGTGTCGTGCGAGGGCGCCGACTGCACCTACTCCATCAGCACGGGGCTCGAGATCTCGGGTTCGGGGGTGGCCCGGCGGGCGACCGCCCTGTCGAGCACCGACGACGTCGACCCCTTCGAGTGGGGCAACGACGCGGGCGTCGACGGACCCGTGTTCCCGCCGGTCACCACCCCGCTGTGATGCTCGGGGCGCTCGTCGCGCTGGGGGCGTCGCATGCCGGCCCGTCGGACCTCGAGACTTCGACCTCGACCCACGGCTCCTCACCTCCATCCGTCCAGTCGGCGGCCGAGGGTCCGACACGTTGCGCGTAAGATTTCGCACAGGGGAGGCGTGCGTGGCGCTGCCAGAACCATCGCCAGAAGATCGTAGTGGAGGTCCTGTCCTCGACCACCGAGGACTACGATCGGGGCACCAAGTTCCAGCACTATCGCAGGGTTCCCGGGCTCCTGGAGTACGTGTCGATCAGCCAGGACGAGCGCCGCATCGAGGTGCGCAGGCGCGTCGAGGACAAGTGGGTGCTCGAGGAGCACACCTCGGGTGCGCTGGAACTGCTCGAAGGGATCACTGTGCCGTTCGACACGATCTATGATTTCCGGCATTTGCGTCCCGAAGGGTGATCTCGAGGCGGGGCATCAAGGGTCCGGCCCGTGCGCTGGGTGACGACCGCGAAGCGCCCGTCGCCGGTGATCACGTCGGGCGGCGCCGCGAGCGCATCGACGAGGAGGAGGATCCGCGGGACGAGCACGTGCGCGCTCACGTGGTGCGTTGCCTCTGGGGACAAAGACGTTCGGAGGACGGTATTCTCGAGGCGATGACAAAAACGACCTTCGGACTCTACCTGGCTGAGATCTCCCTGCACGGACTCATTCGGGGCCACGACCTCGAGCTGGGCCGCGACGCCGACACCGGTGGCCAGACCCGCTACGTCGTCGAGCTCGCCCGCGCCGCGGCGCGACAACCCGGGGTGGATCGGGTCGAGCTCTTCACCCGGCGTCTCGTCGACGACTCCATCCACGAAGACTACGCCGAGCCCCACGAGGACCTCGGCGACGGCGCTGCGATCGTCAGGCTCGACGACGGGACCCCCGACTACCTCCCCAAGGAGAAGCTGTGGGATCTCGTCGACGCCTACGTCGACGCCATGGTGGCGCACCTGTCGGCCCAGGAGCGTCTGCCCGACGTGCTGCACAGCCACTACGCCGACGCGGGCTACATCGGCGCCCGGGTCTCCCACCAGCTCGGCATCCCCTTGATCCACACCGGACACTCGCTGGGGCGGATCAAGCGCGTGCGTCTGATCGCGGCCGGCATGAGCGAAGCCGACGTCGAGAAGCGCTTTGCGATGTCGCGTCGGGTCTCCGCAGAGGAGCTCACCCTCGCCTCCGCGATCCGGGTCATCACGAGCACCCACCAGGAGATCGAGGAGCAGTACGGCCGCTACGACTACCACCGCGACGAGCAGATGACGGTGCTCCCGCCCGGCACCGATCTGTCGGCGTTCCGGCCGCCGGATGGCACCGAGGGCGACAGCGAGCTCGCCGACGAGCTCGCGCGCTTCTTCCGCGATCCCGACAAGCCGTTGGTCGTGATCCTCGCTCGACCGGTGCCCCGGAAGAACCTCGTCGGCCAGATCGAGGCGTTCGCCACCCACCCCGAGCTCCGGCGCATCGCCAACCTCGTCGTGGTGGCCGGCACCCGCGAGGACATCGACGAGCTCTCGGAGCCCGGGGTCGACGTGCTGCGCGACGTGCTCGTGGCCATCGATCGCCACGACCTCTGGGGCCACGTCGCCATTCCCAAGCACGTCGCGGGCAGCGACATCGGCCTGCTCTACCGCCTCGCCACCCTGCGGCGCGGCATCCACGTCAACGCCGCCCTCACCGAGCCCTTCGGACTGACCTTGATCGAGGCCGCCGCCTCCGGGCTCCCCATCGTGGCCACCAACGACGGGGGACCGCGCGACATCCTCCGCAACTGTCAGAACGGCGTGCTCGTCGATCCGCTCGACGAGGAGGACATCGCCGAGGGCATGATGAGCCTGCTCACCGACGGCGCCAGGTGGGACCAGGCCTCGCAGTCGGGCATCGCGGGCGTGCGCCGGGTGTACTCGTGGGACGCTCACGCCACCCGCTACATCGACATCGTGCGCGAGGTTCGCGAGCACGCCACCCCGGTGGAGTCGCTGGATCTGCCTCGCGCAGGTCGCGACCAGGACCGCGCGATCGCGACCGACCTCGACCTCAACCTCCTCGCCCGGCCCGAGGCCCTCGGGGAGCTCGGGGCGGCGCTCCGAAAGCACCGCTACGCCGCCTTCGTGATCGTGACCGGCCGCACGCTCGAGTCGGCGCGCAGCCAGCTCAAGCACCACGATCTACCCGAGCCCGACGTGCTGATCACCAGCATGGGCACCCGCATCGACTACCGGCCCGACCTCACCAACGACGAGGCGTGGGGCCGTCACCTCGACCACGGCTGGCAGCCTCGCATGGTGCGCCGCGTGCTCTCGGGGGTGCCGGGGCTGAAGCGACAGCCGCGCCGTTCCCAGCGGTACCACAAGATCAGCTACTTCATCGACCTCGACGTGGCGCCGCCCGTGGCCGAGATCGAGGCGATGCTCTATCGGGCGGAGGTCGCGGTCAACGTCGTGGTCTCGTTCGGACAGTTCCTCGATGTGGTGCCCCTGCGCGCCTCGAAGGGCCTCGCGCTTCGCCACGCCATGGCCCAGCTCGAGATCCCGCTCGAGCGGGTGCTCGCGGTGGGCGGCTCGGGGGCCGACGAGGACATGATGCGCGGCCAGACGCTCGCGGCGGTGGTCCAGAACCGCCACCACGAGGAGCTGTCGCAGCTCGCCGAGATCGACCGCATCTACTTCACGAAGGCGCCGGGCGCGCGAGGGATCGTGGAGGCGATCGAGCACTACGACTTCTTCGGGGCCTGCGAGCCGCCCGAGGAGGTCGAACCCGTCGAGGACGCGCAAGAGGGAGCGGGAGAGGAATGAGGCGGCTGCTGCTCGCGACGGATCTCGACCGCACCCTGCTCCCCAACGGTCCGCAGCCCGAGGCTCCGGGGGCCCGAGATCGCTTCACTGCACTCGTCGCTCGGCCCGAGGTCACGCTGACCTACGTGAGCGGTCGGGACATCGGCCGAATCGACGAGGCCATCACGCGGTGGGACCTCCCGGTGCCCGATCACGCCATCGCCGACGTCGGCACCTCGGTGTGGCATCCGCGCTGGGCCCGGGAGGAGGCCTGGGACGCGGTGCTCCGCCCGAGCTGGGGGGACGACGGCGCGGGCCGGATCGCGGCTGCCCTCGAGGGTGTCGGCGGCCTCACCTTGCAGGAAGCGGATCGCCAGGGCCCGTTCAAGGTGAGCTTCCAGCGGCCGCACGGAGAGGACGCCGACGACGCGCTGAAGCAACACGTCACGGAGCGGCTCGGCGCGCTCGGTCTCCCGGCGCGGGCCATCTGGAGCGTCGATCACGTCGCCGACGAGGAGCTCCTCGACATCCTGCCCGAGGCGGCGTCGAAGCGCCACGCCCTGGAGTGGCTCCACCGCACGCTGGACATCGACGCTGACGACGTGGTGTTCGCGGGGGACAGCGGGAACGACCTCGAGGTCGTGGGGAGCGGGCTGCGGTCCGTGCTGGTGGGCAACGCGCGCCCCGCGGTCCGGGAGGCGGCACGGCGGGCCGCCGCCGAACACCCCGACCGGCTCCACACGGCCGGCGCGAACTATGCCGACGGCATCCTCGAGGGGATCCGGCACTTCCGGCCCGATCTCAAGGCGTAGACCACGACCCGGACCATGTCAGCTCTTGGTCGGGGTGGGGGGCCACCACCGACCACTCGCAGCTCCGCGGACCCTCGGGGCTCGGCGACGTGATCCGCTGCAGCAGCAGGCGGAACGGGCGCACCGCCTTGCCGGGAGGCGCCACCAGCTCGTGCTCGCGGGTATACCGGCTGCCCTCGCTGCCCTCGCCCTTGCACGTCGTGGTCACGGTGACCGACCACGTCCCGGGCTCCCCGACGGGGGGCACGCGCAGGGCGGCGAAGAGCCCGTACTCGCCGGGCCCGAGCGGCTCCTCGAGCTCGCGACCCAGGTACTCCTCGCACTCGTGGGCGCCCCGGCAGATCCCGAGGCCCTGGTCGTCGAATGGACGCACCCCGGCCCGAATCTCCTGCAGGAGCGGCCCCACGAGCTCGCCCTCGAACGGCGTGGCCACCGCGAGCGTCACGCCGTCGGCACTCGTGGGAGCCGCGCCCGAGCAACCCAAGAACATCGTCATCATCGCGATCGTCGCCACTGTCCGACCCATTCGTCGCCCTCCGCTGCATCAGCCGTGCAGGCCGTTCCCGCAGCACCCGCATACCTCTGTCGCGGGAGGAACCCATGAGCCTCGCGCTCGCGATGGTCAAGGGGCAGCCAGTCGCGCTGCCGGGCGAGAGTCCCTTTCCCTGTGACGAGCTCCGTGTCGTCGAGGGCGTCGAGTTCACCCTGCCGGCGACCGACACCTGGGTCCACGGCACGGGCGATACCGAGCATGCCTACGTCGACGGCGCTCGTCGCGCGTGGAGGGATCTGCCAGAGTACATGGACTTTCTCGAGCTCGACTCGCCGGTCTACGACCTCAAGCGGGCCGAGCGCGATCTGTACCTGGCGATCTGGAAGGATCACCTCGACGCGCCGTGCGTCCTCGACGTGGGCTGCGGGGTGGGGCGGTTCACCATGCCGTGGCTCGACCGGGGCGCCACGGTCTACGGCGTCGATCCCGACCACCGCTCGCTCCGTCGGCTGGTGTGGCACGCGGCGGGTCGGGCGGGACGGCTCGACGTGTTCTGGGCGAGCGCGCACGGCCTGCCCGAGGTCACGGTGGACCTCGCCATCGCGTCCGAGGTCCTCTGCTACGTGCCGGACGCCGTGAACGCCCTGCGCGGGATCGCCAGTCGCGTGGTCCCCGGGGGACACCTGCTGCTGTCGGTCGAGGCTCGCTACGGCTGGGCGGCCTGCCAGGACTCGAGCCCCGGCGCCATCGAAGCCGCGCTCGACGACGTCGGTATCGTCGACCTGCCAGGCGATCGCTGGGTCCAGACCTACGACGAGGCGCGCTTCCGGACGCTCATCGAGGACGCGGGCCTCACGGTCGAGACCATCGTGCCGAGCCACTTCGTTCCGGACGGACCGCTCGAGGGGGTCGCGCCCCCCGATCTCTCGCTCGAGCAACTCGTCGCGCTCGAGGAGCGGTGCCGGGCCCACCCCGTGTGGGGCGCCCTGAACCGCCTCTGGGTGGCGGTCGCCACGAAGCCTTGACCCGCATTGACAACACGGTTCGCACAGAAGCGGCATGCTTGGCGGGTTGGCTGCCAAGGGAGCGCGAATGCGGGCAGAGCGATGGATCACCGTAGCCGTGCTGGCGACCCTCGTGGGGTGTGGCCGCTCGGATCGGGGGCTGCGAGAACTCGGCGAGCTCGGGGGCGTCTACGGCGTGCCGAACGTCGACGACGACGACGGGGACGGCATCCGGGACTTTCGGGACGGCGACGTGGCGGGCGAGAACGATCTCGCACCCCTCGACCTGTCGGGCGTCAAGCAGCGCATGCGCCGCCGTGACGTGCTCGAGCTCGTGCTGTCGACCCGCGACGACATCCGGGTGTGGGCCGAAGGCGAGCGGCTCCTCGGCGACGGTGACGAGGTGGTCCAGTTCGAGCGGAGTGACGTCCCCGACGAGGTGCAGGTCGAGTTCCGGAACTTCGTCGACCAGGGCCGGCTCGCGATCGTCCACCGCCGCTCCGAGCGCACGATGCTCGGTCTCGCCGAGCGCAGCGAGCGCCGGGCCATCTTCGACGAGGTCACCCTCGACCTGATCGCCTCGCCGCTCATCCTGAACCACCACCTGCAGCCCGCCGAGGCGTCCTACGTGGTGACGGGGTTCGCCGAGGACCCGTTCTTCGACAACCTCGACATGGTGGCCGACCTCGACGCCTCGCTCGGCAACGCGCTCGTCGACGACGATCTCACGGCGTACCCCGAGGCCGGCTTCTACGACGTCTGGGTCCAGGACGAGTTCGAGACGGCGACGGTCACCGCGCCCGGGTCCCGCATCGACGTCGTGATCGACTCGATCCGCGACCGCGGCCTCGACCCGTTCCCCGAGCGGGTGGTGTCCGCCGGTCGGCCCGACACCGCGGTGCGCACCTGGGGCAACGCGGCAGACTACGTGTCGAGCCAGGATTCCTTCGGCAACCTCGAGATCTCGCCGCCCGTCACGGTCCGCGGCGTGAACTACCCCTTCGGTCGCATCTACTGGGGCGAGTGGGAGGGGATCGGCCTCGTGCCGGCGCTCGCCAACGTCCTCGAAGAGCAGCGGGTGCAGGATCCCTTCACCGTCGACGTCTCGTTCCTGCTGGTCGGCCACATCGACGAGTTCACCACGTTCCTGCCCGACTCGACGGCCCCGAAGGGCTTCCGGATGTACGTCGCGGACACGAACCTCGCCTACGCGTTCCTCGACGGCCTGCCCGCGTCGACCCCGCTGCACCCGCGCTACAGCGTCGACCACGGCTACGCCTCGCTCGACGAGCTTCGCGGGGACCCCGTCCTCCGGGCCCTCAACGAGGACTACCAGCGCGACTACATCGAGCCCGCGATCGACGTCTTCGAGCGCGAGCTGGGGCTCACCGAGGCCGACATCGTCCGCGTGCCGGGCATCTTCGAGGAGGTCGGCGGCCCCTACTCGGCGGCGCTGATTCCAGGCACCGTCAACATGCTCGTCCACACGAGGGCTGATGGGCGCGCCGTCGCGTTCCTGCCCGATCCGTTCTTCCGCGGGGCGAGCGACCCCCAGAGTGCCGACCCGTTCATCGCCGAGTTCGAGGCGCTGCTCCCCGCCGACGTCGAACCCGTCTGGGTCGACAACTGGGACATGTACCACGTCGCGCTCGGCGAGGTCCACTGCGGCACCAACGCCACCCGCACCCCGACCGCCAACTGGTGGGAGGATGCCCTCGACCTCATCAAGGACGGAGACCGATGATGGTGACCTTGCTGCTCGCTGGACTCGCTCTGGCCGCGCCGTCCCCGGTGCGTCCCGCGCTCGAGAACCTCGCTGCGACCCCTGATGCCTCGTGGACGACCGCTCGGGACGAGGCGCTCGCCGACATCGACGCCGACAGCCTCGCGACCCTGGCTCGCGACGACGACTGGACGGTCTCCCTCACCGCCCAGGCCCTCCGGGCGTGGAAGGCGCAGCCCGCCGAAGCCGAGGCCACCTGGTCCGCCCCGCCGGCCAAGCGTCGCGACGGCGCGCTGGTGTTCCGCGGCGAGGGGCTGCCCGAGGTGATTGGGGAGCGGCTGCAGCACGGGGCCGAGCCGGTGGCGACCCGTCGGGCCCTCGTCGACTGGCTACGGCGCTCGACCGCCACCTGGCCCACCTGGGCTGACGGTGCCTACGCCGCCGAGGTCGACGCCCAGGTTCGGGCGGCCTGGATCGACGCGGCTCGCTACCTCGGGTCGCCGTCGCGCCTGGACCGCGGAGCCGATGGGCGCGGCGTCGTGATGCAGGGATTCGACGACCCCGAGGCCTCCGTGAGGGCCCAGGCGGCGCGGGTCGCGGCGTACCTCGACGCCCCGCAGCTCGTCGCGAAGCTCGCAGCGGCGACCCGGGACCCCTCCGACGAGGTGGCGGGGCTGGCGGCGCGCTCGCTGGGCGTGTTGCGGGCGGGCGGGGTCTACGAGGAGGTCGCCGCGGTGCTCGGTCGCCAGGATCCGCGAGCCCGGCTGTGGACGGTGCGCGCGCTGCAGCGCCTCGATGGCACGCGGGCACGCAGCGACGCCCGCATCGCGGCCTTGAAGAGCGACCCCGACGAGCGGGTCGCACGCGCGGCCGCAGACGTCACGACCGCTCCGTAGTCCCGGGTTCGCCCAGGCCCACGAGCAGTGCGCGGGCCACTGTGCCGACCGAACGGTGCTCGCGTGGCCACGGCGCCAGCGCCGTACGGTACGGCCTGGCATGGCTCCCGGCGGGGTCGACGTTATGACGCCGACGAGGAGTACAACCGATGGTCCGTCTCGGGAACAGTACGGTGGTCGTCGACCGGGGACGCCGCCGCGACGAAGACCGTGACCGGCGTCTGCTGCGGGAGATCGAGCGTCAAGCGGGGCTCGTGCACGGCACGCTCGAGCGCACCGACGTGATGAACGCGCAGGAGTACCGGCTCATCGAGGGGGTCGACCACGACTCCGCGGACCGGCTCGCCGCGACCGCCCGTCGGCTCGGCTACCAGCCCGTGGTCCTCGAGCACCTGGGGGTCCAGTGGACGCCATCGTGGCGGCTCGAGGTCGTGCTCGCCGTGCCGGTGGGGGCTCTCGCCGTGCCGCTGGTCCTGTCCATCGTCCAGCTGCTCACCGGCGGGCTCGGCACCACGTTCGGCGTCCTCGTGGGGCTGCTGTCGGGGCTCCTCGTGTGGTGGTGGGCCCGTCAGCGGTCCTACCTCCCGCTCGTGGTCTCGCCGCACGCGATCGCCGAGCAGATCGCTGAGCCGGTGCGCAGCGCCCTCGTCGAGGCCGACGAGGCGGTGCAGGACCTGTCGGAGCGACTGGCGCGACCCGAGGTTCCCGACAGCACGGCGACCGAGCTCAGGCCGATGCTCCGGGAGCTGCGCGAGCGACTGGTCTTGCTCCGCGGTGAGGCTGCGCGCTCGTTCGCGGTCACCGAGTCCCGGCTCGAGGCGATGCGGGCTCGGCTGCAAGAGGCGGCGGAGGCCGGCGAGGTGGCGGGGGCGCTCGACACCCTGGTCGCGACGATCGAGCAGGAAAAGCCGTCTCAGGCGAAGCGCGAGCTCCGCCTCCAGAACATCGCCGGAGAGCTTCGGTCCATCCGTGAGCTGGCCCGCGAGGCCCTCGCGCGCCCCGCGCTGGAGGCCGACTCCGATGTGGTCGATCAGCTTCGCGAGGACGTCGCCGAGCTGCGCCGACGTTCCGACGGTGCGGCCCGTGCCGAGGTCGCTGCCCAGGTGGAGGCCTCGGGCAGCGCAGCGGTCATCCGCGAGGTCCGGTAGTCGCCCAGGCGGCGGCGATGGCCGTGACGAGGGCCTGATGGAGCTGGTGGCTCCCCCGATCCACGCCGACCGTCCCCGCCACCGGCCCCAGCACCGCGAGATCGCCCCACAGGTCCAGGGCCTTGTGGCGGAGCGGCTCGTCGGCTGAATCGCCGGGTGACCAGACCACCGTGTTGGCTCGGGAGGCTCCGCGGCCCCGCCCTGCGGCGACGAGCCGAGCGACGTCGCGAGCGAGCACGAAGGTGCGGGCATCCGCTACAGCGAGGAAGCCTGCCCGGTCCCGCGGGAGCGCGAGCCGGCCGTGGGGGCCGTCGTGGCCGTAGTCGATGGTGACCTCGAGGCGGTCGGGCCCGGGCCCGCACCAGGCGCGACCTCCGGCGTCCGAGACCTCGACCTCGGGCAGCTCACGACGGATGCACGGCGCGCCCTCGAGTCGCCCGGCTGACTCGAGCGCGTCGACCCAGCCGCGGGCGGAGCCGTCGAGGATGGGCACCTCCGGCCCCTCGAGGACGACCCGGAGATCCGTCAGCCCGAGCCCCGAGACCGCGGCGAGCAGGTGCTCGGGCGTGTCGACAACGACCCGGCCGCGCTCCAGTCGCAGTCGGCCCGCGCCGGGTCGAGCGTGGGTCGGGCTCACGGGGACCGTGCCGTCGCGGGTCACGAAGGCGATCCCGTGGCCGAAGGGGGCGGGCCCGATCCGCAGGTGGCCCCGCTCGCCCGAGTGGACCCCGATGCCCTCGACCTCGACGACCTCGCGCACCGTCGCCCGGGGCATCTCGTGGGGGGCTGCCAAGCGGACGACCATTGGACGGGGGTCGCGGTAAGGTGGGGTGTGCTTCGGCATGGGACGGGGCAAGACCTGGGGAGTCATGAAGGTATTCGGCATCGACCCCGGCAGTCAGGTGACGGGCTTCGGCGTGGTCCGGTCGCACCGCGGCCGCCTGCAGCTCGTCGACGGCGGCTGCATCCGGACGCGCGCGTCCGAGCCGATGGAAGCTCGGCTCCTCGCGATCCACGCGGGCCTCTGTGAGGCGCTGGCTCGCCATGCCGACGTCGATGCGGTCGCCATCGAGGCCATCTTCAAGCACAAGTCGGCCGAGTCGGCCATCCGGCTCGGGCAGGCCCGCGGCGTGGCGTTGCTCGCTGCAGCCCAGGCCGGCTTCACGCCGGTTCCCTACAACCCGGGCACGGTGAAGCGCACGGTCGGTGCACACGGCGGAGCCGACAAGGCGGCCGTCGCCAGGGTGGTGGGCATGCTGCTCGGCGAGCTCCCCCCTGGGCCGCACGACGTCGCTGACGCGCTGGCCATCGCGATCACCCACCTCTCGCACGCTCGCAGCGGGCGCCTCGCCTCCGGGAGGGCGTCGTGATCGGCCGGCTGCGCGGGCAGTGGGAGACCGAGGGGTCTGGTCAGGGCATTCTCGACGTCAACGGCGTCGGCTACGAGGTGTTCGCGCCAGGCCGAGCCATCGGCGCGTGGGAGTCCGAGGTCGAGGTCACCGTACACGTCCGCACCCAGGTCCGGGAGGACGCGATCACGCTGTACGGGTTCGCTGATTCGGTCGATCGCGAGGCGTTCGACGTCCTGCTCACGGTGACCGGGGTGGGGCCGCGCATGGCGCTCGCCGCTCTCGACACCCTGACCGTGGCCGAGCTCGCCCGGGCCGTCGAGAGCGACGACGTTCTCGCCTTGTCGGGCATTCCGGGCATTGGCCGGAAGAAGGCGCAGCGGCTCGCCCTCGAGCTCAAGGGCAAGCTCCCGGCCGGGCTCGACGCTGCCGGTCGTCCCACCGAACGTCCCCGTGCCCCTGCCGACGACCTGCCGCTCGCGCTCGCCCAGCTCCAATACGGCAAGTCCGAGATCGACCGGGCGCTCGCGGGCCTCGCCAAGCTCGGGGTGGGTGAAGACGCGCCGCTGCAGGAGCGCCTTGCCGCTGCCCTGCGGGTGCTGGCCGGGAGTTCCTCGTGAGCGACGGTTCCGACGACGACGACGATCTGCTGCGCCCGCCTCCCGGGTCGGACGATCCCGCGCTGCGCCCCCGCAATCTCCGCGAGTACGTCGGTCAGGAGCGGGTGCGTGACAACCTGCGGGTCTACATCCGGGCTGCGCTCCAGCGTGGTGAGGCCCTCGATCACGTGCTGTTCTCCGGCCCACCGGGACTCGGCAAGACGTCGATGGCCTACATCGTGGCCGAGGAACTCGGAGTCGAGCTTCGCACTGCATCAGGTCCCACCATCGAGCGCAAGGGCGATCTCGCGGCGATCCTCAACGGGCTTCAGCACCGCGAGGTGCTGTTCATCGACGAGATCCACCGCCTGCACCGTGCGGTCGAGGAGGTGCTCTACCCGGCGATGGAGGACTTCGAGATCGACGTGATTCTCGGGCAAGGCCCCGGCGCGAACTCGATCAAGCTGCCGCTCGCCCGGTTCACGCTCGTGGGCGCCACCACCCGGTCGGGCATGCTCTCGGCCCCGCTTCGGGCCCGCTTCGGAATCCACGCCACGTTCGACTTCTACACCCCGGCCGAGCTCGAGCAGATCCTGGTGCGCTCGGCCCAGAAGCTCGGGGTGGAGCTCACCGCGGAGGGGCGCCACGAGCTCGCCCAGCGGTCGCGGGGAACCCCGCGCATCGCCAACCGACTGCTGCGGCGGGTCCGAGACTTCGCCCAGGTCGAGGGCGACGGTCGGGTCGACGAGGCGGTGGCGCGGTCGGCCCTCGAGCGACTGGACATCGACAGCGAGGGGCTCGACGGCATGGACCGGCGGATCCTCCACTGCATCGCGGTGAAGTTCTCGGGCGGTCCGGTCGGGCTCGACACCCTGTCCCACGCGGTGGGAGAGTCTCCGGACACCATCGAGGATACCTACGAGCCGTACCTCATCCTCCAGGGGTTCCTGGCGCGGACCCCCCGCGGCCGGGTGATCACCCCGCGAGGGCGTCGGCAGCTCGGCCTGTCGGCGAGCGACGACGGAACCCAGGGGAGTCTGTTTTGATCGCCTTCGTGTTGCTCGCTTGCTCGTCCAAGACCCCCACCGTGTCTGGCCAGGTCGGCGAGGCGGTGATCCGGATCGACGGCCACGCGCTCACCGTCGAGGTCGTGGCCGATGACGAGAGCCGAGCCACGGGGCTCATGAACCGCGACCATCTTCCCGAGGACCGCGGCATGCTGTTCGTCTACCCGAACGAGGCGGTGCGTGCGTTCTGGATGAAGAATACTCGCATCCCGCTCTCCATCGCGTTCGCGAACCGCAAGGGAAAGATCGTCACGATCGCCGACATGGAGCCCTTCGACCTCACGCGGACCTCCTCGTTCGTACCTGCCAAGTACGCGGTCGAGGTGAACCGGGGCTGGTTCGACGAGCGAGGCATCGAGCACGACACGATGATCGACGACCTCCCCGAGGTCGATGCCAAGTAGTCCCGTCGTCAGATCCGACACAGACCGCCGCCCTCTCGCGCGACGGCGTCTCGCGGGAGGCTGGACAGTGCATACGCGGCTCGCTCCGATCCTGCACGGTCGCTCGCGTCGGTGTCCAGGATTGTCCGTCGCCCGTGTGGGATCTCGGGTCTTGCGATCGCCATTCTCCTTTGGGTAGCTGGACTACGGTCGAGTGGCCGCGTGGTGCGGAGGCGGCGTTCAGTTTCGGTACTCCCGGGTGATCAGCGCTCTGATCGCTCTGGTGCCGCGGCTCGGTACCGGGAGGTGCGATCGTGAAACACCGCGGTGGAGTGGGGGTTCTGGTGCAGATTTGCCGAAACGACTAGATGAGTGTTTCCGCACGGTCAGCGATCTTTGATTACGCCATCTTGGATTCCGTGTGGACTGACCTGGTCGGGAGCTGCCCTCGTGCCATCCTCACGTCACCTCCGTGCCGTCCGTTCCGCATCCGTGGGGGCCATCCTGGTGGCCGTCGCGGGCGCGAGCGTGCTCGGCGCGGGCTCGCAGACGCGCTGGCCCTACCTGGTCAGTGAGGTCGGCTGGCTTGCCTTCGCCACCTTCTTCGCCGCGGTGACGCTGCGTCCGGTGCTCTACGTCGGCTTCGCGACGGCCAACGCGGGGATCGTCTTGGGACTCGTCACCCTGCAGTCCTCGCTCGAGCCGTCGATGCAGTGGGGGCTCGGCGGGCTGCTCGGCCTGCTCTTCGTGGGCGGGGCGGTGGTGGCGTGGCAGCGTCGGCGGCTCGCTCACGCCATCCAGCGGCGCGAGGCCGAGCTCCGGGCTGCGGAACGAGAGGCGAAGGAGCGTGCGGCCGCCGCCGAGGCCGCGAGAGAGCGCCTCGAGCGAGCCCACACCGACCTCATGACCCGGTCGCGCACCGTCATGATCGGGGAGCTGTCCACCGCCATCGGTCACGAGATCAACAACCCGCTGACCGCGATCGTGATGGCCTCGGAGGAGATCGTGACCCTGCGCCCCTCCGACGACGACGTGCGGGAGTCCGTCCAGCTGATCCGCGACGCCGCGGAGCGCTGCCGCGAGGTGGTGAGCCGGCTGGTTCGTCACGCCGACTTCGAGGAGGGCACAACCAGGAGCGAAGACCTGGCCGCCATCGCGAGCGACGCGCTCGGGCTCACCCGACGGCACCTCGAGCAGCGGGGGGCATCCATCGAGAGCGAGCTGCACGAGGTCGTCGAGGTCCTCGGCAATGCGTCCGAGCTTCGCCAGGTCGTGTTCAACCTCCTCGTCCACGTGGGATCCCGGTCTCCCTCGCGGGTGGTGCTGCGCGGTGGAACGACGCGCGAGCACGGCTGGCTCGCCATCCGCCACGACGGCGGAGCCATGGCCGAGGATCAGCGCGCCACCGCGTTCCAGCCCCTCGTGGCCGGCGCGCCCAATCCGATGATCGGGCTCTCGCTGTGTCGCGCGCTCGTTCAGCGCCATCAGGGCCGCATCGCGCTGACGCCACACCCCCGAGGGTGTACGTTCACCGTGACGCTGCCCCGAGCAGGAGGCGCAGGGAGCGGATGAGCCACCACGTCCTGCTGGTCGACGATGACTCCATGGTGGTCAGGGCCATCGCCCGCGTGCTCGGTCTCGCGGACTTCACCGTCTCGACAGCGGTGGACGGCGCAGAGGCGCTCGAGGTGCTCGCCGCCAACGAGATCGACGTCGTCCTCTCCGACATCTGGATGCCGGTCATGGATGGCTGGACCCTGCTCGCCCGGGTCAAGGAGCGTCATCCCGAGATGCCCGTGATCCTCTTTACGGGGCTGCGGTTCATGCATCGCGAGGCGGAGGCCCTCGAGCGCGGAGCTGCGGCGATGCTGGCCAAGCCGCTCGACCCGAAGGCCCTCGTCCAGATCCTGCGCGACGTCACCGAACGCTGACCACGGCAGGCAGCGTCAGGGTGGCGCGGACGGGCAGGTGGTCGGAGCCACCACCCGGACGACGGGAGGCCTCCCGGATCGCGACCGACGGGTGGCACAGCAGGTAGTCGATGCGAAACCACGGGCCGCCGCTGGCGAGCCGCCCGAGGAGCCACGGCGGCCGGTGGTCCAGCGCGGCGACCTGAGGCCACGTCGGGGCCGCGCCGAACCACGCGTGGTCCCGCGCCGCATCGACCCAGCGCCGACGGGCGTCCACGAGGACGCGCTCGGTGGGCAAGGTGTTGAAGTCGCCGCCGATCACGATCGGATCGTGGCTCTCGCCCATCTCGGCCTCGAGCCTCGCCCACTGCGCGCGTCGCAGCCGAGCGTTCCCCTCGAGGGCAGGCACCGTCCCGCTCAGCGACCGGGAGGTCTCGAGGGCCCACGACGGCGAGGTCAGATGCACGTGACACACCCCCACCGGGGGCCTCCCGGCGACGGCCACGTCGACGCACTGACCGACCATGCGTTCTCGCTCGCTGAACCACAGGCGCGATCGCGACAGCGGGAACCGGGAGAGCACCGCCAGGCCCTGACTCCCCGACGCAGCCGCGACCACGCGGTGGGGAGCGAGCGCCACGAGGTGCGCGGTCCACTCGGGGGTGACCTCCTGCAGGAAGATCACGTCGGCGTCTTGCTCGGCGAGCAGGTCCACCGTGGCCTGCACGTCGCCGCCGTGGAACAGCACGTTGTAGGTCACGACGGTGAGCTCGGTTCCCTGCGGGACCTCGGCAGGGCGCGCCCCGGTGACCCAGCGCGTGCCGAGCGTGCTGCCGAAAAGCACGGCGATCAAACCGAATCCGAGTTGCTGGCGACCGCGGAGGGACCCGAAGCCGACGAGCGCGACCACGAAGAGCGGACCGAGGACCGCGTTCGCTGCCGTGGCCAGGAGCTCGAAAGGCAGCAGCACGGCGCACGCCCAGACGAGCGCGAGGCCTGCCCCGATGACGAACCCCAAGAGACCCTCCCAAGCGACGATGCACGACCACCCGGACCCTGTCTGCGTGGTCGCACCGTCACCGCAGCAACGAACGGCGGCTCGACCCTTCGTCGGCAGTGACCCGGTACCGCTTCGGGACCGCGGCCACCAACTGCGGTACCTCCATCGTCCAGAAGTGGTCACCGGTGCAGACCGCCGAACCCCGATCGAGGGCCGGGGGCTCTCCTACTTGGGAAGGATGTGGGGCAGCACGATGGCGGTGATGGTCGCCGCCAGCGCCGAGTGGGTGGCCGCTCGACGCTCGTCGTCGACGTGCACGCCGAGCGTGACCTCCCAGAGCCCAGGCAGGGTGCGGATCCCGAGGTCGGCGGCGACGGGAGGAATCGCGCCCGTCTGCACTCCCTCGCTGCGCATGGCCACCGGATGTAGGCTCGCGAGCTCGGCAAACGCGGGCGCGACCCAAGGCACGCCCTCGCCTCGCGCCACCTCGCGGGTCCGTTCCCGGCTGCCGCCAACCACGAGGCCACCAGGGCGGGTCGTCACCCACACGGTGGACTCCCGCACGGTCACCGAGAGCTCGTTGCGGGACACCCGCTCGTGGGTCACGCCGATCTTCGAGAGCACGCGCTGCACGGCGCGCCGTGCCCTGCGAGACCCGAGCCGCCGGCCGTCGGCTCGCGCAGCGTCGACGTTCGCGACGAACCCCAGCGAGGGGCCGTCTTCGAAGAACCCGATCGTGCTGCCCCTACCAAAGCGCATCTCGGAGAGCACCTCGATCACGTGCTCCTCCGGGATGCCGAGGGCCCGGTGCAGGGCGGGGTCGAGCAGCAGATCGCCAAGCGAGACCCCCACCGACAGAAGCACCGCGGGTCGCTCGCTGGTGGAGCCGCCCACCGGAGGCGCCGGCTCGCTCCGGAGCGCCGTGGGCACAGGTCCTTCCGTGTGGAAGCGCACCGTTGCCGGAGCGCCGTCGGACAGCGGAAGGTGCAGCACGCCGGTGACGTGCAGGGCATCGCGCCCGGCGGCCTGGGCCGCCTCGCTGCGTGGCAACGCGCCGTCGAAGGTCAGCAGGCACCCTGCGCTCGCGTTCCCCCGCCTCACGAGCTCGCGGACCGGCGTGGGGCCCCCGGGGTTCGGAATCCCCGCCCGGACCGTGAGTCGGCCCCCCACGAGGGTGACGTCCACGACATTGCGGGGGAGCTTGTGGCCGGCCACCAACAGCTGGCCCTCTTGCCAGGTCAGGTTGTCGCGCGTCTCGTCGTCGAGGCCGAGCAAGGAGGCGACCACGATGCTCGCCTGACGCTCACTGCCGGAGAAGCCGACGTCCACGACGAGCTCACGGTCGTCGAAGAACAGCACCGACAGGCTCTGCGTGACGTCGATCCCGGCGCTCGCGAGTCGGGACGGCGTGAGCATCCACATCCAGGTGCCCTCGGGGGCCTTGCTCGGACCCAACCCGGGCAGCTCGATGCTCTCGAGGAGCCGCCCGAGAGGGGCCACGGGCTCGCAGGACAGCGCGACCACCGGATCGGCGTCGACCTCCTCTACGAGACGGAGCAGCTCGCCCTGCGGGGAGGCGACGGCGTGGGCGACGAGCAGGTGGATCACGGAGCCTCCGGGGACCGTCGGCCCCGCGTTGCAGTGTGTCGTCGGATCTCGGGCCATTCCGTCACACGAGGTCTCTCCGGGCTACCCACTCCCATGGCCCGTCGCCGCGCTCCGTGGATCGCCGTCGCACTCGTCCTGCTCTCGATCGGGGCGTGGGTTGCGCGTTCGGACCCACCGGCCGGGTTCCCGCCCGTGGCGACCTGGAACATCGAGAATTTTCCCCGCGAGCCGACCCAGCCCCGCCGGGCGGCGGAGGCGATCGGGGCGTTGGGGGTTCCGGTCGTCGCCGTTCAGGAGATCCGGTCGCCTGCCCGCCTGGTGGGCGCGATTCACGACCTGCTCGGCACGCACTGGGCGTTCGCGACTCACGCCGGTTCCACCCACCGGGTGGGTCTGCTGGTGGACACCCGGCGCTACGAGGTCGCACGGGTGCGCGTGCACGACGAGGTGAGGGTCATCCGCGGTGGCCGACCGGCTCTGGAGGTCGAGCTGCGCCCTCGGGATGGCGGGCGCCCCCTGGCGTTCTTCGTGGTGCACCTGAAGTCGGGTCCCGGGGGTGAGGCGGTCCGTCGTGCCCAGCTCCAGGCGCTGGCGCCCATCGTCGCGGCGCGCGAGGGACCCGTCACCGTCCTCGGCGACTTCAACCCCGTGAGCGATGCCGACCGACGCGATCTCGACCGCTTCGCGATCGTCACCGGGCTGCGATGGAACTCGTCGGGACTCGGCTGTACCGCCTACTTCCCCGATCACGGGCGGTGCCGCGGCGTGGCCCTCGATCACGTCATGAGCGACGCTCGGGGCGCCGTCGCGGCCCGGGGCGCCTGCGAGACGGTGGGCTGTGAGCCTGGCGATCAGTGTCCGACGGGCGAGGTCTCCGACCACTGTCCCGTCGTGTTCAGTCCTCGTCGTCCTCGGTCTCCTCCCACGGAGGAATGACGTCGATCACGACGTCCTCGACGCCAGCGCGGTCTGGCGAGCGGGCGTCGTCGACCTCGTCGAAGTAGCGCTGGGCCACCGACTTCAGGTAGCGATCGAGTCGACGCCTGGGCACGTCGACGGCGAACGCCACGAACGACAGACCGGTGCCGAGATGGGTGCTCCAGGAAAAGCGAACCTCGCCGAGCGTCTCGGAGCCCTTCGCGTCGCTCTCCTCCTCGAGGGCCTCGGTGACCCGCTCGCGGATGGCGCTGAACAAGTCGGAGTCGATGTCGTCGGGGTCGGGGTCCGCGTACAGCGGGCGCTCGAAGTCGTCGTCGACGAAGATGAAGATGCCGTTGGACACAGGACCTCCCAGGACGGCGGCCGGTCCGACAGCCTCGGGCTTCTCGGATACCATCCGCGACAACCCCGTGGGAACCCCCCCTCGCGAGCGAATCTCGATCCTCGCCTCGGCCAGGGGCCGTCGACCAGCACACAGGCGCGGTTGCCCGAGGGGAAGCGGAGGTACGTCGTGGACCTCGAGTCGCGGACCGCGGCGGGGCGAGTCCGGTGCCGCTCGTCGACCTGCGCCGGCTTCACCCTGGCCGCTACCACCCGCCGAGCCCCAGTGACGCACCGAGCAAGCCCATCCCCAGGCCCGCGAGCCCCACGGCCGCCGCGACCCAAGGGACAGGGGGGCGCGATGCTGGCCCCGCCGGCGAAGGGTCGGGCTGGAGCGCTCGCAGGCTCTCGTCGCGCAGGCGATTCCAGTCCGCGGCCTGCTCGAGGGGGACGGGATCGAGCGTTCCTGCCGGATCGACGGCGTAGGGTCCTCGTCGTGGGACGTGTGCGGTCGGGGTCTCGGAAGACCACGGCGTCTCGACGAGACGGCGACCGCCGGTGGGCGTGGCGAGGCGATCCGCGGACGGCAGGTGCGCGGCTGCCCACGCCTCGAGCGACCCGGGGTCGAGCGTCGCCAGCAGGTCGCTCGCTCGCTGTCGCACCTCGGCGGGCGAGGGGCGCGCCTCGGGATCCCAGGCGAGCATCGAGACGAGGAGGGATCGCAGGGCCAGGTGGCTCAGTGCGGCCAGCCGTGCAGCCACCGCCGCGCGGTGCTCGCGCGGCCGCATTCGCGCGGGACCGAGTCGCCTTGCGAGGACCCAGCCAGCCGCCAGCGCACCGAGCGCGTACACGTCGCCGGCCGACGTCGGGGCGAGGCGGGCCTGCGCGAGCTGCTCGGGCGCGAGCGGGGAGACGTCGAGTCGCACCAGGCTGCCCGTCTCGGGGCTCCACGCCGGAAGCTCGGCGCGGACGAGACCGGCACCGTGCAGCTGCACCCGCCCTTCCCGGTTCACCGTGATCGCCGCGGGTGCGAGCGAGCCGTGGGGCACTTCCAGTTCAGCCAGGCCATCGAGGGCGTGGGCGACCTGGGCGACGATCGCCAATACGACAGGCACGTCGGCTTGGTCCAGGAACGACAGGTCGAACCCGTCCGGCACGGGCTCCACCACCGCCAGTCGACCGTCGAGCCGGGTGAGGTCGGCGCTGGCCGGGAGGCCGGGGTGGCCGAGCGCGGCGATGCGCTCGCGGTCGTGGCGGATCGCCGCCACCAGCCCGGGCCGCTCGGACCACCGCCGGTCGAGGAGCTCGACGTCGACGGGAAGCGGGGGGCCTGCGCTCGCGAACACCCACCCACGCCAGCGTTCGCCCGGCCCACGCGAGGGCAACCGGTGCACGAGCTCGTAGGATCTCGGAGGGGTCATCGCGATCTCCCCGGAACAGACGGCGCTCGCCCTCCTATCGCGCGATCGGGGCTCCCCTGGTCCGGAGAGCTCGGCTACCAGATCCCGTGACGCAAGAACCCGTGACGGACAGCGAGAACCGCAGCTGGACGCGAGGTCCGGAGCTAGGTCGGGGCACCTGGGCCCGGACGTGGCAGCTCGTGGGACCCGACCAGGGGCGAGCGGTGCTCAAGACACCACTCACCGCCGAGGATTTCCCCGGGGACGATCCCGAACGCATCCGGGAGCTGGCCGCGGCCTGTCGGGCTGCCGCGGATCACCAGGCGGCGTGGCTTCGCGAGGCGGCCCCCGAGCCCTGGGTGCCCGAGCTCTGGGGCACGGTGTCTCTCGGCGATGGCCGGACCGGCCTGGTGCTGCCCGATCTCGGGCCGGCGCTCGGGACCCAGGATCTGTCCATCGTCGAGGCCCTGGACTCCGCGCTCGCGATCGCCGCGCTTCTCGCTGCCTCGCCGCGAGCTCACGGACAGCTGCGCCCGTCGAACGTCTTCGTGGCGAGCGGCGACAGCTCGGGCATCGTCGTGCTGAGCGACTGGCTCACCGAGCCGGTCGGTGCGCTGCGGACGCTGCTCTCGGCCCGAGCCGGGCTCGAGGGGTGGACGCCGCCCGACGTGGCGCCACGGGCCGAGGTGGTGGACGACACCTGGGCCCTCGCGCGGTGGCTGGTCGAGGTGCTGGTGGGCGAGGTCCCGACGGGTGGCGTGCCCCGGGACGCGGCCAGTGCACTCCGGGAACAGCTCGTTCAGCGGTTGATCGCCGCAGACGGGCTGCCGAGGTTCGTCGACCGCACTGCGGATCGCATCGGCACGCTGGTCGCGCGAGCACTGTCGGTCGAGGCCGAGCCGTCGCCGCCGTTCCGGTTCCACGACTGGGGGCCCCTCGTCGAGCGGCTGCAGGAGGCCCGCGCCCTGCTCGAGCCCCGCGTGGTCGACGTGGGACCCGTGGTGTGGCCCGCGTGGCGTCCCGACGAGACGTTCGGCGCGGAGGAGCCCGTCGCCTTCTCGGTTCGGGTGACGGGGTCACCGGGACTCGAGGAGCCGGGCGACGTCGTGTGCGGGCTGCGGCTCGACGCAGTCCAGGGCGAGGAACCCGTGCGGGTGCCGGTCCCGGGTGCCGCCGTCCAGGTCAGGGCCGAGCGTGACGCGCGATTCCGCTTCCGTCTCGAGCTTCCCCCGTTGCCGGCCGGCCGCTACCGCGTCGTCGCGGCGTTCGCGGTCGAGGGTACGGGCGCGAGTCCGGTGACGGCCGAGGCGAGCTTCGCGGTGGATCCCGCCGCGATCGAGGCCGAGCTGCCCGCTCCCGGCGGCCCGAGCTTCGCCCAGGACCGGACCACGCTCGTGCCCGACGACCTCGACGAGGCGGTCGAGCTCCCCGATCCTCGGTTGTCGGAGGCGGAGGAGGACGCGCTGTCGACGGAGCCCGGGATCGATCGCGAAGAGGTCTCCGGACTCGACGAGGGCACGTTCGCGCGGTCCTTCGACGAGCGGCCCGTGGCGCCGCCGGCCGGAGACCGGGGGGTGGGCTGGGTGCTGGGACTGTCGGCGGCCCTGGCCGTGCTCGCGGTCCTGTCATACGTCGCACGTTCCTGCTGATCGCAGCTCGTGTTGGAGTAGTCGTGAACCTCAGTTTCCCGTCCGAGCCCCTGCCGTCCGTCGTCGCGGACGCCCTCGCCATTGGTGTCCCTTCTGACTTCTCCGGCCCGGTGGCCGCGATGGACGAAGCGTTCGGCGGAGAGCTGATCAAGTGGCTGAAGGGGCAGAAGTTCAACGGAGGCGCCGCCCAGCTCCACGTGGTGCCGACGTTCGGGCGCATCGCCGCGACCCATCTGGTCGTGGTCGGCATCGGCGACGGCTCGGCGGATGCGTGGCGCCGCGCGCTGGGGCGGGTAGGCCGCGAGGCGCGAGTGCTCCGGGCGGAGTCGCTCTCGCTGGATCTGTCGAACGCGAGCGGCTTGGCGACGGCCGACCTGGTCGAGGCGCTGCGCGCCGGCAACTACACCTGGGAGCAATACAAGCCCGAGGACCAGCGCAAGCCTGCCCTCTCCACCATTCAGGTGGGTGGTGCCGAGCTGTCCGACGCGGACGTCGCGGCGGTCGATACCCGTGTGAAGTGGCAGTCCTGGGCCCGCGATCTCGTGAACCTGCCCGCGGCCGACCTGTATCCCGAGTCACTCGCCGCGAAGGCGCAGGAACTCGCCGCGCTTCCCGGGGTCGAGGTCGAGGTCTGGGACTTCGAGCGCTGTCGCGCCGAGGGCTGCGTGGGCATCGTGGCCGTGGGCCAGGGTTCGGAGCGCCCCGGCTGCCTGATCTGGGTCCGGTACCGGCCGGAGCAGGCCAAGCACCACGTGGCGCTGGTGGGCAAGGGCGTGACCTTCGATGCGGGCGGGTACTCGCTCAAGCCGAGCAGCGCGATGCAGACCATGCGCTGTGACATGGGCGGGTCGGCGGTGATGCTGGGCACCGCTGGCGCCATTGCCGAGCTCGGGCTCCCCGTGGCGGTGGACTGCCTCGTGGGCGCGGTCGAGAACCTGGTGTCGGGCGGGGCGTTCAAGCTCGGCGACATCCTTCGCTACTCGAACGGCGTGACCGTCGAGATTCACAACACCGACGCCGAGGGTCGCCTGGTCCTCGCGGACTGCCTCATCCGCGCCTGTCAGGTCGATGGGGTCCAGACCGTGATCGACGCGGCGACCCTCACCGGCGCGGCCGTCGTCGCGGTCGGCTCCGAGTTCAGCGGCCTGTTCACCCACGACGATGCGCTCGCCGGCGAGCTTCTCGACGCGGCCAGCCAGACGGGCGAGGGCCTGTGGCGGCTGCCGCTCCACGCGCCCTACAAGGAGCTGCTGCGCAGCGACTATGCCCAGATCAAGAACGTGGGGAGTCGCGAGGCGGGCGCCACCACCGCAGCGCTGTTCCTCGAGCACTTTGCGAGCGACGCCCCGCGGTGGGCGCACCTCGACGTCGCAGGGCCTGCGTTCCTCGACAAGGCGTCGAGCCGTTATGCACCCGGCGGCACCGGTGAGATGGTCCGCTCGCTCGTGAGCTGGGCCGCGGCGCGCGCCGAGTAGGCGAGGAGGTACCCGATGCGAATTCACTGGGGGCTGCTCCTCGCGACCCTGCCCGGATGCATCTTCGGCTCGCCGGCCTCCGGCGACTGGTTCGTCCAGGACTTTCAGCGGTTCGAGATCAACGGCAGCTCGTTCTCGACCACCGAGGAAGAAGGACGTCTCGTGGTCGAGGGCGGCGATGCCATGCTCGACGTCGAGTTCCAGACCGCGGACTTCGGTAGGCTCGAGTGGGAGATGGACGGAGACGCCGAGAACCTGGGTGGGGGGCAGTTCCGCTTCGCGCTCGACGGCCGGTTCCTGTTCTTCGACGACGGTCAGCGTGCCCAGGTGCTCGTCACGGGTGACCTCGACTGCTTTCGGGACCGCAACGCCATGGACTGCGAGTCCGACTTCGACGGGGAGCGGGAGAACTACCGGATCGAGACGGCCTTCGAGCGCCCCTGACTCACTCGGCTGCCAGGCGCTCCTGGGCCACGACGAAGAACTCGCGGCTCACCTTGCGCGTCGCCTCGGGCTTGACCCGCTTGAGCTTCCCGAAGTGGCGGCGAACGTCCATGACGTAGGCGTGGGCCTCCTCCCCGTCGAACACCTTGGCGACTAACCCCCCGCCTTCGGGAAGGAGTGCCGTGGCCAGCTCCAGGGCCCGACGCGCGAGCTCGATCTGTCGAACGTGGTCGCCGAAGGGGTCGCCGGTGGTGCGGGGGGCCATGTCGGAGAGCACGACGTCGGGCGGTCCTCCCAGAGCCTCCACCACGTCTTCTGGCGTCACGTCCAGGATGGAGCGCACGAGCAGCGGTCCGCAGCTGACCTCGGGCTCGTTGATGTCCACGCCGAGCACGGTCCCGTGACGTCCCACGCACTGGGCCGCGTAGCGCCACCAGGAGCCCGGCGCGCACCCGAGATCCAGCGCGCGCATCCCGGGTGCGAGCACGCGAAATCGCCGCTGGATCTCCTGCAACTTGAACACCGACCGAGCTGCGAACCCCTCCTCCTTCGCCTGCTGGGTGAAGCGATCGGCGCGCTGGTAGGGATTGCGGGTGCGCTTGCGGCGGCTCACGGGCTGACTTCCTCGTCGTCTGGATCGCTGTCGGGCAGCGGGAGGGGCTCGGGGTCCGGCTCCACCAGGAACTCGCGGATCGCGCTCTCGATGGCGTCCCAGAGTCGATCGCGACCATCGCCGGTGTGGGCGGAGAACGCGATGGGCTGACCTGCGGGCAGGTGAAGGTCGCGGCGGATCGCGGCGAGCTGGCGCTGGCGAGGCTGCTTCTTGAGCTTGTCGACCTTGGTCGCCACGACCACGGTGGGAATGCGGGCCTGGGTGAGGTTGAAGCGCAGCTCACCCTCCTCGCCCCGGATGTCGCGCCGCGCGTCCACGAGCAGCACCACCAGCGCGAGGGTGGAGCGCTCGCCGAGGTAGGTCTCGATCATGGGACCCCAGGACCGCCGGACCGCATCGGGCACCCGCGCGTAGCCGTAGCCCGGAAGGTCGGCGAACACGCAGGCGTCGCCGAGCTGGAAGAGGTTGATCGACTGGGTGCGGCCGGGGGTGGAGCTCGTGCGAGCCAGGTTCTTGCGCCGCATCAACACGTTGAGCAGACTCGACTTGCCGACGTTCGACCGACCTGCGAACGCGACCTCGGGCAGGCCGTGCTCTGGCAGCTCGTGCTGGAAGCTGCCGAGGAACGTGATGTCGCCGACGGCGTTGCGCATCGCCCGCCACCTCCTCGCGGCCCGTGCCGCCAACCTGGGTCGTAGTGCGGCCGCCCGGTTGCGGCGAACCGAGGGACCCGTGGGGCGAGCACGGAAGATATGGGACCGACGTGAGCCGACCGACCCACGTTCGTCCCGCCCCTGACGGGCCCGGAATCACTGGCACGGGCTGGAACAAGCGTCCTCCCGTGGTCGCTCACGTGCCGTTGGATCGGCCGGTGTGGATGATCAGCGACCTCCACATCGGCGATGCCACCCCCTCCGACATCTTCTTTGGCAAGGACCACCACCTCGTCGCCCTGGTCGATCGCATCGAGGAGGAGGACGGACTGCTGGTGGTGGCGGGCGACGCCATCGACTTTCACCAGGCGTGGTCCATGACCCGGGTGCTACGGGCCCACCAGGAGCTGTTCTCGGCCCTGTCCCGGCTCGGGCGCGCGGGTCGGCTCTATTACGTGGTCGGGAACCACGACTACGAGCTCTCGCTGTTCGCCGAGATTCTGCAGTTCCAGGTGTGCGACGAGCTGGTACTCGGCGACAACGAGATCCTGGTGGTGCACGGCTGGCAGTTCGACCCCTTCCTCAAAGAGGCCATCGACTACGGCCACGGCTGGCCCACGAACCTCCACCACCTCGTGGAGCGATGGCTCGGCACCTGGATCCGAATCCCGCTCGGCGAGTTCTACACGAGGTCGAACCGCTTCGTGTTCTGGATGGCGCACAAGGTCGCGGTCCTCGCGAACCTGTACGTCTCGGGGGCGGCGGCGCTGGGCTTCCCACGTTCGGCCGAGGCGCTGAACGAGTTTCTGAACTTCTGGGCCCGTTCCAACATGGGCGATCCCATGGCGATCTTCCAGCCCGCGCTGCGCGCGCTGCGCGAGGGCCCCTGGAAGACGCTGGTCTGCGGCCACTCCCACCTGCCCGGCATCGTGGAGCTCACCGGCGAGCACGCGGGGAAGCGCTACGTGAACACCGGGTCGTGGACGTTCGCTTCGAGCTACGTGACGCGCTTTCACGAGGGCCGCTGGACGTGTCGCGACTGGCTCACCTCTCGGCCGGTCGGTCAGGAGCTGTACGAGCCGTTGCTCGATGGCGTGGTCTACGAGAAGGACTTCTGGCAGTGGTGGCGCGAGAACTACATGGGGTTCTTCCGCTTCCGGGAAGGTGAGGAGCGCAAGGGACACTTGAGGGGGTGGGAGCGCTACGTGCGCGACTACCAGTACCTGTCGCAGCTTCAGCCCCTTCCCACCAAGGCCGTGGCAGGACTCGTCGCCGAACACGAGCGCAAGGCGGTCGAGGCGGGATAAGGCAAGAGGCTCGGTCGTTGCAGCCGGACCTGCCCCGCCGCCGCGTGGGGTCCCCGGCGAGTTGCGCTGCCGAACGAGCGCACCGAAGAGAGAGACTCCTGGGAGAAACGAGCATGTCCGCCGATTCCGTGGCGCTGCCGCTTCGTGGGATGGTGGTCCTCCCCGGCATGATCCGCATCATGCCGGTCGGACGCGAGACCTCCGTCGCTGCTGTCGAGCGGCACTGGAGCGAGGACGTTCCGCTCCTCCTCGTCCCGCAGCTGGATCCCGACGAGGAGGACCCGAGGTCCGCCGCCGTCGCGACGGCTGGGGTGTCCGCGCGCGTCCTGCGCCTCACCCGGCTGCCCGACGGCAGCCTCCGCATCCTCGTCGAGGGGCTGGAGCGTGTCCATCGCACCACCGCCGTCGACCTCGACCGCGGAGCCACCGTCTGTGGCACCGCGCCCTTCCTCACCCGAACCCTGGACGGCCCCCGGGTCCGCGCGCTCGCGCTGGAGCTGGCCCGCCTGCACCAGGAGCACAACCAGAGCGTTGGACTGCAGCTCGACGAGCACTGGACGGTGTCGCCGGGCAGCGACGATCCAGAGCGGCTCACCGACCACGTCCTCGCCACCACCCAACCCTCGCTGGCGCAGGCGATCGCCCTGCTCGAGGAGTCGGTGCTCGACCGTCGCGTGGAGCTCGTGCTCGACCACCTCGCCACCCAGGTCGCCCGGCACCGGGTGGCCGGCGAGGTGCACCAGAAGGTGCAGCGCGCGATGGACGAGAGCCAGCGCGAGTACCATCTCAAGGAGCAGCTCAAGGCGATCCGCTCCGAGCTCGGCGAGACCACGGGCGCCGAAGCCGACGTGGCCACCTTCGAGAAGCGGTTGCAGGAGGCTGGACCGCCACCCGACGTCGAGAAGGAGGCGCTGCACGAGCTCGACCGTCTGCGCCGCGTCCACAGCGACAGCGCAGAATACACGGTCATCCGCACCTGGCTCGAGACGGTGTGCGACGTCCCCTGGTCGGTCACGACCACCGACACCACCGCGCTGAAGAAGGCGGAGCGGGTGCTCGACCGCGACCACCATGGTCTGCAGCGCGTCAAGGAACGGATCATCGAGTACCTCGCGGTTCGGCAGCTCGCGCCGCAGTCGAAGGGACCGATCCTGTGCTTCGTGGGGCCGCCCGGCGTGGGCAAGACCTCCCTCGGCATGTCGATCGCGAACGCGCTCGGCCGCAACTTCGCCCGGCTCGCGCTCGGCGGGGTGAAGGACGAGACCGAGATCCGTGGCCACCGTCGTACCTACGTCGGTGCGATGCCGGGACGCGTGCTTCGTGCCATGATCCGCGCCGGGTCGCGCAACCCGGTGTTGGTGCTCGACGAGCTCGACAAGGTGGGGAACGACTTCCGCGGCGACCCGGCCTCCGCGCTGCTCGAGGTGCTCGACCCCGAGCAGAACCACCAGTTCGTGGACCACTACCTCGACGTGCCGGTCGACCTGTCTCAGGTCCTGTTCATCGCCACCGCCAACCTCACCGACCCCATTCCCCCAGCCCTGCTCGATCGCCTCGAGATCATCGAGATCCCCGGGTACACCGAGGAGGAGAAGGTCAAGATCAGCCGCAAGCACCTGCTGCCCAAGCTGGCCTCGGATCACGGCCTCACCAAGGGCCAGATCTCGATCGAGACCGCGGCGATCCAGCGTACGATCCGCGACTACACGCGCGAGGCGGGGCTCCGCGAGCTCGAGCGCCAGCTCGCGAGGCTGAACCGCAAGGTGGCCCGGAGGGTCGTCGAGGAGGGCGTGAAGAAGGTCCGCATCCCCGAGGCGCGGCTCCCGGCGTTCCTCGGGCCCCCTCGCTACTATCAGGAGCTCGCCGAGCTGGAGTCGCTGCCCGGTGTGGTGACCGGGCTCGCGTGGACTGCGGCGGGAGGTGACATCCTCTTCGTCGAGGCCACGCGCATGCCCGGCAAGGCGGGCCTCAAGCTCACCGGCTCGCTCGGTGACGTGATGAAGGAGTCAGCGGAGGCCGCGCTGTCGTGGCTCCGATCCTGGGGCGACGACTATGGAGTCTCGAAGGAGGCCTTCGAGGCGGAGTTCCACCTGCACGTCCCCGCGGGGGCGATTCCCAAGGATGGGCCCTCGGCCGGGGTCACCATGGTGGTCGCGCTGGCCTCGCTGCTTCTCGATCGTCCGGTGAAGGCGCACCTCGCGATGACCGGCGAGATGACGCTCCGCGGCAAGGTCCTGCCCGTGGGAGGCATCAAGGAGAAGGCGCTGGCCGCCCGGCGGGCTGGGGTCACCACCATGGTGCTGCCCGTGCACAACGAGAACGACCTGCAGGACATTCCGAGCGAATTGAGGGCAGACCTGGACTTCGTGTTCGTGGATCGCATCGAGCAGGTGCTCAGCGCGTCGCTCGGTGTGGAGCGGGCGGGTCGCGCACATCGATCCGCAGGAGCATCAGTCGGCCGTCGCGGACCACCTGCAGCTGCGCGGCCCCACCGTCGGCGAGGCGATCCTTGATCATGGCGGGAGCCTGCATGGGCTCTCCGTCGACGGCTCGGATCACGTCGTCCTCGCGCAGTCGCGCGCGGGCTGCTCGGGACCCCGGGTGGAGCGCGATCACCCGGGCCCCGGCACCCTGGGCCGGCAGTAGCGTCATGCCGGCCACCACCACGGGCTGACGGGCCCAGTCGGTGAGCCGCACCACGCTCTCCCGCTCGCGGTCGCCGCGCTGGCTCACGATCCCCGTCGTCACGCCGCCGGATAGCCGATCCAGCACGCGCTGCAGCTCATCGGGGGTGGCGAGCGGGGTGTCGTCGAGGCGAAGGAGCACGTCCCCGGGCCGCAGCGCGGCAAGGTCTGCGGGACTGCTCGGCACCACGGACGTCACGACCACCCCTCGCGGCGCGAGCTCGACCCTCACCCCGAGATAGGCGCGGCTGATGTGCTCGCCGGACCGCAATCGGTCGGCGACCTGCCGAAACGCCTCGATGGGCACGGCGAAGCCCAGCGACTGTCCGTGGGTCAGCGTTCCCGCCAGCACGGCCACGACCCGGCCGCGGCGGTCGAAGACGGGTCCGCCGCTGTGGCCGGGGTTGAGGGCGAGGGAGAGCTGCCAGAACTCGGCTCGCGGGCCGGCACTCTCGGCGGAGAGTCGGGAGCCCTGCTGCGCGACCAGCCCCACCACCGGCGTCGCGCCGAGCCCGAGTGCGTTGCCGACCCCGATCACCCAGTCGCCCACGGATACCTGCGTGCCCCGACCGAGGCGGGCGGTCGGCAGATCTGCTCCGGGTACGCCGAGCAACGCGAGATCGGTGCGCGCGTCCGACCCGCGGACCACGGCCGGCCACTGGCGTCCGTCTGCCGCCCTCACGGTGACCATTTCGGCGTCGCTGACGATGTGACGCGCGGTCACCACCTCCTCGGGCCCGATCGCGAAGCCGCTGCCGGTGCGGTGTTCGTCGTCGCCGGGGGCGCTGGCGTCCACACTCACCACGGTGGGCGCCACCCTCCGGATCAGCGGGGCGACGGTGGGGAGGGGGGCGGTCTGCTGAGCCAGTCGTACCGCGACGATCAAGGACAGCAGCCAGATGATTCCGAGGAGCACGGCATTGGCGCGATTCATTGGTCCGACCCCGCGATCGTGCGTGCCCCGACCAGAGAATCCCGACCGTGGCGGTGTTCGAGCGTTAGAGCGACAGTGTCGAGTCCGAGAAGAGACGACGTATGCAGCTGCCGGCACCGTTCGGCAAATTCGAGCTCCTCGATCGGATCGCGACCGGGGGGATGGCGGAGGTCTTCCTCGCGCGCTCCTTCGGCCTCGCCGGGTTCGAGAAGCGCTGCGTGGTGAAGCGCCTGCGGCCGGAGCTCGCCGACGATCCCCGCTTCGTGCAGATGTTCATCAACGAAGCCAAGCTCGGGGTGAACCTCAACCACCCCAACATCGTGCAGGTCTACGAGCTCGGACGGGTCGGCTCCGCCCACTACATGGCGATGGAGCACCTGCACGGTCGCGACCTGACTCGAATTCTGCGTCGACTTCGCGCCATGGCCGAGCACGTCGCGCCGCCGGTCGCGGTGACGATCCTGGCCGAAGTCTGCCGTGGCCTCGCCTATGCTCATGCCCGGACCACCGACGATGGTACGCCCCTGGGCCTCGTCCACCGCGACGTGTCGCCCCACAATGTGCTCGTCACCTTTGCTGGAGAGGTCAAGCTCGTCGACTTCGGCATCGCGCGACTGGTGAACACCGCCGCCGGGGAGGGCCAGGAAGACGCGAAGCCCGGTCCCGGAGGCGGCAAGTACGCCTATATGAGCCCCGAGCAGGCCCGCGGCGACGCGATCGACCATCGCTCCGACTTGTTCTCGGCCGGCATCGTGTTGTGGGAGATGCTCGTCGGGCAGCGGCTGTTCCACGACGCCGACCCCGAGGTCAAGCTCGACCGGGTGCGTCGAGCGGAGATCCCGCACCCTCGCGAGCGCGGCGTCGAGATCGACGACGATCTGTGGGGAATCCTCTCCCGCACGCTGGCTCTCCTCCCCGACGACCGGTACCCCAACGCCGAGCAGCTCGAGGAGGACCTACGCGCTTGGCTCTTCGATCGCCGCACGAAGGTCGGGCGCGATGCCGTCGCGGCACTGGTTCAGAGGTCGTTCCCCGACGAGGCCGGCAAGGCCGATGGCTTCCAGCTCGAACAGCTCATCGCCGATGTCGACCGGCTGGATCCCGTGCTGAGGACCGAGCTGCCCGACATCGACCACTCCCAGACGTCGGGGGTGACCCTGCCCGGGCGGCTCACCGTTCCGATCGGGGAACGCCGCAGTGTCGTGGTCCTGATGATCGATGTCGACGGCCTCACCGAGCTGTCCACCCAGGTGTCGCCAGAGACGATGGTGAAGCGTCGGTACCAGCTGCTCCGCTGGATTCGTCGCGTCGCCGACCTGCACCATGGCTATGTCCAGCGGTTCATCGACGACCAGATCACGCTCATGTTCGGCGTGCCGCGATCGCGCTTCGATCAGGTCTCCCACGCGCTCGCGTGCGCACTGAACCTCCAGCGCGAGGTGCGATCCCTGCGTCGCAAGGGGATGGTCCTGGAGCTGGCCATCGGGGTGCACACCGGCGAGGTGACCACTCACCAGGGCCCGCGCCGGCTCCGCTACGTCGCCCGGGGCGACACCACGCGCCTCGCCCGGCGGCTGTCCAACGTGGCCGACCACGGGCAGGTGCTGGTCAGCGAGAGGATTCTCGCGCAGGTGAAGGGGGAGTACCGGCTCCGCCGGGGACCCGACGTGCCGTCCCGAGGGGAACGCGACGACCTCCCTTCGTACGTGGTCGAGGCGCGGGCGGCCGGCCTCCGGGGCAGCCACGGCGGCACCTGGATCCGCCGCGGGAACGAGCTCGAGACCCTGCGCGAGGCGCTGGTCGCCCTCGGCTCTGCCCAGAGCGCGACCGTGGCGCTCGTCGGGGGGGTTGGGTCGGGAAAGTCTCGATTCTTGCGTGAGATTCGAGATCTCGCGGACCGGCGGCGGACCCGGTTTCTCGCCACGCGGTGCTCGGCCAACCGGGATCGGCCGCTCGAGCCGCTCCGTGACTTGCTCGAGAGTGTGCTGGGGCTCGATCCCGAGGCCTCGGCGGAGGCGCGGGTCGCCGCGGTGGAGACACTCGCCCAGTGGGGCGTCGGTCAACGGCATCTCGAGGCGGTACGCCAGCTGCTCGGAGCGCAGGGGCGCCGCACCCTCGACCGGGGCCTCGCCTGGGAGTCGCTCACCGCGGTCCTCCGGGGGCTCGCGAACGAGCAGCCCGTGATCGTGGCCTTCGACGAAGCCCAGCACCTCTATCGCGGGGGGCTGCGGGACCTCGCCCAGCTTCTGCGGGGCGTGCAGGACGTTCCGGTCCTCGTCTTCGTCGCTACCCGGACCAAGCCCGAGGATCTCCTCGGTCTGTGCCGAATGGCCTCGTTCGATGCGCTCTCGGCGGAACAACAGGTGCGCTTCGTCGAGGCGCTGCTCGGCGTGGGCCGCGTGGAGGACGGGATCCTCCAGCTGCTCTACGGCACCTGTGAAGGAAACCCGCTCTACATCGAGGAGATGCTCAAGTTCCTGGTCTCCTCCTCGCGCATCGTCGTCGACGACGGGGTGGCGAGACTCGCCGACCCGATTGCGGAGCACGAGCTTCCCCACTCGCTGCAGGCCCTGGTCACCACGCGCATCGACGAGCTCGAGCCGGCGGCCCGCGGGCTGCTGCGCCTCGCTGCGGTGGTGGGTCGGGAGTTCCAGCTTCCGGTGCTCGAGGAGGCCGCGGGGCTCGATCCCTCTCCCCTCATCTTCGACCTGCTCGCGCACGGCTTGGTGGTACGGGAGTCGGCCGAGGAGTGGGCGTTCTCGTCCCAGCTCGTCCACGAGGCCGCGCTCCGGGGCACGCTCGGGGTGCAGCGGCGCGACTACCACCGGCTGGTGGCCGCCGCGCTCGAGAAGGTCTACGAGGGGCGGCTGGAGCCCCACTACGAGGCGCTGGTCAATCACTGTGCGGAAGGAGGCCGGCCTCTCGACGCGGCCCGCTACGCCTATCGGGCTGGCGAGGAGCTCGAGCGGAAGCAGTTCCTCGAGCGGGCGCGGCGGGTATTCCAGAGCGGCCTCGAGCACCTCGCCCGAGCCGAGCGGAACCCCGACGACTGGGACGCGCGGAACCAGGGCGAGGCGATGCTCGACCTGCACCTCGGTCAGGTCCTGCTGTTGCTCGGGGAGTCCAGCTCGGGCATGCAGCGGCTCCGGCTCGCGCTCGACATCTCGAGCGAGGCAGGGATGCCCTGGGTCGAAGGCCGGGCCCACCTGGCGCTCGCCCGGAGCTACATCGCGCAGTCGCGCTGGCTCCTCGCCTCCGCCCACCTCTCGCAGGCCCGGGCGACCCTGCGCATCGAGGACGACCCCGAGGTGGCCCGGGAGGCCGCCGAGCTCACGGCGGTACTCGCCTTCGAGCAGGGGCAACACGAGGAGGCCGACGCCCTCTGGTCCGAGGCGCTGGCGCTGTCGCAGGACGACCCGGCCAGCATGGCGCGCTGTCAGGTGGGCCTCGCCAACCGCCACATCCACCACGGGGACTACGAGCGCGGTCGGGAGTGGCTGCAGGCCGCGCTCGCCACCTCGCGCCAGGCTGGCGATCGGATTCTCGAGGGACGGGTCCTCAACAACCTGGGCCTCGTTCACTCCTGGGCTGGCGAGCTCGACGAAGCGCTGCAGTACTATCGGGCTGCCCTGCACGTCCGCGAGGGCGTCGGGTACACCCGTGGCGTGGTCGTCAACCACCACAACATCGGCGACGTCCACTTCCAGAAGCAGGACTACACCCGGGCGAGGGTCTCGTTCGATCGCAGCCGGGAGCTCGCTCGGCAGATCGGGTGGGATCGTGGCATCGTGCTCAACGAGATCTTCCTCGCCTATCTGGGGGCGCAGGCCGGCGAGCACGGGGTGGAACCCATCCTCGAGGCCGTCGACCGCGCCCGATCGCTCGGAGATGCCGAGGTGATGACCGCAGGGGAGTGGCTCGCCGGTCGATGGCTGCTCGAGAACAACCACGTCCGGGAGGGCCGGAGCCAGCTCGAGCGGGCGCTCCAGGACGCCGAGGCCAACGACCTGCAGCCGATGGTCGACCTGATCTCGGAGCGACTGCACGACCTCACGGCGAATACGCCCAGCTGACCTACCCGGGCATTGCGACACGACGTTACGGCCTCACCACGGGCCTCGAAACGTGCGTCGACAGGGCAGGTGTCGGGTTCGCGACGGGTCGTCGGTTCGTTGACCCCCCGACGACACGAGCCTATAGTGCCGTAGAGAGGGCAAAGAAGCCAGCATGGGAAAGTACAGCAATCCAAGTGGCTTGAGCTGCTCCTTCTGCCACAAGTCGCAGCGCGAGGTCGACAAGATCATCGCCGGGCCCAACGTGTACATCTGCAGCGAGTGCATCCGGCTGTGCCTCGACATCATTCGCGAGAACACGCAGCAGAAGCCAGTGAGCTGGGGCAACAACGGCGTTCCGTCACCAGCCAAGATCAAGACCTACCTCGACCAATACGTGGTCGGTCAAGACCAGGCCAAGCGCAAGATCGCGGTCGCGGTCTACAACCACTACAAGCGCCTCGAGGCCAACGCGAAGCCCGGTGAGTCCGACGTCGAGGTTCAGAAGTCGAACGTGTTGCTCATCGGGCCCACCGGCACGGGCAAGACGCTCCTCGCCCGCACGCTGGCCCGTTTCCTCGACGTGCCGTTCGTGATCGCCGACGCCACGACGCTCACCGAGGCGGGCTACGTCGGGGAGGACGTCGAGAACATCGTTCTGAACCTCTACCAGGCGTCGAACAACAACCTCGAGCGCACACAGCGCGGCATCGTCTACATCGACGAGATCGACAAGCTGTCCAAGAAGAGCTTCACCTCCTCGGTGAGCCGAGACGTGTCGGGTGAGGGGGTGCAACAGGCCCTCCTGAAGCTGCTCGAGGGTACGGTCGCGAACATCCAGGTGCGCGGCAACAAGCGGCTCCCCAATCAGGAGCACGTCCAGATCGACACCCGCGACATCCTGTTCATCGTCGGGGGAAGCTTCGAGGGGCTCGAGCGCATCATCGAGCAGCGCGTGGGGCGGCGCTCGGTGGGCTTCGACCGAGAGGCGCAGGTCGAGGGTCGCACGGACCCGGACGCGATCGAGGAGCGCCGCAACCTCCTGCAGACCGTGAACACGGAGGACCTCGACAAGTTCGGGCTGATTCCCGAGTTCATCGGTCGGCTGCCGGTCGTGGCCGTGATGGACCCGCTCGCCGTCGACGACCTGATCCACGTGCTCACCGAGCCGAAGAACGCGCTGGTGAAGCAGTACCAGAAGCTGCTGAAGTTCGAGAAGGTGAAGCTTCGCTTCACGGACGCGGCGATTCGGCGCATCGCCGAGAAGGCCAGCGAGCGCAAGTCGGGGGCCCGCGGCCTGCGAGCCATACTCGAGCAGGTGATGCTCGGCGTCATGTACGACGTGCCGAGCATCGAGAACCTCTCCGAGGTGCTGGTCGGCGACGACGTGGTCGACGGTACCGGGGAGCCGGTCTACCAGACCATGCAGGAGTTCGGCGCCGGCTCCTGACCGGCGCTGCGAGCCCCCGGCTGACAAACGCATGACTTCGCTGTCCCCGTCGATGTTGATCGCCTCGCCGCAGATGCGAAACCCGTTCTTCGAGCGTACGCTGCTGCTGCTGTGGCACCACGACGCGGACGGAGCCATCGGGGTCGTCGTGAATCGCGCCCTCGATCAGTTCCTGCCTGACGTGCTCGAGCTCGACGAAGACCTCTCGGCCTACCGGGACACGCCGGTGGCGTGGGGGGGACCGGTGGAGACGTCGATGGGCACGGTGGTCACGACCGACCTCACCACGGTGGGCGACGATGGCTGGCAGCTGCCCCAGGGCCTCGCGGTCACGCGCACCCAGGACGGTCTCGTGCAGGTGGTTCGGGCTGGAGCTCCCATGATGCTGTGCCTCGGCTACGCGGGCTGGGGGGCAGGGCAGCTCGACCGCGAGGTGGAGGAGGGCAGCTGGCTGTTCACCGACCCGGACCCTGCCCTGTTGTTCTCGACGCCCCCCGAGGAGCGCTACGCTCGAGCCCTCGCGACGCTGGGCCTCACGCCGTCCACGGTCTGGATGCAGCCGATCGACGAGTGATCACCGGTTGACGAAGGCCACCACCGCCGCGACGAGCGAGAGCACGGTACAGCCGGTGGCGAGCAGCCCCATGGCGAGTGCGACCGTCATCCGGATGGACGGCCGCTGGACCGTGGCTCGGCCCACCTCGTCGTCGGATGGGATCGCGGCGGTGGGGACGCTCGACGACAGCGACCGGGCCGGGGGGCGAGGGGGCGCGCCCCGCGTCGAGGCGAGGACGGTGCCTCGCGGAAGCAGCTCGGAGGGTTCGTCGACCGGCACGGGGGTCGCGCTGCCGACGGGGGCCGCGATGGACGCCACGATCGGTACGGTGCGGCCCACTCGAGGGTCGCCGCGGCGCCGGAGCTGGGCCATGGCCACCAAGGGCGCGACCGCCTGCTCGGCCCACTCCGCGACGCTGGGGCCGCCGAGGCGGTCTGCGATGGTGCTCATCTGCTCGGCCAGGACGCCCGCCGAGGAGCGCTCCTTGGGGTCCCACTGCAGCATCCCGAGCAGCGGGTCCCGCAGCGGCCGATACCCCTGCTTCAGGGCGTCGAGGTTGTCCTGGACCTGCTCGGCGAAGCGCTGCGGGTGGACCTGCGGTTGGCCCCAGCGGCGCCCCATGGCCGCTTCCCACAGCGTCACACCGAGCCCGTAGATGTCGGCGGCAGGGGTCGTGGGCCTGCCGGACAGGATCTCGGGGGCAAAGTAGAACAGTGTGCCCAAGACGAGGCCCTGGGTGACGCTCTCGCGCGCCTCGAACGCCGCCCGCGCGACCCCGAAGTCCATCAGGTAGATCCGCCCGTCGGTCCCGACGACCACGTTGTCGGGCTTGACGTCGCGGTGTACGAACTCGAGGGCGCGCCCCGATTCGGGGTCGGTTGCCTGGTGGGCGTGGTGCAGCACCGAGGCCACCTCGGCTCCGATCCGAGCCAGAGGTCCAGGCGGGACCGGTCCTTCGCTCATCAGCCGCCCGAGGTCGACGCCCTGCACGTAGTCCATGAGGACCGCGTCGTGGCCCTCGACGTGCACGAGCTCCATCACGCCGAGGAGCTGGGGGTGGCGGATCATGGGCAGCAACTTCGCCGCGTCGCGCATGCGAGCGCGGAAGTGTTCTTGGTCCGGGGTCGCGTGGTCGATGACCTTCGCGGCGCACGCACGGCCGTCGGCCGCGGCATCCGCGACCTTGGCGTGGTACACCGTGCCGAGCGTGTCTTCCTGGATGACACGATTGAACGTCAGCGTTCGCATGCTCCGAATGCCTAACGCGCCGTGGTCCGCGATCGCAGGTCTCCACGCGTGGAGGTCGCGGTTGGGCGACCGGGCACCCGGCCCATAAGTCTTCAATGGAGGGTCACTCATGATCGCACTCGCCTGGCTGTTCTCGTGCATGGACCCGAACGCGGGCACGCTCTCCCAGAACGTCGGCAGCGCGTTCGCTCCGTGCAACGAGGCGGAGATTGGATTCTATGCCGACAAGCACAACTTCATGACCGCCTTCAGGCCCTGTGGGAACAACCACTTCGAGTCGTTCGCCTGGTCCCCCGACGGCAAGCGGCTGTACTTCCAGCTCGGCACCGAACACCACGTCATGGATGCCGAGGCCAAGACCAAGGACACCCGCGTCGTGCCGACGCCCTCGCCGGTCGGCCCGGCGACCTGGATCAGCAGCTCCCGCCTGGTCGTTCCCGTGCGGCCCGGCGTCGACGCGGAGGCGGGGGCTTCGAACCAGCTTGCCGTCTACGATCTGGACCAGTCCACGGTCTTCAGCGTGGACCTGCCCGCGGGGGTCACCGCGATCCGGGACGTGCAACCCTCGTCGGATCCGGGCTCGATCCTGCTGTCCTTCGACAACGCCGGCACGCGAGAGATCGCGAAGATGGCCGTGTCCGACGCGAGCATCAGCCCGGCGTTCCCCTGGCTCGATGCGGCGGACCTCGATGGAAAGTCGATCGTGAACTTCACCTACACGCCCGAGCAGGATGCGCTGCTGGTTGGCACCGAGGCTGGCGTGCGCTGGTTCGTGGGTTCGTCGGGCGAGCCCCGATCCACCTTCTCGGATGCCCGTCGGGCCTCGCTGCACCGCGAGGGGCGCTGGCTCATGATCGAGTACGACGGCGAGGAACAGTCGGTGTTCTATCAGCGCGCGTGGGACGAGCTCCCGGAGCAGGCCCGCAAGCGCGAGCTGCGCCGCGCGAAGCAGTTCGAGGACCAGCTTCCCGACAGCTACCAGAAGACGGTCCGTCCGCCGATGCTGTCGTTCGTCGACGTGCCGACGGGCCGGCGCTGGAAGGTCACGAGCGTACAAGGCTCGCAGTTCGCCTGGTATCCGATGTCGCTTTATGGCTCGTTCGTGATGTGGGGCTTCGAAGGCAAGCAGTTTCGGCGAAACGTGCTCCTCGGCAACTTCGCGACCCGCATGCTCACTGCAGCGGCCGACAGCACCTACATCGGCGTGGAGCCGTTTGGCTCGTCATCGGCGACGGTCACTAGCGGAAACAACCCCTGAGCGCGGCGGCATCCGAGGTCGGCCACGGGATCCGCTCCAGCCCTTCGTCGCGGTCCTCGGTGGTACACACCTCGTTCCCCTTGAGGGTCACGCAGCCTGAGAACGTGCTTCCATCCGGTGGGTTCTGGCCTTCGGTCCACAGCCCACAGATGTCGACCCCCTGGAACACCACGATGCCGGTGCGGAAGTTCGCGATGCGCACGTCGCGTGACCCTGCGATCTGGTCGCGGTAGTTCGCGAGAGCGCGGCCGATGGGCGCGAGCGGGCGCACGTCGAGCCCAGGATCGGTCACCCGGGGCGGACAGCGGACGCGGTTGCTCGGGGTGTGCACGTAGATGCTGCCCACGCGCTCTTCGTTGTCGTAGTGGACCACGACGTCCACCCATTCGTCGAAGCAGGTGGCGAGCGCCTTGGCCAGGGGCTCGGTGAACTCCTTCTCCGAGAAGATGTACCGGTACATCTTCGAGACGTCTTCGAAGACGAACCGGACGTCGACCTTGCTGTCGGCTCCGGTTGGACGGGGCGCGGGCGGGGGCAGCGGGGCGAGCGGCACCTCCGGCGCCGGAGTCGCCTTCTCGGGCGCCTCACCACACCCGAGGCCCCAAGCCAGCAGGAGCGGGATCAGATCAGATCCTTCGAGCGCTTGACGTCCTGGACGGCCTTCTGGAGCGCGATCTCGTAGTCGACGGTTCCTTCCTGGACGTTCTTGACCTTGGCCATGGCCTCCTCGCGGATGGCCTGCTCGTCGACGTCGTGGGAGCGCAGCACCTCGATGATCTTGCGGTGCATCACCTGGTCCTCCTCGTAGACCTCTTCGACGTTGGGCGAGACGAGGAGGCACTCGAGGAACTGACGGGTGAGGTAGCGTTCGACGTCTTCGCCGATGGGGTGACCCATCTGATCGGCCATGCGCTTGCGGGTGCGGCCCTGCTCCGAGTAGGGCAGGTTGCGGCTCGCCATGTGGTCGCGGACCTGCTCACGGAGCTGATAATCGAGGCGACGGTACTCGTTCATGATCGCAATGAGGTCCAGCTGGGCCTCTTCTCGCTTCTCGGCGAGGACTTCGACGTCGCCGTCGTCGATGAGCCGGTCGATGACCGACTTGGCGATTGGCTCGATCTTCTTGCGGTAGAGCTTCATCGCGATTCCCGAGCCCGGAGCGGTGGGGGTCCCGAGCTACGAGCGCCCTAACACTCCGCCTTCGACCGGGTCACCACGACCAGGTGATTCCGGTCGACAACCGGAACGCGTTGTAGGCGAAGGGCTCGCGAGCGACGTCGAGGGCCTCGACGGTTCGACGGACCCGGGACCGAGGGACCCACGCGACGGCGTAGCCCGCTTCGAGGAACCACTGGCGCCGGGTGCCCACGAGCGCGCCGAGGTGCACGTCGGTGAGCCAACCCGCGGCGAGCGACCACCCGTCGATCGACGTCCGGGTGGGATCTCCCACGGTCAGCTCCTCCCGGTCGATGCGGTTGGTGACCAACGCTCCGAGCAGGCCGAGCCCTCCCGCCAGGTAGGGCTGGACGGGTCCGTCGAGGGGCCAGCGGATCTCGGGCCCTGCGGTGGCGCCGGCCGCGAACATCCAGCCACACGCGGACTGCGCCGCCGTGCGGACATCGGGGGTGACCTGCCACGACAGCTGGTCGAGCGCGCCGCAGCTCGACCCCTCCGGCCGCTCGCCGCCTCCGAGGACCGCTTCGAGCCGAGGCGTCACCCGGATCGCCGCGGCGGGAGCCACCGAGAAGCGCAGGGGTACGGTCAACGAGAAGCCGGGACCGAGCGTCGCAGCGGGGGCACCCCGATCGGCCACATCGAACGCCACCGCTACGCCGACTCCGGCGGAGCCGCGCCAGGGCGCGGTCGCGAAGGGGTCGTCCGTCGCCTCGGAGACCTGGCCGAGGGCCGGCCGTTCCACGACGAGAAGGCTCAACCAGACCATCGACACACCCTCCTCCCCGCTCGGTGGGCAGTATATGACCTGACCGCAGCCCGGCCCACGCGTCGGTGTGAGCTCCGCTTCGATGTCCCGAGAACCCGGTCCCGAACTGTGCGCGGTGGTGCTCTGCGCCGGTGCTTCGTCGCGCATGGGGCGCCCCAAGGCCACGCTGATCCTGCGAGGCCGCCCCCTGATCGCGTGGCACCTCGACCGTTTGGCCGGCGTCGCCCGCGTCGTCGTGGTGGTGGGCGCTCACGCGGACGAGGTCCGGGCCACGGTGCACGATCGCGCTCAGATCGTCGTCAACGGAGCATGGGCGTCCACGCACCCGGTCGACTCGCTCCGGCTCGGTCTGGCGAGCCTGCCGCTCGGCCCCGCCCTGGTGGTACCCGTCGATACGCCCCCGGCCCGTCCCGAGACCCTGCGCCGCCTCCGGGAAGCGGGCGCGCCCTCGGTGCCGGTGGACGACGAGGGGCGTCCCGGGCACCCCGTGCTGATCTCTGCCGCGATCGGTCGCCGCGTCGTGGAGGGCCCGGTGCCCGGTGGTCTGCGGACGCTGCTCGGCGGAGCGCGCCGTGTCCTCGTCGACGACCCGCTCGTAGGGGTCGACTTCGACGACCCCGATGCGTTCGCTTGGTTCGCGAGGCGTTGGAATGGCTAGGGGCGGACTCGAACCGCCGACAACACGGGTATGAACCGTGCGCTCTAACCAACTGAGCTACCCAGCCTTGCCTCGCTGGACGTAACCGCTCCCTCACGGAGTGGCGAGGAGCAGCGTGAGGACCAGGCCGGTCAGGAAGCCGCACAGCACGAGCCCGGTGCCGAGTGCCCAGCGCAAGGCCCGCACGGCGGCTGGTGGACGGTCGTACCAAGGCTCGAAGCTCTGCTCGGGGTCGGACCACAGCGCGAGGAGGGACGTCGGCCGGACGAGGGACTGCCAGTAGGCCAGCCCCACGACCGAGGTGAGGCCGGTGAGAGCCCCCACCACGAGCGGCTCGGTCACGGCTCGTCCCGCAGGGCCTCGAGGTCCTCGCTGGGCAGCGGATCGTCCTCGGGAAGGTCCGGGTTGCGCTCCAGAATGTCGACGTCGTCGGGGAGCGTGTCGGGGCCACCGTCGAGGATGCCCACATCGACCTCTTCGGCCGCGCGCTGCTGGGACTCCACGTCGGTCCCGAAGGCGGCGCGCTCCGGTCGGTCCAGCAGCTCGAACTCGACCTCGGGCTCGGCGTCGGTCCCGGACCGAAGCACGAGCGTCATCGCCTCGGTCTCTTCGTCGGTGACGGGCACGCCGGTCGCCGGGTCGACGTAG
Organism: uncultured Enterobacteriaceae bacterium; assembly: GCA_964655065.1. GTDB lineage: Bacteria > Myxococcota_A > UBA796 > UBA796 > DRPG01. The sequence continues at coordinate 83,484 of CAZZLC010000013.1, read as the reverse complement.
CGGCGCGCGAGCTCTCGGCCAGTCAGCAGCGGCCAGGGCTCGTCCTCGTCCACGACCTCGGCGGGTGGATCGCCGAGTAGCCCGGCGTCGGCCAGGCCCTGGACGGTGCCAATCCAGGCGGGCAGCGCCCCCGAGGACCCTGCGAGGATGATCCGGCCGCGCCTCATCTTGCGGTTGTCGTCGTAGCCGACGTAGGTACCCACGACGAAGCCTCCGTCGACGGTGTAGCCGGTGCGGGCGGCCGTGGGGGCGAAGCCGAGGAAGGCGGCGTTGCGGAAGTCGTTGGTGGTGCCCGTCTTGCCGCCGACGGGTACGGGGTGGTCGCCCGAGGTGATGGACGTCCTGGCGCGCCGTCCGGTGCCGTGAAGCACCACGTTGCGGAGGATGTCGGCCGTCATCTCGCCGACCGGGCGGTGCTTGCTCATCATCTGTCGGTCGGACGTCGGCGTCGGGACCGCCTTGTAGAGCAGCCGATCATCGACGTCGCGAATCTCCTTGATGAGGAGCGTGGCCGTGGGAACCTTCACGACCTCCCTGCCGTCGGAGACCCCGGGGAACTCCCATCCGGTACCCGACACGAGGCCCGTGTACATGGCGGTGGCCTCCTCGAGGGTGATCTCGGAGGCGCCGAGCGGCATGGACAGAACCTTGCGGATGTCGGTCTGTACGCCGTACTGCTCGCCGAGCGAGGCGACGAAGCGCATGGCGAGGAGGACCCGGAAGTCCTGGTGCCAGTAGAGGAGCTCGGGATCATAGAGGTCGGGCTTCTCGTCGGCCAGCTCCCAGACGGCCTCTCGAGAGTCGAGCTTCTCCTGGACGAGCTCGAGGGTGCCAAAGTGCAGGCGCCGGTCGACGAAGACCTCGGAGAGGGGAACGAGCTCGGGTCCGCGCTTCACGGCGCGACGGATCTGGCGCCGGCTCGGGTCCTTCTTCCGATCCCCGCCGCCGAACAGACCGAACACCCCCCCACGGCCGTCGTCCTCCTCTTCCTCTTCCTCTTCGACGACGGCCATGTCGGGGTCGTCCTCTTCCTGAGACACGCCGGGCAGGCCGGCCACGAACGTGGAGTCGGGGACCACGTAGTCCTCGGGAGCACCGCCACACGCGACGTCGATGCGCTCGTTGTCGCTGTCGTAGCGGACCCGGAGCTGGTTCACGAGCGACGCGCTGGGGGCCCGGCGCTCGTTCAGGGCCTTCTCGAGGTCGCCGTACTGCACCCGACACAGCGGCATCAGGCCCGTGAGGTGCCGCCAGCTGTTGTCGAGGGTGCGCAGCCTCCAGTCGGTCTTGCGCTGGCGGTTGCGCTCGGCGGTGTAGTTCCACCCGTACAGCAGCGACTGCAGGGCCACGGCGTCGTCGGCCCGCTCGTCGGGGAGGGCGAGCAGCGCTTCCTGACGGGCTTGGAGGAAGAACGCCTCCTTCACGCGGCTCGGCGTCGGCAGGACCCCCGCCTTCTGGATGCGCACCCGGTAGTCCTCCTCGCTCTCGTCGTCGCGGCGGGCGAGGTCGAGGGACTGCGCCAGCGCGCGGACCTCCTCGCCGGAGAGCCGGTCGGTGAGGTGGTAGAGGAGCCAGACCGATGCCAGGTTCTCCGAGTTGACTCCCGCCCAGGCAATAGAGACCTCCTCGGCGGGCTCGTGGTCGGGCCGTGGGTAGTAGAACGTCGTGGAGAACGGGAAGACGTTGCGTTGGTTGTCGATGACGTCGTCGGGCGACCAGCCGAGCAGCATGGCCGCGTGGTAAACGAGCGGCTTCCAGGTCGAGCCGAACTGCCGGAGGGCGGTGACCCGGTTGAAGTTGCGGTTGTCGTTGCCGCCGACCATGGCGCGGATCTGCCCGTCTTGGAGCACGGCGACCGCCCCCTGCAGCTCGGGGCGCGCCTCGAGGTCGCAGTACGCGATCTCGTCCTCGATCTCGCGCACGCTGGCGAGCACCACCGCCTCGTCAGGGATGGCGTTGATGAAGGCGTCGACCTCGCGAGTCGGGATCTTGGCCGTCTTGCTCTTCTTCTTGCCCCGCCACGCCGCGACCGCAGCGCGCACCACCGCGGTGCGGTCCACGATGCAGAGGTGACCGCCGACGTCGAGACGCAAGGTTCGCTTGCCGGCGGTTCCCTCGTGCTGGTAGACCCGGGCCACGCGGAACTCGTGCTTGCGCGGCGGGAAGTCGGGGTCGAACCTCGGACCACGACGCCCCTCGAGCACGAAGTCCTCGGCGGTCAGCGCCTCCATCCAGGCACCCACCTCGGTGAGGTGGTGCCACAGCGCGTACTGGGCCTCGCGCTGCGCGTCGGGGTCGAGGGTCGTGATGATGTGGAGCCCGGCGCTCTCGGCGTCCTCGATGCCGGCGTCGGCCAGGATCTCGTCGAACGGTGGCTCCTCGAGCCGGCGGGCGATCTCGTCGATCACGGCGCTGCTCTCGAACCGGAACGAGCCCCGCTTGAAGGGAAGCTCGAAGCCCTCCTCGAGGAGTCGGGCAGCCTCCTCCTGAAGCGTCTGCGCCTCCGCGACGCGCGCTTCGTAGGCCTTTCGCTCCTCCGTCTTCGGGTCGTAGGGACGGACGATTCGCTCGGCGCTCTCTTCGACCAATCGGCCGAGCACGTAGCGGGTACGCGCGTGGGCGCGCTCCGAATTGCGATCGCTCCGCTCTTCGCTGCCGACGAACGGGTCGTAGTTGGCGGGGCCCTTCACGAGCCCAGCGAGGAAGGCGGACTCCGCCAGCGAGAGCTCGGAGACGTCCTTGTCGAAGAAGTGCCGGGCGCCGATGCCGAGCCCGCGACCGTTCCCGGAGACGTAGAACTGGTTGGCGTAGAACTCCAGGATCTCCTTCTTGGAGTAGCGGTGCTCGAGCCGGAGCGCGTTGAGGAACTCGATGCCCTTGGCGCGGATGCTGCGATCGGGGCGGTAGTAGATGTTCTTCGCGGTCTGCTGGGTCAGCGTGGAGCCGCCGGCCACGATGCCGCCCGCCGCGAGGTTCAGCCGCATCGCGCGGATCAGTCCCTGGGGAGAGATGCCCCAGTGAGTCCAGTAGGTGTCGTCCTCGGCGGCGACGATCGAGAGGACATAGGCAGACGGAAGCTCGTCGAAGGGGGTGTACTGGCGGTGCTCCTCGTCGAAGAAGACGCCCACGCGCGTGGACCCGTCGGCGTAGTAGACGGGAGACTCTTGCGCGATGATCGAGCGGATGTGGTCGCGCTCGACGTGGGGCCCCGGGTTGAGCACGACGTAGTTCTGGTACAGCACCACTGCCGCGACGATCCCGATCACCACCAGGATGCCGAGGATCGTGCCGCCGAGGACCGCGACGCCGGCGAGCCGGCGCGCCCAGACCCCGAAGCGCTGCCCGAAGGTCGATTCAGCCATGTTGGAGCTCCTCCACGAGCGTTGCCACCTCTGCCACCATGCGAGAAGTGGGCCAGCATTCCGCCACGACACGGCAACGCGCACCCGCGTCGGGAGCTTCCCACGCACGAGCGATCGAGCGGGCGATCGCGATGTCGTCGTCAGGGTTCGCCACGATCAATCTCCGGTCCTCGACGATCTCCGACGCCCCGTCGCGGAGCGTGGTGACGGGCGGGACTCCACACGCCATGGCCTGCAGGACGACGTTCGCGGACGCGTCATAGCGCGTTGGGTGCACGAGCACATCTCCGCCCGGCAGCGCCCTCGTGACGTCGGTTCCCTCCGCGACCACCAGCTGCTCGCCGAGGAGGCGCCGCGCGGCGGCGAGGCGTCGGGTCGACTGGCTGTCTCGTCCCATCACCACGAGCCGGTCTGCGGGCCGTGCGGCGCGCGAGAACCCCCTCACCGCGGCCCGGAGCCCCTTGCGGTACCATCCGTGCGCCACGAACAGCGCGACGCGCCCTGCCGGGGGCACCTGCCAGCGTCGCCGCGCATCGGCTCGGCGCGCGGGGCTCGGTCGGAACCTCTCGAGATCGACACCATTGCGGACGACGCTGACGTGCGCAGGCCCTCGTGTGTGATGCGCGACCACCTGCTCGGCGACCATCCGCGAGTTGCAGATCAACCTATGGGCGCTTGCTACTGCGCGGCGCTCGGCCCTCACCGTCGCCGACGGGCCGATGCCCCGGTAGAACCGCGCGGGATCGGCCCGGAGCACCGCGCGCCAGACCGCGTGCACACCGCCGCTACAGCGCAGCAGGTCACAGTCGGGGAGTCGATCCAGCCCGAGCCGGAGCCCGCGACGAGGGGCACTGGCCACGCCGCGGTGGATGCGAACGCCCGGCACCTCCTCGACCAACGCGTCGCACCAGACCTCCACGGCGTGCCCCCGGTCGTGGAGCCCACGAGCAAGGTGCCAGGCCACTCCGGCGGTACCCGAACCGCGCCCCAGGCGCCGGGTGAGCAGCAGCACCCGATCAGTCACGTCGCTGCCGTTCGCGCAGGCGCTGCCACTTGAGCCCGGTGTAGGCGGTGCCGAGCAATGCCACCGCCACCCCGGGCCAGCCATCACGCCATGCGGTCTTTCGTGTCATCGAATCCACGAAGTGTAGCGAAGCGTGGAGCGCAGGCGAGAACCATGCGCTGCGCACGCCACGCTGGTGGAGGCTCTCGGACGCAGTGGCGGTGTAGCGGTCGATCGTCGCGAGGTGCTCCCAGAGGTGCCGGTAGGGCACGTGACGGATGTCGCCGTCCAATCGTCGGACCGCTCCCTCTACGACGAGCCGGTCGTGGGGATTGTCACCAACCCAACGGCCCCGGCCCCTGCGGCAGACCCGGAGCTTGCGGTCGGGGTACCAGTGGCCGTGGCGCAGCTCGTGGCCGAGCCAGCGCGATGCGCGCGAGAACGCGAATCCCACCGACGAGCCCGGGTCGAGAAGGGCCCGCTGCAGGGCATGGCTCGCAGCGCCGGAGAGCCACTCGTCGGCGTCGAGCGAGAGGACCCAGGGCGCGGTCGCGAGCTCGAGGGCGCGGTTCTTCTGGGCGACGTGCCCTCGCCAGGGCTCGCGGACCACGCGGGCCCCAGCGCGTCGGGCCACCCTGGTGGTCCCGTCGGTCGTGGCGGCATCGACCAGGACGACGCACTCCGTGGCCCACGGTACCGAGGCGAGACACCGCGCGATGCGGTCCTCCTCGTTCTTCGCGATCACGACGAGCGACAGGATGGCACACTCTCCGCGGGCCCGATATATCGGACAGGTCTCGGCGCCATACCCAAGTGGTTAAGGGAGAGGTTTGCAAAACCTCCATTCCCCGGTTCGAATCCGGGTGGCGCCTCTCCTGCCCGCCCACCGAACCCGAGGTACCCGAGGCCAGGCATGAAGGCGGGAAGCGACGTCAAGGTCAAGAAGAGCTGCTGCGCCAAGCGAAAGCGGTGCAAGAAGTGTCCCGCCCTCTGGAAGCTCCTGTCGCGGCGAGGGTTCGCGGAGCGGCTGACCAAGCGTCGCTACCGAACGTTGCGCCCCGTGAAGAAGAACGACCGTCGCATCGCGGACCGCTGACGTCTGCAATGGCCGGGTCCGGGCCCGACTTGTGAAGATCTCGTGGACGTCGCGGTAACCGAACCGCAATCCTCGGGGCAGCGGCCGAGGTCCCAGCGTTACACACGGCTCGTCTGCTCCCGGCCCTGCCGGACTGCCTCGACCTCCTGGATGTTTCGAGCCGATGGTCATCTGGTTCTTGTTGTTCTCGGGCGTCCCTGTGTCGGCCCAGTCCCCCTCCGAAGACGACGCAGCGCGTGAAGAGCCGCTGCCCATCGTCGAGGGCCCGTCGATCGTCGAGTACGTCGACGCCGACTACCCCGAGTCCGCCTTCGAGGAGGGGCTCGAGGCGATCGTGACGGTCAGGGTGGAGCTCGACGCGGAGGGGGCGGTCCAGAACGTCGAGGTGCCCGACCCCGTCGGCTACGGGTTCGACGAGGCGGCGATCGACGCGGTGCGCCGCATGACGTTCTCGCCGGCGCGCACGGAGGAGGGGCCGATCCCGGTCATCTTCGAGTTCCCCTACGGTTTCCGGCTCGAGGAGCAGGAGCCGGAGGAGCCCGCGGAGGCGCCGGTGAACTTCGAGGGGACGGTGCTCGAGATCTCGACCCGCCGGCCGCTCGAGGGCGTCCTCGTGACCGTCGAGGGCACCGACATCTCGGGGGTCACCGACGCGGAGGGCCGGTTCGAGCTCCGTGGGGTACCCCCGGGCGCCGCCCGGGTGCGACTGCTGAACATCGGGTACATCGAGTCGCGGGAGTCCGTGGACATTCTCGAGGGCGCGGTCACCACTGCCACGATGTACCTGCGGCCCGACCGTGTGAGCGCGGACTACGAGATCACGGTCACCGGTAAGCGCGAGCAGACCGAGGTCACGCGCCGGACCATCTCGATCGAGGAGGTCAAGCGGGTGCCGGGGACCTTCGGCGACCCTCTCAAGGTCGTGCAGACGCTACCGGGTGCGGCGCGCACGCCCTTCGGAACGGGCTTCCTGGTCATTCGCGGGGCTGACCCCGAAGACTCCGGGGTCTACGTCGACGGGATCCGGGTTCCGCTCATCTACCACTTGACGGGAACCACCTCGATCCTGTCGCCCGAGCTCTTCGAGTCGGTCGACTACCTGCCTGGTGGCTACGGCGTGAAGTACGGCCGCACGATGGGCGGCACCATCAACGTGAACACCAAGAACGAGTTCTCGGAGACCGGCAAGCTGGTGTTCGGTGCCGACGTACTGGACGCGCAGATCTACTACGAGGGCAGGCTCGGCAAGAACCAGCAACACGGATTCGCCGCGGCGGCCCGTCGGTCGTACATTGACGCGTTCCTTCCTTTCTTCCTTTCGAACACCGACTTCCAGATCCGCCCTCGGTACTGGGACTACCAGGCCAAGTGGGTGCCGAAGCTTCCCGGCAACCGCACGCTCTCCCTGTTCGTGTACGGCTCCGACGACCTCGTCGCCCTGTCGACCCCCGACGACTTCGCGCAGGGCTCCGACCAGAACACCCAGGGCGCGCTGTCGGTCCGCTACGGCTCCCAGCGCTTGATCGGGGTCTACCGGGACCAGCTCACCGAGGACCTCGAGTTCGAGTTCGTGCCCAGCGTCGGTGTCGACTTCATCAACACGGGGCTCGGGCAGGACTTCACCATCGAGAACACGAACATCCTGCCCCAGATCCGCGCCCAGCTCTCGTGGAAGCCGGTGCCCCACCTCGAGGCCATCGGTGGGATCGACGTGCTCGGGGGTCGCTACCGCTTCGACTTCCGCTCCGCGGTGTCGTTCGAGGCTGCCGAGGATCCCCTCGCCGAACGCGAGCCGGTAGGCTTCGACGGGACGGGCTCCATCTTCAGTCCCGACCCCTTCGTGCGCTTCGACGTGCGACCCTTCGGTGGCTCCAACCGCTGGCTCATCTCGCCCGGGCTTCGCCTGAACTACGTTCGGTTCACCGCGGACGGAACGATCACGGGCGACGGGGACCGCTCGGTGACCGCCTACTCCTCTCTCGACCCGCGGATCCTCACGCGACTGCAGGTCGTCCCCGACCGGTTCGCGCTCAAGGCGGCCACGGGCATCTACCATCAGCCCCCGCAGCCGCAGGAGGCGCTCGGGCTCGGTACAGCCTCGACGGTGGAGTTCGAGCGAAGCTGGTCCACGACGTTCGGCTGGGAGCAGCAGGTCACCAACGCGGTGATGTACGACGTCGATCTGTTCTACCGGCAGATGTCCGATCTCGTGGTGTTCGACGCGGCTTTCCAGGGGCCCGGCGCGAACCCGTTCGTCAACGGGGGCGATGGCCGCGCCTACGGTGTCGAGCTCATGGTTCGCCACGACCCCGTCGGACGCTTCTTCGGCTGGGTCAGCTACACGCTGTCCCGAGCCACCCGTCGCGACCCCTTCGAGTGCGTGAACGAGGGGTCCGAGCCCGAGAACCGGCTGCTCGGCACCGGCCCGTGCTGGTTCGCGTTCGACTTCGATCAGACCCACATCTTCTCGGCCCAGGCGGGCTACGATCTTCCGGCCGATTTCGGCGTCTCGCTGCAGGTGCAGTACGTCACCGGGAATCCCACCAGTCTCTTCAACGCGGGCGTCTACGACGCGGACACCGACACCTACACGGGCTTTCGGGTGGGGCAGATCAACGAGGACCGGATTCCCGCGTTCTTCCAGACGAGCTTTCGGGTCGATCGGGCCTGGAAGTTCCGGAAGTGGCAGCTGAACACCTACGTGGACCTGCTCAACACCGTCCGTGGCGTGAACCCGGAGTTCACGCTCTACAACTACGACTTCACCGAGTTCGCCTATGTTCGCGGACTTCCGTTCATCCCCAATATCGGAATCGAGGCGACGCTGTTCCCGTGATGGCTGGCCCCGAGATGCTCGTTCCAGGACCGTCGTCTCCCCATCTGCTCCGCGCTTGCGAGAACGCTGATGTCCCTGCTCCTCTTGTTTGCCTCTGCCTGCGTGATCAACAGCGAGTCCTCTCCGAGGCCGCGCGACCTCTCCGAGTCCTGGCAGGTCGACCGGACCCGCATTCTCGCGGTGCGGGCCGAGCCGCCGGAGATTCGTCCCGGTGAGGTGGCCGCGCTCGAGGCGCTCGTCGCCAACGCCTACGGCGAGGACCCCGACCTCTCGCTCGTGTGGCTCGCATGCGAAGAAGGCGGCAGCGAGTTCGGCTGCGCCACCGACCTGTCGGGGCTCGATTTCGAGGAGCTCGACCCCGGCGCGCTGGCCGAGGCCGGGTTCATCGGCTTCGAGCCAGGGCTACCTCCACGCTACGTCGCGAGCGACTCCCTGCTCGACGACCTGTCCGAGGCGGAGCGCCTCGAGGGCGTGAACGTCCAGACCCAGCTCTTTGCCTTTCCGTCCGAGGCGCTGACCGCCGAGGCGCAGCAGGAGATCGACTTCTCGGAGATCGAGGTCGGCTTCAAGCGGGTGGTGGTCAGCGAGGCGAAGACGCCCAACAACAACCCCCTCATCGAGGGCTTCACGGTCGACGGCATCCTCGTGCCGGAGATCGTGCCCACCATCGAGCTCTCCGCGAACCAGCAGTACGACTTCGGGCTCGTGCTCGACGAGGACCGGGCCATCGAGGACTACCTCTTCGTCAACTCGGCGGGCGAGGTCGAGGAGAGGGTGGAGGAACCCTACGCGGCCTGGTTCAGCACCAGCGGTGAGGTCACCGAGCCGGTCACGCTGTACCCCTTCCTCCAGATGACGTGGACGGCCCCCGCAGAGCCAGGTCCGGGGCGGCTCTATGCCGTTCTGCGCGACCGGCGCGGTGGCATGGCGTGGACGAGTCGCGAATACGTCGTGCGGTAGGCAGTCCGCGGCACCGGCGGGTGCCTGGGCAATGACAACAAGTTGACATGGCCCGATGCGAGTCTCCCGGAGACGTCATTCGGGGTGAAGGCGCCCACCGGGAGCGGTCATGCTCCCGCGTTCGTGCTACGTGTTGGCCGCTGACGCGGACCCCTGCCGTAAGAGCACCGGAGAACCTCGGATGAATCTCATCATCGACCGCATCCACCACTGTGCGCCGCGACTCGGGAGTCTCGCGGTGGCATTCGGGTGGCTGTTCGCCAGCGCGCCCGCCCTCGCGGCCGACGATTCCACGGACCACCCGGCCATCGATGCGATCGACGACTACCAGGCGGGTCCCAAGCGTCGACCCCCGGTCGTCAACCGCTTCTTCGCGAAGGAGCGCCGGCTCGAGATTTCGCCGACCTTCGGAATCGTGACCAACAACCCCTTCGCCTCGCGGTTCGTCGGCGGCCTTCAGCTCGGCTACCACGTCAGCGACACCTTCTCGCTCCAGTTCCAGGGGCAGTTCTCGCCCGACGCACGCGAGGGTGACCTCAAGAATCTCGTCTCCGAGCTTCTGCAGCGGGCTCGCCAGCAGGTGGTCAACAATCAGGGCGAGGCGGGCGACGACCAGTTCCAGCAGCCGCTCGACAAGCTCGCCCTCACTGCGTCGGTCGCGGCCTCCTGGGCGCCGATCTACGGCAAGATCAACCTCGTCGGCGAGACGGTGCTCAACTTCGACCTGTACCTGACGGCAGGGGTCGGGGCGATCGTCAAGAACAACTGGGTCGCCAGGTACGAGACCCCGGACGAGACGGGCGACATCGTGAACCTCCAGGCGGCCACGCCGGGCTCCGAGACGCTTCCCACCGGCATCATCGGCATCGGTCAGAACTACTTCGTCACCCAGTCGCTCGCGGTGAAGATCGACGCGCGGGCCACCTTCTGGGTCGACAATCCCCCGCAGTACAACCCGAACGTTCCGGTCTCGGGCAGCCAGCTCTACAACAACTTCATGGCGTCGGCCGGCGTCGCGGTCTTCTTCCCGAAGATGAAGCCGCGCCTCTACGACTTCTGATCGGCGGAGAAGACTCCAATGTGGCTTTCGTACACGATGCTGGCCTCCCTCGCCCTGGCGCAGGAGGGCACCGACCTCCCCGATGACATCTTCTCCGAACCCGAAGAGACCATCGCGGAAGAGACGCGCTCCGTGCTCGAGGGCGAGACCGAGCCCGATGCGGAGATCGAGAAGACCCGCAAGCCGGTCATCCAGACCTTCCAGCCCAAAGAATTCCTCAAGCTCGGTCGCTACGAGCTCGGGGCCACGGTCGGGGCGGTGACCAACGACCCGTTCCTCAACCGCATCCTGCTGCAGGCGACCGGCACCTACCACATCACCGAGGTCCTCGCGGTCGAGGCCGTCGGCGGATTCGCCCCGGGCGCGAACACCGAGTGCGCGGCCCGAGAAGATGCGAGCTGCTTCGACTACAAGCAGATCACGCGCCAGATCACCACCGAGAACCAGGTCACCCCCGAGATCTCGCGAATCTTCGCCTACGCCAACGCGAACGTGCAGTTCTCGCCCATCTACGGCAAGGTCGCGGTCGGCAACGGGATCGTGAACTTCGACATCTTCGGCCTGTTCGGCACGGGGGCCGTGTTCACCGTCGACGACGTCTTGCTCTCCGGCAACGAGGACTCGACCACCGTGCGCCAGTGGCACCCCATGCTGACCTTCGGTGGCGGCGCTCGCGTCATCTTCAGCGAGACCATCGCGGCGCGCATCGAGGGCCGCGGCCTGTCGTACATCGAGACCCTCGACGGTACGACGCTCGAAATGAAGAACAACTTCGCCGTCCTCGCCGGCATCTCGCTCTTCTTCCCGGGGATGAAATGAACCTCCGCACCCTCACCGCGCTGCTCCTGGCGAGCAGCCTGGCCTTGCCTGCCTCCGCGCTGGCCGTGACCTGCGACGAGGTCATGAACATGGTCAAGCTGAACCTCCAGGTTCCGATCATCGTCTCGACCATCGCGAAGAGCGGGTCGCTGTCGGCGTCGGACGCGCGCTGCATTGCCGAGCAGGGGGCGCCCGCCGAGGTGGTCGAGGCCTCCATGAAGAAGGCGGGCATCGCGACCAGCGACGAGTCCGAGCTCGATGCCAACGGCCCCTCGGCCAACGGGGGCAGCGACGTCAGCGAGTTCGACTCCGCCGAGGCGCTCGGCGGCGAGATCGATCTGGCCGACGACATCGAGGAGATGGTCGACGAGCCCAGCGAGCCCACCCAGGGCGGACTCCCCGGTCCCATCCAGCAGATCATCGAGCTGCAGCGCGCGGGCAAGTCCCAGTCCGCCTCGCTCGAGGTCTACAATCTGCTCGAGCAGGGCAAGTACCCCCGGCACAATACGCGGCTGCTCTACACCATGGGCATCGCGCTGTACGACATGGGGCTGTACCACAGCGCGCAGCACTACTTCCTCGAGGTCGTGCGCAAGGGGCCGAACAACCCCTTCTTCCAGTACGCCATGCCCAAGCTCACGGGCATCGCCAAGGTCACCGGCAACGACTACGAGCTGCTCCGGCTGGTGAACCAAGTTCCGCCCGATGCCTTCCCGCGGCAGGCGCGCAACGAGCTCTACTACCTCCTCGGTCGCCGGGCCTACGCGAAGGAGAGCTTCTCCGAGGCGATGAGCCACTTCCAGAACGTGTCGGCGGAGTCGGACCTCTACGTCCGGGCCAAGTACTTCGAGGGGGTGATCACACAGCAGCAGGGCCGCCTGAAGAGCGCGGTCATGGCGTTCCGCGAGGTGATCATCTCGGAGCCGAAGACCATCGGAACGGTCAAGGCCGAGCGCGAGATCCTGGCCCTCAAGGACCTGGCCACGCTCAACATCGCGCGGATCTACTACGCGCTCGAGCGCTACGACAACGCCGACACCTACTACAGTCAGGTGGCGCGCGACAGCGAGTACTGGCCGCGTAGCCTCTTCGAGCGGGCGTGGACCAAGTTCCTCCAGGGTGATCTGAATCGCACCCTCGGTCTCGTGCTGACGATCGAAGCGCCCTACTTCCAGGATTCGAAGTACATCCCCGACCTCACGATTCTCCGTGCGCTGACCTTCTTCAACCTCTGCGACTGGAACGAGACCGAGCGTCTGCTCCAGAACTTCGAGTCCGACTACACCCCCGTGAAGGACGAGATCGACGAGGTGCTGGGCAAGTACCTGGCCGACAAGAAGGCGCGCGACCTGTGGGATCAGGTCTACGACCGCTACTTCGGAGCGAATCCAGAGGCGACGATCCTCGACCGCGCGCTGTTCGGAGAGGTTCTCCGGAACCGCGACCTCGCTTCCATTGTCGACCATCTCACGCTGATGGATGTCGAAATGGAACAGATTCAAGTCCGACCCACGCAGTGGCGGGAGACCCTGGGCGCTCACCTGGTCGACGTCATGCAGGAGGACCGTCTCGCATACAAGAAGCGGGCGGGCGGGGAGCTGCTGCGCGAGCTCAAGAAGCAGCGCGACAACCTCGAGGACCTGCTCTATCAGTCGGAGATCCTCCGGTTCGAGGTGTCGGACGCCCAGGCCGACGACTACGCGTTCCGGGCCAAGAACCTCGATGACCTCGATGCGGGGAATCGCCAGGTCGTCAACTACTCCACGAACCCCGACAACATCTACTGGCCGTTCAATGGCGAGTTCTGGCGCGACGAACTCAGCTACTATCGTTACGCCGAGAAGAATCAGTGCCGCTGAGCGCGAGCTGATGTCGAAGTCTGGCCGGGTCGCGTGCGACTCGGCTTCGTCCTTTTCGAACCGGAGAGAGCGATGCGCTCCAGTTTCCTGTCCACCCTGACGATGTTGTCGCTGCTGGCCGGGCTCTCGTCCGCGCCGGTCGTCGCGTCCGCCGCGGACGACACCCTGGATCTCGAAGGCCGCACCGGCAAGGCGATCAAGCTCCGCAAGATCGAGGCCGAGGAGAACGCGCGCAGCGCCGAGCTCAACAAGCTCGCCCAGCAGAAGCGGCGGGAGTCGATGGAGCGGCTCAAGGGCCTCCTCCAGCGGAGCACCGCCCAGGGCGAGCAGAAGGCGGAGATGATGCTCCGTCTGGCCGAGCTCTACTACGAGGAGGGCCGGTTCCTCTACCTCCAGGAGATGGCGGTCTACGACGAGAAGCAGGAGGAATGCTTCAACACGGACGGCTGTGAGCTCGAGTCCGTGACGGCCGACAACCAGAACTCGCAGGCCTGGCAGGGACGCGCGGTTCAGCTCTATCAGGGCATCCTGCGCAACTACCCGCAGTACAACCGGGCGGACCAGGCCACGTTCTTCCTCGGCTCGGCGCTGAACGACCTCAACCGCAAGGAAGATGCGGTCAACGCCTTCCGCACGCTGGTCAAGCGCTATCCCAACTCCGACTGGGTGCCCGACGCCTACGTGCTCATCGGCGAGTACTACTTCGAGGAGGAAGCCAACGCCTTCAAGGCGCTCCAGGCCTACTCCCGCGCGGCCCAGTTCAAGGACAGCCCCCGCTACAGCTACGCGATGTACAAGCTCGGCTGGTCCTACTACAACGTGGGCGACTACGAGAAGGCGATCGACACCATGAAGGGCGTGGTCGACTACTCGCTGTCCCAGACGCAGACCAAGACCACGATGCAGCTGCAGGACGAGGCACTCAAGGACCTCGTCCGATTCTTCGCGGATGCCGACCAGATGGAGGAGGCGATCGCCTTCTTCACCAAGATGGGTCGCAAGGACCTCATCCGGGTCACCCTCCGGAAGCTCGCCTCGACCTTCTTCGAGCAGGGCAAGTTCGAGCGCGCGATCGACATGTATCGCCGGCTCATCCTCGATGACGCCAACGCGCTCGACAATCCGCAGTACCAGGTCGACATCATCAACGCCTACAAGAAGATGGGCGAGCGCGGCAAGGTCCTCGAAGAGATCCAGGTCCTGCGGGCGAACTACGGGACCGAGAGCTCGTGGGCCAAGGCGAACCGCGCGAACGAGGACGCGGTCAAGGATGCCGGCGAGCAGATCGAGAAGCAGCTGCGCGGTATCGCGGTGGATTACCACAACACGGGTCGCAAGTACCAGGAGCAGCGGCGCATCGACGACGCACAGGAGCTCTACGGACTCGCTCGCACCGCCTACGACACCTACCTCGAGCTGTTCTCGAGCAACGAGCACACCTACGACGTTCGCTTTGGCTACGGTGAGCTGCTCTACGAGCTCAAGGATTTCGCCGGCGCCTACGTGCAGTACATGGCCGTGGTCGACATGGACCCGCAAGGTCAGCACTCCCGCTTCTGTGCGGAGTCGGCGGTGTTCGCGGCCGAGGAGCAGGTCAAGAAGGAAGGCGGGGCCATCCAGCAGGGCACCCGCACCCGAAAGATCTCGAAGAACGTCGAGCCCGAGCCGCTCTCCGAGTGGGAGCAGCGCTTCGTGGACGCGTGCCTCAAGTACGCGGAGCTCTACAAGGGCGACAAGCGCGTCAAGGACATGATCTACAAGTCCGCGTACCTGCTCTACAACAAGTTCCAGTTCGACCAGGCGGCCACCCAGTTCCGGGCCGTCATCGCGATGAACCCCGGGTCCCAGGAAGCCGAGTACTCGGCCCAGCTCATCCTGGACGCCCTCGTCGTCAAGGAGAACTGGGACGCGCTGCGCACGACCGCCAAGGCCTTCTACGACGAAGAGCGCCTGGGCGGAAAGGCGTTCAAGACCGACGCCTACAACATCTACGAGAACGCGTCCTTCAAGCTCATCGAGGTCAACTTCGACAAGGACAAGGACTACAGCACGGCAGCCGATGCTTTCGTGGGGTTCTACGAGGAGTTCCGCGAGACGGCCAAGCTCGAGAAGACGGCCAAGGCGCTCAACAACGCGGCGTTCTACTACACCAAGACGGGCCGCGTGGCCGATTCGGTTGCCATCCGCGAGATTCTGGTCGAGGACCCGAAGTACGCAGGGAAGACCAAGTACTACTTCGACCAGGTCGGCTTCCTCGGCTACGACTACGAGCGCATTGCCGACTACGACAAGGCGGCCGGCTACTACGAGAAGCTGTGGGAGCTCTACCAGGCGCGGGTCGCGAAGAAGGAAGAGCTCGACGAGGAGGTCGTCAAGCGCGCGGGTGACGCCATCTACCGCGCGGCGGTCTTCCGCAAGGGCCTCGGCGACTGGCAGCAGTCGATCGCCGACTACAACGCCTTCGTCAACGCCTACCCCACCGACGACCGGGTGCCGGACGTCAAGCTCCGCGTCGCCAACATCTACGAGGAGCAGGGGCAGTGGCAGGACGCGGCGAACGCCTTCCAGGCCTACTACGCCAAGCCGCCCGAGGGGGCTCCGCTCGAGTTCGTGTACTTCGCGCGGCTGCACCACGGTCAGGCGCTCGCCGAGCTTGGTGACACGCGGGGTCGTGACCGGGTCTACAGCGACACCATCAAGATGTACCGTCGGTACGTCGAGGGGGGCGGTGAGAAGGGACCGCAGACCGAGTACGTCGCCGAGATGCTCTACACCGCGGCCCAGCCAGATCTCGCCGCCTACGAGGCGATGCGCATCGAGGGCAAGAAGGGCGTGAGCAGGAAGCGGGAAGACGCGGCGCTCCAGAAGAGCCTGCAGGACAAGACCAAGGCCTACCTCGAGATCGAGAAGAAGTTCCAGGAGGTCGTCGAGGTCGGTGCCGGTCAGTGGGGAATCGCCGCCCTCGTGGCCCTCGGTCGGGTCTACGACAACATGGCCGAGAGCCTGCGAACCTCGGACGTCCCGTCCTACCTCACCGAGGACCAGGTCGAGTTCTACAGCATGAAGATCGAGGACCGGGCCTATCTCCAGGAGGAGAAGGCGGTGGAGGCCTTCAAGGTCGCCGTCGAGAAGTCCTACGCCCTCACGCTCTACAACGACGACACCGAGTTCGCGAACCGTCGTCTCGGCGAGCTGCGTCCCGAGGACTACCCGGGAATGTACGAGCAGCTGCTGAAGCCCCGCTGGACGGCCTCGAAGTCGGGTCGTCAGTTCGAATTCGAAACGAGCCTCGACTAGGAGCGCGCCATGCGTACCATTCTCGTTGCCCTCGTCGCGGCGTTCCTCACGGTCGGCTGCGGCAAGAAGGCCAAAACCAACATCGACATGGACAGCAACAACCCGAAGGTCAACTTCCAGGGTGGGCTGGACGTGCTGCAGACCCCCGACCGCAAGACGGGGGCGGTCGACTACGAGACGGCGTACACGCTGTTCAACAAGGCGGCCAACCTCGGAGCTGGCAAGGCCGCCCACTTCAACGCGGGCTGGACAGCCGAGCAGCTCGGTCGCGGCAGCGACGCGGAGATGCACTATCGCAAGGCCTACGAGGCCGATCCCGCCATGGACAAGGCCATGTTCTCGCTCGCGCGCGTGCTGCTCGAGAACGGCAAGGGCGGCGAGGCCGTCGAACTGTATGCCAAGCGAGTGGAGTCGCAGCCCGACGACCTCGACACCCGCAACGAGCTGATTGCGGCCCTCGTCAAGGCCGGTCGCTACGACGAGGCTCTCGGCAACGCCCAGACGGTCCTTCGCGACAACCCCGACAACGCGGACGTGTACCGCAACCTGTCGGCGATGTACTACGCGCAGGACAACTACAGCATGAGCCAGCTCATGGCCGAAAAGGCCCTGGAGCTCAACGCCGGTGACCCCGGGGTCTACAACAACATGGGCGTCACCTACCTCATTCAGGGTGACGAGCCGCAGGCCATCCAGAAGTTCAAGGAGGCGGTCAAGCTCGACCCCAAGAACTTCGAGTCCAACATGAACCTCGGCTACGTCGCCCTGGCCTCGGGCGACTTCGACCTCGCCAAGTCGTCGTTCACGTCGGCCACGGCCGCGAACCCCTCGAACCTGGACGCCAAGCTCGGGCTGGCGGTCGCGCTCCGCGGGACCGGTGAGACCAAGGAATCCGACTCGATCTACGACCAGATCATCAAGGCGAACCCCGCCTACGAGCGGGCCTACTTCAACGGCGCCATCCTGCACCTCCACTACACCAAGGACTTCAAGAAGGCGTTGTCCTACATCGAGCGGTACAAGGAGCAGAACGTCGGCAACGTCACCCCCGACCACCCGATCTTCGACATCGAGGAGCAGGTGGCCGAGGCGCAGGCCGAGGAGCGCCGCCGCAAGGAAGAAGAGGAGCGTCGCAAGCGCGAGGAGCAGGAGCGCATCGCGCGCGAGAAGAAGCTTCTCGACGACATGGCGGTCGTCATCACCGACACCCAGGCCAAGCTGACCACCTACAACGACTGCCTCGATCCCGACTCGGTCGAACAGGTCTCCATGATCCTCGAGCAGGCCCAGCTGATCGTCGACCAAAAGGACAGCAGCATGGCGCAGGACGTTCAGCAGCTCATCGATGCGTTCCTGCCGGGGGTCAACGAGGTGATCCAGACCCCCGAGTGCCAGGCGATCCAGCCATCGGGTGGCGAGGCTCCTGCCGAGGCGCCGGCGGAGTGAGCCTGGCCCCCTCGTGTTGAATTCGGCAGCCCGGAGCACGCGCTTCGGGCTGTCTGGTTTTCGGGTCCCCGGTCGGCTCGTCCCTCGCGCCGCTCGCGAGGGAAGGCGGGGCCCGCGCTTTACGTACGCTTGACCAGGCCAGAGGAACCGCCTCGATGCTTCCATGTCGTACGCAGAAGACCGGCACTACGGTCATCCGACGTTGTTCGAACCTCGATTCGAGAGCAATATACCTGTCACTTCGGTTCCTGGACGGAATCACGGAGGTCCCCATGATGCGTTCCATCCTCGTCGCTGCCGCCATGCTGATGGCTTCGGGTACTGCCTTGGCGCAGGATTCGAGCTCCGGGCAGGTCAAGTACAAGGAGCGGACCGTGATCGACTTCGAAGGCGTCGACGTGACCGGTGAGCTCGTCAAGCCGTCCGGGGCCCTGCTGCTCGACCGTCGCAAGGCCGACTTCAACCCGCTGATCAAGCTGCGGACCGACTTCAACCTCGAGATGAAGCAGTCCGTCGACAAGGTCAAGTAAGCTCGGCCCCTCTTCTCGGAGTCCACACCTCATGTCCAACAACATCCCGCTCGTGATCATCGAGGTCTTCCGGGGTTCGACGCCGATCCACCGGGCGGACTTCCGGGAGCCGAGCATCACGATCGGTCGTGGACGGGCGGCCCTGCTGCCCGTCGACGACCCCCAGCTGTCCGACATGCACGCCGTGCTCACGGTGGAGACCGACGGCTCGATCAGCCTGCTCGACCTCGGTGGGGAGACTGGCCTCACCGTTCGTGGCCAGACGGTGTCGAACGCGACGCTGCGCGACGGCGACGTCTTCGCGATCGGGACGCTGCAGTTCCGCGTCTCCATCGTGCTCGAGGAGACCGAGGCGACGGTGCCCCGCGCCACGCCGGCGCCGGAGCGCGCCCGCCCCGTCCAGCCGGCCCCCATCGGTCGTGGGTCGCAAGCCCGTCCCGTCCTGACGCCCCAGGACGCCGAGGAGGAGGAGGCGCCCGAGCCGACCGAGGACGTCATGTCCTTCATCCTGCGCTCGGGATCGGGCAGCGGGACGACGGGCATCGATCCCGATCGTCGCAAGGTCCTCGAGGTCAATCAGGTCTGGGGTCAGACCCTCATCGACACGAAGCACTTCTCCCGGACGATGGGCCACGACGTCACCGTCGGGTCCGCCGTGGGCTGGAAGTGGCACTTCCTCGGCATCGACATGGGGTGGATTCCCACCCCGCTGCACCACGTGTTGCCCTAC
This sequence comes from uncultured Enterobacteriaceae bacterium, assembly GCA_964655065.1. Taxonomy (GTDB): domain Bacteria; phylum Myxococcota_A; class UBA796; order UBA796; genus DRPG01. The sequence continues at coordinate 64,486 of CAZZLC010000013.1, read as the reverse complement.
GCGCCGCCCATGTGGTCCGAGGTTTCGAGCGACTGGCGTGACGACTTCTACGTCTCCGATCAGGGACTCCCCGGTCGCGACCACGTGCTGTTCAGGCTCGAGGACGAGGAGTACATCGCCCGCGTGCTCGAGCACTGGGACGGGTTCGCGGACATCGGCGGCCAGCGCTACAGCTTCGACGAGCTCGTGCGCTCGGGCAAGGCACGCAAGGAGGGCCAGGAGTACGTCATCCCCATGACGGATGACGTGCGATTGCTCGTCAACGCCGACGGCGTCGTGTTCTTTGGCCACATGGTCGCCGAAGGTCAGCGCATCCTGCAGCGACAGACCGAGGACGCGGACTACCCGTTCCTCGCCATCCTCTCCTTCATGACGTTCATCGGCGTCATGTTCGGCCTCGTCATGTACTTCTCGCCGAAGCCCGCGGGCATCTCGGTGGCCGAGTACCAGGACCGCTTCGCGAACATCGAGCTCGAGAAGCCGGACCTCGACAAGGACAAGAAGAAGAAGCCCGACAACAACCCCGACGCGGGCGAGGGCGAGAAGGCCAAGAAGAAGGAAGGCAAGGTCGGGAAGAAGAAGGCCAAGAACCAGAAGACCAAGGGCAACAAGATCGACATCAAGAAGGCCGAGCAGGACCGGCTGGTGGCCGAGAGCGCAGGGATCGCGAGCAGCCTCGACGGCATGCTCTCCGACTCGCGGATCGACCCCGACCTGGCGGGTGCGGTCGGCGGCCTCCTCGGGGTCAAGGGTACCCAGGCGGGCGCTGGCGGCCTCGGCTCCATGGGCAGTGGCCTCGGTGGCGGTGGTAGCGCCGAGGGTATCGGCGGCCTCGGAACGCGCGGACGTGGCGCGGGCCGCAGCGGCTTCGGCAAGGGCGGCGGCAACTTCGGCGAGAAGGGCCAGGGCGGTCTCGGCCGTGTCGGTGGGGACCCCATCATCCTCGGTGCTCTCGACCGGTCGCTCATCGACGAAGTCATCAAGCGGAACATGAACAAGATCAAGTACTGCTACCAGCGCGAGCTCACGAAGAACCCTGCGCTGGCGGGCAAGGTCGTGATCAAGTTCACCATCGCGAAGGATGGCGGGGTCTCCTCGGCGAGCAAGAAGTCGTCGACGATGGGCAACGCGAGCGTCGAGCAGTGCATCGTCGCCCAGTTCATGCGCATGAAGTTCCCGGAGCCGAAGGGGGGCGGTATCGTCATCGTCTCGTACCCCTTCCTGTTCTCGCCCGGGTAGTCGCTCTCCAGGCGCCTCCCGCCCCGTTTCCTGCCAGGCTCACTGGCCTCGACGCTCGGCCCCTCGTAGGGGACCGGGCGTTCGTGGTGCAGGTGGGCAGGCGCGGCGGGCATGACGGGGGGGCCGAGCTTGTGGAACCTTCGTCAAGCCTTTGTCCCGACGCCGTCGACGTGCTAATTGCCGGCGTCGTCTACCACTCGAGGAGACCGGGATGCTTCTGATGTTGGCCGCGCTGGCCGTTCCGCAGGATGCGGTCGCCCAGGACCGGGAGGAGCGGCGCCGTGCGCGTTCGGCCGAGCGCGACCTCGTCCGTGAGATCGAGCGCGGTCCCTACGTCAAGTCCAACGTTGGCACCACATTCATCTTCCCCGTGACCGCCCGCTCGGCCACTCCCGAGACCGGCGCCGTCTACGGTGGTGTCGTGTTCCTCGGTCTCGCGGTCGGCGGTGAGTTCGTCGACCAGGAACGCTTCTCGGCCGCCTTCGAGGCGCAGTTCGGTCAGACTCTGGTTCAAGGCCCGCGCACCGAGGTGTTGACCTTCGACAACAGCCTCACGCAGGGTGACGTGCACGCGTTCATGGGTACCGGCATCCTCGAGGCGTCGTTCTACCCGACCCGTCGCCTGGGCCTTGGCGTGCGCGTCGGGGGCGGCATCGCGGTGCTGCCGCTGCTCATGAACGACCTCGACTACCAGGAGGAGGTCATTCCGCAGATCGACGCCCCTGCGCCGGTCCACGAAGGCCCCCTCCCGATGGTGCTCGGCGGCCCGACGCTCGAGTACTACACCAAGCTGTCGCACTTCTCTGTCGGGGTCGACGTCGACTTCATGTACATGATCGGGTTCAATCCCGGGCTGTTCCCGTCGGGGTACCTGAAGTACACGTTCTGAGCGACGGGACCTCGCCAGCGGGGTCGACGCTGTCGAGAAAGACCGTTACCCCGACACGACAACCGAGCGGGGCCCACCCAGGCGCCGCCCCACCCGTACGACGGCGCTCGCGTCGTCCAATGCGAGGATGACAGTGCAGAAGAAGATGGGGCTCCTCGGCCGCAAGGTCGGGATGACGCAGCTGTTTGCGCCCGATGGGCGGGTGATTCCCGTGACCGTGATCCAGGCCGGGCCGTGCCCCGTGCTCCGGGTCAAGTCGAGTGCGGGAGCTGATGGCTACGACGCCGTGCAGCTCGGGTTCGGGACCCAGAAGGCCTCCCGGCTCAACAAGCCGCTCCTCGGCCAGTACGAGCAGGCCAAGCTCGAAGAGCCGGTTCGCTACGTGCGCGAGTTTCGCGTACCCAAGGAGACGGCCGCCCAGTACGAGACCGGCCAGATGGTGTCGGTCACCGATCTCTTCGAGGAGGGCAAGGTGGTCGACGTGACCGGCACCTCCAAGGGTCGCGGCTTCGCTGGCGTCATGAAGCGGTACAACTTCCGCGGCTTCATTCGCAGCCACGGTGTCCACGAGTTCTTCCGTCACGGAGGCTCGATCGGTACCCGCCTGACGCCGGGCATGACCCTGAAGGGCAAGAAGATGCCAGGTCACATGGGGTCGGCCCGGGTCACCGTCCAGAACCTGACCGTTGCCCGCGTCGATGCAGAGCGGAACCTCGTCTTCATCAAGGGCGGGGTCCCAGGTCCCAACGGCGGCCTGGTCATGGTCCGACACGCGGCGAAGGCGGCGGCGTGAGTGATGCACCCTCGCCGCTGTGGGTTCCGTCACCGGCGAGGGTGCAGCAGAGTCAGCTCACCTCGTTCGTCGAGGCCTTGCGCGCACGGACCGGCGAGGCGCTGGCCGACTACGAGGCCTTGCACCGCTATTCCGTCGAGCACCCCGAGGTCTTCTGGGACGCGGTGTGGGGGTTTGCAGGGCTCGTGACCCGCGAGCCCTACGACCAGGTGAGGGGACCGGCCAGGATGCCCGGAACGGAGTGGTTCCGAGGCGCGCGCCTCAACTTCGCCGAGAACCTCCTCCGACGCAACGACGACGGCACCGCGCTCGTCGCGACCGACGAGTCGGAGCGGGACGTCGAGATCACCTACGCGGAGCTTCGCGAGCAGGTCGGCCGCTTCCAGCAGTTCCTCCGCGCCCGAGGCGTCGGGGTGGGAGACCGGGTGGTCGGGTATCTGCCTCACCGGCCCGAGGCGGTGATCGCGATGCTCGCCGCGACCGGACTCGGGGCGGTCTGGTCGTCGTGCAGCCCCGACTTCGGGCTACAGGGCGTGCTCGACCGGTTCGGACAGATCGAGCCCAAGGTCCTCGTGACCATCGACGGCTACCGCTACGGCGGCAAGGCGTTTGGCCGTCTCGACCAGCTGACGGCCATCGAGTCCGCCCTCACCTCACTGTCTGCGGTGGTGCAGGTTCCAGGTCTCGGCGAGCCCGTCGCCGCTCCGCGGGTGGGGTGGGCGGACGCCCTGGCGACCGCCGGTGAGCCGCACTTCGAGTCGCTTCCACCAGACCATCCCGTGTACGTTCTCTACAGCTCCGGAACGACCGGCGTGCCCAAGTGCATCGTCCACGGGGCTGCGGGCACCCTGGTGCAGCACGCCAAGGAGCTGATGCTGCACAGTGACGTGCGGCGCACCGACACCGTGTTCTACTTCACCACCACCGGGTGGATGATGTGGAACTGGCTCGTCTCGGGGCTGATGACCGGCGCCCGGATCGTGCTGTACGACGGCAACCCTGGCTACCCGGACCTCGGCGTACTGTGGCGAATGGCGGAGCGGCTGCGGGTGACCCACTTCGGAACGAGCCCCAAGTACCTCGCCACCCTCCGACAGAACCGCTACCGGCCGGCGGACCACGAACTGTCGGCGCTGCGCGTGGTTTGGTCCACCGGGGCTCCGCTCGCCCCGGACCAGTTCGAGTGGGTCTACGACCAGGTCGCCTCGGACGTGCAGCTCGCGTCCATCGCAGGAGGCACCGACATCGTGAGCTGCTTCATGGGCGGCGTCCCGACCGAGCCTGTCTATGCTGGGCAGATCCAGAAGCGCGGCCTCGGCATGGCCGTCGAGGCCTGGGCGGGCGAAGGTCAGCCGGTGGTCGGTGAGAAGGGCGAGCTCGTCTGTGTCGCCCCGTTTCCGTCGATGCCGGTCGGCTTCTATGGGGACCACGACGGAGCGAAGTACCGGCGGGCCTACTTCGAGCACTTTCCCGGTGTCTGGCGACACGGCGACTTCGTCGAGATCACCGAGCAGGGTGGGGTCATCGTGTACGGCCGCTCGGATGCCACGCTGAATCCGGGCGGGGTCCGCATCGGGACGGCCGAGATCTACCGGGTCGTCGACGCCATGGAGGGGATCCGCGACAGTCTGGTGGTCGGGGTGCCCCACGACGACGACGTTCGAATTGTGCTGTTCGTGGTGACGGAGTCGGGGAACCTGTCCCCCGAGCTCGCGTCGGATCTGAAGGCGACCATTCGCCGAGCGTGCACGCCGCGACACGTGCCCCACCGCATTCACGCGGTACCCGACATCCCGCGGACGATCAGCGGCAAGCGGGTGGAGATCGCGGTGACGCGAATCCTCCAGGGCGAGTCCGTCGCGAATCGGGACGCGCTGAAGAACCCCGAGGCGCTGGACGTCTTTGTCGCCCTTCGCCCTCGGCTCTTCGACTGACGATCACCGGGTCGGGTAGTTCGGCGCTTCCTGGGTGACGATGACGTCGTGCACGTGAGACTCCCGAAGCCCGGCGTTGGTGATGCGCACGAAGCGGGCGTTCTCGTGCATCTCCCGAATGGAGGGGCAGCCGGTGTAGCCCATCGACGCCCGGAGCCCGCCGACGAGCTGGTAGATCATGTCGGAGAGGCCGCCGCGGAAGGGCACGCGACCCACGATGCCCTCCGGCACGAGCTTGCGGGTCTCGGCCTCGGGATCGCCGGCCGCGTCGTCCTGGAAGTAGCGGTCCGACGAGCCGGCCTTCATGGCCTCGATCGACCCCATGCCCCGGTAGCTCTTGTAGCGCCGGCCCTGGTAGAGCACGACGTCGCCCGGCGCCTCCTGGGTGCCGGCGAAGAGGCTGCCCACCATGCAGGCGTCGGCCCCCGCCGCGATCGCCTTCGCGATATCGCCGCTGTACTTGATGCCGCCGTCGGCGATGATCTGCACGCCGTGAGCGTGTGCGGCTTCCGCACACTCGGCGATCGCCGTGAGCTGGGGCACCCCCACCCCGGCGACCACGCGGGTGGTGCAGATCGACCCGGGGCCGATGCCGACCTTCACGACGTCGGCGCCGGCGTCGATGCACGCTCGCGTGCCTTCTGCCGTCGCGACGTTTCCGAGGACCAACGCCACGTCGCCGTGCTGGGCCTTGATGCGCTCGGCGGCCTGCAGGACGCCGGCGCTGTGTCCGTGGGCCGTGTCCACCACGAGCAGATCCACGCCCGCCTCGACGAGGGCCGCGACGCGCTCCACCGAGTCCGCGCCCACCCCGACGGCCGCCCCGCAACGCAGTCGGCCAGCGTCGTCCTTCACCGACAGCGGAAAGCGATCGATCGACTCGATGTCCTTGATGGTGATGAGACCGCACAGCTGCCCGTCGTCGTCGACGACGAGCAGCTTCTCGATCTTGTGTTCCTGGAGAAGGTCCTTGGCGCGCTCGAGCCCCGTGCCCGGGGGCACCGTGACCAGCTCCCGGCTCATCACTTCGTGCACGGGACGCTCGAGGTTGCGCTCGAACCGGATGTCACGGTTGGTGAGGATGCCCACGGCCTTGCCGTCGACGACCACCGGCAGACCGGAGATGCGATGCTCGCGCATGAGGGCGAGGGCGCGGGTGAGCGGAATGTCGGGCGGAATGGTGACCGGGTTCCGTACGGTTCCGGTCACCGCTCGCTTCACCTTGCGGACCTCTTCGGCGTGTCGAGCAGGAGAGAGGTTCTTGTGGAGGATGCCCACGCCGCCTGCCCGCGCCATCGCGATCGCGGTCGGTGCCTCGGTGACCGTGTCCATCGCCGCGGACAACAGGGGAACGTTGAGCGCCAGCGGGCCGAGTCGCGTGGACACGTCGACGTCGCGGGGGAGGGTGTCGCTGTAGCGCGGCACGAGCAGAACGTCGTCGAACGTCAGGGCCAGGGGAATGTCGCGCTCGAACATGCGATGCTCCAGGTTGCACCAACCCCCTCGACGGGCCGAGGGCTCGCCGTCTGCCAGGGGGTCGACGCCCTCGGGGGGCGGAGGTGGTCGGTCATCGGAGAGGAAGTCCCGCATCCCCGCCTGCGCGAAGCGCAAAGCCACCACCAGGGGAACCTCGACGAGCGTGCCTGGCGAAGGGGAGCGGGGAAGGTAGACATCGGGGTCGATATCCCTGCTCTTCAGCGTGAGCAATCCCAGGCCCCGAGGCGTCGCGGACCGCAACCTTCGAGACGCTCGTTGACATCTGCCCCGCTTCGAAGCTAGGACCGCAGGACTCGACAGTCACTCGCTCACATGAGTAGCGGAGGCAACATGCAGCGTTGGTCCCTCGTCGTCCTGGGTCTCCTCGCCACGGGTTGTGGCAAACACTCGGGCTCGTACTCGGCGGTCGAAGCCGAGAAGGCAGCGCAGGCCGAGATCGAGCAGCGTACGGCCGCGGCCGACGCGCTCTGGGCCGAGCGGGTCGAGGAGGCCAAGCTCCTCGAGGCTCTGAACGCCTACGAGACCGTTCTCGATGCCGATCCGAACAACCGTCACGCGTTGCGCCGCCTGACTCGTGGGCTGTACTTCCACGCCACCGGCTTCCCGCCGGAGAACGACGAGAAGATCGCGCGTCTCGACCGAGCAATCCAGTACGGCACGCGCTGCATCGGCCTCAACGAGGAGATCTCGCGGGCGATCGAGGTCGAGGGCGAGAAGGAGCGCGACGCGGTCCAGTACGCCACGATCGACGACGTTCCCTGCCTGTACTGGACGGCCTCCGCGCTCGGCCAGTGGGGTCGTGCGAGCGGCATCGCCAAGACGCTCAAGCACATCCCGACGGTCAAGGCCTACATGTCGAAGATCGAGGAGCTCGATGCCTCGTTCTTCAACCACGGGCCGGCGCGCTACTGGGGCGCGTACTACGCGGTCCTCCCCGGCTTCGCCGGCCGCGACCTCGAGAAGTCGGCGGAGTACTTCGCCGAGTCCATCGAGGCGGCGCCGCAGTACCTGCCCACGAAGTACCTCCGGGCCGACACCCTCGCCGTCGCCAACGACGACGCGGTGCAGTTCACCGAGGATCTGCTCTCGATGATCCAGACCGCCCCCGACCTGGTGCCGGAGGCCGACATCACGCCGGAGAACATCCGCGAGCAGGTCAAGGCCCGCGAGCTGCTCTTGCAGCGCGACGAGCTCTTCTCCAAGAAGGCGCTCGAGGCGGCAGGTCCCCTCGGCGAGATCCCCGAGCCCACTCCCCCGCAGGGACCGGCCGAGGAGGAGATGACCGAGGATGACGCCGAGGGCACGGAAGGCGAGACGGAGGACGAGGGTCCGGTGGCTGCCGACGACTCGCAGGACCCCCAGGACGCTCCCGAGTAGTCAACCCTCGAGCAAGGAGAACAACACGTGGGCATCCTCAAGCTCCGCAACTGGCTCGCCATCGCGGTGGGCCTCTTCGCTCTGCTCGGGTCCGGCTCTGCCGGGGCCGCCGAGTACGAGCTAAACATCGGCAGCCTCGCGCCCGACGGCACGCCGTGGATGGACCTCCTGAAGCGCTTCGAGCGCGAGGTCGAGTCCGAGTCGGGCAACCGCATCGAGGTGATCATTCGACCCGCCGGCATCATGGGCGAGGTCGAGATGGTCCGCGAGACGCGCCGCGGCGAGCGTCTGCAGGCGGCTGCCGTAACCACGGGGGCCATCGCCGAGGGCGCGAACATCTCCCAGCTCTCCCTGGTGGAGCTCCCGTTCCTCTTCAAGGACGACGCACAGGCTGACTACGTCCTCGATAATGTCCTCTGGGACGTCTACTCCGACATCCTGAATCGGCGGGGCTTCGTTCTCGCCGCATGGTCGGAGAACGGCTGGCGCTCCTTCGGCACCAAGGGAAGCCCGGTGAAGACCCCGGCGGACCTGAAGAAGTTCAAGATGCGCTCGCAGGAGTCGGACGTTCACCTCGAGATGTACAAGGCGTTCGGCGCCCAGGCGGTGCAGAAGCCGATGACCGAGGTGCTGACCGCGCTCAACGCCAACATGATCGACGGCCTCGACAACACGGCGCTGTACATCCTGGCCGGCGGCCTGGCCGAGCCGCTCGATCACTTCGTGCTGAGCCGCCACATCTACCAGCCCGCGGCCATCATCTACAGCCGCACCTGGTTCGGCAAGCTTCCCGCCGACCTGCAGAAGTTGCTCAAGTCCAAGCGCAACCTGGGCCCCGCCGGACGGAGCATGATCCGCGGCGCCGAGGGTGAGATGCTCGAGGTCTTCGAGACCTACGACGTCACCGTGCACCAGCTCACCGATGCCGAGCGCGAGGCGTTCGCGAAGGTGGCGCGCCCCATTCACGACCGGCTCGCCGCGAACATCGAGGGCGGAGCCGACATCCTGCAGAAGATCCGCACGGGCATCGCTGCGGCCCCCTAGAGAAAGCGGCCGCCGATTCTCGAATGTGTACGCCCGGGTCGCTGACTCGGGCGTTTCCTCTTTCGTCGACCCGACGATCTGCGGTACAACCCCCCTTCGCTTGGGAGGCGGCCATGAACGCGATTCTCGCGGCGGTAGCGCAGGTGGTCCGACTGGTGGATTTTCTCACCGCGGATCTGTTTCAGCTCATCCGACGTCGCCTCGCGAGCGCGCTGTCGGGACCCCTCCTCGAGATCGTGGTGGGTGTGGTCATCGGCCTCACCGGCTTCGTCGTGGTCATCGAGCGCATCGCGTCGGTCGTCGACCGAGCGATAGGTGCCCTCGAGCGTGCGTTCGTGGCGGTGGCGCTGCTCGCGATGACGGCGCTGGCCTTCAACGCCTACCTCGCCGAGGAGTTGCGACAGAGCTTCAACTCGCTCGTGACCTTCGAGGGCGCCGAGGATCTGTTCGGGCTGTGGGCGATCGACGGTCAGCTGAACTTCGCCCTGCTCCTCATGGTGGTGGTCGGCTTCCTCGGGGCGTCGCTCGCCACCCAGGAGCGCAAGCACATCGCGGTCGATGCGGCCGAGCGAGTGCTGTCACCGTCCGGGGCGAGATTCTTGCGACGCTTCACGTCGATCGTGGCGGCGGGGCTGTGCCTGCTCCTGGCCCGCGGCTCTGCCGACGCGATGCTCACGCACACCCAGGACACCTTCGAAGGGGCCAAGGTGTGGGCACCGCTGGTGGCGCCAGTCAACGGCCTGACCTCCTTGATGTCCGGAGACAAGTTCGGTCCCTCGTCGTGCAGCGACCTCGACGAGGAGGCCAGGGCGCAGCAGGGATGTCCGGAGGTCGACTACGCCACCGGCGACGACTGGATCAACGGTGCCTACGACCAGGGACTCGACCCGTTCGACCTCGAGTTCGAGGACGCCAAGGTCTCGCTGGTGAATCCCCTCGGCACGGAGGCCAAGGCCACGCTGGTCCCGGCGGCGCCCTCGGTCGACGAGGCGGTGCGCTGGGACGTCACCGTACCGGCCGAGGGCCGCACCATGTTCGAGTCGGTGTCGCTCGAGCACGGTACGCGCGCCTGGCTCACCTGGGATGGTCGCGATCCGGTCCCCGTCGAGCTCGAGTCCAACCGCATCCACACCGTGACCTTGACCGACTCCGGAGCCACCGTCTCGACGCGACCGCTCATCGCCTACGGCTACGTCGAGGCCGGCGACGACTTCCCGCTCTGGATTCCGTTCGGCTTCCTGGTCGTCGCGTTCATCGTGATGGCGCTCCGGTTCCTCGGTCGGGTCTTCGCGCCAGGCAAGGACCTCGCCCAGGCCGCGCCGACCGTCGGCTCTCGGTCTCCGGCGGACGTCATCCTCGCCGGGGCCGTACCCGGGGGGCTCCTCGCGATCGGGGCCGGCATCTGGTTCGGGCAGGGCTGGATCATCGGCTTGGCGAGCTTGATGCTCGTGGTGTTGGGTTCCCCGCTGTTCGTGGGCATCGGCGTCGGAACCGTGGCGTCCTGGGTCCTCCTGCGAGACGGAAGCGCCGAGTCCGTCGTGGCCGACATGTTCGAGGCGGTGAAGAAGCAAGAGCTGCTCGCGATCCCGTTCTTCGTCCTCGCGGGCAACCTGATGACCAAGGGCAGCATCGCCCAGCGGCTCATCGATCTGGCCAAGGCCGTGCTCGGACCGCTGCCCGGCGGACTCGGGGCCGGTGCGGTGCTCGCGTGCGCGACCTTCGCGGCGATCTCGGGCTCCTCGCCCGTCACCGTCATCGCGATCGGCAGCATCATGTTCCCGATGCTCCTCAAGGAGGGGTACTCCGAGCGCTACAGCATCGGCGTGCTGACCACCGCGGGCGGCCTCGGGGTGATCATTCCCCCTTCGATCCCGATGATCGTCTACGCGATCATGGTCTCTGGCAACGCGGACGTCGGCGTGGTGACCCCGACCGACCTGTTCCGCGCCGGACTGCTGCCGGGCCTGTTCATTGCGCTGGTGCTCATCGCCTACACCATGTTCGTGCACTGGCCGCGGCCCGACGAGGTCGACGAGCGCACGGTGTCGAACTGGTCGGCGTCGAGCTGGGCCTCCGAGCTCGGGCGCGCGGTGTGGCTCGGGCTGCCCTCGCTGATGCTCCCCGTGCTGATCCTCGGTGGCCTCTACGACTGGCTCGACTTCGGGCTGTTCGCGATCCGCTTCGACGTGACCACCGCGTCGGCCGTCGCGGTCGTCTACGCGCTGTTGGTGGAGATGTTCGTCCACCGCGAGCTCAGGTGGCGAGAGATCCCCGGCGTCTTCGCCGAGTCGGCGGTCATGATGGGCTCACTGTTCCTCATCCTCGTGATCGCGATCTCGCTGAACAAGTTCTTCGTCTTCGAGGAGGTCCCGCAGGCTGCGGCGGCGTGGATGCTCGAGCGAGTGCAGACGCCCGTGGGCTTCCTCGTGATGGTGAACCTGTTCCTGCTCGCACTCGGCTGCGTGATGGACATCCTCTCCGCCATCCTCATCGTCGCGCCGCTGCTCGCGCCGATCGCCACCGGGGTCTACGGCATCGACCCGATCGCGTTCGGCATCATGTTCATCGTGAACCTCGAGCTCGGCTACCTCACGCCACCCATGGGCATCAACCTCTTCGTCGCCTCCACCACCTTCGAGCGTTCGATCATCGAGGTCATCCGAGGCGTCGTTCCGTTCTTGCTCCTCATGCTGTTCTGCCTCGTGGCCATCGTGGCTTACGTGTGGTTGACTTCGGGAGTACCGGCATGACCGACGAACAACGACGCCAACGCCTGATCGCCATCCTCGCCGAGCGCTCCGTTCAGCACGGAACGTTCACGCTCGCCAGCGGTGCCACGTCAAACGTCTACGTCGACGTTCGCCAGACCACGCTGAACGCGGAGGGTGCGATGCACGTGGCCCACCTGGTTCTCGGCCGGCTGGCGCCCGGCATCGCGGCCGTGGGCGGTCCCACGCTCGGGGCGGACCCCATCGCCTGCTCGGCCGCGGCCTTGTCGCGCAGCGTGCTCGGTCGCGATGTCCACGCCTTCCTGATTCGAAAGGAGGCCAAGGGCCACGGCACGGGCCGCTTCGTCGAGGGACTCTCGAGCATTCCGGAGGGGGCGCCAGTGTGCGTGGTGGAGGATACGACGACCTCGGGCGGCTCGCTGTTGCGAGCTGTCGAGCGGGCCCGTGAAGCGGGGCTGAACGTGGCGCAGTGCCTCACGATCGTCGAGCGAGGGGAGGGCGCTACGGAGCGGCTCCGTAACGCGGGCCTCACCCTCGAGTCGATCGTCACGTGGCCCGAGCTGGTTGCCTAGCCACGTCGGAGGACGGGATGGACTTTGCCCGACGCCGGAAGCAGCTCCTCGACATGGTCGGTGGGCCAATCCTGCTGCTCGGCAACCGTGAGCAGCCGCGGAACCTGCCGATGAACGTGCTGCCGTTCCGGCAGGACAGCACCTTCCTGTACTTCACGGGCTGCGCGGAGCCCGGCGCAGCGGCGGTCCTCGACGACGATGGCTTCGAGCTGTTTCTCGTGCCTGCCGACGACGACGACGAGCTGTGGCACGGCCCACAGCCCGACATCGCGGAGCGTGGGGCGGCCCTCGGCGCGGACCGCACGTCTCCCTTGCCTTCGCTGCTCGAACGCGTGACGCCGGGCACTCGCACCCTCGCCGTCGCGGATCCCGTCCGGAACGCGGCGATCGCAGAGCTGGTGGGACGGCCGCTGTCGTTTGGCGTCCACCTCGGAGACGACGACCTCGTGGATGCAGTCATCCAGCTTCGGCGCGTGAAGGCGCCCGACGAGATCGAGGAGCTCCGCACGGCGGCAGGGATCACCCGCGAGGCGTTCGAGGCTACCATGGCCGCGACCCGGCCAGGAAGCCACGAGCGGGAGCTGTGGACCCTCTTCGAGGCGATCTTGCGCCTGCGCGGCTGTGATCCCGGCTATGACACGATCCTCACCCAGTCCGGTGAGGTCTTGCACCACCACGGCCACGACGACGTGCTGACCGCCGGACGCATGGTGCTCCTCGACGGCGGGGGGGAGCTCGTCCGCAGCCGCTACACGGTGGACGTCACGCGCACCTGGCCGGTGTCGGGCACCTTCGAGGCGCGGCAGCGAGCAGCCTACGAGGCCGTCCTCGAGGCCCAGGGTCGGGCGACGGCACAGTGCCGGCCAGGAGTTCGCTATCGGCAGGTCCACGATGCGGCGTGCCGGGTGCTGGCGCAGTTCCTGATCGACGAGGGGCTCGTCCGGGGCTCGGTCGACGCGGCGGTCGAGCGAGGGGCCCACGCGTTGTTTTTCCCTCATGGGGTCGGCCACCATCTCGGACTCGACGTCCACGATCTCGAGAACTTCGGCGACCGGCCGTCGTATCCGCCGGGAGTGGGGCGTCCCGATGGCTTCGGGACCCGCAACCTGCGGCTCGATCTCCCCCTCGAGGCGGGCTGGGTCGTCACGGTGGAGCCGGGCTTCTACGTGGTGCCCGAGATTCTCGCCAACCCGGACCTGCGGGAGGAGTTCGCCGATCTCGTGGCCTTCGAGGCCGCCACGGCGTGGACGGGCTTCGGGGGCATTCGCATCGAGGACGACGTGCACGTGACGGACGACGGCCCCGACGTCCTCACCGCGGTTCCCAAGCTGGTGGCCGAGGTCGAGGGGCTGGTCGGGTCCGGACCCTCGGCGGTGGAGCGCTTGTGTGGGCGGTAGCCGTGGTCCTCGCCGCGACGATGGCGGCGTTCCTGGGCTTCGCGCTCTGGCAGTCCCGGCTCATCACGAGCTCCGTGCGGCGACGTTGCGTGGTCTGCGGCGCGGAGCGCGAGGTGGTCACCCCCCCACCGGGGCGCCACCGCACCTACGATGTCGTGGCCTGCCCGCAGTGCACCGACGTCCAGGCGGTCGTCCACGGTCAGCCCACCCGGTTTGCCATCTGTCCCGCCTGCTCCCAGTTCGGGCTCGAGGTCGAGGCCACGTCGGTCGCGCCGAGCGAGGTCGGCGCCCTACCTCCGATCGAGGTCGAGGAGAGCTGCCGGATCTGTGGCTACTCCGACGAGTGGGGCGTGCCCGAGCTCTTGGACGAGCTGCCCGACAACGTCATCGAGTTTCCGCGCCGCTGAGCCAGGCCACCACCTCTTCGGGAGGCAAGAGGTGGAAGTCGAGCTGGGGGAAGAGGTCGAGGAAGCCGCCGGCGGACGGCGCGAGCCAGAGCACACCCGGGATGGATGCGTAGAGCAGGCCGTACCAGACGGCGTCGTCGCGATCGAAGAACTTGAGCGCCGTGCCCGATGACCGCTTGATGCGCTGATTGGCCAGGTCGACGCTGTAGAGCTCGTCGAGCACCAGGTGGGTCACGAAGCCGAGTCCGAACAGGGCTCCGAAGGTCCAAGCGGTGACCGCGGTGGTGCCGAGCCCGTAGTACAAGGCCGCGGTGATCCCGAACAGGGTGAACCCGGCCATGGGTACCGAGTGGAACACGCCCCGGTGAACGGTGAATCGCCGAAACGGCTCGATGAGCACGTACCGCACGAAGCCGTAGGCGAGGGCCATCACGAGCAAGCTGACCAGCAGCCCGAGGCGGGGCAGCGAGACGGCGAGCAGCGGCATCGACGCGGCCAGCCCCATCACGCTGAACACGAGCTCGATCGAGTCGGAGTTGTCGGAGTCGACGTCCGGAAAGAGCCCGCCCAGGGCGGTCATACCGACGGCGGTGCCGAGGAGGGTGGGATCCATGAGGTCGGCGGCGGTGAGGATCGACGTGGCAACCACGCCAACGCCGACCGCGCCCACCACGTGAGTGGAGAAGTTGGCCATGGAGGGACTCGAGGGATGGAAGGGAGAGGTGGGGGAGGACGGGTGTGGGGACATCATGCTACCGCGAGCAGCCGAAAACCGTCCGCCTCGAACCCGTCGAAGGTTGCCGGAGGGCCACGCGCGTCTGATGGGGCTTCGCGAAAGAGCCGAAGGAGGGGACGACCCAAGGAGCTTTCCCATGCGTCTGTCCGTTGCCCCGCTAAGCGCTCTGGCGATGATCGCGTGCGCTCCCGAGTTCGCCGAGCAGCGAACCGGTGACGTGACCTACACCGTGGAACACTCGCTCACCCCTTCGGACGGCCTGCGGATTGGAGCCTTTCCATGGACGCTGGACTCGTCTCCCCAGTTCGGGCCCGAATACGTGAGCGCGCCCCTCGACGCGAACCCGCTCGGCTTCGAGGTAGCGAGCTACGACGGCGAGTACGGGTCGATTGGCGACCTGACCGCCGTGACCGGTCCCGGCGTCCTGTTCTTCCTCGCGGTCTACGACGATCTCGACGGCAGCGAGCGGCACGAAGATGGTGAGCCCATCGTGGCGGTGTCTCCGAACTCGCTTCTCCAGGTCGAGAGCGGCGTCTGGTACACGGTCGATCTGCCCGACGGCATCGTCGCGACGGACACCATGACGTTCGGGGATCCCGTCAACGGCGTCGTGCTCTACGAGTTCGCGGAGCCGGTCGGCTTCCCCATCGGAGGCACGTTCCACGCGAGCATGCCCCCGAACGCGGAGATCCCGCTTCCCGCGACGTACGTAGCCTCGATGTCGCTCGGCGAGCAAGAGCTCGGCAAGCCGCTGCCGGGCCGCCCGGTCGACGAGCCGACGAACCTCGCCGACGGGACCTGGGCGGTCGAGTTCCTCGCGGATCCCGGCGACCTGTTCCGCGCCGCGCGCACCTTCCCCGTGCCCGGCGTGGGCACCCTCGGCGTCGAGGCCATCGTGGCCTACTTCGACACCGGCGACCAGACCTTCACGCCGCACTTCGGCGAGCTCGCCTTCCACCCCAACGGAATGCCCGTCGAAGACCTGGTTCTCGGACAAGGGTGCTACGACGGCAGCGCGGTCTTCGCCGTCTACCTCCCTGTCCCGACCAACCTGCCCGACGCCCTCGTGGTGTGGGGCGGGGGCGGACACACCGGCTGGATGCTCGTCACGGGCCTCGACGGCGAGGAGCTGGCGATGGACCCGGTGCCTCCCGAGGAGTTCGGCGCTCTCGAGCTCGTCAGCGGAGACTGCGCGCTACAGCTCGCTCCGCCGAAGGAGTGAGATCCCGCGACCCGAGCGAGCGGGAACGACGTAGCGAAACCCGCGAGATCGGGCGCTCGCGCGGGCGGGTGGGTCAGCCGAGGTTCGCGGTCCCCGTGCTCGTGGGTCCGAAGTCGCCCGGGTCTGCGCCGGTGTAGGCGACGAACGCGCGCAGCAGGTTGCTGTGAGGGGTACCCGGCGTGAAGTGCAGGGACCGGCCCTGAGCCACGCCGTGAGCCTCACCGCCGGCCAGCACGAACGGCAACGGCCACGACGAGTGCCACGCGGGGTCGCTGAACTCGGACGTGAGCACGAGCAGGGTCTGCGAGAGCAGGTCCTCACCGTCCTCGCCCACCTCGAGCTCGGCGAGGCGCTGGGCGAGCCCGGCGAAGACGCCCGCGTGCCAACGCTGGATGTCCATGAGCTGCAGCGTCGCGTCGTCGGTCTGGCCCGGCACGAAGGCGTGCGACAGCGTGTGGTGCCCAGACTCGATGCCCAGGAACGGGTAGGTCGCCTGGCCGCTCGTCGGGCTGGAGAGGAAGGTGATCACGCGCGTGAGGTCACACTGGAGCGCGACCACCATCAGGTCCACGAAGGCGCCGATGGTGCTCTGCAGGTCGAGGTCGGAGGCGGGTGCGTCGGGCGCGGGGCAGGTGTTCTCCTCGAGCTGGTCGAGGCGGCGCTCGAGCTCCCGCACAGCGGTCGCGTACTCGTCCAGCTTGGCCCGATCCTGGGTCCCGAGTCGCGGCCCGAGCGACGTCACGCCGTCGAGCACGCTGTCGAGAACGCTTCGCTTCAGGCGGGATCGCCGCTCGATCTCCTCTCGTGTCGCGCCGGCGTCGCTGCCCGCGAACATCTGGTCGAAGAGCTGGCGCGGAGACTCGATGGCGGGCAGCGGGGTCGTGGCCGACGCCCACGACATGCGGGTCGAGTAGACGTACCCGTTCGGCGTGATCGGCTCGAAGGGCGTCGCCACCGCGAGCTGCATCGAAGGGAACGGTGTGTCCCGACCGATCTGCCGAGCGGCGACCTGATCGCAGGAGATGCCGCAGTCGTAGGGAAGGACGTACATGTTTTCGACGGCTACGTCGGTGAGCAAGCACGGCAGGGCGTACTCGTGGTCCATGGTCTGGGCCACCGAGGCCATGCGCAGCCCGGTCACCACGGTCCGCCGTTTCGCGAGGGTGTGGTCGAGGGGGGACAGCACGCCGTAGGGGTCGGGGGCGCCGGGGTCGTCGAGTAGCCCGACGTTCAGCCCATTGGCGATGTTGTACACCAGCAGTCGCGGCGGCTCCGGCCGGCTCGCCGCCCGGGCCGACCGGGGCAACAGGGACGGGAGGAAAGGCAGCGCGAGGCTCGCTCCGGCCGCCTTCAGGATCCGGCGTCTCGTGGTTCGTCGGCTCACGGTGCGTCCTCGGGGTCGGGGGCCGCGCTGCGGTTCAGAAAGGGGCGACTCGTCACGATCGCGCTCGCCAGTGACGGAAAGTGGAGTCCGCCGTCCACGAACTGCTGGGTGATCTCGGTGAGGGCTCGGTCGTCGGCCTCGGTCACCGTCCGACCGACGGCATAGGCGAACACCTTCTCCGCGAAGCAGCGCGGCATCCGCTCGTCGAGCGCTGCCCACTCGGCGACCTCGGCGAGCTGCGACATCGTGCGTCCCTGGACCTCGGCCACGGTGTCGACCGGATAGCCGAGCTCGTCCTCGAGCCGGACTCGCCCGACGCCGTCGAAGCGACCAGCCACGAACCCGATGGGGTCCATCAGCTGGTGACAGCCCGAGCACGCGGGCGGCGAGCGCAGCGCCTCCTCCTGCTCGCGGACCGAGCTTCCCGGGACGGGGTCGATGGGCGTGGCCTCGACGTCGGGCGGTGGCGGGGGCGGGGCGGCGCACAGCAGGTGCTCGAGCACCCACTTGCCCCGCGTCACCGTGTTGGGGCGGTCGGGGTTCGACGTGACGGTGAGCCAACCCGCCGACCCGAGGAAGCCGGGTCGGCTGCCCTCGACCTCGGCCCGGACCCAGCCGTCGTCGCCGGCCGGCCAGGGCTCGCCGTAGTGCGCGGCGAGTCGGCGGTCGAGCCAGCGCTCGGGACCCGTCAGCATCGCATCGAACGACGACCGGCCCCGAAAGAAGTCGTCGGCGAGCAGGCGGAGCTCTCCGAGCATGGAGGCGCGGAGCTCCTCGTCGAACGTGGGATAGACCACGACCGAAGGCTCGACCACCTCGAGCTTGCGCAGGTCGAGCCACTGACCAGCCAGGTTGTCGACCAGCGCGCGCGAGCGCCCGGCTCCGAGCATTCGCGCCGCCTCGGCGAGCACTCCGTCGTCGGTGGCGAGCGCGTCGGTCTCGGCAGCCTCGAGCAGGGCCTCGTCCGGAATCGACGACCACAGGAAGAAGGAGAGGCGCGAGGCGATCTCGTAGCTGGTCAAGCGCCCGACCGAGCCCTCCGGGTCCTGCTCGACCCGGAAGAGGAAGCGCGGGTCCAGCAGCGTGACCTTCATCGCGTGCTGCAGCGCGTGGCTTCCGTCGAGGCCCTCCGCGAGCGCGACCCCGTAGGCGTCGAGTACGAAGGCGAGCTCGTCGTCGGTCGGGGGACGGCGCCACGCCCGGGTGACGAACCGGGTCAGCAGCTCCTCGCTGCACCCGGTCTCCGTCTCGGGCACGCAGTCGACGAGACCGACGTACCGATCGGTGGGGCCGGTGCGAGGGTCGAGGGGCCCCGTGACCCGAGCGGCGACGAAGCCGACGGAGGCCTCGTCGGGGTTGACGAGTCGCCAGGCGAACCGGTGCACGCCGGACTCGAGATCGGTCTCGACCACGCTGCTCGGCGACTCCGGATCGCGCGGCCAGTCGACGGTCAGGGTTCGAAGGGGGCGGTTGTCGACCGACACCTCGACGGTGGCGGGGCGGCCCGGGACCGTCGTGAACAGGCGCGACGCGATCCGGAAGCGCCCGTCGTACTCGACCGGCTGCACGATCTCCACCGCGCCGTCCTCGATGATGTAGACCCCGTTCTGCACCACGCCAGCGCCCACGTAGAGCACCCCGGGGTCCGTACCCTGCACCGCGCCGTAATCGACGGTCTCTTCGAGGTCGCGGCCGAAGAACTCGTCGAGCGCATCGTCGACCGCCCGCTCGAGCCCCGCGAGGTGGGACACGGTCACCGAGAGCGACGCCGCCATGTTGTCGAGGCCGTCCGTGCTCTCGTCGGGAGGGAGCGCGGCCGAGGGGAGGATCTCGGTCGTCCCGAGCAGGTCGCGGAAGGTATTGTCCAACTCGGCCCGGTTGAGCCGATGAAGCACCTTGGCGGCGACGGGGCCAGGCGGTTCCTCGGTCTCGGGGACCTCTCCCGAGCCGCCGCAGGCGACCAGCCAACTCAGGAGCACCGACATCCAACCCCCTGGTTCCAGACGACCCCGAGATTACTCCGCCCGCCAAACGGATTCGGCGATGCGTGACCAAGCCGGGAGGCTGGTCATCGAGAGTGTCCGTCGGCGGGAGGAAACCGCGAGATGTCAATTCAGCGGGAGCGCAGCGTGACGAGCGAAACCGATCGGCGGCGGCTCGAGGTCCTGTCCGAAACCCAGCCAGGGCTCGCCGACGCTTTCGTCCGCGACTGGAACACCCCTGCTGCGGCGTGGTCGCGCCAGCAGTGGACGCCTCCCGAGCGAGCTGGCTTCGAGCCGGCGTTCCGTGATGCCCTGATCGCGGAGCTCGCGGAGCGGCACGCCGAGGCTGGGGCCCTGGTGGGCGCAGTCGAGGACGTGGGGGCGGTGCTGACCACCCACCACGTCTGCCCCACGCCGGGTCCGACGTTCGGGGGCATCGACTGCGTCGCGGCGCTCGGTCAACCTGGTCCGGTCCTCGTCATGGCGTGGTCGGGGGTTCCGATGAGCAACTCGGCTGCCTCGGGCAGCCTCTGCTTCTCGCGGACGCCCTTCGAGGCCCTGCTCGCGGAGGGAGCCGAGCGGAACCGCCAGATCAAGGCGGCCCGGGATCGGGCGCGCGACGGGGTCGGTGAGCAACGGATCACGCTGCTGGCCTCTGCCCAGCGCGACGCCCTGCTCTACGAGCATCCGATGTCCGAGCGGCTCCGGGAGGTCTGGGCTGCGGCCAGCCCCGAGCTGACCCGACGGCTGCCGGCTCCGCGCGACGACGAGACCTACGCCGCGTGGGCGTTGCGGTGCGGCGAGGCCGTCTCCCGAGAGCTCACCGGTCGAACTGACGTGCACTGGGTCGACCTCAACCGAGTGGCCCGGCGCTACCTCGTCACCGTCCTGCAGGACCCGTCCCACCCCCTGCGCCGACTCCCCGGCACGTCGCCCGAGCAGCTCGGTCTCGAGGGCGCGACGTGGTTCTACACCCGGCGGTCCGGCAAGCGCGCCCGCGTCCAGTCTTGGAATGCGTGCCCGGACGACCTCGTGACGGGAATCGCGAACGGCGACGTCTGCCCAGGTCTCGTGCCGGTATTCGGCGCACTGCGCACCTGGTCGCGCATTCGCCTGCTCGGCGGGTTTCGTCAGGTGAACTACCTCGAGGACATCGCAGGAGCCTTCGTGCGCGCTGGGCTGGCCGAGGGGGCACGCGGAGAGCCCGGCCACCTGATCACCGCCCGGCTACACGATGGGGAGCAGCCCGTGCACCCGCTCGACGTCGTGATGGGTGCCGTGTCACGGTCGGTCCTGCCCACGGCGGACACGCCGATGTCTGCTTTGTGGGCGCCATTGCTGGCCCGCATCCAGGTCGCGGCACCCTGATGGCGGCGATACACGGGAAGCTCAGCTCTGCCCCTGGAGGCCTCGTGCTGGCGCACCTCTCTGGCCAGGCACCGTCCGACACCGTCACCGTCGTCCACGACGAACGGCGCTTCGTCGTTCGGCTCGACCCGCATCGCGTGTCGACGTCGGTCCGAGTAGCCACCTGGGGCCTCTTGCTCGTCGGCGGTCTCGGGGCGCTCTCCCCGCTCCTGCTCTTCACGCCGCCGACGATCGCCCCGTGGGCAGGCGTCGTCTGGCTCGCGGCGCTCGGGGGGCTCGTTGCGGGCCTGGCCGGGTTCGATCGCGGGGCGCTGTGGCCCGCCCCGGCGCGCCGACTCGGCCTCACCGACGACGAAGTGTGGTGGGACCATGTCGACCGCCACGCTCGACCCGTGCACGCACCCACTACGGTCGCCACCCGCATCCCCCGGGCGGCGGCGGCCCTGGAGCTCGACGACGACGTGGTGGTCGTCAGCTCGGCCACCGGCGAGGGAGTGGTGTTCGGACCGCTCCCCGACGACGTGCGCGAGGCGCTTCGCACGCGCTGGGCGAGCGTCTGATGCCCGTCCTGATCCTCGGCGCACTCCTCGGAATGCTCGTCTCGTCGCGAGTGCTCTCGCGACGTCGCCGTGAGCTCCTCGACTTCCTGGCCCAGTCGGTCCACCGGCGGGAGACCTTCGACGAGGTGGTGTGGGGCGTCCCGCACGGGCGACTGCCCGAGGCGACCTCGTGGGTGCTCCTCGCGGGAGGGCTGCTGCTGTTCGGTGCGCTGGGGGCACTGTGGTTCGGCGTGATGGTGCTCGTGATGCTCCGGTCGGCCCCCCAGACCGTGCTTCCCGCGTTGGTCAGTGGCTATGCCGCCTGGGCGGGGTGGCGAGGACTGGCCTCGCAGGTGGGACGGGTTCCCGTGGTACGCCGGCTGCGACTCACCCAGCCTCACCTCGTGGTCGACGAGGTCGCTCTCGGGCTGCACGTCACAGCGGAGGCCGTGGAGGCGGCGCCCCTTGCTCGTGATGCCCGCACGATTCCGTGGAGCGACATCGCGGGGGTCGGTGTCGACGGTGGCGGCAGCGTCGTGATCACCTGCCGCGGCGGCGCGCAGGTGGACTTCGGCCCGCTGCCCGACGCTACCGCGGAGGAGATCGTCGCGCGCATCCGGCATCGGCGAGCCGCCGAGGGCTCGTCCCAGGGAGAGGTCATCGATCTCGACCGCGCGCGGCTCGAGGCGCTGACCGAGCGCGCCGAGCGACCGACGTCCGGCAACGACGGACCGGGGTGAGCGAGCCTTCGCGCACGCGGGCCGCGGCTTGCGTTAGTCGTCGATCGCCATGCCCCGACTCGCTGACGTCATCGTCCGGTTCCCCTGGCCGTTCATCGGCCTCTTCGTGTTGTTGACCCTCGCGTTCGCGACCCAGCTGCCGCGCATCGAGATCGACCCCGAAGTCAAGAACCAGCTCCCCGTCGACATGCCGGCTCGTCTCAACATCGAGGCGATCGAGGCCGAGTTCGGCGGCTCCGAGATGGCGCTGGTGGTGCTCACCGCCGACGACGTTCTGCAGCGACCCGTGCTCGAGCAGCTTCGGGCCATCGCCGATGCCGTGGCCGAGCTCCCCTTCGTGGTGCGGGTCCTCTCGCCCTTCACGCTCCCGCGCATCTCTGGCGCAGGCGGGCTCATCGAGGCGGGGCCTGCGATCGATCCGGCGCGGCTGCCCGCCGATTCCGCCTCTCGAGACGCCCTGGCGCGGTCGCTCGCCGACAACGAGCTCGTGTTCCGGAACGTGGTCAGCGAGGATCTGACTGCGATCACCGCGATCGCGGTGCTCTCGACCGACGCCACCGACGCCGCGACCATGGCGGCGCTCGAGCACATCGTGGAGGACCACCCGGGTCCCGCGGCGGTCGACGTGGGCGGCATGCCCGACATCCGCACCCACCTCTCGAACGACATCCAGAGCGACGTGCGGCGCTTTCTCCCGGTCGGCCTGCTGATCGTGCTCGGCTTCCTCTACGCGTGCTTCCGCCAGCTCCGGGGCGTGCTGCTCCCGTTCGCGGTGGTCGTGATGTCCGTCGTGGTGGCCATGGGTCTCGTGCCGCTGCTCGGCTGGAAGATCCAGATCATGCAGGTCACCCTGCCGGTGATCCTGCTCGCGGTGGCCAACGACTACGGCATCCACCTCATGGCCCGCTACCAGGAGGAGAACGTACCGGGTCGCGATCGGGAACGGACCTCGCTCGCCCGCACGGTGCTCCTCGACGTGGGGCCACCGGTCGTCGCGGCTGGGGTCACCACGATGGCCGGGTTGCTCTGCCTGCTGACCCACGTGGTGGTGCCGGCCCAGCAGCTCGGGGTTCTCGCCGCGGCTGGGGTCGGCTTCGCGCTGCTGTGCTCGGTGATGTTCATCCCGGCGGTGCTGGCGGTGCTGCCCGTTCCCCCGCCGCTGGCGTCGCTCGCGTCGGCCGAGGGGCCGACGGGGCTCGAGCGGGGTCTGCACGCCGTCGCGTCCCGCGTCGTCTCGGCCCCACGGGCCGCGATCGGTGTCGTGCTGCTGGTCGCGTCGGTCGCGGCCACCGGCATGCCGGCCCTCTCCGTCGACACGAATCCCGTCAACTACTACGACGCCGACGCCGAGGTGGCGCAGACCACCCGAGGCATCAACGACCACTTCGGGGGATCGACCGAGCTGTCGGTCATGTGGGAGGGGGACATCGTGGATCCGGCCAAGATGGCCCAGATCGACGAGCTCGAACGGGTCCTGGCCGGCAACCCCGACGTCGGGTTCACGTCGTCGGTCGCGTCGATGGTGCGGAGCATGAACGCGGTGGTCACCGAGGATCCGGACGCGGGCCTTCCCGACAGCCGCGAGAAGACCGCCCAGCTGTTCCTCCTCTACGAGATGGGTGGTGATCCCGAGGACTTCGAGCGCGTGATCGACTTCGATCGCGACCATGCCCTGCTCACGGCCCGCATCAACACGCTGTCGACCGAGCGAACCCAGGCCATCGTGGCCGAGGCCAAGCAGATGGTGGCCGACGACGGCAAGGTCGTCGTCGGGGGATTCGGAGCCGTGTTCGCTGACCTCGTCGACGCGGTGGTCCAGGGTCAGGTCGCGTCACTCGGCCTCTCGCTGCTGATCGTGTTCGTGCTCGTCGCGCTGACCTTCGGCTCGGCGCCTGCGGGGCTGTGGGCCGTGATTCCGCTCGTGCTGGCCATGCCGCTGCTCTTCGGCCTCATGGGCCACCTCGGCATCGAGCTCAACGTGATCACGGCGATGCTGTCCTCGATCATGGTCGGCGTCGGCGTCGACTACACGCTGCACTTCCTGTGGCGATATCGCGTCGAGCGCCGGGCGGGGCACGAGGCCGCCGAGGCGGTTCTGCGAACGCTCACCACGACCGGTCGCGGCATCGTGTTCAACGCGCTGTCGGTCATCGTGGGCTTCGCAGTGCTGTTCATCAGCAACTTCCTGCCCGTGCAGTTCTTCGGGTTCCTCGTCGTGGTGAGCATCGGCGCGTGCCTCGTGGGCGCGCTCGTGCTGTTGCCGGCGATGGTGTTGGTCTTCCGGCCGCGCTTCCTCGAGCCCGCCTGACGCCCGAGCTGCCGGTCTCACAACAAGATGAGCTCGCCGTGCTCGACCGAGGCGGCCGACTCGCTCTCGAGCATCCAGTGGTGCTGTCGCCCGCTGTCCGCTGCGTAGTCGCCGTCGGGCGTGCGGTCGCCCCTTGCATCGCCGAGCGCCGCGATCACGTCCTGGTAGAGGGTATCCGCCGTGACCTTCATGCTCTCGAGCACGGGCCGCAGTTGTTCGGCGAAGCCATAGTGGGCGTGCGCCGATCGCTCGGCTTCGCGGACCCGGCGCGCGAGCTGCTGGACCTCGCTCAGCGCATCCCGAAGGTCCGACGTCCGCTCGGACGAGTGGCGCACGACGTCGGCGAGGCTCGTTCGGATCACCGAGGCCCTGGCGTGGACCTGTTCCGCAATGAAGCCCGCGCGCTCCTGCAGCTGGGGTAGGAGCTCGAGAAGGGCGTTCGCCGAGTCGACGACGCGCTGGCCGACCTGAGCCGTGCGACGACTCATCGCGACCACCTCCTCGGCGATCACGGCGAGCGGCCGCCCGTGCTTGCCCGCCTTCGAGGCCTGGAGCGACAGGTTCTGGGCCGGAGCCTCGACGCGGTGCGCCACGCTCGCGATGGTCTGTTGAACCTCGACGATGCGCTTGCACAGCGCGTGACCATTCGAGGCCACCGACGCGTAGCCCCGGGTGAGGCGATCCAGCTCGGCCACACTCCGGTTGAGGAAGGGCGTGATCTCGTCGGTCATGCGGGCGTGCTGCACGGCTTCCTCGCTCGCCGCGACCTGACCCTCCACGAGGCTTACGAGCGCCGGAATGATCTCGCGGAGAACGAGCACCGCGTGATCAGCCTCCTGGGTGAAGCCGTCGGCCCTCCGGTGGACGTGCTCCTTCAGGAAGTGGGCCCCGGCTCGAAGGGCATCGGCCTCGTCCCCCAGCACGTTCGGCTCCGAGTCGCCGAGGCGACGCTGCCAGCGGAGCGGCTCGTCCTCGCCGAGGTGCTCGAGCACGAGCTCGGTCAGCTTGCTGTCCAGCCGCTGGAGGGCCTGACACGCCGGATCGTGGAACTGCAGCGCGGTCACCCCGTCCTGGGAGAGGGCGACGATGTTCTTGGCCCCGGCGCGAATGCGCGCGATGGCGTTTCCCATCCGCTCGCCGGAGATCGCCTGCTGCTGCTGCTGCCGGAACTGACGCGTCCGCACGCCCTGGTGCAGGGTCTCGAGCACCTTGCGGAGTGCCGGGAGCGCGCGGTCGAGATCGTCGACCAGGTGAGCGAGGTCCTGCTGGACCGACTCGGCCTGGTTGGTCGCCGCCACGATCTGCGAGGTGAAGCTCGAGAGCTGCTCGCTGGTGGCCACGATTCCGGTCTCCCGCATGCGATCGGTCTCGATGCGCGTGTGCATGAGGAGGATCTGGCACATCGACGTGATGTGCGTCAGCTCGTCGCAGGCGTGACCCACGCGCGAGACGATGGTCGCGGCGGACTCCGTGAGGCGGCCGGACTCCGCGAGCGGCGAGAGCAGGGCGTCGCGAAGGTCGTTCGAGTCGAACACCACGGGCTGCTCGTCACTGCGTAGAGCCGTGATCCGGCGCTCGATCGCCAGCGCACCCTGCATCACCTCGGCCAGCGCGTGTCCGATGGAGAGCACTCCGTCGGAGCTGACGTCGGTGACGATCTCGGTTCGCCGGACGATTTCGCGATGGTGACGTTTCACCTTCGCAATGAGCATCCACAGCCTCCACGGAGGGCATCGGCGCGGGAGGGGGGCGCTTGACCTTCATCGATCGTTCGCGGGGCCGATGGGCGATCGCCGAACCACACCCCTCCCGGGAGAACACGTGCCGACTGTGCTGATTGTGGACGACTCGCCCATCGTGCGACAGCAGGTGAAGCTCGCCCTGATGCCCGAGGGCTTCGAGCTCCTCGAGGCCGAGGACGGCGTCCAGGGTCTCGAGATGCTGGAGACCCACGCCGAGATCGGGCTGCTCATCTGCGACGTCAACATGCCGAACCTCAACGGGCTCGAGATGCTGGAGCAGATGTCCGGCAAGAGCCTGCGCCCCGACTTGCCCATCGTGATGCTGACCACCGAGGGTGACCCCGGTCTGATGAAGCAGGCCAAGCAGTGGGGCGCGAAGGGCTGGATCGTCAAGCCCTTCCAGGCGCCCATGCTGGTCGCGGCCGCGAAGAAGCTCACGCTCGTCGTGAGCTGAGCGGCCGCCGGTCCGCTCACAGCAGGATCAGCCCGTCTTCGGCCCCCGCGTCTTCGGCCACGGCCTCCTGCCACGACGCCTCCGGCTCGACCTTCGTGGCGTCGAGCTGGAACTCCTCGCAGATGACGCGAAACAGCCGGTCCGAGGCATCGCTGGCCTGGACCAGCAGCCCGGGTACGGGGTCGGCGCCCTCGCCCTGGATGGGCCGCTCGAACGAAGCGAACGCGTTCCGGGTGGCCTCGAGCTGTCCCTCGACCCTCAGTGCGAGGCTGCGCACGCGCTTGTCGTGGTCCACGAGCTTGGCTAGCGTCTCCTGGGAGGACTGGAGCTGGTCCCGGGTCTCGCCCAGGACGTTGGCCTCGGGCTCGTGGTCGGTCGAGCTGTCGATGCGGTTCGCGACGGCGTCGGCGGCGACCGCGATGTTCGAGCGCCGGCCGTAGCCCTCGTCGATCGCGTGCTCGGAGATCTCGAGGATGCGGGAGAGGTTCCCCGCCACCTGGCCGCCCGTCTCCATCATGGCCTCGAGCTGGGAGAGGGCCGCCCCGAACGACGCGCAGTAGTGCTGGAGCACCTTGGCGTCCGGGGCGTCCGGGTTCAGCGTGTCGGCCGCCTGCTTGCTCTTCGCGACCTGCGCGTGGGTGACCGCCCGCAAGTGGTGGTGGATGCGACGGACCTCGTCGACGGCCTGGCGGGTGTCGGTCTCGAAGACCTCGACGCGCCGGCGCGTGTCTTCGCGGATCGCGAGCGCGCGACTGGCGAGGGCCTCGGGCGTCTTGGGCTGGGTGGTCTGGGCGTCGCCGACCCGCCGGCCCCACTTCAGGGCCTCGGCGTTGTCGTCGATGGCCTTGCGGAGGTCGACGACGAGGCTGTCGATCCGGCGCAGCTCCTGAACCGCGGGATCCTGGAACTGCAGGGCAGAGATCGCCTGTCCGGTCTGGGTCAGCAGCGTGCCGGTGAGGGCGCCGAGCTCGCTCGTGAGCGTCAGCACCTCGGCCTGTCGCCGTCGGTCGTTGTGGATCAGTCGGGTCACCTCGTTGTCGAGCGTGTCGGCGAGGTGGTTGCAGGCCGACTCGAGCTCGGTCTCGGTGGCCCGACTCGCGATGGAGCGGAAGCCCTCGCCGCGTTCGTGGAGGTCGGCCGCGAGGTCGGCCGTGTGGGTGGTGCCCACGGCGGCGGCGACCTCCTGCATCAAGTTGCGGAGCTGCAGACCCTGCGTCATGACGTCGCCGAGTCGCGAGCCCATCTGCAGGACCGTTCGCCCGCTGTGCTCGGTGATCGCCTCGAGGCAGTCCACCAGCACCTTGTGTTCTTCTGCGACCCGCTCAGAAAGCCCCACGTCGACCTCACCACTGAATCTGGTACAAGCGGTGAGTCGACACGATCCGCGCCGAGGTCGACTCGCGTGCAACCTCACGACGACCTCGATTCCTACGCGATCGCCGTCAGCTTGCCAGCGCGTCGACGAGTCGGGCGACGATTCCGTCGGCGAGCGGCATCCCCGCGGCGGTGAGCTGCAGCCGGTCCGATCGGTCGACGAGGCCTCCCGCCCGCACGAGAGCGGCGACGACCACCGGGTCTGGCGAGAGCCCCGTGGTGGCCTTCAGGTGATCGAGGCCGAGTCCGTCGACGAAGCGCAGCCCGCCGACCAGCTGGTCGATGGCCGCCTCCTCGCGGTTGGGTCGGGCCCCCGTGACGAACGGCTGCTCGAGCCACCCGTCGAGGGAGGACGGGTTCTTCCAGCGCGTTCCGTCGAAGCCGTAACCGTGGGCCCCTGGCCCGAGGCCGAGGTAGGGCCGGTCGGTCCAGTACAGGACGTTGTGAGCGCAGCGGTGGCCGGGCTTCGCGAAGGTCGACACCTCGTAGCGCTCGTACCCGGCCTGCCCCAGGACGTCCGAGGCGAGGTCGTACATGGCCCGCCAGGTGTCGTCGTCGACCGACATCCGACGTCCTCGCGCTGCCGCCCGGGCGAATGCCGTGCCTGGTTCGATCGTGAGGCCATAGAGCGACACGTGGGGAACGCCCAGTGCTGTCACGCGCTCGAGGTCGTGGCGAAAGTCGGTGATGGATTGTCCGGGTACTGCGAAGATGAGATCGGTCGACCAGCTTCGCAGCGATGCTCGGGCGAGCCTGGACAGGGCAGCCTCGGC
The DNA here is from genome assembly GCA_964655065.1 of uncultured Enterobacteriaceae bacterium. Classification (GTDB taxonomy): domain Bacteria; phylum Myxococcota_A; class UBA796; order UBA796; genus DRPG01. The sequence continues at coordinate 35,986 of CAZZLC010000013.1, read as the reverse complement.
CTGTGGTGCGGTGTGGCCTCGCCCGAGGCACCTGGCGACCGAGGGCACGAAGCTCTGCACGCCGAGCGAGATGCGGTTCACCCCGGCATCGAGGACACCGTCGAGCCAGGCGTCGTCGACGTCCTCGGGGTTGGCCTCGAGCGAGACCTCGGCTCCGTCCTGTGCGTCGATTGCCTCGAGAATCGCGTGGTAGGCGCTACCGTCGAGCCGCGAGGGGGTCCCTCCCCCGAAGAACACCGTGGCGGGGGGCGTGGAGGCGTTCGCGGCTCGGTACCGGTATTCGGAGACGACCCGCTCGACGAACGCCGATGCCTCGGGACGTCCGGCCTGCGGGACGATGTCGAAGTGGCAGTAGGGACAGCGTGCGCGGCACCACGGCACGTGGACGTAGACCCCCCAGCTCACCGTGGGGCCTCGCTGGTCCCCTCGTCGGCGTTGGGGCGAGGGAGGACCCGCACGGTGATCGCCTCGGCCAGGTCGAGCCGACCCAGCGCCTCGCGTACCGCGGCGGGAGTCACCCGCTCGAGCCGGGCCCGGAGGGCATCGACGCCGATCTCGCGGCCGAGTCGCTCGGACCAGGCGAGCTCCGAGGCCCGGCCCGCCACGCGCTGCAGCCGCATGGCGGCCTGGCCCACGATCATGCGTCGGATTCGGGCGAGCTCCTCGTCGGTCGGGCCGTCGGTCGCGAGCTCGAGCACGGCCCCGCGCAGGGCACTCGCGGCCTCGTCGACGCGCGCGGGATCCGTGGCGAGCCCGGCCGAGTAGGTCCCGCCGCCCAGTCCGACGTCCGAGCGCGCCCACACGGAGTAGGCGAGGCCGCGCACCTCGCGCAGCTGCAGGAAGAGTCGGCCCGCCTGACTGTCGAGCACCGCGGTGCTCACACCGAGGGGCAAGCGGTCGGGATCGTCGTAGGCGACCCCCCGGGTGCCGAGGAGGACGGTGGCCTGCTGGGTTCCTGCGTAGCGAGTGCGCGGGCTCGCCCGGCGAGAGGCGCCGCGGTCCCGCGGCACCGCCAGCTGAAGCGAGCGGCTCGCCCGATCGCCGAGCGCGTCGATCCAGCGCTCGATCTCGGCGAGCACCACGTCGGGGTCGAAGCCTCCTGCCACGCCGATCACGAGGTTCTCGGGGTGCATCACCACGTCGTGGATCGCGGCGAGCCGGCCCGGACGCACCCGGGACAGCGTGGCCGCGGTACCCAGGACCGGCAGGCGCCAGGGGTGGCGGGGCCACAGCGTCCGCCACAGCGCCTCCGTGGCGACGGTGTCGGACTGGTCGACCTGCGCCGCGAGGTCGTCGAGCATCGCCTCGCGAACGTGGTTGAAGTCCTCGACGTCGAACCGCGGTTCGGTGAGCATGCGTCCGAACAGCGCGAGCGCCGCTTCCGTGTGGGCGGCCGGGAAGGTGGCGTCGAGCCCCATGGTGGACCGACCCGCCGTCGCGTCGAAGGAGAGCGCCAGGGCGTCGGCGCGCTCGGCGTAGGCCACGGCGTCGTAGGGTCCCGCCCCGCGAACCACGGTGCGCGCCCACGCCTCGGTGCTCCCCGCGAAGCGGGCTTCCTCGAGGCTCTGGCCACCCCACCCGATCACCTTGATGCCGACGACCTCGGACGAGTCCGGCCAGCACGCGACCGTCGCACCGTCGATCTCGACGGTGACGGGGCCAGAGGAACGTGAACGGGACGGTGCGGAGCGCGGTGGTGGAGGCTCCGGGGGGACCTGTCGCTCGAGCGTGGACTCGGTGATCTCCCGGTCGATCACGACGACCTGGAGGCGGTCGGGGTCGAGGAACCGGCGCGCCACCCGCGAGACGTCGTCGGGCGTCACGCTCCGCAGCGCGTCCCGATACGTGTCGAGACCCCCGGGATGCCCGAGTCGGGCCATCGACCAGGCGAGCTCGCCCGCGATGCCGTCGGTGGTCTCGGTCGCGAAGAGGAGGTCGGCGAGAAGGCCGTCACGAGCTCGCTGGACCTCCGCGACGTCGAGACCGCGATCGCCGACCGCGGTGAGGGTCTCGTGGGCGAGCGCCAGGGCCTCCTCGGTCTCCCCGCAGCAGAAGGTGACCGCGATCAGCCCGCCGCGTCGGTAGTGCTGCGCCTGTGACCACACGGAGCTCGCGACGCCGGCCTGCAGATCGAGTCGCGTGTGCAGACGGCTCGCCCCCCCTTGACCGAGTCCGGCGAGCAGGACGTCGAGCGCGGCCACGTCGGGGTCGTCGACGGCGGGCCCGGGGTAGCCCATCTGGACCACGACCGAGCCGAAGTCCCGGTCGACGAGGTGCGCTCGGCGTCGGGGGAGCGCGGGAGGGGGCAGTGACGCTCGCGCGGCACCCGCCGGCCAGCTCGCGGTGAGCGCGCGGACCTGGTCCCGGATCGTCGCCGCGTCGACGGGTCCTGCGACGGTGAGCACCGCGCGACCCGGGTGGTAGTGGCGCCGCCAGAACTCGACCAGGTCGGCGCGCGTCAAGGCCCGCACCGAGGCCTCCGTGCCGATGATCGGCCGCCCATAGGCATGGTCGGCGAAGACCTGGGCCTGGAGATGGTCGGCAGCGACGCTCTCGGGGTCGTCGGCGTAGCCTCGGAGCTCCTCGATGACCACCTGCCGTTCGCGCTCGACCTCGTCGGGGTCGAACGTGGCGTGCTGCGCCATGTCGACGAGCACGTCGACGACCTCGGCGGCGCCGTCACCGAGCGCGGTGGCGTGCAGCGTCGTCTCGTCGTAGCTGGTCCAGGCATTGAGGTCGCCGCCGAGGCCCTCGATGGCGGCGGCCGAGCCTCCCACGGGGCGCCGGGCAGTCCCCTTGAACAGCAGGTGCTCGACGAAGTGGGCCGCACCGTGCTCACTCGGCGTCTCGTCGGCGGCCCCGGCATCGAACCACAGGTGGGCCGAGACGACCGCCGCCTCGTCGAGGGGGCTGACGACGACCCACATTCCATTGTCGAGACGCTGAACGTCGGCGTCTATCGGGCCTCCTCGTTCCGCGTCATCGACGCGGGGCAGTCGGGCCGGGACGCGAACACGTACCAGCCGACCTCGTCGGCCCAGTATTCTCCTTGCCACGGCCAGGGCCGGAATCCCCGCCGCTTGCGGAGCTTGCGCAGCCGCTGGGTGTTGTCCACCTTCTCGAGCTCGCCACCGCTCGCGGCGGCTCGCTGCAGCATGTCCGCCTCGAGGGTGAGCAGGTCGATCCGGGTGAGCTCGATGTCCGCCATCATCTCGTCGAGCTCCTGCCGGAACTGCGCGACCTTGGCGAGCACTCGACGGCCCTCGGTCTCGATCCGGGCGTCGCGCTGGGCGGCGACCAGCTCTGCGGCTGTCGCGCCGAGCTCGCCGCTGTCTTCGGCGAACGCGATCTCCTCGAGCGCCCGCTCGGTGCTGTCGATCGCCTCACCGAGGCGCGGCTCGGCGCGGAAGGTCCGCAAGGCGGAGACCGGGATGGGCTGGTCGAGCCCGTCGCGGAAGGCCTCGGCGGCTTCGAATGCCTCCGGGGGCGACATCTCGGGCAGCGCGTCGATCGCGTCGAGCACTGGCTGCCAGCGCTGGACGAACCCCTCCATCTCGCGCGTGGCCTGACCGAACTTGCACATCAAGAACAGCGAGTAGGCGCGGAGCAGGTCGGCCTCGGGGTCGAACCGCTCGGAGAAGAAGGGCGCCTGGTGGTTGTGCAGCATGGCGAGCGCGCCGTTCGTGTCTTGTCCCCGGAAGTGCGACCACGCCCGCTCGAACTGCACCTCGAGCCAGATGTCGGAGGTGCGGGGGACCTTGGCGTAGAACTCGATCGCTCGCCCGTAGTCCCCGGCCGCGTAGTAGGCGCGGGCGACGTTGACGTTGATCTGCTCGGTGAAGCCGGGCTCGCGGCCCTCGGCGCGCGCCATCGCCTCGGCGGTGATGAGCGGGACGACGGCGTCGCTGAACCGCTGCTGCTGCGCGAGCACCACCCCCCGGAGGAGCTCCAGCTCGGCGAACCCAGGTTGGTCGGACTTGCCCCCGCTCGCGAGCTCCAGCGCGGGTCCGTAGTCTCCGGCGCGGAGCAGCGCGCGCACGGCGGTCGACCGCACCCGGTTGTGCAGCTCGTCCTTCACGGTGAGCTCGGGGTTGGCGGCGAGCGTCTCGCCGATCGTGCCGGCCTCACCCACCTCGGATGCGAGATCGAGCATCGGCCCGATCTGGCCGATGCCGTAGCCCGGGTCGAGCGCGAAGCCCTTCGAGAACGCTGCGATGGCCCCGAGCTTCCAGTCGCGGTCGACCATCTGGGTGGCGAGCATCGTCCAGGCCTGGCCGTGAGCGGCAGCCCGGGTGTCGTCCCGCACGATCGAGAACAGCGCGTCGGTCATCGCATCGGCGTCGCCCTTGACCGCGGCAGACACGACGTCGGAGAACACCTCGGCGCGCTCGGCGTCGGACGAGGGTGGCGCGGCGAGAGCCGCGAAAAGCGACAGCCAGAGTCCCACGAACACGGGTCAGCCTTCCTTCTTCTGGCCGGTGAGGAAGACGAAGCCCGCCGTCACGTTGACGTTCTGCTTGAAGTCGATGGAGTCGGTGATGGAGCGGAACTGCAGCAGCAGGTCATCGCGCAGCTCGACCTTGAACGACGCGGTCTTGCCGAGGAAGAAGCGCCCGCCGATGCCCGGCGACAGGGTGGGCGCGAAGGCGAGGCCTCCTCCCGGGATGACCGACTGCTCGAGCGTCGCTCCGCCTCGCAGCGCCAGGTAGACGTCGAAGTGGACGACGCGCGCGCCATTGAGGTTGAGCTTGGCATAGACGGGGGCGTACTCGACGCCGGCGAGGGCCGAGCCGAGGTAGCGGTACGCGTTGGGCGCGACCCCGAACGTCGGGGACTCGAGCTCGCGGTAGACCCCGCTCTTGAAGCCGTAGCCGCCGCCAGCGACCACCGAGACCGCGGCGCGCTCCGAGAGGTGCACCGCGAGCGAGATCTGGGCGTTCGGCGACGTGATGTACGCGTCGAAGGGGATCACGCCGACGTGGAAGCCGAACTCGGTGCGGCCTTCCTTCGGATACAGCAACTTCTGGACGACCGTGATCTCTTCGTCGCGGATCATCCCGATGTCGATCGTTTCCTGGGCGAAGGCCGGGCTGGCCCAGACAAGCAAGCTACTCAACATGACGTCTCTCGAAGGGCCGGGAGCACCGGCTCAGAACGGAAGGTCGATCGGGATGCCGTCGATTGGCTGGTAGAAGATCTCCACCACCGACTCGTTCGCGGGGATGGCGGTGCCGTGGAACTCGATGCTGTTGTCGGCGGCCCGGTAGCTCCAGCCGTCCGTGAAGACGGGAAGGTCGAACTCGTCGAAGCCATCGCTCTCGGCCTCTTCCACGCGCTCACCGTCGACCTGGACCACGATGGTCCCTTCCACGGGAACGGACTGGAGCGCGAAGCTCGTGAGCAGGTTGTTCAGCAGCTCGGACAGCGCGGTGAGCGACTCGTCGAACGGCCGAAGATCGCAGTCCTCGTCGTAGATGTCGACGACCTGCCCGCCGGTGGTCGTGGCGAGGTAGTGATAGCGCTGGACCGCCCAGTCCGACCCGGCCCCCGGGCAGCGGCGGCCGCCGTCCTCGTCGAGCTCGTGACCCATGAGGACCCAGGTGATGTCCTCGTTGAACTGGTCGAAGAGGCGAACGTAGTCGTCGGGGATCTCCTCGCGATCCAGGCGCCGCGAGCTGTCGCCCTCGTCGCTGACCACCACCACGAGGAAGTTGGAGTCCTCGCGAATCAGGCCGGCGTTGGTCTCCCGCTCGCTCGGCTGGAGGAGCGGGTTCAGCTCCTCGCCGGTCGCTCCGTCGATGGCCACGTCGAAGCAAGCCTGGGGCGGGTTCGGGACCGCGCGGCACATGGCCGCGAAGACCGCCTCGAGCGTCTCTTCGCGGGCCCCGCCGCAGTTCCCGAGGTAGCCGCCGCCGCAGGTGCAATCGAGGAACTGCGTCGACAGCTCCTCCAGGGGGTCCCCACAGTTGTAGTCGGGATTGGACAGCGGCGGATTGTCAGCCCGAAAGCACACGGCTTCGCAAGAGAGGGTCTCGATGAAGCGATCCTCGAGTCGGGGATCGTCGCGCCTCACGAGCGGGCCGAGCAGCGCGCCGCGATCCGCGTCGGCGTCGGTGGTGATGATCCCGAACTGGTAGTCGACGAACAGGCTGCGGTTCTGGACGAACTCGATGTAGTTGTCGACCGCGTCGGACAGGTCACCGAACTCGCGGTCCCGCGACGCCTCACCGAGGGTCGTCACGAACTCGTTGAAGTTGACCGCCAGCGCCTCGGAGACGTTCTGCATCGAGTCCGAGTTGTCGATGACGAACAGCACGTCGGCGCGGTTCGTGGCGGTGGCTTGCTCGTAGCCCGCGACGCGGAAGAGGTCGTAGCGGTTGCAGGACGTGGCGAGGAGGGCCAGTCCGATGGTGGTGAGCACGCGCACGGGTGCCTCCTGGGGAGCGTCAGCGTATCGTACGCGGCGTCAACGCCAGGTCAAGTCAGAACCCTCTCGGGGGACCCGCGTCAGGCCTGGACCAGCCCGTGGATGACGTTGAAGGCGTGCGTCACCTGATGGTGCGGCCGGATGCCCCGCTGCTGGTGAAAGCCGAGCAACCCGTTCCACACCTCGGCAATGTCGTCGCGAAGTGCCTCGTAGTCTCGCTGCTCGACGAGCGACTGCAGCTGTTGCACCGCCGGGGGGACCTCGCTGCCGTCGTAGCAGGCCACGATGCGTCCGAGGGCCTCGGCGAGCTGCTGCTGTACGTGAGCGTCGAGCTCCGGGCTCGACGGATCGGGCAGCGATGGCTCCATCGTCCCGAACGACACCGAAAGTGAAGGATCGTCCTCTTCTTCGTCGACGCGCCGGCGCGGGGGCGGGGGGGCCGAGGGCGGATGGCCAGACGGGAGGCCGCGAGGCGAGTGCGGGTAGGTGGCTGGCGCGTTGGGCGTTCCGTACCCGGTTCGGTCGGCGCTCCCCGAAGGGGTACGGGCCGGTGCACGCGATGCGGTCCAGGGGGTCGCGGACTGGGGCGGAGACACGATCCGCGTGTCCTCGTCCATCTCGTCGATCTCGTCCATCGGGAGGACCGAGCTCGGGCGCGATTCCGTCGGGTTCGGGTCGGGCCGAGGCGCACGCTGGGGAAGAGGCCGCGTGGGCTCGCGGACGTCGATGGGTTCGGTACGCGACGGCGGCGAGCGCACCCCGTCCCCCGGTGGGCCGAGCCGCGAGAGACCACGGGTGCCGAGGAACTCGTCGGCGTTCCCGAACATGTCGTCGTAGTCGACGAGCGAGAAGCCTCCCTTGATCTTGGTGGCACCCCGATCGTTGCGACTCTCGATGACCGTGACCCGGCCGAACGCCTTGGGGTCGAGCTGGATGACGGGGGCGATGATCGCGTCGCAGTTGACGTGGGCGGCGCCGATCGTGATCGACTCGCTGGCCGTGATGGCCAGACAATCGATTCGCTGGCGCCCGAGCACCACGTGACGGGCGTGGAGTCGACCGCCCGAGATGTCGCCGCGGACGCGGAGCGTGCCGCCGGCTCGCAAGCTTCCCGTGATTCGGGGGAGCCTCACCTCGAGGTCGCCTCCCGCCTCGACGAGGGCGAAGCCGGTCTCCGGACTCTCCTGGAGATCGATGTCCCCGTCGTAGGAGAGGTGCAGCCCCTGCTCGGTGAGTCGGAGCGCCACGCCTGGGGGCAGCACGAACGGAGGGGATTGCGCCATCGGGAAACCTCCTCCCCGAAGGGTAAACGGAAGCGGATCACCCGGCTACCGCAGCCAGGTCGGGGGGAGGCTGGCCCTTCGGTTCAGGCGTCGGCCGACAGCTCGGGGATCGCCCGACCCAGCGCGCTCGACACGAGGTCGCGCACCGACTCGCTGTCGAGGGCCTCTGCACCGTCGCGATCCCCGTCCATCGCCCGGAGCTGCGCGAGCAGCGCGAGGTGAAGGGGGGTGGCGCGGGCCGAACGAAGGGACTCCGCGAGGGTGCGCGCGTCGCCAGGCCCGTCGCGTCGCCACACCACGAGAATCCGCACCGCATCCGCCTGGGCGCGCACCTCACCGGCATGAGGACTCGCGAAGGCCTCGGCAAGATGGGCCTCCGCGATGCAGGGATCCTGACCGAGCAGCAGACTCGCCATCGCGCGACCGGTCGATGCCCAGGCGCCGGCCTCGCCGTCGTCCAGGCTCTCGAACCAGGCCAGCGCCTCGAGACCCCTGCCTTGTTGGAGGCGAGCCAGCCCCACCGAGAGCCGGGCGGTTCGCCGGATCCGACCCGGAGACAGAGGGCTTCGGGCGAGGAGCTCGAGCTCGTCGGTCGCTCCCCCCTCCCGTCGCCCCTCCAGCCCCTCGAGCGCGCGGGCCAGACGGTGTCGCGCGAGGACGCGTAGTCCCGCGAACGCGAGCCCGAGTGCGCCGACACCGAAGAGGATTCCGACGAGCACGGAGCCTCTCGCGACACTCGCGATCACGACGAGCCAGAGCAGCGCGGGCAGCGCCACGAGGATCGGGAGCCCGAGGACGGCACCGTGGAGGGGTCGGTCCCCGAACCCCCGCGAATCGACGAGCTCGGGACGGCCCGACGCCTGCTCTCGCTCGAGAAGGAGCGCGATTCCGCCGACGCCGAGCCCTGCGACGAGCCCGAGGATCCCCAGGCGCGCGGCGGCGTCGGGGGTTCCGAGCACCTGGAGGGTGGCCCCCACCGCAGTGCCGACCGTGGTCGTCGCGAGGCCCCAGGCGCCGACCACGAGGGCCCACCGGCGGGTGGTCGTCCGCTCGCGGGCGAGGTCCCGCGAGCTGGCCGGGGGGTCGAAGGGGCGGCTCATCTCGGGGCGGTGACCAGCGAGAGGAACATCGGCCGATCGGGCCCCGCCGTGAAGGGACCGAAGTGCTTCCGGAGGGTGTCGACGTGGGCCGCGACGTCGCTGGCCACGATCACCTTCAGGTACCCGATGGAGTCGACCTCGAGGGGACCCGGAAGCGGCGCGTCGGCGATCCACGCCTGCTGCGTCTCGTAATCGGCGGCCAGCCAGGCGCGGCGGATCTGGGGCCAGGTGGCGCCGAGCGCGGCCATCGCCACCTGCTCCTCGGCGGACCCCTTCGCGAAGCGGTCCTGGATGGCGCGGTACGCCCCCACCCGACCCGCCACGCTGATGCGTAGGGGCGTGCCCCCCTGGACCTCACGGCAGAGCGACGCGTAGTGGATCCAGCCCTCCACGTCGGCCTCGGTCAGCGAGACGCGAGCCTCGTCCGACGAGCTCCACACCGGTAGGAGCTTGCGCTGCAGCGAGCCGAGAGCACCGCCCGACACGACGCCGCGGTCGTTCAGCGCGTCGTAGACGGCACGCGACCGGGCGCCCGTGGACTCGGGCCCTCGTCGCGTGACGATGCGGTGGCCCTCGGCCCGGACCCGCTCGAGCAGGGTCAGGGTTCCGGTCGCGTCGTCCTCGAACTGCCGCGCGACGGCCCGGCGCACGAGCCGCCGGTCGCTCGCGGGCAGCGCCGACGCGCGGAGGACCTCCCAGTATTCGACCAGCCAATCGGCTCGCCGACAGGTCAGCGCCCCCTCGGGGGTCTCGGCGATGGTGTCTCGCGGTGACGGGCAGTCGACGTCGGGGCCGCCACAGGCGAGCAGCCAGCTGGCGAGCAGCCCGATCACGCCCCGGTTCCGCTCACCCAGTAGGGCGAGCCCATCAGCTGCATCTTGAGCTGCGAGATCTCGGCGTCGCGCAGCTCGAAGGTCTGGGGCTGGCCGGTGCGGGGGTCCCGCTGAGTCGCGAACCAACGATCGCCCACCTTCGTCTTGTGCAGGAGAAGGCCGCGGGGGTCTTCGTAGACGAGCTGCAGATCGCTCGGCGACAGCGGCTGATCGGACGGCGGCGGCTCCTCGGGCGGCTCCGGCTCCGGCTCCGGCTCGGGCGGGGGGGTCAGCGTCTCGATGACGGCCTCGACCTCCCAGCGCAGCTCGAGGTCGTCGATGCCGCGGGTCTTCGCCTCCAGGTAGGACAAGACGCTCGACCGGTCGTCGAACTGCTGCCCGAGGGCGACGAGCTCCTCCTTGATGGACTCGCGCTCCTTCCAGCTGGCCGCCGCGAGGCGGTCGAGGACCGCGTCGAGGGCTTCGAGAGCAGGCATGATGGCTCCGTGGGGTTCGATGGAACGGGCGTATCAAGGTGCCACGGTCCACGCCGAGCGAGGACGGGGGCCTCGAGACGACGTGGCCCGGGTCCAGGAGTCGTACCGCTGGGGGCTCCCGGCGTGACGTGACGAGGGGCGATAGACTCCCGCCGTGCCGTTCCTCGACGCCTACACGCCGGAACACCGCGAGCTGCTGATGGGCGTGGCCCGCTCGCAGGCGCTCGCCAAGGGCGAGTACCTGATCCGACGTGGAGATCTCCGATCCGACGTCTACCGGCTCCAGTCCGGAGTGCTCGAGGTGGTGGATCCCACGCGGGTCCCCGAGCTCATCGTGAACAAGATGACCCCTGGGGCCGTCGTCGGGGAGCTCGCCTTCGTGACCGACACGGCTCGCACGGTCGACGTTCGGGCGGGCACGGACTGCGTGCTGCTGGCCTGGGAGCGCCACGTGCTCGAGGAGGTCTTCACCGAGCACCCCGTCATCGCCGCGGTCTTCCACGAGCAGGTGGCTCGGCTCACCTCCGCTCGGCTCCGACGCATCACGGATCGGGCGATCGCGGGCACGTTTGCGGTCACCGAGTCCATCGATGCCGATGACGATGTTCGCACCTGGGTCGAGCGGATCGTCTCCGAGGTCAAGGAGGTGATGCCCGACCTCGAGACCCAGCTTCGCGCGAACGCAGACGATCCGATGGCGCGCGCGGCGGTGGTCGCGGCGCTGGACCAGCTCGAGGCGACGGTCTTCGAGCTGTTCGAGGCCCACCACGATCCCGGGGTGGCGACCTTCGCGGAGAAGGTCCTGCGGAGCGAGCTGCACCCCTACCTCGCGCGGTCATCGCTGGCGGAGCGTGCCCTGCGGCGCCCTCACGGTCGCATCGGGACGGTCCAGATCGTGGCCCAGGCGCGAATCGGGATGCCGATCGGCGACGGCATCCTCGGTCAGCTGATCGACGAGTGGATCCTCGACCGGCCGACGTTCCAGGCGCTACGGGCGCTACACCCCCTCCTGTCGCGCACGGTGCTCCGGGGCCTTCCCGATGGTCGAGCCGCGCGCGTGCAGGTTCTCAACGTCGGCACCGGGGCGCTCGTCTCCGAGCTTGCCGAGTACGCTCGGCCCGACGTGACCTTCACGGTGGTCGACCAGTCCCCCCTCGCGCTCGCCCTCGTCGACACCTCCGGCCTCCGGCCCGGGATCGCCATCGCGCCCGTCCAGGCCAACCTCGTGGCCCTCGCCGCCGGCGAGCTCGATCTCGAGCTCCCTCCGCAGGACATCGTCGTGCTCCACCACCTCCTCGAGGTGCTTCCCGAGCGGGTCGTGGTCAGCCTCCTCGGGGTGTGTCGGCAGCAGCTGGCCCCCGATGGGGCCCTGGTGGTCGCCACGCTCGGGCCGTCACGCGACCGCACCTTCCTGGACCGGGTGCTCGGCTGGCCGACCATTCGTCGGAGTCGCCTCGGCCTCGACGAGCTCCTTCGTGGCGTGGGGTTCACCTCGGTGACCGCGGTGGGGGCCCGGGGGCCGGCCCAGCTCTTCGTCGCGCTCGAGCCCCGATGATCTGACGGATCCTCCGGGTGGGGGCCGGACGTTGCCGCGGGTCTGCCGGTCGACTAGGACTGTCGGTCTCGGAGGTTCCACGATGTCCACCGCCGTCTTCGTCGCTGCTCTGTTCACGGCCTGCAACCCTACTCCGACGACCCCCGAGGCCGAGGAGCCCGCGAAAGCCGAGGTCGAGGCTCCGGCCGACCCGCCCATCGCGGCCCAGCCCGACTCGCCGGAGAACGCCCAGGGCCTCGTGCCTTCGGTTCTCGAGACCCAGGCGGCCCTCAAGAGCAGCGGGATCGAGACCGAGCTCGCCACGCTGACCGCCCCGCGCTCCTACGACCTGTCCGCCGATGCGCCTGACCGGGCGGCCGTGCGCACGGGCGTGGTCCTCGCCGACATGCTCCTCACCGTGAAGACCTCCGAGAAGGAGCGGCTGCAGGCCCAGCTCGAGACCCTCCGCAAGGGCATGCAGCAGCTCGAGGGCGGCAGCGACATCGACCGCACCATCGCAGAGTTCCAGGAGAGCGTCGCCGCGGATTCGGTGACGCGCGACGAGCTCCTCGCGGAGTTCGACCAGCTCTCGGGGGCGATCATCCCCGAGCTCGAGTTCAACGGCAACGAGCGGATCGTGCCCCTCATCTCGGCGGGCTCGTGGCTCGAGGGCACGCACCTCGTGGCGCGGGCGCTCGTGGCAGTCGACGCCGACAAGCGTGGGGATGCCGACAAGATCCTCAAGGCACCCCAGGTCGTCGAGTACTTCCAGCAGTACGTCGCCGAGGAGGGCGCCGACAAGGCGCCCGAGCCGGTGGCCGCGCAACTGCGGACCACCCTCGAGCAGCTCGAGGGGCTCGCCGGCAAGTCCGAGGCGCTCACCAACGAGGAGCTGAGCCGCGTCGCGAAGACCACGGGTGACGTCCTCTCCCTGCTCTGACTTCCACCCCCGCGGGGCGCCTCCGCTCCACGGCGGGGGCGCTCGACCTGGGAGGCAACGTGCCCTGGTTCGCACTCGCGCTCGTTGGGACCGCGCTCGGCGCGCCCGAAGCCGACGAGGCTCGCAGCTGCCTCGAGGCCAACCTCTCGGAGCTCTGGCAGGACGGTGTGCGCTCCCGGTCCATCGAGGCGGGTCGCCTGAAGGTAGGGGAGACGTTGGTGAGCGAGCACCTGCTGATCGGGGGATTCGAGGTCACCTTCCGGTCTTGCGCGGGGGCCGGGGCGACCAACCTCGACCTGCTGCTCGTCGACGACGACGGCAAGGTCCTGCAGCGTGACGACTCGAAGTCTCGCGACCCGGTGCTCGTGGTGAAGCCCGAGCAGACGAGGCGGGTCCGACTCGTCGCCTACCTGCGGGGGGCTCGGACCGCCGAGCAGCCGATTCCGGTGGCCGTCGCGCTGACCTTCACCTCACCCGACTGACCCCGCGTGTTTCGCTACGGCGACCTCGAAGAGCGTTTTCGCGCCGCACTCCCGGAGATCGACGAGGTCGATCGGAAGGACGTGGCCTTCGCGGTGGACTTCGCTCTGCTGCTCGCCCAGATCCTGACCGACCGCGATCACACCCCGGGGGTGCGCTTCGCGATGCGGTCGGCCATCAAGGTGCGCACCAACCTCTCGGACCGGGGCATCGAGACCCTGCTCGACCTCGCGCTCGCTCCCGAGCAGCGTGTCGCCATCGACGAGGACCAGCTCCGCGCCTTCGGCTCCCACTTCGGCTCCGCCGAGGGCGAGGCGCTGCGGCTGGCGGCGGGCCGCGAGGTCGATCTGCGTCGCTTCGCGAGCCGCTACGGCGAGGCGGAGGCGCTGAAGCTGCTCGACAGCCTCTTCTTCGTGTTTGCCGTCGATGGTCGCATCGACAGCGACGAGATCCGCAGGCTCGACCGAGCCGCGCGGCGGCTGGAGATCGACCAGGCGCTCATCAACGCGTTGTTCCGCAAGTACGACGTTCGGCACAACGAGGGCGAGGTCATCACCCTCGACCGCAGCCGGTACATCATCGGGCGGGCTCCCCACCACGACATCAACCTTCCCGACCCGCAGATTGCGCTGAGGCACGCCGAGCTCGTGAAGACGGGCCAGGGCTGGCAGGTGGCGGACCTCAACAGCGGTCGGCCCACCGTCGTCAACGGTCACCCCGTCCGCCAGGCGAGACTCGGGGCGGGCGACGAGCTTCGGATCGGCACCACGACGCTCCGCTTCCAGGCCGACGACCAGATCCGCATTCGGGGAACCGCATCGTTCTCGAGCCTCTCCGTGCGGAACCTGCGCCGGACGGTGGAGGGTGACGTCACCCTCATCGACGACGTGAGCTTCACCGTGTTCACCGGCGAGGTGATCGCGATCGTCGGTCCGTCGGGCTCGGGCAAGACGACGCTCGTCAACGCGATCGCGGGCATCGTGCCGGCCGACGAGGGTGAAGTGCTCTACGGCGCCCACCCTTTCCACCGCATGGTGGAGCTCGACCCGTCCGTGATGGGCAACGTGCCCCAGGACGACGTCCTTCACCGGGACCTGACCGTCGAGGAGTGCCTCCGCTTCGCGGGTCGGCTCCGTCTCGGTCGCCGGGCTCGCCGGTCCGCCATCGAGGGCGCGGTGGACCGGGTCGCCGATGAGCTGGAGCTCGACGGGATCCGGCGCAACCTCATTGGTTCCGAGATCTCGGGTGGTCAGCGAAAGCGGGTGAACGTGGGGCAGGAGCTCCTGTCGCGCAGCAACCGGGTCCTGATCCTGGACGAGCCGACCAGTGGCCTCGACCCGCAGACCTCACAAGGCATCGTGGGCCTCGTCCGCCAGCTCGCCAACGATGGTCGCATCGTGTTCGTGGTCACTCACGACGTGACGCCGTCCATCCTCTCCATGGTCGACCACCTGCTGGTGGTGGCTCGGGGGGGGCGCCTCGCCTGGTTCGGCCCGCCAGCCGAGGCGCGGACCTACTTCGGCGTTCGGTCCGCGGACCAGATCTTCGCGAAGCTCACCGAGCGGCCCGACGAGGAGTGGGCGGCCCGCTACCGGGCTCACTCGGCGTTTCGGACCTACGTGCGGACCCGCGAGCATCTCGTGGATCTCGATGGACTCGAGATCCACGCCGAGGGAGACACCCGGCCGGTGCTTCGGTCGACCTGGAGGGACCTGCGCACGCTCACGGGGCGCTACGCGAAGGTCAAGCTGCGGGACACCTCGGGTCTGCTGGTCTTGCTCTCCCAGGCCCCCGTGTTGGGGCTGTTCCTGTGGGTCGTGTTCCCGCGGCCCGATGCGGGTGCGATCTTCATGATCGCGCTGTCGTGCCTGTGGTTCGGACTCTCCGCCGCGGTCCGGGAGCTCATCGTGGACCGGGCCATCGCGCAGCGCGAGGCCATGGTCGGGGTGCCCGCCGCCGCCTACCTCGGCTCGAAGGTCGTGGTGCTCTCGCTCATCGTCACGCTGCAGTGCAGCTTCCTCGCCACCCTGGGCTACTTCCTGCTTCCGCTGAACGGCGACTACGGCTACTCGCTCCCCGCGCTGTGTGCGGTGACGTCGCTCACCGGGTTCGTCGGCGTCGCCACGGGTCTCTGGGTCAGCGCGCGCATGAGGACCAGCGAGGGCGCGGTGGGCACACTGCCCCTCATTCTCATCCCCCAGATCGTGTTCAGCGGACTGCTCGTGCGGGTCAAGGAGATGGGTCCCGTCGCAGACGCACTCTCGTCACTGATGATCGTCCGGTACGCGTTCGAAGCCACGATGAAGACCGGTCAGCGACTCACCGAGTACGCCAACTCGCGGACGGGGCGCGTGGAGCGCGACCTGCCTGGCATGCTGCACTCGCTCGGGTTCCGGTCCGCCGATCCCGACGACTTCGGCATCCCGATGGAGTGGTTGATCGTGATCCTCGGGGCGGTCGCGGTCGGGCTGCTGCTCTCCACGAACCGTAGGCTCGCCCGCATCCTGACCGCGGCACGCTGAGCCGGGTGACTACCCGAGCAGCCACATCGCCGCGAAGAACACCCCGAAGGCGGGCACCGCGAGCAGGGCAATCAGAGGGACGAACGAGCTCTCCTCGTCGTCGAACACGGGCTGGGCGTTGAGCGAGGCCGGCGTGGAGACCTCGCTCCACTCGGGAGCGACCTCCTCGCGGCCTCGGCGGGGCACTTCGGGCGTGATGTCGAACGTGGGCTCGACGATGGCGGCGTGCTCGATGGTGGGCGGCGCTGGAGGAGGCGGCGCGAAGGCCGCGGATCCCATCGACGGCCCCGGGGGCGACACGGCGCGCTGGAGGTGCGGCGGCGTGGCGCTCGGCATCGGCATCTGCTCGGTCACCTCCCACTCGTGGACCGTCGGCGTGAGGGCGTGAGCCGGCCAGGTACGCTGCTCGGTGTTCGGCGTGTCTTCGTCTTCGACGAGGACGCCTTCCGCCTCGATGGGGGGGCCCGAGGGGCGGTGGGAGGGGGCCGCTCCGGGCCGCAGCATCTCGCTGACCGGCCGGCCATCAGCGGTGCGGTCGGCCATGATCACGGTCGCCAGACGGTCCTCGTCGTCCTCATCGTACGGCGGATACCGCAGGTCGCGTTCTCCGGGCTGGGCGCGGACTGTCATCTGAAACCCCCTCCAACTGACCTCCGGCGCACTCGGGGCGTGGTACCGGAAGCACCTGAGTCCTTCATCGGATTCGATGCGACGGACTTGAGACCTTCTCGGTGCTGCCTGGACTGGGCTCGTCGCCTGCGATACGGCGCACCCTCGGAGGACGGATGGGTGACATCCTCGTCAAGCGCGGTTCGGTGGTCGATGGCAAGATTCGGGAGCTCGTCGTGCAGTTTCACGGGCTGGCCGAGCGGACGATCGATCGGGACACCGCGCTGAGCTGGATGCGCGACGGCCACTCTCTCATTCCCACGGTCAACGGCAAGCGTCTCGGCGCCCTGCAACTCGTCGACCTCGGCGAGGAGGCGTTCGCGATCCGCCACGACAACACAGCCACGGACGAAGACGCGCTGCCCCCACTGCCCGAGGCCGCCACGTGATTGCCGGCACCGTGCTCGCGCTGCTCCTGGGGTGTCCGAAGGGCGGCTCGATCGTCGGAGCGGCCGTCAACTGGGAAGAGATGCCCCGGCTGCCGTCACCGTCGGCGGGGTCCTATGCGAGGGTGAAGGGCTCGCCTCCCGACCCCGGAGTTCGCTCGGTCCTCGGACTGCGCTCGTGGGATGCGTCACTCGGTGGTGCCGCCGCGGGCCTGGCCCTGAACCTCGTCTACGAGCGGGGAGGGCTCACGCCGCCCGAGATCCGGGAGGCCGCGTGGCGAGCGGGGTGGCCCTTCCCCATTCGCAGCGTCCATACCGTGGGGTCGTCGATCGGAGCCGAGCCTCCGCAGGCCATCAAGTCCCTGGTCAACCAGGTTCCGAACGGCGTCGACCTGGGGCTCGTACGGGCACGGGGCGACCAGCAGGACATCTGGGTCCTCGTCACCAGCCAGCCGCGCATCGACCTTCAGGTGTTCCCAAGGCAGCTTCCGTCCGGTGCGCGACTGAAGCTGCCCGCGCAGCCCGGGGTTCGGTTCTCGATCGCGGATCCGGTGGGCCGCCTCTTCGAGGGTCACCTCGAGCTGGAGTGGTCCACCAGCGCCGATCAGACCGGCGAGTGGCTGATCGAGCTGCGGGACGAGCGAGGCGTGGCGGCCCGTTTCCCGGTCTACGTCGGGATGGTTCCGCCCGACCTCACGCTGCTCGACGGTGGCGAGCCCCCCGTCAACCCTCCCATGGCCTCCGATCAGGCCTATGACGTGATCGATCGCGTTCGCGAAGCCTACGGGCTGCGCTCGCCCCAGGTCGACACGCTGCTGCAGAGCGCCGTGCCCTGGGCGCAGCTCAATCCGTCGCTCGATCCTGCGGAGATCGCGAAGCGGGTAGGGGTCGACCGGGACGACCTGTGGCGGATGGACTGCTCGGGCGGCACGGTGGAGATCTGTCTCGACGCGATCGTCTGGGACCCGAAGGCCCGTCCCGCCCTCCTGGCCAACCGGCTCCTGGTCGGCATCGGCGCTGACGTACGGGCCGACGGCGTGCGGTTGACGGTGCTCATGGCGCGAGCGTCGTGACCTCGGACCGTACGACGCTCGGAATCGGCATCGCGCTGGCCGTGGTCGCTCTGGTGGTCGTGATCGCTGTCGCGGCGGCTCCGACGTCCTCCAGCTCGCGGATCCGCGCCATCCAGGCGGACCTGAGGGCGTTGCGCGACGCCCAGCTCGACCACCTCGATGCCTTCGGGCACGCGGTCCCCTCGGGCTGGGCGCCTCGACCGGTGACGGAGCTGACGGCCGAGCCCGTGGCCTGGGCGCCTTCGGAGGGTTTCCGTACGCTCGCGTGGGCCCCGGCCGACCGCGAGGCGGTGTACGCCACCTACGCCACCACCGTCGGAAGCTCTGGCTTCGTGGTCACCGCCAGGTGCGATCTCGACGGTGACGGTGTGCCGGCGGAGTTCCGCGCCACCGCGCGTACCGGGGTGACCCGGCAGACGCCCCCGGAAGTCCGCTGAGCCGGGGGCCACGAACTGGATTCCGCCGCATCGCGCTCGGGCTCGGGAGCTCGCTCCCGCCACGGCGCGGGCGCCTCGAGGACGTGCTCCGGCGACTGACGGCGACGGGTCGCATTCTGGTCGAGCGGGTCAGTCCCTGGGTTCGGACCCCACCGCTCCCCGGCGGTGCGGCTCGCAACTGGTTCCTGAATGGCGTCGCGCGGTTGGTGTCCGATCTCCCTGCCGAGGAGCTGCTCGACCGCTGCATCGCACTCGAAGCGCTGGCCGGGCGGCGGCGGGAGCTGCACTGGGCGGACCGGCCGCTCGATCTGGACGTGCTGATCGTCGAAGGGGAGTGCATCGAGACCGAGCGTCTCGTGGTTCCCCACCCCGCGATCCCCTCGCGGAGGTTCGTTCTCGAGCCTCTGCTGCAGGTCTGGCCCGAAGCGGTCGACCCTTGCACCGGTCGCCGCTACGCAGATCTCGGACCGGCACCCGGCCCGATGCCCGCACCGGCAGGGTGCTCGTCACTACGCTCGATCGCAGGTCCCACGGTGCTGCGGTACCTCTGATCGCGCGGGAGGCTCGCCATGAAGCTCTTCATCGACACCGCCAACCTCGACGAGATCCGAGAGGTCCACAGCTGGGGCATCCTCGCCGGCGTCACCACCAACCCCTCGCTGATCGCGAAGGAGGGGCGTGACTTCGTCGAGGTCGTCCACGAGATCTGCGAGCTCGTCCGGGGGCCGGTCAGCGCCGAGGTCGTGGCCCAGGACACCGAGGGGATGGTCCGTGAAGGCCGGCTCCTGGCCCGCGTTCACGAGCACGTCGTGGTGAAGGTCCCCCTCACCCGCGCAGGCCTCGGGGCGTGCAAGACGCTGGCCGACGAGGGCGTGAAGGTCAACGTGACCCTGTGCTTCCAGGCCGCACAGGCGTTGTTCGCCGGGCTCGCCGGCGCGACCTACATCTCGCCCTTCATCGGACGCATCGACGACGTCAGCTGGGACGGCACGGATCTCATCCGCCAGATCGTCGAGGTCTACGCCGAGAGCGAGTCGATCCAGACCCAGGTGCTGGCCGCGAGCCTCCGGCATCCGCAGCACCTCGTCCAGGCGGCGCTGGCCGGCGCCGACGTGGCGACCGCTCCGTTCTCGGTCATCGAGGCCGCGCTGCGGCACCCGCTCACCGACATCGGCAACGAGAAGTTCCTGGCTGACTGGTCCACGGTGCCCGACCGCAACATCGAGGCGCTCGTCCAGCGATGGCTCGCGTCGCGGTAGGGCGATACTCGGCAGGTTCCCCTTCCAGCCAGGATCCCGATGGGAAGTGAGTCCTCTCCGTCATCCCGCCGAGGCGACAAGCGAACGCTGATCATCAACGCGGCGATCGAGGTGTTCGCCGAGCGCGGGTTCCTCCTCGCTCCCGTCGCCGAGATCGCCCGACGCGCCGGCGTCGCTGACGGTACGATCTACCGGTACTTCAAGAACAAGGACGACCTGCTGCTCTCGATCTTCGAGGAGAAGATGGACGACATGCAGGTCGGGCTCACCGAGGCCCTCCGCAGCGTCGACGATCCTGTCCAGCAGGTGCGGGCGTTCACGCGGTTCCACTTCCGACAGGTGCACCAGAACCGCGACGTGGCCGCGGTCCTCCAGGTCGAGCTGCGACTGTCCACCAAGTTCCTCAAAGAGTACCGCCCCGAGAAGCTCTGGGCCTACCTCGAGGTGTTCGCGGAGATCGTCAGGCGTGGCCAGGCGCAGGGGGTGTTCCGACGAGATATGGACCCCTTCATCGGCATGTGGGCGTTCTTCGGTGCGATGGACGAACTGGCCATGCAGTGGGTGCTTGCCCGCAAGCAGGATCGCTTTCCATTGGAGGTGGCAGCGGATCAGGTGGCCGACATCTTCCTTCGCGGCATGTCCACCGCGTCGCCGGCCGTCGTTACGACCACTGCCCAGACCACAGAGGAGGTCAAGTGAAGATCGGTATCTGCGCGAAGGTGACAGCTGGCACTGATGCCCGCCTGTCCCCGAGCGCCGACGGAACGAGCTTCTCGTTCAGCGGCAAGACAGAGGTTGGGCCCTACGACGAGTTTGCCGTCGAAGAAGGCGTCAAGACCAAGGAGACCCACGGTGGGGATCTGGTCGTGCTCTCGGTTGGCAAGTCCGACGACGTGCTGTCCCAGCTTCGTGCCGCGGTGCTCGCCCGTGGTGGCGACAAGGCGGTGGTGATCGAGGATGGTGCGCTCGATGGCGCCGACAGCCTCGGCATTGCCCGCGCGCTCGCGAAGGCGATCGAGAAGGAGGAGCTCAACCTGGTCTTCTGTGGCAAGCAGTCGATCGACGACGAGAACGTCCAGGTTCCCGGAATGGTTGCCGAGCTCCTCGGCTGGGCGCTCGTCTCGCGCGTGGTCGAGTTCTCGATCGAGGGCGACGAGTTCACGGCGACCCGCTCGATGGACGGCGGGGTGCAGCAGGTGGTCAAGGGCTCGCTGCCGGCCGTGATCACCGCCGAGCGCGGTCTGAACACCCCTCGCTATGCGAAGCTCCCGGCCATCATGAAGGCCAAGAAGAAGCCCGTCGACACGCTCGACCTCGCCACGCTCGGACTCTCGGCCGACGATGTGGCTCCGAAGCTGACGGTCGGAGCCTACGGTGCGCCTCCCGAGCGCCAGAAGGGCCGGATCCTGGAGGGCGACACCGACGCGGTGGTCGCCGAACTCGTCAAGCTGCTGCGCGAAGAAGCCAAGGTCATCTGAGAAAGGGGAGAACCGAAATGTCCACGATTCTGGTGTTGGCCGAGCACGACGGCGGGGCCTTCAAGAAGTCGGCCTCGGAGCTCCTCGGCAAGGCGAAGGAGCTCGCGGGGGCCATGTCCGCCACGGTGGCCGCCGCGGTGGTGGGCGACGCAGACGCGGCGTCGCTCGGTGCGTTTGGCGCTGACAAGGTGTTCCAGGTGGGGGGAAGCCACGACTATGACTCCGCCTCGCTCACTGACGCCTGGGCGGCGATCGTCGCCGCGGCGAGCCCGACCGTGATCCTGGCTTCGGCGGGGTACGCGGGCAAGGACGCGCTTCCCCGGCTCGTCGCGCGCCTGGGCACGGGCATGGCGTCCGAGGTGACCGACCTGCGCGTCGACGGCGGCGAGCTCGTAGGCCGCCGCCCGTTGTACGCGGGCAAGATGTACGCCGACGTGAAGGTCACGGGTTCGCCCGCGATCTTCTCGGTGCGACCCAACAGCTTCGGTCAGCCCGACGGCAGCGGCGGAGCCGCAGAGGTCGTCGCCGTCGATGCCTCGCCCGTCGCGAAGACGACCCTCGTGGAGACCAAGGCGCCCTCCAGCGCGGTGGCCGACCTCACCGAGGCCGAGCGCATCGTGTCGGGCGGGCGTTCGCTCGGCTCCGCCGAGAAGTTCGACGAGGTGGTTCGGCCGCTGGGCGCCGCCCTCGGGGCCACCGTCGGTGCGTCGCGCGCGGCGGTCGACGCCGGCTATGCGCTGCACAGTGAGCAGGTCGGGCAGACCGGCAAGACGGTGAACCCACAGCTCTACGTCGCGGCCGGAATCTCCGGGGCGATTCAGCACCTCGCGGGAATGCGGACATCCAAGGTGATCGTGGCGATCAACAAGGACCCGGAGGCCCCGATCTTCGAGCATGCTACTTATGGCATCGTCGATGACCTGTTCGAGGTCGTGCCGAAGCTCACCAAGGCCGTGAGCGAGCTCGGCTAGCGAGGTCCTGTGGGAGCCCCGGGTCCGGAAGCATTCTCCGACGACCTGCTGGAGCGTGTGACGCTCCATCAGGCCACCCGGGGGTTCCACAGACTGGTGGTGCTGTTCGTCGAGCGTTGGGCGGTCGACCGGCAGCCTACGTTCGCAGCTCGGCTGGCGCTCGCCGAAGCCTACGTCCATCTCCGGCTCCTCGACCGGGCGTTCACGCGCGTCGAGGCGCTCCTCGGTCACCCCGAGGCCACGCCGGTCGTCTGGCGCCTCGGGGTGCGAATCCTGCGCATGCGAGGCTGGCTCGACGAGGCCACCTCGTTCGCGCGACGTGCCGAGCGCGCCTTTCCAGACGACGCATCGATGGCCGAGCTGGTCGACAGTGCGAGCGAGCCGTTCACCTCGGCCCCCCCAGCCCAGGGGGACGCGGCCGCCTCGGCGATCGCGGAGGCGGAGGCGGCCATGCTCCTGGGGCAGTTCGTGCGGGCCCAGGTGGCGCTCCAGCGCGTTCGTCGGCAGCTGACCCGACCCCACGGCCGCGTCGACGAGCTGCTGTGGGCCATACGCGGCGACTTCACGATGGACGCGGGCATCGAGCAGCTCGTGCCCCTGTTGCTGCCGAGCCCCGATTCGTCCGACACGCTGGTGCCGATCGACGACGAGGCGCTCGGCGGACCGGCGAGTGCCGAAGCGTTTCGCCAGCTGTTTCGCAAGCTGGACGTCGGGCTGGACGAGATGGACCCCGACAGCGAGGAGGCCACCCACATCTCGGAGATGGCCGAGATCGTGCGAAGGGCAGGGGGGAGCCTCGAGTCCGATACGGAGATCGCGCGCGTGGTTCGCGACGAGCCCGACCCCGACGCCCTCGAGACCGCGGTGGCGGGCAAGCTGATCGAAGCGTCGAGCGACTATGCCCGCCCCGACCACCTCGAAGACGACTCGATTGTCGTGGTCACTCGGCGGGAGGTTCCCAGGGAACCACCGATCACCGAGCCGTTCGCGGCGGAGGTGGCCCGAGTCAGCCAGGACGTGCGTCGAGAGGCCATCGCCAAGGAGGAGCTGCCGGGTGGTGCTGTCGAGCGGTTCCTCCACGCCACCCCGATCCCGGCCCCGCGAAGGTGGACCGAGCTGCTCGGCGAGCGGCTCCGCGAGGAGGGGCGGAGCGCCGCGTTCTGGGCGGGGGGAGCGGCGGTGCTGTTGTTCTTCGGGGTCCTGTTCCTCGGTCTGGCCGCTTGGATTGCCTTCGTTTGACGTGCCATCGGACGGGGATGCAGGGTACGATGCCGGCCGGCGCTGCGTTCGTTTTCCCGGGAGGTCCGATGCGGTTCAGTGGATGGTGGCTCGTCGTTGTCGTGGGCTGCACGGGGTCGACCGTGGTGCCCGATGCGGACGACGATGACGACGTCGCGCCGAACGACGACTCGTTCGTCTTGCCGCCGCCGAGCAACCGGCTCGACATCGATCGGTTCGCCCTGGTGGGCGCGGCGGTCTGGGACCCCGAGGAGGAAGTGTTCCTCGGCATTGCCGAGGGCGAGGAGAACCCAGCCCAGCCCCCGGGCATCCTGTTCACGGTCTTCGACAGCCAGAGTGGGGCTGGCTGCCTCGTCTTCCTGACGTCGACCGAGGACACGATCGAGCCCTCGCAGTCGCCCTGGATCGAGGAGAGCCAGTCCATCCTGGGATTCGAGCTGCTCCCCGGGCAGACCTCGGTGGTCGACGGGTGCGCAGGGGCCGACATCCCCGACGAGTTCAACGGTGACGTCGGCGGACTGATCGCGAAGTGGCGCTGGGGCTTCGGCATGGCCGAGCTCGACCAGGAGGTCCGCGAGTTCCTCTCCAACGGACTCAATCCGTCCGAGTGGGACGCGCTGGAGCCTTTGCTCGGAGGGGCGGTCCTGTACAGCGACGTGCTCGCGTTCACCAACCTCGAGTCCGAGATCTTCGTCCAGGGGCTCGGCCGCGGCTATGGGGTCGACGAGAACGGCGCCATCGCAGTGAACGGTCTCGGCGAGCGCATCGACCTCACCTTCGAGGACTTCGTCGAGGGCGCCGATGAGCTGGCTCGCGGATACTATGAGTTCGACCCTGCCATTACGGTGGCGACGTCGGTGCTGTTCCGCGAGGTGCCCGATGACGAGACCGGCTTCACGGGCGACACCGGCGCGACGCCCTGAGCGCGACAGTCCCGCCCGGGTTCGCGGTCCCCTTCCTGTGAGCGGGGGGCAGGACGACGTCGTCCAGGGCGTGGAACGGACGTTGCAAGACTCTGGGCCGGGAGGTCCCGTGACGAGGATCGCAGTGGTTGCGCTGGTGCTCGGGCTCGGATGCTCGGCTGGGGACCTCGATGCGGCGCAGCCGCCGTTCGCGGGTGGTGAGGAGCCCAACGAGCCCGAGCAGCCGGACCCGACGGATGGTCCACCTGGCGTCGACGACGCGGCTGCTCCGACCTTTCAGGCCATGCTCGTGACGCTGCCCGTGGATGATCTCGGGACCGTGGACCTCGAGACGGCGAGTGCCTCGTGGTGGCTCGCCGACGCCGCCGCGTCGGAGCTCTGCCGTACGGAGCTCACCGTGGTCGCGGCCTTGCCCGAGGTGCTCGACAGTGGCGAGAAGGAGCTGCTGGGAGCGTGGGAGCTCGAGACGGCAGCGGAGACCGATGGATTTTCCTGCAGTGCCCCCGCCCCGACGGCGTTCTCGGTGGCCATCGGACTGCCGGATCCTCGTCTCGCCTCGGCTGTCGAGCGTGACGACGCGCTGGCGGGGAGGGAGCTCTACCAGTACGCCATTCGGCTCGAGGGCTCGGGTCCACGCATCGTCCACGGTGTCGCGACCACGCCCTCGCTCCTCGACGGCGATGCCGATGCCGCCCTCACGACGATCCCCCCCCTGCCGGCCGACGTCTACACTCTGGAGCCGCTGCTCTACCTGAACCACCCGTAGCGCGAGGGGCGAGGCGGTTTGTCGTTCAGGTCGGCCGAGGTCCCGTCGATGTCTTGAGCCCGGGGTCGTTGGCGCGGTTAATGAGGGCCCCATCGCAGTAGGATGGAGCGCTCGTGGTGCAGTTCACACGGTCGAATCGAATCTTCGACACGCTCGGGCGCCTCGCGCCATGGCTTGCGGTACTGGCGATCGTCGCCGTGCTCCTCTGGCCGGACTCGGGGCTTGCCGCGGGAGGCGGCGAGGGCGATCACGGTGGGGGGCACGGCGATCACGACGGGCCGAGCTTGGGCGAGGTGCTTCCCTGGTGGTCGGTGCTTCCCTTCGCGGGGCTGCTGCTCTCGATCGCCATCCTTCCCATGGTCGCGGGCCACTTCTGGCACTCCAACCGCAACCAGCTCCTGGTCGCGCTCGGTTGGGCCTCGCCCGTGTTCCTCTACCTGGTCTACACCGCGTTCTCGGGCCACGGCACCATGGCTCACGACGCGGCCCACGGACTCGAGCACGCGATCGCCGAGTACGTCTCCTTCATCGCGCTGCTCGGCAGCCTCTATGTGATCAGCGGCGGAATCCTCCTGCGCGGTGACCTCGAGGGACGGCCGATGGTGAACACGGCGTTTCTGGCCATCGGCGCGGTGATCTCGAACCTGATTGGCACGACCGGGGCGTCGATGCTGCTCATCCGACCGATGTTGCGCACGAACAGCCAGCGCCAGCACGTCTGGCACATTCCGCTGTTCTTCATCTTCCTCGTGTCCAACATCGGTGGCGCGCTCACCCCCATCGGCGACCCGCCCTTGTTCCTCGGCTACCTGCGGGGCATCGACTTCTTCTGGACGCTCGAGACCCTCTGGCCGATGTGGCTGCCCGTGGTCCTGGTGCTGCTCGTGGGGTTCTACGCCCTCGACAGCTACTTCTACGCCCAGGAATCCGAGTCCCGGGTCTCGCTCGATTCGGCGACGATGCAGCCTCTCCGGCTCGAGGGCAACCTGAACTTCCTGTGGCTCGCCGGCGTCATCGCCTGCGTGCTCGTTCTCTCTCCCGATCCGGAGCACGTCGACTTCCGCCACTACTATGCGCGAGAGATCGGAATGGCGGCGCTCACCGTGGCGTCGTTGGTCTACACCCCGCGGACGCTGCGTGCGGCCAACGACTTCAGCTGGGAGCCGATCCTCGAGGTTGCCGCCCTGTTCATCGGCATCTTCGTCGCCATGATCCCCGCCACGACGCTGCTACAGACCTACGGCGCCGACCTGGGGATCAGCGAGCCGTGGCAGTACTTCTGGGCGACGGGCTCGCTGTCTGCGTTCCTCGACAACGCTCCTACCTACGTCACCTTCGCGGCGGTTGCCTGCGGCACCTACGAGTTCTGCACGACAGCCGAGAACCTCGGACCACTCGCGACGCACGAAGCTTCCGAGATGGTGCTGGTCGCCATCTCACTCGGCGCGGTGTTCATGGGGGCTGGGTCCTACATCGGCAACGGTCCGAACTTCATGGTTCGCGCGATCGCCGAGCAGGCCGGCTACAAGATGCCGAGCTTCTTCGGATACATCGGCTATGCAGCGATGTTCCTGGGCCCCGTGTTCGTCGTGCTCACCTTCGTCGCGCTGCTGTGAGCCTGCCGGCCCCCTCGGGTCGACCCGCGTTGGTGGGTGTCGTGCATCTCCTGCCGCTCCCGGGGGCGCCGGTCCCGGGCCCCGGGCTCGACGGCGTGCTCGACCGTGCGATCGCCGACGCGGTCACCCTCGCCGAGGGGGGTTGTGACGGCGTGATCGTCGAGAACCTCGGCGACGCACCGTTCGCAGCGGAGCGCGTCGATCCGTTCACCGTGGCGGCGATGACCCGGGCCGTTCGAGCAGTCCGGGATCGCTTGCCCGAGCTCGTGGTGGGCGTCAACGTGCTGCGGAACGACGCGGCCGCGGCAGTGGCGGTCGCGGCGGCGACCGGGGCAGGATTCGTAAGGGTCAACGTGCATGTTGGCGCAATGGTGACCGACCAGGGCGTCGTGGAGGGTCGCGCTCGCGAGACGTTGCTGCTTCGGCGGCGGCTCGGGGCTGATGCTGTCGCCATCGTGGCTGACGTGCTCGTGAAGCACGCGGTGCCCCTCGGACCCTGGCGCCTCGAGGACGCGGCTCGTGACGCCGCTCTGCGCGGCCAGGCGGACGTGCTCGTGGTCACGGGGGCGGGCACGGGTCGACCGACCGACCCCGCCGATCTCGAGAAGGTGCGTGGGGTCTCGCCCGTGCCCGTGTGGGTGGGCAGCGGTCTCTCGGTGGACACGCTGGGGCGCTTCGGCCCTCTCGCCGGCGCGATCGTGGGTACGGCGCTGCACGCCGACGAAGATGTCACGGCCCCGATCGACCTGGTTCGGGTGACGGAGATGGCCGCCGCGCTGGCCGATCATCCGCCGGCCTGACCCTCCCGGGGCACGAGGCAGATCTGGGTGTAGGTCTGCACGAAGCCCGTGGGCTTCTGGCCGACCGCCATGTCGATGCTGTCGACGCGCCAGCCGGACTCCTGCTGAGCGAGAGTCCACTGGCCGAGCTCCGTGGAGCGGTCCCAGGTGTCGACCGTGTCGTCGGGCTCGGTCGGAAAGATGCGGCAGCGATGGCGCACCAGATCGGTGCCCGACGGCGGCGGCTGCAGCTCGGCCGACTCGGCGGACGAGGGCGGCTCGTCGGACTCGGGAGCGGGCTGGGCCAGACCAGTGGAGCAGCCGACGGCCGCCACGATGGCCAGGCCCATCCCTGACCGCAGTTCGAAACGCATCGTGATCGCTCCCTCGTCCTCGGGAATCGAACCGGTCATATATTGGTCTACCGATCCGACGTGTGTTCAGTATACGTTCAGGCATCACCCGAGGTTGCCGTGCCGACTCCCCGTCTCGCGCCCGTCCGCTCGTCCGCCCCTCCTATCCACGCCTCCTGGGCCGGGGCACTGCCCGACCTGCCGCCCCTTCCCCTGGCCCCAGGGGAGAGCTGGTTTCTCGTCGCCGAGGCAGGCCGGTTCGGGGGAACGTCGTGGCAGAGGGGTGAGGTGCTGGTGTGCCGAGGCGATGCACGACCTGGAGACACCGTGGTCCTGGTGGCGCGGGGTCAAGGGAGGCCGCGCCTCGGCCGGGTCGACGGTCTTCGGTTCGTGGGTGACTCTGGCGAGCCCTGCCATCCGGCGCGCTGGGCGTCGGCAGGACCGATCGTAGCGGCGTTGAGGCACCGGCTCGACGGCTGGCTCGTGGACCTCGAGACGCGTGGCGCGGGTCGGTCCGCCCGGCGGCCCCCCTGGTCGCGTTCGTGCCGCCCATCGCAGCTTCGTCTGCCCTTCGCCGCCTGAGGGCGAGCGCGACGCGGTATCCGTCAGCCGGTTGGCACGCAGGGGGCTCCGATCGTCTCGCCGACCCCGAGGCGGTTCGGCGAGGCGGGCAGCTCTCGACGCAGCAGGCGACGGCCGGCCGAATACCCGACGCGCTGCGGGGCCGACTCGTCGTGAACCGCCGGCCCGCCCGCGAGATGGGGCGCCAGTGCCTGCGCGGCAGAGCGGAGGCGGGCCGCGACGAACGGAGCCTCGGCCTGAGCCGAGGCCTCCATCAGCGCGCCGGCCGTGATCTCGGCCTCGGACCACGGAGGCGTGGTCGGGAGGCCGGGAGCGAGGCTCCCGCAGCGGGAGCGAGTCGCCATCTCGTCACCGATCCTGAACCAGACCGTACCGACGCTGTCGACCCGAACCTCGACCGGACGCTCGGTGCGCCGTCCGAGCTCCGTCACCACCGCCGCGGTCACGAACGGCGTCGCCGAACGGTCGTGCAGGACCGCCAGCGGATGGGCGCGGGCGTCCTCGCTTCCGGTGCTTCCGCCCGCGAGGGACAGCAGACGACGGTCCGGATTCGGTGCAGCTCGGATCCAGTCCTCCGCTGCCTGCATCCACCACTCTGCACCGCGGGTCCGAGGGCCCCAGGGCTCGAGCACCGGCAACAGGTCGGGCAGGGTAGCGGGGAGAGGGTCGTACTCGAAGGGGTCGCCGTACTCGGCGCTGGCCTCGTGGACCAGCAGGTCACGCCAGAGGGTCAGGCACGCGTCCGACGGCTCGGATCCGTCGTCCGCACACGTCGCGGGACGGCCCAGCACCAGGCGGGACCAGCCTGGTGGCCAGGAGAGGCTCGGGCGGCCGCGGCGCCGACGGTACCAGCGATCGTCGGACAACGTGGCGGAGACGTCGAGGCCGGAAGCCGCGTGCTGGACCAGTGCCCGGTCGGTCTCCGGGTCGTCGAGAGCCCACAGCGCCTCGTAGGGGCCCACCGCTTCGGCGGCCGAGTACCCCGCCACCTTGGTGCCTACCAGCGTCCCCAGGGCCGTGTGGAGAGGACCGAGGTGGATTGCCCAGGGCCACGCCTCGGCCTGGATTCGTTCGGGCCCGTGTTCCGGAGTGAGGGGCACCTCGTTGCCGATGGCGAGCCAAGCCGGCTCCTCCGGCGTTGCCTCGCCGACGACGTTCAGGAGGAGGGAGGCGCGCAGCCGGCGGGCGGGCGGGGTCTCCGGAGCCTCGACGTACTGACGAACCCACTGGCGCCGGTCCGGACTGCGGCGGATCTTGTCCGCCATCCGGTCGATCGTCCAGCCTTCACCGCACGGGACTGGGCGGTCATTGTGGAGCACCTTCACCCAGGTCCACCAGCTGGGGGTCCGGTGGCAGCGGGCCAACCGTCGCCCCTCGCCAGGGGTGAGCGGACGTTCGGCGACGCTCTGCCACAGGGCGAAGCGAACCTGGGTCTGCGCGCCGAACCAGACCGCCCCAATCACGACGAGCCCCCCGACCGCGACGGCCAGGGGGAGCCTCAGTCGCGACGGGAGACCCGCCACGGCTGCGCTACTGGGCGCAGGTGTCGGTGGTGTCGACACCCGCCGTGGTCGCCACGTCCACGGTGTCGGTCGGAATCACGAGCTGGTAGATGCCGTCGGTCGCGGCGCATCGACCGCTCGCGTCGGTGTCGACGAAGTAGTCGATGGTGTAGGTGTCGCCCGATACCGCCACCAGCGGGAAGGTGATGGCGAAGCCGTCGTTCGCGACGACCGCCTCGCCTGCGCCGAGGACCCGGGGCTGCCCGTCGCCGTCGAGCTCCTCGTTGGAGGTGATCCGCGCGTAGACCCGAGACCCGTTCTCGGCCGTGAAGCCGGTACCGGTCAGGGAAAGGTCGGAACGGTCGAAGAGGCAGGTCGAGAAGTCGGGGTTCAGGTAGTCCTGGATGCCGCTGCCGTTGCGGTCGTTGTCCGGGTTCCCGTCGGGGTTGCGCGTGTCTTCGTCGATGGTGCGGCAGCCGTCACCATCGTCGTCGATGTCGCGGAAGTTGGGAATACCGTCTCCGTCGGTGTCGACGTTGCGGGGGCGAGGGGGATCACCCTCGAAGATCCCGAACTCGATACGGCTCGGGATGGTGTCGCCATCGTCGTCCTGGTCGCGGTAGTTCGGGATGCCGTCGCCGTCCTGGTCGTCGTCGAAGACGAGGCCGTTGCCGTTGCGGTCCTCGACGAGGGTGGGCTCGTCGTCACCATCCTCGTCGAGATCGAGGAAGTCGGGCTCGTTGTCGAAGTCGAGGTCGTCGTTGCAGGCGTCGCCGTCGCCGTTCCAGTCCTCTTCGATCGTCGGCACGCCGTCGCCGTCGTCGTCGGGGTCGAAGGGATCGGCCAGCCCATCGCCGTCGAGATCGTCGACCTCGTCGAACTGGTCGCCGTCGTCGTCGACCACCGTGATGACGTTGTCGAGGTTGAAGCTGTTCTCGCAGCCGGCTGCGCCGTCATTGTCGTCGTCGGGGTCGATCCAGTTCGGGATGCCGTCGCAGTCGTAGTCGTCGTTCAAGGGGTTGCCGTCGCCAGCCGTGCCGGGAATCGCGCACTCCGGCCCGCTGCCCACGAAGTCCTCCACCTCGGTGGAGGCGAGGTCGTCGTCATCGTCGGTGTCGAGGTAGTTGGGCGTGCCGTCGGAGTCGGTGTCGTCGTTGGCGGCCAGACCATCGCCATCGACGTCTTCGTTGATGGTCGGCACGTCGTCACCGTCGTCGTCGGTGTCGTTGATGTCGAGGATCCCGTCGCGGTCGGTGTCGAGCAGGTCGTCGATGATCTCCTGGTCGGTGTCCTCGTCGTCGACGCGGACCAGGCGACCGACCTCGTCGCCGTCGGGGATGGTGTCGCCGTCGCTGTCGGGGTTGTCGGGGTCGGTACCGAGGATGTCCTCCTGACAGTCGGTGAGTCCGTCCAGGTCGTCGTCGTTCATCCGGTCTTCGGTGCTGTCGCTCTCCCGGAACGGCGGGCAGGGCCAGTTGGTCAGCACGTCGGGCTCCGGTACCTCGAAGTCGACGATGGGTTCGGCCTCCTCGGCGGCAGGCAGCTCAGTCGCGCCTCCACTGCAACCGACGACGATGGAGAGCGCGAGAGGGACGAGGAATCGAGCCATGAGAGGGGCCTCCGAGCTGGCTACCCAGAACCAGTGCACCGTGCACCGTGTGCCGATGCGACCGCGTTCGTTAACGCGCCGGGTCGGTCGGGACGAGCGCAAAGCTGTCAGTGGAAGTTCCGCGCTCGCACGGGGAGCTGGCTCGTGGGCACCGGAAGCTCGTCGGGCGGCGGCGCCACCGACTCGGGGCTCACGGGGGCACTGGCCGGTCCAGGGGCCGTGATCTCGGGCTCGGGAAGGGGCCACAGGGACTCCACGAGCACCGACAGCGCCCCCTCGGCGCGCTGGACACGGCCGTCACAGCCGAGCATCGAGTGCTGCATCGCGACGCGGCGGAACCGTTGCCAGGTCTTGGGCCAGACCACGAGGTTCGCGAGGCCGGTCTCGTCCTCGAACGTCATGAACACCACCCCCTTCGCGGTGCCGGGTCGCTGGCGCGACGACACGAGGCCCGCGACCTTCACCTGATCCCCGTGAGCGTGCTCGAGCAGCTGCTGAAGAGGGATCACGCCCCTGGCCGCGAGCTGACGACGCAGCAACTCGAGGGGGTGGAGGTCCACCGACAGGCCGAGGGTGCGGTACTCGGCCTTGAGCCGCTCGAGCTCGGTCTGCTGAGGGAGCTCGGCGGGGGGCTCGTCTCGCGTGAGGCCGGCGAACAGCGGCAGCTCGGTCCACAGACCCTGTAGGGCCCAGGCGGCCTGTCGCCGATCGGGGCCCGCGATCACCTCGAGGGCGCCCGCTTCGGCGAGGACCTGCAGTCGGCGGCGATCGAGGCCAGTTCGCCGTGCAAAGTCCGCCAAGGCCCCTCGCTCGCGGGAGCTCCGGAACGGGGCCGACTCGCGGGCGAGCACGATGGCCTCGCTGTGCTCCTCGCCAAACGACTCGAGCAGGCGCAGTCCCACCCGGATCGCCTGCCCTCCGCGCTCGTCGGGCTCGAGCGTGCAGTCGTGAGTCGAGCGCACCACGCACGGAGGGCGCACCTCGACGCCATGCCGCTGCGCGTCGGCGAGCAGCGCACGAGGACTGTAGAAGCCCATGGGCTGGCTGTTGATCAGGGCGGCAGCAAACGCCGCGGGGTGGTGACACTTGAGCCAGCCGGACACGTAGACCAGCAGGGCGAAGCTGGCCGCATGCGACTCGGGGAACCCGTACTCACCGAACCCCAGGATCTGCGCGAAGACCGAGTCGGCGTAGCTACGGTCGATGCCGCGGGCGACCATGCCCTCGACGAGCCGTTGGCCCATCTCGTGGAGGTTCCCGCGCTTGCGCCACGCTCCCATGGCTCGCCGCAGCCGATCCGCCTCCCCCGCGGTGAACCCACCCACGGCCACGGCCATGGCCATGACCTGCTCCTGGAAAAGCGGGACCCCCAGCGTGCGCTCGAGGATCGGGACCAGCGAGGGGTGAGCGTAGGTGATCGGCTCCTCACCGGTGCGTCGGCGCAGGTAGGGGTGGACCATGCCGCCCTGGATGGGGCCCGGACGCACGATCGCGACCTCGATCACGATGTCGTAGAAGCACTTGGGCTTGAGTCGGGGCAGCATCGACATCTGCGCGCGGCTCTCGATCTGGAACACCCCCACCGTGTCCGCGCGACAGAACATGTCGTAGACCGCGGAGTCCTCGGCGGGCACCGTCGCGAGCGACCAGCGCGGTCCTCCCGCCTCCTCGACGAGGTCGAAGCTCTTGCGGATGGCGGTGAGCATGCCGAGGCCGAGCACGTCCACCTTGACGAAGTCGAGCACGTCGATGTCGTACTTGTCCCACTGCAGGACCGTGCGCTCGGCCATGGTCGCGGGCTCGATGGGCACGAGATCGACGAGCTTGTCGGCCGCGATCACGAAGCCGCCGACGTGGATGGAGAGATGGCGGGGAAACCCCGTGAGCTCGCTCGCGACGTGCAGCGTGGCGCGAACGGCCTCGGACTCCGGATCGAGGCCCGCCTCGCGAATGCGCTCGGCCACCGCGTCGATGGGGGGGACGAGAAGGGGTGAGGCGTGGCCCTCGTGCGGCTCGGCCCACTTCTCGGCCGTACGCCCCTCGCTCGGCGGCACCCGGTCGTCGGACGTCCAGCGATCGAGGCTCTTGGCGAGCCGATCGACCTGATCGAGGGACATCCCGAACACCTTGCCCACGTCGCGCACCGCGGAGCGCTGGCGGTAGGTGATGAACTCGTTGACCATACCAGCGCGGTCGCGCCCGTAGCGGGCGTAGACGTACTGGATGACCTCCTCGCGACGCTCGTGCTCGAAGTCGACATCGATGTCGGGCGGCTCTCCGCGCTCCTTGCTGATGAACCGTTCGAAGAGCAGGCTGGCCCGGCTCGGATCGACGGCCGTGATGCCGAGCGCGTAGCAGACGGCGGAGTTGGCCGCCGAGCCTCGGCCCTGGCACAGGATTCCCCGGCTGCGCGCGAACCGGACGATGTCGTGAACGGTGAGAAAGTAGCTCGGAAAGTCGAGATCCGCGATCACGGAGAGCTCGTGATCGATGCCCTGTCGGACTGCGGCGGGCACCCCCGCGGGGTAGCGCTCGGACAGTCCTCGCTCGGTGAGCTCCCGCAGCCAGCTCATGGGCGTGTGCCCGTCGGGGACCACCTCGCGAGGGTAGCCGTAGCGAAGCTCGGCCAGCGAGAACGTGCAGCGGCTCGCCAGGTGCTCGGCATGGCGAACCGCCCCCGGAAGATCGGCGTAGCGCGAGACGAAGCGCTCGGGAGGCAGGAAGGTGCGCTCGGCATTGGCGAGCAATGCCCGACCGGCCTGCTGGATCGTCGTCTTGCGGCGGATGCACGCGAGCACGTCGGCCACGACTCGGCGGCCGGGACGGTGAAACCGGACGTCACCGGTGGCCACGAGAGGCGCGTCGAGCGCGCGGGCCAGCGACAGGGCCTGCGCGGTGCGCCGGCGATCGGAGGGGGTGAGATCGCGGTGGACCATCACGCTCGTGCGCTCGCCGAACGCCTCGCGGAGCGAAGCCGCCGCCGTCGCGCTCCAGCCTGGTCGGAGGGTGGCCCACAGCCCGTCGGCGTGATCGGCGAGCACCCCCGGTGACACCTGAGCCCGGCCCTTGGGCTCGTCGGCCCGCCCCGCGGTGAGGAGGCGGCAGAGGTTCGCCCAGCCGCGCAGGTTCTCGACGTGGACCACGACCGAGGGAGACCCCCGGACCGTCAGCGTCGCCCCGCAGACGAGGTGGAGCGACGACCCGAGAGCGGCCTTGTGAGCCTGAACGAGGCCGTAGACACTGTCGCGATCGACGATCCCGAGGTGTGGCAGGCCGAGCTCCGCTGCACGAGCGACGAGCTCGTGAGGCTGCGAGGCGCCGTCGAGGAGCGAGAAACAAGTGCGAGCGAAGAGTTCGGCGTAGGCCACGGCTTGAACATACCTTCATGATGAACGTGTGTCCACTTCTCTCGGCGAGCGAGGCTTGCTCGATGTGGCCAACCGCATACGTCGCCCGTCGATGGAGGCCCCGTGTCGACCGACTCCGATTCCTCATCCCTCGGGCTCTCGCGTGAGCAGGGGCTGCTGATCACAGGATCTCTGGTGCTGATGGCGGCCGTCACGCTGTCGTTCGCACTGTCCTACGCCAGGAGCGTCCTCATCCCCCTCGCGCTGGCCCTGTTGCTCACCTACCTGTTGGGGCCGCTCGTCAACGGCCTCCAGGTTCGCCTCGCCCTGCCCCGTTGGGCGGCCATCCTCGCTGCGTTCCTCGTGCTCGTGGGGTTCACCACCGTGCTGGGCTTCGCCATCCGGGCTTCGGTGGCCCAGCTCCTCGAGGAAGGGGAGTCCTTCCGCGTGGGCATCGAGCAGGTGGTCGCCGACATCTCCAGGCTACTCCAGACGTGGCTGGGAATCTCGGCCGACGACGAGACCATCACCTTCAACCAGATCGTCCAGAAGGTGTTCGAGGTGTTGCCCGACGACGCCTTGGTCGGCTCGGGCGCCCTGAATCTCGGCGGAGACGCGATTGGAATCGTGGCCAACGTCGTCATCAACGGCGCGTTCGTCGTGCTCTTCACCGTGATCCTGCTCGCCGGCCGCAGCCCGGGTGACACGCGGACGGGCCTCTGGGGAGAGATCGACCGGAGCGTGCAGCGCTACCTCGGCACGAAGTTCATCGCCTCGCTGGCCACGGGCGTGTTCACCTGGGTCCTCCTCGCGATTCTCGGGGTCAAGCTCAGCCTCGTGTTCGGGGTGCTCGCGTTCTTCCTGAACTTCATCCCCTCGGCGGGGAGCATCATCGCGATGGTGTTGCCGCTGCCCGTCGCCTACATCTCCCATCCCGATGCGCTCTACATGGTCGTGCTGGCCCTCCTCCTGCCCGGCTCGGTGCAGCTGCTGGTCGGCAACGTCATCGAGCCACGGATGCAGGGCGAGAGCCTCGACCTGCACATCATCACCGTGCTCGTGACCCTGGTGTTCTGGACTCTGCTGTGGGGCATCCCTGGGGCCATCCTCGCCGTCCCGATGACCGTGGTCGTCAAGATGGTCCTCGCCCGCTTCGAGACGACGCGCCCCGTCGCCGAGATCCTGGCTGGCCGAATTCCGGACATCTCCGTCGCCGGCGAGGAAGCGTCGCCGTGAGGGACCGGTAGAGATTGCGGTCTCGGTCTCTGCGCCGGCGCGCTTGGCGAAGCCGAGCGCGGAGCAGGCGACGAAGTCGACTGCCGGCGGAGACCGAGACCGCCCAGACATTGCGGTCTCGGTCTCTGCGCCGGCGCGCTTGGCGAAGCCGAGCGCGGAGCAGGCG